>CBIHNN010000057.1:0-33308 GCA_966211315.1 uncultured Micromonosporaceae bacterium | reverse complement strand
TTGCGGCTGAAGACCGGGATGACCTCGGTGATGATGCCGAAGAACGGCAGCGCGACGACGTACACCTCGGGATGGCCGAAGAACCAGAAGAGGTGCTGCCAGAGGATCGGCCCGCCGGTGGCGACGTCGAAGACGTGGGCCCCGAGGATCCGGTCGGCGGCGAGCGCGAAGAGCGCGGCGGCGAGGAACGGGAACACCATGATGACCAGGAGGCTGGTGACGAGGATGTTCCAGGTCATCACCGGCATCCGGAACATCGTCATGCCGGGCGCGCGCAGCGTCAGGATCGTGGTGATCATGTTGACGGCACCGAGGATCGTGCCGAGCCCGGAGATCGCCAGGCCGACGACCCACATGTTGCCGCCGACGCCGGGCGAGTGCAGGTCGTCACTGAGTGGCGTGTACGCCGTCCAGCCGAAGTCGGCCGCGCCGCCCGGGGTGAAGAAGCCCGAGATCGCGATGACGCCGCCGAACAGGTACAGCCAGTACGCGAAGCTGTTCAGCCGCGGGAACGACACGTCCGGCGCGCCGATCTGGATCGGCACGATGTAGTTGGCGAACGCGAAGACGATCGGCGTCGCGAAGAACAGCAGCATGACCGTGCCGTGCATGGTGAACAGCTGGTTGTACTGCTCCGGCGAGAGGAGCTGCATCCCCGGCCGGGCCAGCTCGGCGCGCATGAGCAACGCCATCAGACCGCCGAGCATGAAGAACACCATGCTCGTGACCAGGTACATGATCCCGATCTGTTTGGCGTCTGTGGTGCGCAGCAGGCGAGCGAGGGCGGAACCCCTGACCTGCGTCCGGACCGGATACGGCCGGGTCACGATCGGCTTGGGCGCGACTGTCGTCACGAGTGCCCTCCGGTGTCTCGTTTCGTCCCTCTCGGTATGCCCCGATGACTAACAGGCGTACCTCGCACGCAGAATAATCCTCCGCCGGAGGTCACCGGGCGGCGGGTGACCAAAAGCCCCGGCGGAGTTCAGAGCGGTTCGACAAGCCCGCGGTAGCGGTCGCCCAGGATCCGCTCACCGCGGCGGCGCAACAGCGGATCCCTCAGTATGCCGGGTACGTCGCGGGTCCGGTCATGGTCCCTGGTCCGCTTGTGCACCCATTCGGTCCGAGGCCGACGGCGGCGCTCGTACTCCGCCAGGGCCGCGGGGATGTCCGTCGCGCCGCGCAGGACCTCGGCGAGCACGATAGCGTCCTCGAACGCCATCGCCGCGCCCTGCGACAAGGTCGGCGAGGTCGCGTGCGCGGCGTCGCCGACCAGCACGACCGGTCCGCGCGACCACGTGTCCAGCACCACCTCGTCGGTGTGCGCCACCTGCACCTTCGCGATCGCCTCGAGGACCGCCGGCACGGGGCCCCCGAAGTCGGCGAACAACTCCCGCAGGCGCTCCTTCGGATCGGCGGGCGGCCCGGCGGACGGCTCGTCGGCACAGCAGTACAGCCGGCCGCCGCCCATCGGCATCACGACGAAGCCGCGCCGACGCCCGAGCAGGGCGGTCCAGTCGGCAACCGGCGGGCCGCCCGTGACCACACTGCGGAAGACCGTCTGGCCGGTCGGCTCGGCCGGCCCGCCCAACCCGGCCAGACTCCGCACGGCCGAACGCCGCCCGTCGGCGCCGACCACGATGTCGTACGCGGCGCGGCTGCCGTCACCGAACTCCACCTTGACGGTGCTGTCGCCCACGTCGAGCCCGCGAACAGCCGTCTCGTAACGCACTTCGCCGCCGACCGCCGTCAGCAGCACCCGCTGCAGGTCCGCCCGGCCCAGCGCGCGGGACTCACCGACGCCCGCCCACAACGCGGCGATGTCGATCTCGCACAGCTGGACGCCGTCGCTGTCACAGAAGACCTGCCGGAAAATGAGGTCGCCGAGCGGTCGCATCGGCACGTCGAGTCCCAGAGCGCGTAGTGCGCGGCTCGCATTACCGGGCAGGAAGATGCCCGCCGCGGGCACGACACCGGCGGACAACTCATCGACGACATCGGGCCGGAACCCGGCCACGCGCAGCGCACGCGCAACGGCCAGACCCGCGATGCCTGCACCGACGACAAGGATACGAGGGGTGGAACCGGACATGTCGGCAACGCCTCCGAGGGGTGGACACGCGTCGAAGTGACGACACTACTAGCCGCCACCGAGGGGCGGAAGGGGAACTTCCTGCCCGCATGACCGATTCCGTCAGACCTCCGGACGGCCACGGCGTCGACCTCCACACCCCGCTGCCCACCTGACCGGCACCGTGACGACGAGCGTCCACCCTCCCACCGGGGTACGACAGAACCATGGACCGCCTCGACGAATACCGCCGCAAGCGCGACGCCGCCCGTACGCCCGAGCCGGTGCCGGATCAGCCGCCAGTGGGTGAGCCCGGGCAGCGGTTCGTCATCCAGCAGCATCACGCCCGCAGCCTGCACTGGGATGTCCGCCTCGAACACGACGGCGTGCTCGTCTCGTACGCCGTCCCGCGCGGGCTGCCCCGCGACAAGACCCGTAACCACCTGGCCAAACACACCGAGGACCACCCGCTGGAGTATCTCGACTTCTCGGGGGAGATCCCGGCCGGCGAGTACGGCGGCGGCACGATGAAGATCCACGACCGCGGCACGTACGTCGCCGACAAGTGGCGCCCGGACGAGATCGGCGTGACGTTCACCGGCCTGCGAACCTCCGGCCGGTACGTCTTCTTCCAGACCGACGGTCGCGACTGGATGGTCCGCCGGATGGATCCGCCCCCGCCCGGATGGGAACCGCTGCCGCAGACCCTCGAACCGATGCTCGCCACCCCCGCGGCGAGACTCCCCGCCGACGACGAGTCGTGGGGTTACGAACTCGACTGGCGTGGCCTGCGTTCGATCGCGTGGGTGTCCGGCGGCAGACTGCGCGTCGACACCGGAAGCTTCCCCGAGCTGCGCGGGTTCGCCGAGGCACTGGCCCCGACCGAGGTGGTGCTGGACGGCGAGGTCGTGGCGTTCGACGGGGGCCTGCCCGACGCTGAGGCGCTCGCCGTCCGGCAGCGACACAAGCCGGGCACCGCCGCATTCCGGCGGGCCGCTGAGGCGTACCCGGTGCAGTACCTGGCGTACGACCTGCTGTGGCTCGAAGGACGTTCCACCGTGGGGCTGACGTACGCGCAACGGCGCGAACTGCTGGACGGGCTCGTGTTCGCCGGTCCGCACTGGCAGACGGCACCCTCGTTCACCGGAGGCGGCGGTGATGTGCTCGAGGCGGCCCGGGCACAGGGGCTGCCGGGGGTCGTGGCGAAGCGGCTGGACTCGCCGTACCGGGCCGGCGAGCGGACCAGGCTCTGGCGGTCGCTGGCCGCGTGACATCCGGGCGACTCCTGATGAGTGAGATCGGCGTCACGGACGGGTGACGGGAACGTCCGGGCACGAGCGGGAACCGTACTGCGGCAATGTCCGGGATTTTCGCTTGGTCCGGGGCGGGTACGTCCGATTGATGTCTTGGTCCGGTTCTTTGCGGAAAGGGTCTGTACAGATGCTCAGCTCCCCCACCACGACGTCATCCCCGGACATGTCCGCTGAACTCTGGCGCTCCGCCGCCGCCGTCCTCGACGGCAACTGGATCAAGGACCACATGGTTCCGTCCCGCCACCTGTCCCCCCACCAAGGGAGCTGGGACGCCGCCTTCACCGCGATCGGCCTTGCCTATACGAACCCGCAGCGGGCGTGGGACGACCTGCACCATCTGTTCGCGGCGCAGTGGGAGGACGGGCGGGTGCCGCACATCGTGTTCGACCCGCCGGTGGACGAGGGCGACCATTCTCCCGGGACTGCGTTCTGGGACGTACCCGGGCGGCACAGCACCGGGCTGGTGCAGCCGCCGATGCACGCCGTCGCGGCATGGGAGGTGTTCCGGCGGGCCACCGCGCACGGGGCGCAGGCCGCGTCCACGGCATGGCGTGAGCTGGGCTGGTTGTATCCGCGGCTGGTGGCGCAGCAGGATTACCTGCTCGGCGCCCGCGACGCCGGCGGGCATGGGCTGGTGAGCATCCTGCATCCGTGGGAGTCGGGGCTCGACAACTCGCCGTCGTGGGATGCGGCGCTGTCCGCCGTACCCGCTGATCTCGGCCTTCTGGAGCGTTACCGGCGACGGGACGTGTACGTCGCGGACGCGACCCACCGCCCGACGGACGTCGATGACGCCCGCCACATCGCTCTGGCGCAGTCGTACCGGGCCAGGGGTTACCGCGACGACCATGTAGCGGCGTGGCATCCGTTCGTGGTGGAGTGCCCGTCCTTCAACGCCGTCACCGGGGCCGCCGAACTGGCGCTCGCCAAGATCGCCGACGTGGTGGGGGCCGATCCGGAGCCGCACCGGCAGCGCGCCCGGCGGATCACGGCAGCGGTCGTGTCGCGGTTGTGGGACTCCAGAACCCGGACCTTCCGGGTACGCGACGTGCGTACCGGGGCGTTCAGCCCGGTGCGGTGTGTGAGTGGTCTGATGCCGTTGCTGCTGCCCGGCCTGCCGTCGGAGCAGGCGGCGGCGATCATGGACGAGGCCGCGTCGGAGCGGTTCGGGTTGCCGGCCTCGACCGGAGTGCCGGTGCCGAGCTACGACCGGACGGCGGACGACTTCGACGGCAACCGGTACTGGCGCGGGCCGACCTGGATCAACATCAACTGGTTGCTGCGCCGCGGCATGCAGGTGCACGGGTACGAACGCGAGGCCGACGAGCTGCGATCGGCGATGCTGCGCCTGGTCGGCCACAACGGCCACTACGAGTACTTCCACCCGGTCACCGGGGAGGGCATCGGCGCCCCCGAGTTCAGCTGGACGGCGGCGCTCTCGCTCGACCTGCTCGCCGACCGCAGCGCCGCCCTCCTGACCCGCGCGGCCTGACGGGGACGCCCGGGTACGTGATCGTCGTGGTCGTCAGCCCGGGTTCGCGGGGCGTACGACTCGCAGCAGGTCGTCGAGGAGGGCGTCGAGCTGCTGGACCTGCCTCGCGTCGAGTGCCTCGAACACGAGCCGCTGGACCTCACGGACGTGGCCGGGCGCCGCCTCCACGACCTTCGCCATCCCGGCGTCGGTGAGGACGGCGAGCTGGACGCGCCCGTCGCCCGCGGAGCGCTCGCGGCGTACCCAGCCCTGGCTCTCCAGCCGGGCCACCACGTGCGACAGCCGGGACAGCGACGCGCTCGCCTCGGCGGCGAGCCGGCTCATCGGCAGGGTGCGTTCGGGATGCTCGGACAGGAGGGCGAGCACGAGGTAGCCCATGTGGGTCAGGCCCGCGTCGCGCTGCAGCTGCGCCTCCAGGCAGGCAGGCAGCCGGGTGAGCACCGCGATGAGTTTGCGCCAGGTCTGCTGTTCGGTGTCGCCCAGCCAACGTTGCTCGTCCATGCAGGGCAAGTTATATGACGACGGCACCCTCCCACGCCGGGACGGGGCGGGACGGGCCACCCCGTCAGACGGAAACGTCAGATCATGAAGTCGGCGGTTCGTCCCTGCCGGTCCTCTCCGCGGCGTCCGCCTCCTGCCTGGTGCTGTGCACGGCACCGTCGGCGTGCTCCGGCGGGCCGTAGACCGTATAGAGGACCAGCGGGTTCGGGCCGGCGTTGAGGAAGTTGTGCCTCGTCCCGGCCGGTATGACGACAAGGTCACCCTGGGCGATGCTCCGGCTCTGCCCACCGACCTGCGCCTCGGCCAGGCCGCTGACGAAGGTGAGGATCTGGTCCACCTGGTGGACCTCCTCGCCGATCTCGCCGCCCGGCGGAATGGTCATGACGACGAGCTGGGTGTGCTTGCCGGTCCACAGGACCCGGCGGAAGTCCGGGTTCCTCTCGGCCTCGGTGGCGATCGTCCAATATTCCATGCCGGGCTGATACCCACGTTCGTCAGCGACGAAGCAGCGAGGCGGCCGGCTCGGGCCGGCCGATCAGGTATCCCTGGGCGTAGTCGACGCCGAACTCGCGCAGCAGCCGCAGCGTCCGCTCGTCCTGCACGAACTCGGCGACCGTGTGGATCCCGTACGCCTGGCAGACCTGGACGAGGGCCCGGACGAGGACCTGATCCTGCGGGTTGTGGGCGAGCTCGGCGACGTACTCGCCGTCGATCTTGACGAGGTCGATCGGGAACTGCTTCAAGTAACGAAACGAGGCGTAGCCGGAACCGAAGTCGTCGAGGGCCAGCTGGCAGCCGAGGTCGTGCACGCGGTCGGTGAAACGCCGCGCCTCGCTCAGGTTACCGATCAGCGCCGTCTCGGTGATCTCGAACGTGATCCGTTCCGGATCCACCGCGTACGCGATGAGCAGCCGATCCACCTCGTCGGTGAGCCGTGGGTCGCCCAGCGACCGGCCGGAGAGGTTGACCTGCAGCTCGCGGTCCGGGTACTCGGCGGCCAGCTGCATGGCCCGCTCGACCACCCACAGGTCGATGTCGAAGATCGCGTCGAGGCGTTCGGCGGTGTCGAGGACGGCGATCGGCGAGTACGGCCCGTCCACCTCGTCCACCACCCGCAACAGCAGCTCGTACCGGGTGACCACGTTCGACTGCAACTCGAGGATCGGCTGGGCGAAGAGCGTGAACGCGTCCGTGCCCAGCGCCTCCACGACCCGGTCCCGGTACGAGCCCTTGCGTTGCCGGGCGCCCACCGGCCGGGCGATCTGGATGACGGCGCGCCCGGCCTCGCGGGCCTGCCGCCAGGCCTGCTCGGCATCGATCAGCAGCTCGTGGCTGCCCGCCGGTTCCCCCGGCCGGTACCGCACCAGACCCGCGTACGCCTGGGCGCGCAGCCAGCCGTCCGGCAGGACGAAGGGGTGGGCGCGCAGCGCCTCCACGAAGAGGTCGGCGAGCCGCCGCGCGATGGCCCACGAGCGGCCGGGCAGCAGTACGCCGATCTCGGTGGGTCCGACCCGGCCCACGTGGTCGCCGGGCCCGGCGACGGTCTCGATCAGCCGGGCGGCCCGGTGCAGCAGCTCCGCGGTGTGCTCGCGGCGACGACCGGAGCGCGGCTCCGGCTCGACCCGGAGGACCACGACGGCGCCGGGGCCGCGGCGCAGCTCCCGGTCGAGCTCGTCGGCGAACCGGGCGCGGGTCAGCAGGCCCGTGCCCGCGTCCCGGTCCACGAACGTCGGCTGGACGGTGTCGGCGCGCCGGGTGAGCCGGTCCACCTCGCGGCGCCCCCGTTCCCGGGCGGACACGTCGTGGACGGTGCCGCGTACGCCGCGGGCCAGGCCCTCGGGCCCGGTGACCGCCTCGATCCGGCAGTCGACGTCGAACCAGCTGCCGTCCACGCGGACCAGCCGCAGCGTCGAGACCACGGGTTCGAGGCTGGTCCAGACGGTGGCGAGGGCGTTGAGCACCTTGGCGTGGTCGTCGCGGTGGACGCTGCCCAGCATCAGCGCCCGGCCGCCTTCACCGCCGCTGGGCAGCGGGCTGCCGAGCAGCCGGGACAGCTCCGCCGACCAGGTGGCCTCGTCGGTGGCGGCGTCGTACGAGAACCATGCGCCCGCCTGCGCGGCCCGCGGCTTCGGGATCTCAGGATGGGTGCCCCATCGGCGCTCCGCCCGCGCTCCCGCCGAATCTCGGGGCACCGCGGGATCGGCGTCCTGGGCATGCGTCACCGCACACCACCGGGCCGGGTCCGCATATCGCCTCCAAGAAAGTCATCGCGAGCTCCTGACCATTACGACGTGTCACTCACCGTTATGACAGGGTGGTCAGGCGCCAATCTTCCGGCAGTGCACCGTCCACCGCCGCGATCTGCTGCCAATCGCATGATCGGAGCCATGAAATGACCGATCATCCGAACACTCCTTTGTAGGACGCGCCACGTCAAGTCCCCAAGCGTCCACGACAGACGGTCACTACTCGTACCGCGTGGTCTACAGTGAGTCACGAACGCGGGCGGTGACCGAAGTGCTGCTGCCAGCGATCCTCAGGTATACACGGCGGAGGGGATTGCAACCGACGCAGTGGGGTCTACATGGGGATCATCCGGGACATGCAGCGGTCGCACGCGACCCAGGCGCACGCCGACCAGCGCGCCCAGGCCGCGGTCGTCCGGCAACGCGACCAGATCCGGCGAAACGCCGACCTGGCCATCGCCGCCGCCCAACAGGCCGCCGCGGCCGCCGACGAACGGGACCGCCGCCGCCTCTACGCCGAAGCGCGGGCCGCCGACGTCGCCGCCGCCAACGCCGGTCTGCGCAGCCGCCTCGACGAGCTCGACACCCTGCTACTCTCGACCCTCGCCGTCGACGACCACATCGACCTCAACCGGTTCAAGAAACCGATCACCGTCCCGCCGTTCGACCCCGGGCCGCTCGGCCGGCCGTTGCCCGCGCCGGACTGGCAGAGCTTCGCACCCCCGACCCCGCGCGGGGTGACGAAGGTGCTCGGCGGCGACCTGTGGCACAAGCAGCAGGTCACGGCCGCGGAGAAGGCGTTCGAGGACGCGAAGCGCCGGCACGCCGAGGCTGAGAACCGCCGGCAACGGCAGCTCGCCGAACGGGAACGGTCCTACCGGCAGAACCGGGACCGGTTCAGCGCCCGGGTGGCGGCGTACAACGCGGAGGTCGACCGGTTCGCGGCGGCCGTCGCGAACGCCGACCCGGAGTCGCTCATCGAGTACTTCGGCATGGTGCTCGGCAACTCCGTCTACCCCGAGGGGTTCCCGCAGCGCTACCGGCTCGCCTACCTTCCCGGCGACCGGCAGCTCGTCGTCGAGTACCACCTGCCGCCGGTGGACGTCGTCCCCACCGTCAAGGAGTTCCGCTACGACAGGGCCTCCGACGGCATGCGCACCGTGGGGCGTACACCCGAGGAGGTACGTGACCGCTACCTGAACGTCCTCGCGCAGGTGACCCTCCGGACCGTCCACGAGATCGTGGAGGCCGACCGGGGCGGGCTCATCGAACGGATCGTCTTCAACGGCGTCGTCGACACCCTGGACCGTCGTACGGGCAACGCCGTACGCCCGTGCCTCGTGTCACTGTGTACCGACCGGGAGACGTTCTCCGCCATCACACTGCGCCACGTCGACCCGGTCGCCTGCGTGCACCACCTCGACGCCCGGGTGTCCACGTCCCCCGACGAGCTGGCCGGCGTACGCCCGGTGCTGGACTTCGACCGGGTCGACTCCACCTTCACCGATGAGGTGAACGTCCTCGCCGACCTCGACCGGCGGCCCAACCTGGCGGCGATGCCGCAGCCGGAGTTCGAGGACCTGATCTCCGACCTGTTCGCCGTGATGGGCCTGCAGATGCCCGCCACGGAACCCGAGACGGACGGCGTGTGCTGGACCGCCGTGGACCCGCGCCCGCTGTTCGGCGGCCGGGTGGTCGTACACGCCCGCCGGTCCGAGCGCGTCAACGAGGGCGCGGTGCAGGCACTGGCCGACACCGTCGAACGGATCGGCGCGATCAAGGGCATCCTGCTCACCACGGGCGGCTACACGCACGCCGCGTACGAGGTGGCGGACGGGTTGCCCGTGGAGCTGATCGACGGCGGGCTGCTGCTCGCCCTGCTCGCCCAGCACACCCGCTACCAGGCCCGCATCGACCACCGCACCCTCTGAGAGCCAGCCGGCCGGGCCCGCGGCGGGGCAGCGCGCGGCGTGACGGGTTCTCTACCGTGCGCGCGGTGAGACGAACTGGCTTCCCAGACGCGCGGCACCGGACCGCATCGGACGGTCACGGGAACTGCATGCGCCTCGGGCGGGGGATGACCGGGGGCGGCAGCGGCAGGTCGTCGACGTGCGTCCAGCCGGACGGGCCACCGGTCTGGCCGAGGCAGGCGCGGAGCAGGCCGTGGTCGGCGGTGGCGGCGTAGCCGGCGATGAGGACGTTCGGGCGGAGGGTGACCTTGGCGACCTCGCCGCAGATGTGGGCGACCTCGCGTTCGTCGATCTCGTCGCGGACGAGCGGCAGTTGCGGGAGGGTGTTGCGCGGCGCCGGGCCGAAGCGGCGCATCAGTTCGCGGGCGAGGCGGCTGAAGGGGCGGCCGGGGCCGGCCTCGCGCATGGAGATCGCACCGGAGGCGCCGTAGCACCACGGGACGATCACCTGGTCGCGCAGCACCACCAGCTGGTAGCCGGAGCGCGGGGAGCTCACGACCGCGGCGCCGTCGAGTTTGCCGAGGCCCAGGACGAGTTCCTCGTACGGCAGCATCCAGTGTGGATTCGCGAACAGGCGATCGATCGTGGGGCGGGCGTGCGGATGCGCGTTCACCGCCCGGGCTATCGCTGTTCGCAGGGCTTCGGGGATCCGGGTCCACAGCTCACCCGCCAGGGTCGTTCCGACCTTACCGATGACCCAGGGAGCCGGTCCGACCAGAACGTCCGGACGCATTCACGCCACCACCATCCGTGTCGCCAGCCTCACACTTAGCCAGCAGACTCTCACTGTCGGTGATCGACTGGAAGGGGCCTGACGTGCCTGGTACGCGGCTTTTCGTGAATGAATCCGGCCTCATTCCTTGCTCACGGAAGGCGCCGACGGATGACCCGCCACCGACCCGTCGTGGGTGGAACGCCGGGTCACCGGTCCGCGTACGCCCAGCCGTCACGCACCGCGGTCAGGTGGGCCAGGAGGGACTGGTTGGCCTCCCAGCCGTCCGGGAACGTGACCGGGACACCCAGGTGGACCGGCTCCGTCGACGGGTGTGCGTCGAGCAGCTCGGCGATGCCGGCCCGGGCCACCACGACGCAGGCGTGCCGGTGCCGCGACGTCAGCACGCAGAGCCGGCCGGACTCCAGGTGGAACGCGGTGGCGTCGCGGCGGCCGGAGAGCGGGTGCAGGACGACCGTGAGGTCGTACTCGCGGCCCTGCAGGCGGTTCGCGGTGTCGACCGTGACGTCGGCGGCGTGTGGGGGCAGGAGCCTGCGGATGGCCGCGGCCTGGTCACGGTGCGCCGCCCCGATCGCGATGCGGTCCGCTGTCAGCGGTGCCGATCCGGACTCCGAGGTGGTGACGGCATCGCGGTCCAGGGCGCGGGCGGCCAGGTCCGCGCAGGCTGCGGCGGCTTCCGCATCGGTACGCAGTGTGAAACGCGGCGGCAGTTCGTCGTAGCCCCAGCCCGTCGCTGCGGCGGCGTCCAGCACGTCGTCGAGGCGGCCGACGCCGCCCGGCGTCCGCCCGGTTCCGCCGGTGGCCGAACGGGAGCCGAGCGCCAGGGAACGGTCGCCCGGGCCGGTGCCGGAGCGGAAGCCGGTGAACGGGTAGAACGCCGACGCCACCACCGGGGCCGCCGACGCGGGCAGGCGCCACGACACCGGCAGGCGGTGCACGGGCACGTCCGGGTTGTGACGCAGCAACACAGCGACCGCACTCTGCATCGGATCCCAGGACAGACCGGTCCAGCGGTCCAGCTCCACCGTGGAGAACGGATCCAGCTGGCCGGGGTCGCCGACGAACAGTGCCCGCGCGAAGCGCGGCGCCACCCGCAGCAGGGCGTCCGAGCGCATCTGGTACGCCTCATCCACGATCGCCCACGGCCAGACTCCCTCGGTGACCGTGGCCCACTTCGCGGCCGTCCCGATGGTGACGATCGGGTCGCCGAGGTCCGGGATCTTCGCGCCGACCCGGCAGCACGGGTGGGACAGCACCCGGTCCGACGGTGTGTAGTCGACCGCGGAGAGCCGGCCGACCCGAAGCTGCGGGGAGGCGGCGGCGAGGCGGGCGACGAGGTCGTCGACCTGCTCGTTCGTCTGAGCGACGATCATCAACGGATCACCCGCGCGGGCGAGCACCCCGGCTGCGCGTACCACCAGGGTTGATTTCCCGGCGCCGGGCGGTGAGTCGACGACGACGCCGCGGTGGTCCGATGCCGCGAGGTCCGCCAGGACGGCCTCGACGACCGCACCGGCCTCGATCGAGGGAGAGAGCATCCGGGCACCGTAACCCGAGGTGGGTGCAATGCGCCGATCGGATCACCCGAACGTGAACCGGACCGCGTTTGACCAGCACGAACGAGACACCGCTCGTTACGTTTGGGGTATGGCGCCGCCGGGACCCGACCGCAGGGCGCCGCACGGCGTGTACCGGCCGATCCTGCGGGCCCGGCGCGGCGAGCTGACCGCGCTGCACCACCTGGAGCCGACCGCCGTGATCGCGCCGGTGCTCGAACCCGTCACCGACGTCTCCGGAGGCCTCGGCGCGGTGTTGCGGCTCGTCCGTGAACTGCCGCCGCGGACCGCGGCGCTCTCGGTCGACGTCAGCGGGTTTCCCGACTCCGACGACCAGTGGCGGTCACCCACGCTCGACCTGGCCGAGGTTTTCGACGGGTACGTGCCGGTGATCCGCGCGTTCGACAGCGCCCGCCGCCTGTCCGAGCACGGCCTGGCCGCCCGGATGCACAGCGGTCGCGCGATCTTGCGCGTACGCCCCCACAGCGACCTCCTCAACCCGGCCGAGGCCTCTGCCGCCTGCATCCGGATCTGGCGTGGCAGCGGCCTCGAACCCGAGCAGATCGACCTGATCATCGACCTCGCCGACCTGCGCTGCGCCGCCCGCGCGGCCCGCTTCGAGGAACGCGCCCTGCGCATCCTGCGCTGGACCGACCAGCAGCCGTGGCGCTCGACGACCCTCGCCGCCGGTTCGATGCCTGCCAACCTCGACGACCTACCCACCGACGAGGCCGTCGCCGTCGAACGCTTCGACGCCGAGTTCTGGCGCAAGGTCGCCACCCCGGGCCTCGGCTACGGCGACTACGGCGTCACCTGTCCCAGCCGCCGGTACGGCACCTACCACCGCCAGCTGCCCACCCTGCGCTACGCCACCGAGCACGTCTGGTGGATTCATCGCTGGTCGCGCCGCGGCACCCGCAGCGACGACCGCTGCCGTGAACTGTGCCGTTCTGTACTGGACTCGCCGCACTGGCCGGCCGCGGGCGCCCGGTTCTGCTGGGGCGACGCCGAGATCGCCCGCCGCGCCCGGCACTCGCCAGGGGCGGGCACCCCGGCCAGCTGGATGGCCTGGAGTACGTCCCACCACCTGGCCCAGGTGATCAGGGAGCTACAACGTCCAGGAACCCGCGGCACCACTCAGTGAACGGAAGTCGACCGTCCCCTTCGCCTCGGAGGCGTCGAAGACGAGCTGGCCGCTGTGCTTGTCCCCGGTTCGCGCGCCGCCGACGGACGGCAGATCCGTCCCGCAGCCGCTCGCCCCGCTCGCCGTGTTGCCCTCGTGCCGGCCGTCCGGCGTGAGCAGTTCGAAGGCGTACGGGCTGATCTCCGCCGGCCCGTTCACCACCTCGATCGTCACGTCGACCGTGACCCAACCCCCATGATCGGGCTCGAGTGCGTACGTGTCACAGCCGGACGTTCTGGCCTTCGCGTTGGCGATCACGACCTTCACCTGGTCACCGCCTCGCCCTCGCAGCAGGAGCGTGTCCCCCGCGTTGCCGGTGGACACCGTCACCGGTGACGGCGACGACGCGGGCATCGACCGGGGAGCCGCCGGGGCCGGCTCCAGCGCCGGACGGTTCACCGACGGAGCGGGAGCGGCCGTCACGGCTTGGTGGTCTCCGGTCAGCGTCAACCACGTGACCGTGATCCCTCCGGCGCAGAGCAACGCGGCGGCCAGCACCGCACCGAGCACGATCCCGAACGCGCGGTTGTCCCGCCGCGGTGCGGACACCGTCGGCGGGTAGTGGGACGGCCGGTAGCCCGGCAGCAGGTAGCCCGGCGGGCCGTAGCCCGGGACGCCGGGCCCGTTCCGGCCGTAGGCGGAGGTCCAGGCGTTGTGCGGTGAGACCGAGGTGGCGTCGGCGGGGGTGCCGCCGGCTGGGACGGACCAGGGCGGCAATGCGGCGGCCTGACCGGGCTCGTCGGGCGGGGGCAAGGGTGGGTACGACACGGATCTCCTCGGGGCGCGGGCCACCGAAGCCTAGGAGGTCGACGTTGTGGCCCGCAGCCCCCGATCGGCTCGACCTGCACATCCGATCCGCTTTTCGTACACTTGTTCGAATGAGGGCCGCGCTGTTCTTCGCCGCGTACGGGGTGCCCGTACTGCCGTTGCACACGCCGGAGCCGGGCGGCTGTTCGTGCGGTGATCCGCGATGCACCAGTCCCGGCAAACATCCGCGGCTGCGCCACGGGGTCAGCGAGGCGAGCACCGATCCGCGCCTCATCGATCTCTGGTGGCGGCGCTGGCCGACGGCGAACCTCGGCCTTCGCACCGGGGTGGTGATGGACGTCGCCGACGTCGACTCGGACGAAGGGCGCCGCGCACTCATCCGGCTGCTCGGCGGACGTACGCCGGCCGGTCCGGCGGTGCGCAGCGGCTCGGGCGGCTGGCACTTCTGGTACGCGCCGACCGGCCACGGCAACCGCGTACGCCTCCTGCCCGATGTCGACTGGCGCGGCTCGCGCGGGTATGTTGTGGCACCGCCGTCCCGGCACGCGAGCGGCAACGCGTACGCCTGGTTGCGGCGGCCCTTCGAGACGGCGTTGCCGGTGTGCCCGCTCGTGCTGCGCGACCTGATCACCGGTCCGCCACCGATCCGGATGCGCCCCCCACACCATCCCGACCGCTATGCGCAAGCCGCCCTGACCGCCGAGGTCGACCGCGTCGCGGCCGCCCTCGTCGGCGCCCGCAACGACACCCTCAACCGCGCCGCGTACGGCCTGGGCCGGTTCGTCGGCGCCGGCCTGCTCGGCGAGTCGGCTGTCCTGCGAGAGCTCGCCACGGCGGCGGGGCGGGCCGGGCTCGGCCCCGCCGAAACCGTCCGGACGATCCGGTCGGGTCTTCGCGCCGGGATCCGGGACGCACCCGGGAGGATGGCCGGATGACCCGAGGATCACACCGACGCGGAGGGCTCCCCGGCGAACTCGGCCGGGGCCGGTGGGCCGCCGTGGGTCCACGGGGTCTGGTCCGGCTCGGGGAACGCGGCGCCGGGCCGGAATGCCTCCGACAGCGTCGTGTACAGCACCCCGTCACCGACCGCCGGGACGCTGCCCGGCTCGGCGACGAGCTTGCGTCCCATCCCCCCGGACAGCTCGAGAAGGACGTCGAGATCCGTCACCGAGATGACGACCGCCTTCTGGGACGGACGATCGGGGCAGGTCAGGGCGGCACCCGGGGCGACGCGTACCGGTTCGGACGTACGCACGATGATCCGCGGGCGCAGCACAGGGCGGCGCCCGCTGTCATCGACGCGGTCAGCCTTGGCATGGGTCACCGTGCCGGTGAACGCCTCGCCGGTGAGGCGGTACTCGGCCATGACGAGGGGGTCGTCGAAGGCGCGCTGGGCGGCGTACCGGGTCTGGACGTTCTCCAGGCGGTGCAGGCGGACGGCGGCGGCCACCGCTGAGTCACGCCGCGGCTGGGGAGCGCCGTTGTCGTTCAGGTACTGCACGTACGCGGAGAACGCGTCCCGGTCGGCGTCCCAGCGGGACCCGACCCGGGCCCCGGGCGGCAGCGCGGCGAGCAGGTCGAGGGCGCGCCACATCTGTGTCCAGGTCGGTTCGAGCTGCGTACGCAGGGCGTCGGCCAGCCGGTCGGCGTCACCCGCGGTGATCAGCGATGACAGCACCCTGTTGTCGAAGTCCGGATCGGTGGCGGGTCCGGCGGGGGGTTCGAGCTCGGCGACCCGGGCGGCCTGGGCACCCGACCGGCCCGCGGGCGGGTCGATCCAGGCCAGCAGCGCGGCGAGCTGGGCGTCCTCGGCGCTGCTCTGGCCCGTCGCCCAGTGCAGGGCGAGGACCTGGGTAGCCGCGGGCAGTACGGCCGAGCCGGGGATTTCGGCCTGGTTCGCCAGGAAGGTGAGCCACCGGCCGAGCAGCGGGACCGCCGGCGGGACGGCGTACTCGCCGTCGGTGCGGCGGAACCGGGTCGACCGGCCGAACAGCTTGAGGAACTGGACGCCGGCCGGGTTCGGGACCCAGATCTGCGGGGCGTCGAGGAACCGGTGCCGTACGTCGCGCCCGCGGTCGATCGCCACCGCCTCGGTCTGCAGACAACGCCCGCCGATGTAGGCGACGAGCTGTGCGGCGAGGTCGGCGGCGAACGCGAAACGCATGTCCCGGTTGCGGGGCTGCGGCACGACGAGCAGCTGCGGCTTGTCCCGGTCGGTGCCGAGCATCGCGGCGAGCGGGGCGTTGGCCTCACCGGCCATGGCGAGCGGGATCAGCACCAGGGGCTCGTGGTGCAGGTGCAGGTGGCGGACGGTCGCGATCGGTTGAGCGCGGCCGGCCGCGACGGCCTGCACCCTGGCGAGGGCGGTGAGCGTACTCATGACGGAAGGCCCAGCGCCTCGGACCGCAGGCGCGCGGCGGCCCGGAGCAGCGCGGCCGCCTCCGCCTGGTCGCCCCCGGGCACCCGCGTCCCGGCGGCGAGGCCGAGCACCTCCTCGACGTCGGCGATGCCGCCGAGCGCGTCGCGGACCGGCCGGCCGAGGGTGGTCGTGGTGCCGCCGGCCTCGTGCCGGCAGAAGTAGGCGAGGTCGCAGGTCGACAGGCATTCAGGCGCGTAACGGGCGTCGAGGCGGCGGACCGCGGCGGCGACGGCGGCGGGCGGTTGTGCCAGGTCGACGGTCAGGTCCGGTGGCAGACCGGCGACCAGGTCGCCGACCGCGGCGAGCCGAGCGAGTTGCCGGTTCAGGGTGCCGAGCTGTTTGCGCACGTCCAGGACGACGGCGACCGGCCGGAACGCGAAGTTCTCCGGACAGACCAACACGACATCGTGGCTGGCCAGCTGCGGGTCGCGGCCGAGTTCGCCGAGCAGGCGGCGCAACGCCAGCACGTAGACGGCGGCCTGGACCGCCGCGGCAGCGACCTTCGCGGCGTCCGCCTGGCCGTCCACGACGGCGAAGGACTTGATCTCCACGACGTGGAACCGGCCCTCCACCTGCGCGGCCACAAGATCCGGTTCCAGGTGTACGCGGTGCCCCGCCACATCGAGCGCCAGGAGCGGATGGTCGATCAGCGCCGTCCCGGGCGCTGCCGCCAGCAGTTCCCGCGTACGGGTGTGCCGCTCCCTGATCGTCGCGTCGTCGTCCGCGCCGAGGTCGTCGTAGCGGGCGTCGCTGATCGGGCTGCGCAGCACCTCGCGCAGAAGCTCCAGCAGCGCCGTCCCGTCGTCCGCCTTCAGCTGCGCCTCGAACGCGTTCCCGCGCGCCAGCGCGAACCGGGACTGCCCGAACCGTCCCGGGAAGCCGACGTACTCGGCCAGCGCGGGCTTGTCGACACCGGCCGCGTCGAGCACGGCCCGGCGACTGCAACCGGGGTTGCTGGTGAGGGCGGCGATCGTCCGGGCGTTGTGCCGCCTCGGCGGGGCCGCGCCCCGGAGCCGGTCCAGCCTCGCGCTCATGCCAGGCATCCTCGCACCGGGGTGGTCTGATCCCTGAA
Organism: uncultured Micromonosporaceae bacterium; assembly: GCA_966211315.1. Classification (GTDB taxonomy): domain Bacteria; phylum Actinomycetota; class Actinomycetes; order Mycobacteriales; family Micromonosporaceae; genus CBIHNN01. The sequence goes on along the minus strand of CBIHNN010000057.1, from coordinate 15,987 downwards.
CCGCCGGGCGGGCGGTTTGACCAAGGATCACCCCGACGGGCCAGAACAAGCCACATATCGGGCGATCCACGGGACCGGCGAGTTACGTTCACACCATGAAGGCCATGTGGAACGACGAGATCATCGCCGAGAGCGACGAGACCGTGGTCGTGGAAGGTACCCACTACTTCCCACGTGCGTCGCTGCGGGAGGACGTGCTCCGCGCCTCCGACACGCACACGGTGTGCCCGTGGAAGGGCCGCGCGTCCTATTTCAGTCTTGAGCTGGACGGACACAGCAGCCAGGACGCAGTCTGGTATTTCCCCGACCCGAAACCCGACGCCAAGGCCGTTCGCGACCGCGTCGCCTTCCGGAAGGGCATCACGGTCGTCGCCTGATCCGCCCGTGGACCGGGGGCGTACGCACCGCCCCCGGTCGTGTACCTCAGTGCGCTTCTTCGCGCTCGTGGGCGCGGCTCGGCTGATGCGGGAACTCGGGCCTGCTCGGAAAGCTCCCCCGCTGTTCGAAACTCGGGAACGGCGGGGACGGCATCACCGGCTTGACCGCCTTCGGCTCGTCGGGGCTTACGCCCTCACGCGGCTCGGGGAATCGGCTCACGAAGCTGTCCAATACGACGCGTCCTGTCTCTGAGTCCTCGCCGACGGTGTCGTCGACGGCGCTGGCGGCGCGTCATCCAGGTTTTGGCCTCGCAACCCTACGCCTCGCCGTCGGCGCATCGTCGGTCCTGGCGGGACCATTCGACCACGCGAGCGCGACCGGACCAAACCCGTCCCTGGCTATACCGGTGCGCGCTCCAGGGGCTGAACGGCTCAGTTAGGCGACCTGGCGTCCGATGGGACGAGTGGAGCGACCTGTCCCGATCGCCGTAAAGGACGCCATGGACCCCACGATCCGCCCGTTGCTCGACGCGCTCAAGCGGCTCGGGGTCGACCCGATCGCGGTCGACGCCGCGGCGCTGGAGGCACAGAGCAGCGGGCGCCCCATCCGCGCCGTCCTCATCAACGACTCGGTCGTCACCGAGGAGCAGCTGACCGCGGCGGCCGCGAACGCGGTGGGGCTCGCCACCCTGGACCTGGTCGGCTACCCGATCGACCAGCAGGCGCTGAAGACGATCCCGCTTCCGGTCGTGACGCGGCACCGCATCGTTGGCCTGTCACTGGCCGACAACGAGCTGCTCGTCGGCATCACCGACCCCGGCGACGTCGTCGCGATGGACGACGTCCGCGCCGCCACCGGACTGAACGTCCGGCCGGTCGTGGTGGCCCGCAGCGAAGTCCGAAAAATCATCGAGCGGTTGCAACGGGAGAACACCGACCTCGGGGACATCGCCGGCCACACCGAGGCCACGACGACGGACGCCACGGCACTCGCGTCGGTCGACGACGTCCCGATCGTGCGGTACGTCAACGGCCTCATCGAACAGGCCATCGTCAACCGCGCCTCCGACCTGCACCTGGAACCCACCGACCACGACATGCGGGTGCGCTACCGGATCGACGGCGTTCTGCACGAGCTGGACCGGATCCCCCGCGGCGTGCAGTCGGCCCTGATCTCCCGCCTCAAAATCATGTCCAATGTGGATATCACCGAACGGCGGATGCCCCAGAGCGGCCGCATCACCGTACAGGTCCGAGACCGCTCGGTCGACCTGCGTACGGCGACTCTGCCGACCGTCTGGGGCGAGAAGGTCGTCCTGCGGGTCCTCGACACCGGCGGCGTCGAACTCGACCTGCAGAAGCTCGGCTTCACCGAGGCCAACCACGACCGATACGTCGAGTCCTTCACGAAGCCGCACGGCATGATCCTGGTGACCGGCCCGACGGGTTCCGGCAAGTCCACGACGTTGTACTCGACCCTGGCGCAGATCAGCCGCCCCGAGGTCAACGTGATCGCCGTCGAGGACCCGGTCGAGTACCGGATGGTCGGCATCAACCAGATTCAGGTGAACCACAAGGCCGGACTGACGTTCGCCGCCGTACTGCCGGCGATCCTGCGGTCGGACCCGGACGTCATCCTCATCGGTGAGATCCGCGACGGCGCCACCGCGCAGATCGCCGTGGAGGCCGCACTCACCGGCCACCTCGTCCTCTCCACCCTGCACACGAACGACGCCCCGGGCGCCGTCACCCGCCTCGTCGAGATGGGCATCGAACCGTTCCTCGTCGGGTCGTCGCTGGACTGCGTCCTCGCCCAGCGACTCGCCCGCCGGCTGTGCGACTGGTGCAAGGAGGAGTACGCACCCACCGAAGCCGAGCTGGCCGCCGCCCGATGGCCCGAAGAGGACGTGAAGCTCCCCGAGATCCTCTGGCGGCCCACCGGCTGCCGCAACTGCGCCGGCACCGGCTACCGGGGCCGCATCGCCCTGCACGAGGTCATGCCCGTCACACCCGAGATCGAGGCGCTCGCCATCCGGCGGGCATCCTCCAACGACATCCGCCGCGTCGCCGTCGACCAGGGCATGTACGACCTGCGCGCCGACGGCCTCGCCAAGGCGTCGGGTGGTCAGACATCCGTTCGCGAGGTCATGCGTGTTGCCATCTGAGACCTAAGGGCCGGGGTGGACATGCCGACCTGGAAGGCAGAAACCCTGCGAGAGAATGCCGGTGAGAGATGTACGCGCTCGACCCGTCGGCCCCGGCCGCCAGCGTCAACGGCGATCGGGAGTACCTGGACCGGATGCTGTTCGAGCTCGTCGAATCACGCGGTTCCGACCTTCACCTGACCGTCGGCGCCCCCCCGACCGTCCGCGTGAACGGCTCGCTGCGGCCGCTGCCCGGCTACGGGAAGCTGACCCCTTCGGACACGGCGATGCTGGCCCGGGCGGCGCTCTCGGCGGACCAGTGGGCGATCTTCGAGGCGCGGCAGGAGTTCGACTTCGCGTACAGCCTGGCCGGGGTGTCCCGGTACCGCGGCAACCTGTACCGGCAGCGGACCTCGTTCGGCGCGGTGTTCCGGGCGATCCCACACGAGATCAAGCCGCTGGACGAGCTGGGGCTGCCGTACTCGGTCTCCCGGTTCGCGCACCTGCCCCGCGGCCTCGTCCTGGTGACCGGCCCGACCGGTTCGGGCAAGACGACGACGCTGGCCTCACTGCTCGACCTGGCGAACCGCACTCGCTCGTCGCACATCGTGACGATCGAGGACCCGATCGAGTTCCTGCACCCGCACAAGCGCTGCCTGGTCAACCAGCGTGAGGTGGGCGAGGACACCGAGTCGTTCGCCAGCGCGTTGAGGCACGCGCTGCGCCAGGACCCCGACATCATCCTGGTGGGCGAACTGCGTGATCTTGAGACGACCTCGACGGCGCTGACCGCCGCGGAGACCGGTCACCTCGTGCTGGCGACCCTGCATACGCAGACCGCCACCCAGACGATCGACCGCGTCATCGACATCTTCCCGCCGTACCAGCAGCCGCAGATCCGCGCGCAGCTCGCCGCGGGTCTGCAGGGCGTCGTCACGCAGGCGCTCGTACCGCGCGCCGACGGCAAGGGCCGTGTCGTGGTCAGCGAGGTGCTGACCGCCACGTCGGCCATCAGAAGTCTCATCCGCGACGGCAAGTCGCACCAGATCCCGTCGTTCATGCAGTCGGGCGGGAGCGACGGGATGCTCTCGTTCGACCAGAACCTGGCCGAACGGGTGCGGGAGCAGTTGATCTCGTTCGACCTGGCCCTGGACATCTGCCACTCGACGGAAGAACTCAAGCGTCTGATCGGACGGGTGTGATGGCAGCGACGACGAAAACCTTCGACTACAGCAGCGTCGACACGACCGGGAAACGGATCAAGGGCACGGTGGAGGCAGCCAACGAGGCCAGCGCCGTCCAGATGCTCCGGCAGCGCGGCGAGGTGGCCATCGCCCTCACCGAGGCCGGCAAGGGCCTGCGGCGCGAGATCCATATCCCGGGCCTGGGCGGGCGTACGTCGTTGAAGGACCTGGCGGTCTTCTCCCGCCAGTTCGCCACGATGACGGCGTCCGGCATGTCTCTGCTGCGGTCGCTGACCATCCTCGAGGAGCAGACCAGCGCGGCCTCGCTGAAGAAGGCCGTCGGTGAGGTGAGCACCGATGTGGCCGCCGGCGTCTCGCTGTCGTCCGCCCTCGGCCGGCACGACCGGATCTTTCCGAAGCTGATGGTCGCCATGGTCCGCGCCGGTGAGACCGGCGGCATGATCGACGGAGCGCTTGAGCAGATCGCCGACACGCTCGAGAAGGACTCGGCGTTGCGCGGGAAGATCAAGAGCGCGCTGACGTACCCGATCATCGTGTTGGCGTTCACGTTCGTGCTGATCGCCGCGGTGTTGATCTTCATCGTGCCGATCTTCGAAGAGATGTTCCGCAACCTGGGCGGCCAGCTGCCGTGGATCACGCAGGTTCTCGTCGATGCGAGCAACAACATGTGGTGGTCCGGGCCGATCGTGCTGGGCCTCGGCATCGGCGGCACCGCCCTGTACCGCCGCGAGGTGCGCAACCGGCCGGGGCTACGACTCGCCGTCGACCGGATCAAGCTCCGGCTGCCCGTCTTCGGGCCGCTGTTCCGCAAGATCGCGATGAGTCGGTTCTCCCGGAACCTGGGCATCCTGCTCGGCGTCGGCGTACCGGTGATGCAGGCCCTCGACGTGGTCGGCGAGACCACCGGCAACGCCGTCATCAATGACGCCATGCGGGCCGTACAGGCCTCAGTACGCGACGGTCAACCCATGTCGACGGCTCTGCGCGGTCACGACCTGTTCCCGGCCATGGTGACGCAGATGGTCGAAGTGGGCGAGGAATCCGGCCAAATCAGTCAGATGCTCGAGAAGATTGCCGATTTCTACGACCGGGAGGTCGACAGCACTGCGGAGTCCCTGACCGCCTCCATCGAGCCGATCATGGTGCTCGTCATGGGAGCGGTGGTCGGCGGAATGGTGATCTGCCTGTACCTGCCGATGTTCACGATCTACGAGAACATCCAGGGCGCCAACTGAGCCCTGGTCCGCCAGCCCGATGCACCGAGTCACTGGAGGCTCACCATGCACGACACCCCCCTCAGCCGGTTGCGGGAGAGGCACCGCAGCGAGGAAGGCTTCACGCTCATCGAACTGCTCGTCGTGGTCGTCATCATCGGCGTCCTCGTCGCGATCGCCGTCCCCGTGTACCTCAACTACCGCCAGGGCGCCGCCGACAAGTCGGCCCAGTCCGATGTACGCGGTGCGATCAGCGCCATCGAGCAGTACTACACGGACAACGGCAACAAGTACCCCGCCGACTTCAGCCAGACGAACACCAGCGCCGCCACCGCGACGGTGACGCTGAGCGCCCGTGCCGGCGACAGCGCGGCAGCGACGGTGCTGAAGGTGACACTGTCCGACAAGACGCAGCTCGGCTACATCTACGCGTCCGGCACGACCAGTTACAAGATCTGCGCGAAGAACGGCGGCGGTAGCAGGACGTACCTGTACGACAGCTCCACCGGCGGCTCGGTGACGTCGCCCGCTGCGGCGATCACCAACTTCACCACCTGCACCTGAGCCGTACCAGCGAGCCTCCACGGACTCCGGTGGCGCCGCCGTCCCGGCGGCGCCCACCGGCGCTCCGGCCACCACCGAGCCCCAAGGAGAGGAGCCGACCATGCCGTACACCCTGCTGCTGACCGCCGCCGGTCTCCTCGGCCTCGTGGTCGGGTCGTTCCTCAACGTGGTGATCCACCGGGTACCGCGCGACGAGTCACTGCTGCGCCCCGGCTCGCACTGCCCCTCCTGTCAGGCACCGCTACGGGCATGGCAGAACGTGCCGGTACTGAGCTGGCTGCTGCTACGCGGCCGGTGCGCCGCCTGCCCGGCACTTATCAGCGTGCGCTACCCGCTGGTGGAGGCCGGTACGGCGGTGTTGTTCGTCGCGGTCACCGCACACTTCGGCCTTTCGCCCGCACTGCCCGCGTACCTGTACCTCGCGGCGATCGCGATCCCGCTCGCCATGATCGATATCGACGTGCACCGGTTGCCCGACGCGATCGTCCTGCCGTCGTACGCCGTCGCGGCCGTGCTGCTGATCGTCGCAGCCGTGCCCGACTCGGACTGGGGGGCCATCGCGCGCGGGCTGGCCGCGATGGCCCTCCTTTTCACCGCCTACTGGGTACTCGCCTGGGTCAAGCCCGGCGGCATGGGCGCCGGGGACGTGAAGCTCGCCGGTCTGCTCGGCCTCTACCTCGGCTGGCTCGGCTGGAGCGCCGTGGCGATCGGCTCGTTCGCCGGATTCCTCATCGGCGGCACCTTCGGGGTGGCCCTGCTGTCCACGGGCCGGGCCCACCGCAAGACCCGGATCCCGTTCGGACCGGCCATGCTCGCCGGCGCGCTGGTGGCGGTGTTCGCCGCCCCCGCGATCGCTTCGTGGTACCTCGACCTGCTCCTCCCGACCGCCTGACCCGACACCCGCGACCACGAGAACCGACGTAAGGAGCACCGATGGCTTCCGTCACCCCGATCGGCCTGGACATCGGCTCGTCGTCCATCCGGGCGGTGGAGGTACGCCACGGCAAGGACGATGTCACGCTCTCCAACTTCGGTCAGGTCCCGCTGCCGCCCGGCGCGGTCCAAGGCGGTGTCATCCAGGACCCCGGCGCCGTCACGAACGCCCTCAGGCAGCTGTGGGCCGACGCTCGCTTCGGCACCCGCAAGGTCACCCTCGGCGTGACGAACCCGCAGCTGGTGGTCCGCGAGATGCAGGTGTCGAACCTACCGGCGAAGGAACTGCGTACGTCGCTGCGATTCCAGGTACGCGACATGCTCCCCCTCGCCGTGGACCGGGCACTGCTCGACTTCTACCCGCTCGAAGACCCGGGCGACGCCCCGACCGTACGCGGGCTGCTCATCGCCACTCCCAAGGAAGCCGTCCTCCACGCCGTCGACGCGATCGAGAAGGCCGGTCTGCAGGTCGAGCACGTCGACCTGGCCTCGTTCGCGCTGCTGCGGGCCGCCGCCCGGCTCGACGCCCAGGTCGAGGCCATTGTGGACATCGGCGCCCAGATCACCAGTCTCGTCGTGCACGCCGACGGCGAACCGCTGATCGTCCGGACGGTGCCGCGCGGCGGAATGGAACTCACCGACGCCATCGCGACCCGGCTCGGCGTACACCCCAGCGAGGCCGAGGAGCTCAAGTGCCGGTTCGGCCTGCACGGCGACGACCGGCCCGAGTCGGCGGGCGTCGTCGAGGACGCCGTACGCCCGCTGGTCAACGAGATCCGCAGCTCGTTCACGTACCTCGCCTCGGGCGAACGGCAGAAGCGGGTGACCCGGCTGGCCCTGTGCGGCGGCGGCGCCCACATGCCGGGCCTGACCGAATACCTGCAGGAACAGCTCGGGGTCACGGTCGTGGTCGCCGACAGCGCGGCCCGGCTACGCGACATCCGGCGGGCCCGGCAACGCGGGTTCGACCACTTCGTCTCGTCCGCCGCCGTGTCGATCGGCCTGACCCTGGGAGCGGCTGCCTGATGGCCACCACGTTGATGCCCCTCGACCCGGTGACGACGCCGCAGCGCGCCCAGCGCCTGCTGTCGATCACCGCGAACCTGCTGCCCGACGAGGTCGTCGCCGCCCGCCGCGCCCGCGGCGTACGCACCCGGGTGCTGATCGCCCTGACCGTGATCGTGGGCCTGCTCACCGGCTGGTACGCGCTCTCGTTCGTACAGCTCAACAACGCGCGGAACGACCGAGACGCGGCCATCGCCGAGAAGGCCGTGCTACAGGAGAGGCAGAAGGATTACGCCGACGTCGTCGACATCCAGCGCGAGTCGAAGGCGATCAGCGGCCGGCTCACCGCGCTGATGGCAACCGATCTGCGGTGGGCGAACCTGCTCACCACCCTGCGGACCGCGGGTAACGGCGCCGTCCAGATCAACGGCGTATCGGGCCAGCTGGCAGCCACCGCGGGCGGCGCCGCGTCGGCCGGGACGGTCAAGCTCCCCGGCATCACGACCGACGTGATCGGCTCCATCACGGTCACGGGCACCTGCCCGGACAAGGACGCCGTCGCTCAGTACGTCGAGGCACTGTCCAAACTGGACCAGTTTACCAACGTGTATCTGACCAGCGTCAACACCGACGACAAAAAGGTCCAGTTCAGCGCGCGGCTGGACATCACGAAGAAGGCGCTCGGTGGCCGGTTCACGCAGGGGGGCAAATGATGCGCGGTCGCGTCGATCACCTGTGGATCGTCGGTGGCGCCGGCGCGGCGGCGCTGCTGATCGCCCTCGGCTGGTTCCTGCTGATCGGTCCCACCAAGGATGACACCACGGCGATGCGGGAGCAGACCGACGTGTCGGAGGTTGAGCTGATCACCTTGCGGAGCGCGCTGAAGAAGCTCAATGCGGAAAAGGCCAAACTGTCGCAGTACCAGGCGGAGCTGAAGAAGAACCGTGAGGCGCTGCCCTCCGACGGCGGCGTAGCGGCGTTCCTGCGCCAGCTCGAAGCCGCCGGCAACGCCGTCGGCGCCAACGTATCCAACATGAGCGTCGGCAGCCCGTCCACGGTCACCGGCAAGGACATGACCGTGTACGCCCTGCCGATCACGGTCACCGCCGACGGCACGGCCGGTCAGCTGAGCCCGTTCCTCGATCAGCTCCAGCAGACCCAGCCCCGCGCCGTTCTCATCGAAACGGCGAACCTGACCAGCGGCGCCGACCCGGCGACCACGGAGGCGATGAACCTGACGCTGACCATGAAGGTCTTCGTCGCGCCGTCCGCCACGACCGTGACCACCACGAATTGACCAAGCCCGGCATGACCACGGACACCCGGCGCTCCCCCACCCCGTCACCCTCCTCGACGCCCAGACATCGTCGGCGCGCTCCGTCCGGACCGGACGTCGAACCAGACGTGCGGTAGAGAGGGGGTACGCGGGACTCGACATCCCCCTCTCCACCCTGCCGTCAGTAGGAACGGCGCTTCGCTGCCGGGCTCCCCCCGGCGGCGTTCTCACCACCAACGGCGTCACCACCAACGGCGTCACCACCGGCCTTCAGTTTTGCGTCGGCCAGGGCGAGGCACGCGTCGACCAGCGCCTGCTCCGCGTCGGCGACCACCGCGTCCTGGGTGTCCACGTCGCCGGCCCCGTTGTCCGCGTCCTTGCCCTTGCCGCCCTTGCCGTTGCCGCCCTTTCCGTCCTTACCTTTGCCGCCCTTTCCGTCCTTACCTTTGCCGTCCTTGCCGTCCTTACCGTCCTTGCCGTCCTTGCCCTTGCCGTCCTCGTCGCCGTTGTCAGCGTCACCGCCCGCCATGCCCTGGCGCTGACCCGACGCGGTGTTGGTCCTCACCGACGACTTCTTCGCCTGCGGCGAACCACTGCCGGCTCCGGCGCTCGCCGAGGCGCTGGGCGACGCACCGGCCCTCGCACCACCGGCCGCCTCCACCTGCTCGGCGGCGAACGCATCACACGCCGCCTTCAACTCATCCGCGGCGGAACCGGAGGCACCCCCCGCCAGCTGCTTACCGTCACACACCACGGCACCGTTGACGACCTGCACATCGGCGCACCCGGATATGTCGAACTGCTGACCCTCCACGGCGATGAGCTGGCCGTCAGCGGCCGACGTACTGGCGTTCGCAAACTGAACGGTCGTCACGCCCGCCGCGACCACCACCCCGGCAACCACCGCGGCACCGATCGCCTTACGGCCGTTCTGTGTTCCTCGCGTCCGTCGGACTCGCATCCGCCACTCCTCGCATGTGAACCATCCACGTCAGTACGGATCCAGTACGGCGCCGTACCGCTGCCCGGTTCACCCTTCGACCGAAACCGGCATCAATCGAACGGGTTGCGCGTCGCCCCCACGACCACCGCATCGACCGTGGGTCCCCTGCTCACGCGCCGCTTCGCCGCCCGGACCGACCCCACGGCCGACGCAGAAAGCCAGCGCAAAACGGATACCACCTCAGCCGACGGCGCCGGCGGCGATGACGGCCACCACAGCGAATGCGGCGCGGCGTACGACATCGACATCGACATCGACATCGACATCGCGCCAACGTCCGCTCCCACCGCAGAGTCCGATGAGAACCGGGCGTTTCGCCATGCTGGACGTGAAGATTCGCACTCCGTTCGGCGATTACCTCAGGTGCCGGGCTTTAGGGCCGATAGGAGGACGACTGAACTGGGCCAGAGTTGGACTGTGCGAGGAGCGAGAATGAGTACGTTGGCACCGGCGGGCATGTCGAGGTTCGATCGGCTGTCGGTGCGGGCGCGCCTGCTGGGCAGCTTCGCGGTCCTGCTGACGTTGATGGGTGCCTTGGTGGCGATCGCCGTCACCACCATCAACGGGTTGCAGGACGCGCAGCAGAAGGTCGCTGACAACGCCGTGCCGTATCTGCAGGGCCTGTCGGATGCCGCGCTGGCGGCGAAGTCGGCGGCCAACGATGAGCGCGGTTACCTGCTCACCCGGGACCCCAAGTACGCCACGGAGGCCGTTGGTCGGCGCGGCGAGGAAGCGGCCGGCCTGGCACAGGCCCGCGCCCGTGCCGTGAACGCGGCCGAGACCGACGCCGTGGACGCCATCGAGTCTGCGCTTGCCACGTTCAACGCCGCAACGGACAAAGAGTTCGCACTGGTGCCCACGGATCCCGCAGCCGCGCAGGAGCTGGCGCTGGGACCCAACCGGGAGTTGCGCAAGAAATACGAGACAGCCTTCAGCGACGCCATCGCCTTGGCCAAGCAGTGGGTCACCGCCACGACTGCCGAGAATGACAGGCTTGCCGAACGCAGCCGGACGCTGCTCCTGACCGCTCTCCTGATCATGGTCGGCCTGGGTTCGGCGATCGCGTGGCTGCTCGCCCGTTCGATCATTCGCTGCCTGGCCGCCGCCATCACCGTTCTCGTGGCCGCCGCCGACGGTGATCTGACCCGGCGAGCGCAGGCCGTCGGCGCGACCGAGTTCCGCCGGCTGGCTGAAGCCACCAACCGGATGCTGGCCGCTACCGCTGATACCGTGCGGACCCTCGCCGACAGTGCCGTCCGGTTGACGACGACCGCCCGGGAAGTTGCCACGACCAGCGACGCGATCGCTTCGTCGGCGGAGAGAACCACCGTGCAGGCCCAAACCGTGTCCGCCGCCGCGGAGGAAATCTCGCGCAGCGTGGGCACCGTATCGTCGGGCAGCGAGGAGATGGGCGCCTCGATCCGAGAGATTTCGCAGAACGCCACCGAAGCCGCACGGGTGGCCTCCGAAGCCGTCGCCATCACTGCCGCGACATCCGCCACCATGGGCAAACTCGGTGAGTCCTCCGCCGAAATCGGCAACGTCATCAAGGTCATCACCTCGATCGCCGAACAGACCAACCTGCTCGCCCTCAACGCCACGATCGAAGCCGCCCGCGCCGGTGAAGCCGGCAAGGGCTTCGCCGTGGTCGCCTCCGAGGTCAAGGACCTCGCTCAGGAGACGGCCCGGGCCACAGAGGACATCTCCCATCGGGTGCAGGCCATTCAGGGTGACACGAACGGAGCAGTCGCCGCGATCGAGGAGACCAGCCGGGTCATCGCCCGGATCAGCGACTTCCAGACGACGATCGCGTCCGCGGTGGAGGAACAGACCGCCACCACCAACGAGATGAACCGCAGCGTCAGCGAGGCGGCGAACGGGACCGAGGAGATCGCCGAGAACATCACCGGCGTCGCCGAGGCGGCCCGCGTGACGAGTCAAGCCGTTACCGAATCCCAGAAGGTCACCAATGACCTGGCTCGCATGTCTGCGGAACTGACCGCCGTGGTGGCGCAATTCAAGTACTGAGGAAGCGGCGGGACCCAGCACCAGCGGCCATCCCGAGCGCCTTCGTCATGCACCGCAAACGGGTACGCCATCCCCCGAAACTGATCACCCTCAGTGCCGGCTCTCCTCCATCGCCGCGAAACAGAACGCCCGCTCCGCGGCGATGGAGCGCCGGCCGCCCCATGCACCATCAAAATGGTGCGGGCCCGTGACCGACCAACGACACCAACACCTGCGTCGCGAGTAACTTCCGGACGCCTGTCACGGCGACCGCCCCGATCTGCTCGTAGGGCAGCTCCAATTGCAGCCCCTCACCTGCATTGCGAAGATCCGTGCTGACCTGGTCCGGACGGAACGTACCGCCCCAGCCGTTGAGGCCCCCGCGCTGGTTGGTACCCAGCGAAGCCATGCCGGGTACGGATGTGCCGTCGGCGAGGATCAGCCGTGCAGGACCGGAGTAGGTCTTCATACCGATCAACCGTAACGGGTTTTTGCGGATCCATCGCGCGGTTCGACACGCGCATTGAGCCATGGAAGCGCGACCCGAGACACCTGCACAGTCACAGTGGCACAGCCCTTACCCGGCGGCGCACCCGGGGCATCGCCGGCTACGTACGCCGATCCACCGACGAGCACCAACCGTTCTCGATCGATGCTGATGCGGTACTGCGGACTGTTGACTGCCACTTCCCATTGTTCCGCCTCAGCTCTTGGCTCGTCGGCCGACGCTGCGCAGTGCCTGCCATGCGATCCAGACCAAACCCATGCCGCTCAGGGCGGCAATCAGGGCCAAGGCGCCGGCGGCGAGAGTCACCGGCAGTCGTTGAGGTAGGTCCGCGCGTGCGTACGCCTGTCCTCCCTGGTCGGAACCGAGGTCCCCCACAGGGATGGTGGAGCCGATGTCGCGGGCTGAGAAGAACCGCGGCTTGTCAGGGTTGATTTTGCTTCGGGTGCCGTCGTCCCAGACCACGTCGGCGGTGCACTGGTCCCAGTAGCCGAAACCCTTGCTGATCGGTCCGTGCCGCTCACAGGAGACAACGGTGGCCTGCCCGGTCCGTTGGGCGTCGTCGATGTCGGAACCCGCGTACCGCGACACGGTCAGCGTCAGCTCGGCGAGGATGAAAACCAGTACGACCATGCCCAGATAGATCAGCGCATTGGTGAGGCGCCCGCCCTGTCCTGGCGCTTCTCCGGCGAACCGGCCTCACACATGTCATCTCCGCGGCGGTCAGTAGCATCCTGCTCCTCGCGACGCGTCTGCGCGACGTAGTCCTGCTGCATCTTCGCCAGGCGGGCGCGTCGATGGTGGAGCCGGTCATCGCCACTCATGTCAGCGGTCCTTTCACAGTGGCAGTTTGATCGGCCGTGGATTCTGCTCGTCGCCGATCTTGTCCGCTACGGACCCGGCGTTCTGCACGCCGTTGCTCACCGGAGCGGCCTTCGCGGTGTCCACCGACACCTGGCCGACGCCGCCGTAGACCGCTCGGTCACCCGTACTGATGGCGCCGAACGCGGCCCGATACGACGTGAAACCCGGCCCGGCGATGTGGACGTCGCTGGCAGCGTCGAAGCGGTGGCCGCCGAGGATCAGTGCACCGTTGATACCCTCGTCCAGCGACCTGTTGATCTGCGCCAGCAGCCCATCCAACAACCCGATCTTGCTAGTCAGCTTGCCAATCGCAGCAATCAGCCGCTTGAGCACCCCGAGAATCCTCGACGAATACTCGGCCACCATGAGTGCCACCTCGGCAACGATCTTCGGAATCGTCACCACCAACAGCGCCTGTACCGCCTTGGACACCGCCGCTCCGACAACCTCCGCGATCAAATCCCGCACGGTATTGCGGACCACGCCCACGAGGGCCCCCGCGATGAGGGTCATCTCTGCCATGGTTTCAGTGATCTCGCCCAGCGCCTGGACCTGTTCGGCATGACCCTTGGCCCGCACCCGGTACGCGGCCGCCGCTTGCGACGACCAGGACGCAGTAGCCATACTGCGCAGCAGATCCGCCAACGTGGTTGTGGTGACCGCCGCGTGCTTGATCTGATCGATGGCAAAGTCCTGGAATGGATTGAGCAGGCTGGTGAACATCGGACCCACCAGGAGCCCGTACGACTCATCGCTCGCCCGCACGTACGCAGCGCCAGCGACTGCCTCGCCGAGCATGGTGGCGGATTCGTCGACGGCGTTCGCGTGCCGGCGGACCTCGTCACTGGACAGGCTGATGTCCGGAGCCGGGCTGGTCATCGCCGCTCACCGTCCTCATCGGGCTCCGCTGTCGGGAAGCGCTCGGCGTAAGCATCCGACACAAACCGCGCCGTCGGGGAGCTCGGGCCGTACATCTGTCCCACCAACTCGCTCATCGACTCAGCAAGTTTCGCCTGCGCCTGTCGCGACGTCTGCAATACCAGTTGGGCCAGCCCCTCCAACCGCAGGCGCTCGGCCGCCGACCCGAACTCCAGCCCAGACAGCCCACCGGTCGTATCCACCGTCACGCGGACCTCACCACCCGGCGACTCAACCGTCACCGACCTGGCTTTCATCTGCTCACTGAGCTGAGAAGCATGCTCCGCCTGCTGCTGCACCCGCTCCTCGAACGCCCGCAACAGGTCCTCTGCTCCGAACACCACAACAACCTCCCCCGCGACGGGCGTAGATCGCAGTGTCTACACAGGTCTTGAGTACAGGGGACGTTGGTGGCGGGAGGGTGCGCACCCTTAGGTGGGCAGGCCGTCGGCCTGCCCACGACTCCAGCCCGAGGGCCGCAGAGGCTCCGAGGTCACGGGCGGCCCGCATGGCCGTCGCATGCGACCCCAAGCCCATTCAGCTTGGAGGAGCCGCCCGGCACACTGCGCGCCGCCGACCCCGGCGTCCGACGACCGGACCTTGCGCCGCCAGGTGATCACCATTATCGGTCGTGTTACCAGGCGGTGACGGTCGGACGACGGCCACCTCAAAACGCCAACCTTGGATCCTGCTGGTCCTCGGCAGGCCCTACACCTTTCCACGCGAGCCGACGGACTGCTTGCGTGCGCGGGCCAAAACGACCGTGTATGGGCAGGTCTCGCTGGACGCCATGCGCACAGCACTCGAACCAGTACGAAAAGCTGGTCGACGACGAATCTGACGAGCCCAATGAGATGGAGGACCGCCGGAGTGACGTTGCTGTCAAGCGTCGCTGTCAGGGACGACCTCGATCGGCCGTCCCTCAGCGTTGCCATGCTCAAATGGGGTGGAGACGAGGGGACTCGAACCCCTGACCCCCACACTGCCAGGGGGGATCTTCGCTTCCCCGACGACCTCGACAGCCCTTGACCTGGACCTCAGCCTCCGACTACCTGCCACTCCCCGTTGCTACCCGCGTTCGACCGCCCGATCTGGCACGAATCTGGCACGAACTGGCACGGCCGGGTGAGCGACCTTCGCCGCCCACGGGTCGGTCTGGCACGGAGCGCACCCACCGTCCACACTGGCCCCCCACCTTGAGGACCATCTTCTGTAGAGTGATCCCTCGATGACTCTACGTTAGCCAAGCGCTAGGAGTTGGGATGCTCGTACGTGACGTCCTCCGGCAGTTGGACTTCGGCTCGTCGGTCGCAGAGCAGGACGCGCTGCTAAAAAACTACTTTGTTGAGACAGAGCCGTTTCGAGCACTTGTGGAAGGCCGCGTTGACGTTATCGCTGGAGATAAGGGAACCGGCAAAAGCGCGATGTACCGAATCCTTTCTGAGCAATACGCGTCCATGTCGGAGCTGAACCACATCGAAGTCATCTCCGCATTCAATCCATCCGGCGCACCAATCTTTCAAAGACTGAACGAGTCAGAGCAGCTCCCCGAGGCCCGGTACGCTGGCATATGGAAGGCCTACTTCTTGGCCCTTGCCGGTAACTGGATCCTAGAGTTCTTCGATTCCGATACATATACGGATGAAATGAAACGACTTGACCGGATTCTCCGGGGTGCGCAACTCAGATCACCTGACGACACTGCCAGTGGCGTATTCTCGCGTATCGTAAACTTTCTGAAGCGTAAGAAGATCAACGCGGTGGAGGGTACTGCAGAGATCACTCAGGACGGCCTTCCAATGCTCGGCGGCAGGGTCGAATTTGGTGACTCTACCTCCGGAACCGATCCAAATTTCGTTCGCCATGACGATGCGCTACGACTGCTGAATAGGATCCTAGTTGAGTTCGGGACAACATTCGTAAGCATTCAGGGCGTTCGCTGTGGGCGGTGGCGCGTGCACGGGTTGTAGTT
>CBIHNN010000056.1:0-33814 GCA_966211315.1 uncultured Micromonosporaceae bacterium | reverse complement strand
GGGGGGGGGGGGGGGGGGGGGGGCGCCCGGGGGGGGGGGGCGCGCGCCGGGGCCCCCCGCGCCGGGCCGGCCCCCCCCCCCCCCCCCCCCACGACGGTCAGAGACGCTCGACGACGTAGTCGATGCTCGCGGTCAGTCGCTCCACGTCCGACGGCTCGACGGCCGGGTACAGCGCGATCCGCAGCTGGTTGCGGCCCAGCTTGCGGTACGGCTCGGTGTCCACGATCCCGTTGGCGCGCAGCACCTTGGCGATCGCGGCCGCGTCCACGCCCTCGGCGAAGTCGATCGTGGCGACCATGTTGGAACGCAGTGCCGGATCCGTCACGAACGGAGTCGCGACGGACGAGCGCTCGGCCCAGCCGTAGATCGCCTGGGCGCTTTCGGCCGTACGCTTCGCGGCCCAGGAGAGTCCACCCTGCGCGTTCATCCAGTCCGTCATCTCGGCGGCCAGGAAGATCGTCGACAGCGCCGGCGTGTTGTACGTCTGCTCCAGCCGCGACTGCTCGACGGCGGTCTGCAGGTCCAGGAAGGCCGGGATGAAGCGGCCGGATGCCTTGATCTCCTCGACCCGCGCGAGGGCGGCCGGGGAGAAGAGCGCGATCCACAGGCCGCCGTCCGAGGCGAACGCCTTCTGCGGGGCGAAGTAGTAGACGTCGGTCTCGCGTACGTCGACGTCGAGGCCGCCGGCCGCGGAGGTCGCGTCCACGAGGAGCAGCGAGTCGGCATCGGCACCCGCGACGCGCTGGATCGGCACCGAGACGCCGGTGGAGGTCTCGTTGTGCGGGGTGCCGTAGACGTCCACGCCCGCCTCGGCGACCAGCGCCGGGGCGGAGCCCGCGTCGGCCTTGATCACCGACGGGTCGGCGAGGAACGGGGCGTCCTTGACGGCCTTGACGAACTTGGCGCCGAACTCGCCGAAGCTGGCGAACTGCGCCTTCGACCGCACCAGGCCGAACGTGGCGGCGTCCCAGAACGCGGTCGTACCGCCGTTACTGATGATCACCTCGTAGCCCTCGGGCAGAGAGTAGAACTCGGCGATCCCCCGGCGCAGGCGGGCGACCTGCTCCTTCACCGTCTTCTGCCGGTGCGACGTGCCGAGGAACGTGGTGGAGGCCGCGGCGAGCGCCTCGACGGCCTCGGGGCGCACCTTGCTCGGCCCGCAGCCGAAGCGGCCGTCGGCGGGCTTGAACTCGTCGGGGATCTGAATAGCGTCAGCCACGGTGATCAGCGGTTCCTTCCGGGATGGGCAGGCATAGGACTAGGCCCCGTTGCCGACGCCCAGTCTTGCACCGGCCGACCGTGGCCGGACCATCGGCCGATGAGTCCTGCGCCACATCGCCCCTGACGTCGCCGCAGCTCATAGATTGCTATGTGGTTGCTTGACTCCGGCGATGCGTCGCCACGTCGGCCGTGTTGACGCTCGGCGCGGGAGGGTGTGGGTCGCGCGGTCAATGACCGATCCGACCACCGACAAGCTGATCGATGTCATCGTCCTCGATCGGACTGCGACCGGCGGGGATGCGCGGCGACGTCGCCGCCGGCTCCTGGTCGGTGTCGGAGCCGACGAAGTACGAAGGACGGTTCTGTACCGCGGTGTAGACCCGGCCCACGTATTCGCCGACGAGGCCCAGGCAGAACAGCTGAAGGGCGCCGAGGAACAGCATGGCCACGAACAGGGACGACCATCCGGGTACGACGGCGTGGGCCAGGTAGGCGACGAGGCCCATCACGAGCAGGACGCCGCAGAGCGCCATACCGGCGATGCCGAGCCAGGTGGCCAGGCGTAGCGGCGCCGCCGAGAAGCTGGTGATGCTGTCGACGGCGAGCATCAGCATCTTGCGCAGCGGGTACTTCGTCTGCCCGGCGGCGCGCTCCTCGCGGACGTACGTGACCTGGCCGCTGGGGAAGCCGATCCACGGGACGAGGAGGCGGAACACCGGAGTGCGTTCGGGGAGTTCCCGTAGCGCCTCGACGGTGGAGCGGCTGATCAGGCGGAAGTCGCCGCCCTGGGAGGGGACGTTCTTGCCGACGAGGCGGCGCATCAGGCGGTAGTACCCGCCGGCGGTCCACCGCTTGAACGTGGTGTCCGTGCTGCGGTCGCTTCGGACCCCGTACACGATGTCGAGGTTCTGCTCGCGCGCCAGCTCGAGCATCTCGGCGATCTTCTCCGGCGGGTCCTGCAGGTCGGCGTCGATGCTGGCGACGTACTCGCCGCGGGCACCGAACAACCCCGCCGTGAGGGCGGCCTGGTGGCCGCTGTTGCGTCGTAACCGGATGATCCGTAGCTCGGGCCAGGTCCGGCGCAGGCCGACGAGGGAGGCGTACGTTCCGTCGCGGCTGCCGTCGTCGACCGCCACGACCTCGTAGGGGATTCTGATCGCGTCGAGCGCGGGACGCAGGCGCTGTACCAGGAGCGGAAGAACGGTCTCCTCGTTGTACATGGGAATGACGACGGACAGGGTCACGTCCGAATTAACCACGAGGTCCCCCGCTACACGTTGTTGACGAACTGAGCTATGGGTGGGCATGTCGTCGGCATGGTACGGCGCGAGGCGCTGTAACGGAACGCCACATCAGTCACAGATCAATGTGAGCTGCAGTGCGTTACGGGGGGTCACACGAGGCTATTCGTGCTCTGCTACGGATATTGTCCGATTTAAATTTACGGACTGTTTACCATTTTATTGCTGACCGTAACCCCAAAAAAGTTGGGATGGGCGGCGCCGGACGCCGCCCATGGTCACACATTGTGAGGAACCGCCTCCCAGCCCTCGACGTCTTGGGGTTTACGGGGGGCGGGGCCGACATAGAGCGCGGACGGGCGCACGATGCGGCCGAGCTTCTTCTGTTCGAGGATGTGCGCGCTCCATCCGGCGACCCGGGCGCAGGTGAACATCGAGGTGAACATGTGCGCCGGAACCTCGGCGAAGTCGAGGACCACGGCCGACCAGAACTCGACGTTGGTGGCGAGGATCCGGTCGGGCTTGCGGGCGTGCAGCTCCGCCAGGGCGGCCTTCTCCAGTGCCTCGGCGATCTCGAAGCGGGGGGCGCCGAGCTCCTTCGCCGTACGGCGCAGGACGCGGGCGCGGGGGTCCTCGGCGCGGTAGACCCGGTGGCCGAAGCCCATCAGGCGCTCGCCGCGGTCGAGGACGCTCTTGACGTAGCCCTCGGCATCGCCGCTGCGCTCGACGGCCTCGATCATGTGCAGGACGCGGGACGGGGCGCCGCCGTGCAGTGGGCCGGAGAGCGCGCCGATGCCGGAGGAGATGCATGCGGCGGCGTCGGCGCCGGTGGAGGCGACGATCCGGGACGTGAACGTCGACGCGTTCAGACCGTGCTCGGCGGCGGAGATGAAGTAGGCGTCGACGGCCTTGACGTGCCGCGGGTCGGGCTCGCCGCGCCAGCGCTTCATGAAGCGTTCGACGATGGTCTGCGCCTTGTCGATCTCCTTCTGCGGCACGGCCGGCAGGCCGAGTCCGCGCGCGGACTGCGCGACGAAGGAGAGCGCCGTGACCGAGACCCGGGCGAGGTCGCTGCGGGCCTGCTCGTCGGAGATGTCGAGTAGCTGGTCGAGACCCCAGTACGGCGCGAGCATGGCGACCGCGGACTGGACGTCGACCCGGATGTCGCCGGAGTGCACGGGGACCGGGAACGGTTCGGCCGGGGGGAGGCCGGGACCGAAGCGGCCGTCGACCAGCAGGGCCCAGACGTTGCCGAAGGACACCTGACCTATGAGGTCTTCGATGTCGACGCCGCGGTACCGCAGCGCGCTGCCCTCTTTGTCGGGTTCGGCGATCTGGGTCTCGAAGGCGATCACGCCTTCCAGACCAGGCTTGAAGTCGGACATTTCGCTCTCCTGGATCTGGTTCGTCCGCATCGACTGTCCCGGATGGGGCCACTGAGGCGATGTCTACTCATCTTGCCTGCCGGGTAACCGGCCGGTCGACCCACGGTGGATGATGCTGTACCCGAGCCATCATTCCCGGTCCTGGCGGCTGAGGGGCAGGCTTCGCGGTGGTCAGTGCGAACGACGTGGGGAGGCACGTGACACCCGACGCAACGTCGCCCGCCGGCATGCGGCGCGAGTACACCGGCCACGGCCGGTTCACCGAGACCGACCTGGCCACGACCTGGCACGAGCAGTTCGCGCGTTGGTTCGCCGAGGCCGCCGGGGGTGGCCTGCCGGAGCCCAACGCGATGATCGTCGCCACGGCGGCCGCGGACGCGCGGCCCAGCACGCGCACGGTCCTGCTCAAGGCGTACGACGACCGCGGCTTCGTGTTCTTCACCAACTACACGTCCCGCAAGGGCACCGAGCTCGCCGAGAACCCCCGGGCGAGCCTCCTGTTCCCGTGGTTCCCGCTACAGCGGCAGGTGATCGTCTGCGGGCCGGTGGTGAGGGTGTCCCGGGCCGAGACGGAGGCGTACTTCGCGAGCCGGCCTCGCGGCGCGCAGCTGGGCGCGTGGGCGAGCCCGCAGTCGACGGTGGTACCGGACCGGGCCGCCGTGGAGCAGGCCCTGCACGATGTCGAGCAGCGATTCGGGGACGGGGAGATCCGCGCGCCGCAGCATTGGGGCGGGTTCCGGGTCGAGCCGGAGACGGTCGAGTTCTGGCAGGGCGGCGCGAACCGGCTGCACGACCGGCTCCGGTTCCGTCGCGCGGATCAGGCCTGGGTCGTGGAACGGCTGGCCCCGTAACGGCTGGCCCCGTTTCGGCTGGCCCCGTAACGGCTGGCCGTCACGGGTCGGCGGCGAGGTCGTGTCGACGCACATGCCGTCGCGCCGGCCCGTCGCCTCTCCGGCTCCCGGCCGGTACCGCCCGAGGGCCGGGCCAACCGGATAGGGTCGCGCCCATGAACGTGGACATCGCCTCGCGCCCCCGCTCCGGCACGCAGTGGACCATCGAGGCGGACGGGCATCGCGCCGTCCTGGTCGAGGTGGGCGGCGGCCTGCGCAGCTACACCGTCGACGGCCGGGAACTGCTCGACGGCTACGGCGAGGACGAGATCTCCCCGGCCAGCGCCGGCCAGATCCTCGCCCCCTGGCCCAGCCGGATCCGGGACGGCCAGTACACCTTCGACGGGCACGCGTACCAGCTGCCCCTGACCGAGCCGAAGCGGCGCACCGCCATCCACGGACTGGTCGGCTGGGGCCGCTGGCAGATGGTCTCCGAGTCACCGTCCTCGGTGACCCTCGCGTACGAGCTCCCCGCCACGCCCGGTTACCCGTGGCCCCTGCTGATGCGGAGCACCTGGACGGTCTCCGCCGACGGGCTTCGCGCCGAGCACACCGCCACCAACCTCGACACCCGCCCGGCACCGTTCGGCTTCTCGGTGCACCCGTACCTGCGGCTGCCCGGCGTCGCGACCGACGACGTGCACCTGCGGGTGCCCGCCCGGAGCCGGGTGCTGTTCGACGGCCGGCTGCTGCCGATCGGCGCCGTCAAGCTCGCCGGCACCGGGTACGACTTTGTCGAGTCGCGCCGGGTCGGCGAGCAGATCCTCGACACCACGTTCGGCGACATCGAGAAGGCCGCAGACGGAAGCTCGTCCGTGACCCTGGCCGCCCCGGACGGCAGCCCGTCGCTCGACATCTGGGCGGACGGCACCTTCAACTGGTGGCAGGTGTTCAGCGCGGACACCCTCGGCGGCGAGCGCCGGCGCCGGTCGATCGCGGTCGAGCCGATGACCTGCCCGCCGGACGCGTTCCGCTCGGGCCGGGACCTGATCACCCTCGAACCGGGCCAGACCTGGACGGGCGTCTGGGGCATCAGGCCGGCCCTCTGAGCTCATGGAATTCGGTGAGGTCGTCCTCCGGCGGCGCATGGTCCGCTCCTACGACCCTGCGCGCCCGGTACCCGAGGCCGTCATCGAGAAGCTGCTGGATTACGCCCGGCGGGCGCCGTCCGCCGGGTTCACCCAGGGCTGGGGGTTCCTGGTGCTGTCGTCGCCGGCGGATCGGGCCCGGTTCTGGGCCTCGACCAGCCCGTCCGGGGCGCGCTCGCCGTGGCTGGACGGGATGAGCGCGGCACCGCTGATCGTCGTGCCGCACGGCAACCGGGACGCGTACCTCGACAGGTACGCCGAACCGGACAAGGGCTGGACCGACCGGGACGAGGCCCGCTGGCCGGTGCCGTACTGGCATGTCGACGCCGGGTTCGCCGCGCTGACGATGCTGCTGACAGCCGTCGACGAGGGGCTCGGCGCCTGCTTCTTCGGGATCCCGGCCGAGCGGCTGACGGCGTACCGGGAGGCTTTCGGGGTTCCCGGGGAGTTCACGCCGGTGGGCGCGATGACGGTCGGATATGCCGCCCCCGACCGGCGCTCGCCGTCGCTGCGCCGGGGACGTCGCCCCGCCGCCGAGGTCATCCATCGCGGGCGGTGGAACGTGCATGACAACGGGTGACAAGCACGTGGTGGGGCCGGGTCGCTAGGCTGGCACCGGCCGACGTGAGGGGAGCGTTCCTCGTGATCTTCAAAGGCGTCCGGGACGGACGCCCGTACCCAGACCACGCCACGACGCTGAAGCAGTGGGCGGAGATCCCACCGCGCCCGATCCGCCTGACCGAACTGATCACCACCAAACGCGAACTCGCCCTGGACAAGCTGCTCGCCGAGGACTCGACCTTCTACGGCGATCTTTTCCCGCACGTCGTGGAGTGGAACGGTGTCCTCTATCTGGAGGACGGCCTGCACCGGGCCCTGCGCGCCGCTCTGCAGCAGCGCAACCAGATCCACGCGCGGGTTCTGGTCCTCCTGGAGGAGTGACGTGCGCGTCCCGGGCCGGATCCCGGCTGGTTGCGGGGCAGCGGCTGACGGGCTGAGCGCGTTCAGCTGACTCCGGTTTCCGCCTCTCGCGCGGTGGGGTACTCCATCCGTACCGTTACGAGCGGAGGTGGCGACGATGGAGGTCGAGGAACCGACCAGGGAGTGGCCCGCATATGCCCGGGGCCGGGCGGAACCCACGGTGCCGCCCGTCGAGGAAGCCGACGACGAGGTACCGCCGGTCACTGTCGACGTACCGGCCCGCCGGCATCGCGGGCTGGTCGCGCTCGCCGTCGTCGCGGTGATCCTGACTGGGCTGTTCTTCGGCTTCAAGGCGCTGCTGCCCGACTTCTCCAATCCGTTCGCGAGCAACCGCACCGACCGCAGCCAGCCCGTGCTGCTGCAGTCCATGCGCGACCTCAGCCGGTACGTCGCCGCGGACGGCACGTTCCAGGTGGTCATCGACGTGCAGGACAACCGGCAGTACATCCCGGACTTCCTGCTCAACGACCGCACGCTCTTCGTCGCCTCCGGCACGGTCCAGGCGTGGGTCGACTTCTCGAAGATCGGCGACGGCGCCATCAAGGTCTCGGACGACGGCAGGTCGGCCACGATCACGCTGCCCGCGCCCGAGGTGGGCAAGGCCGACCTGGACCTGGAGAGGAGCTACGTCTTCGCCCAGGATAAGGGCATCTTCAACCACATCGGGGACCTGTTCAACGCGGACCCGAACAAGCAGAAGGAAGTCTTCCAGCTCGGCGAGCAGCGGATCTCCGCCGCCGCCACGGCCAGTGGCCTCGGGCAGCGCGCCCAGGACAACACCCGCAACATGCTTCAGGGCCTGGTCAGGTCCCTCGGCTATACCACGGTCACGGTGGAGTTCGCCCAACCGTAGGGCTCAGTAGTTGGTCGCGTACTGGTCCTCGTTCGGTATCAGGATCCAGAGCGCGAGATAGAGGAGGGCCTGCGGGCCGGGCAGGACGCAGGAGAGTACGAAGAGCAACCGCACGGTGTTCGGCCTCAAGCCGAACGCCCGGGCCAGTCCGGCGCACACACCGGCGATCCAGCGGTCGTTTCGGGGCCGGGTCAGGCGATTCATGGCCGTCAACTCCTTCGAGGGGTGGGGTTTCACCGTGCCGACCGTAGGTGCCGCTGAGGTGCCGGGCCTCGGTCTGCAGGTGGAGCTCGTACCCTTCATTCCCGTAGGGGCAGCCCGGAGAAACGTCGCATGACGCTGTTAGCCTGACCGCTGTTGTTTCGCATTCCCTTTTGAAGGAGCGACGGTCCGTGACGGTGGCGGTGCTGCTCGGCGCCACCGGGCTCGACGAGACGGCCGGTGCTCAGGTCCGCGCCGACCTGCGGGCCGCGCTGCGCGACGCGGGCGTCCCGGACGTCCGGGAGCCGGCCGCCGGTGCCGAATTCGCACTGATCGCCGAGCTCGCGCGCACGTCGGCGGAGCCGGTCCTGCTCTGCTCCGCCGACCTGGTCGGTCACCGCAGCCTGCTCTGGATGCTGACCACTGAGCCCGGCGGACGCACCGCCGCCCTCGTCGATCCGGCCGCCGACCGGGCCGACGTCCGCGAGGAGCGCGGCCGGCTCGTCCCCGGCGAGCCCACCGCGAGGTTTCTGGGCGCGATCTGCGTCGCGGTCGCCGACTTGCCGCGTCTCGCGGCCGCCGCCGATCACCTTTCCGGCGGCGGGGTACGCGTCTGCGCCGCCGATGCCCTGCTGCCCGGACTCCTTGCCGAGGGCCTCACCCCGGCCGCGTTGCGCCTGCGCCTGCTGCGCGCCGAACGCGTCACTGACGGCGCCTCGCTCGGGCACGCCCGCGCCGCGGTCGACGCGGTGGACGAGGACTCCGCCCGCCTCCGGCTTGCCGTCAAGGAACGCGATGACTTCTTCACCACGTACGCCGTCAGTTCGTGGTCGCCGTGGGTCACGGGACTGGCGGCGCGCCTGGGGCTGACGCCGACGATCGTCACCGGGATCTCCGTGCTCTTCGCGGTGGCCGCCGCCCTCTGCTTCTGGCAGGCATCCCGGCCCGCCATGATCGCCGGCGGCGTCCTGCTCTACCTCGGTTTCGTCCTGGACTGCGTGGACGGCCAGCTGGCCCGGTACACCCGCAGGTTCGACGCGTTCGGCGGCTGGCTCGACACGATGGCCGACCGCGCCAAGGAGTACGCCGCGTACGCCGGTCTCGCGGCCGGTGCGGAACGGATGGGCCTGCACGGGGCGTGGTCGTTCGCGATCGCCGCCATGGTCCTGCAGACGGTGCGGCACATGACCGACGCCTGGTACGGGGCCCTGCACGACGAAGCCGCCAGGCGCCCTGCGCCGGTCGCGGCCGGTGGGCTGGGCGGCCGGTTGAGCAAGGCGTCCGAGAGGGTGCAGGCCGACACCGGGTCCGCGGCGTACTGGCTGAAGCGGATCGTGGTGTTCCCGATCGGGGAGCGGTGGGCTCTCATCGCCGTCGCGGCGGCGTTCACGAACGGGCGGGTCACGCTGCTGGCTGTTCTGGGCTGGGCGGTGCTGGCGTTCGTCTACACGCTGGGGTTGCGGTCGTTGCGGTCGCGCTCGATGCGGGTCGCGGTCCTCAACACGGTGGACACCGCCCGCCACCGAGACGACGGCGTCTGGGCCGAGCGGCTCGGACGGCGGGTCAGGGCGGGCGCACCGCTGCTGTTCGCGCTGTTCGCGGCCCTCGCGTCGGCGGCCCTCGGTGCGGCGACGCTGTTCGGTCCGGTGTCGCCGTGGTGGATCGCGGTGGCGGGCTTCGTCGTCGTCGCCGCCGGTGGCGTGTCGTCGACGGCACCGCATACGGGGCCGCTCGACTGGCTGGTGCCCGCCGCACTGCGCGCCGCCGAGTACCTTTTCTGGGTGGCCGCCGGCCTCGTCGGACCGATGCCTGCTCCGCTGATCTTCCTGTGCCTGTTCCTGGTGGCGATGCATCATTACGACGTCACGTCTCGGATGGAGAAGGCCGCGCCGGAACCCGACGGCCGATCGCCCGGGAGTCGATCGCTCCACGGCTGGGACGGGCGGATCTGGTCCTTGAGTTTCTCCGTGACCGCCGTTTCCCTCCTGGCCCTCACCGGCTGGTGGGAGGGCGACGCCGTGTTCTTCGCGATGCTCGTGACGACCTTCGGACTCGTCTGGGAGAGCTGGCGCGGAGCCCGGCCGATCCGGCGAGGACACCACACCCAGGAGGCTGTCGCATGACCTTGATCAGTGTCGTCGTGCCCGTCTACAAGGTGCAGGGCTACCTTCGGCAATGCCTGGACTCGGTCCTGAACGAGACGTTCACCGACGTCGAGGTGATCGCGGTCGACGACTGCTCGCCCGACGGCAGCGGCCGGATCCTCGCCGAGTACGCCGACCGTGACCCCCGCGTCAAGGTCGTCACCCTTGCCGAGAACGTCGGCCTGGGCCGTGCCCGTAACGTCGGCCTCACTCACGCCACCGGCGACTACGTCTGGTTCCTGGACAGCGACGACTACCTGGACCGGGGTGCGCTCGGCGCGGTGGCCCGGCGGCTCGCCGACACCGACCCGGACGTGCTGATCGTCGGCTGGGACCGGGTGCACTGGAACGGTCGCGTCGAGCCGGGTTCGGCCCGGAAGCTGATGGCGCGGGCTCCCAAGTCGTTCTCGGTGGACAGCTGGCTGCCGTCGCTGAACATCCTGCACGTCGCCTGGAACAAGCTGGTCAAGCGGGATTGGCTGGTCGAGTCGGGCCTGGAGTTCAGCACGGGCTGGTACGAGGACGTGTCGTTCACCTTTCCGCTGCTCGCCCGCGCGAGGCGGGTCAGCACCCTCGGCCGGACCTGCGTGCACTACCGGCAGCGGCGTACGGGCGCGATCACCCGGACGGTCGGCGACCGGCACTTCGAGGTCTTCGATCACTGGGAGCGGACGTTCGAGCTGATAGGGCACGATCCGGTGAAGGCCGGGGTGCTCCAGCCGATGCTGTTCCGGCGGATGATCTGGCACTACCTGTCGGTGCTGCGGCACCGCGACCGGGTGCCGCGCCGGTCCCGGGCGGCGTTCTTCAGGCGCATGCAGGAGCACTACAGGCGGTACCTGCCGCCGGGCGGGTATCCGGTGCCGTCGGGTGCCGAGGGGATACGGCACCGGATCGTGGCGCGCGGGAACTTCCTGACGTTCGAGACTCTGCGGGTCTCCGTCGGGGTGGCCCGGCGCGGGCGGCGCCTCGTCAAGAGGGTGCTCGGTACGGCCACGGCGGCGGCGAAGTGGCTGCGGCGGGCGGCGTTCGGCGGCTGGTATCAGGTGCAGCGGCTGCTGCCGATCGATCCGAAGCTCGCGTTGTTCGCGGCGTACTGGTACCGGGGGGTGGCCTGCAGTCCGGCCGCGATCCACGCGAAGGCCCGTGAGCTGGCTCCCGGCGTACGCGGTGTGTGGGTGGTGAGCCGTAACCATGTGAAGGCGTTGCCGCCCGGCACCGACCACGTGGTCGCGGGGACCCTGGGCTACTACCGGGCGCTGGCCCGCGCCAAGTACTTCGTCAACAACGTCAACTGGCCGGCGGCGATGCGCAAACGCCCCGGCACCGTGCACGTCATGACGCACCATGGCACGCCGCTCAAGCGGATGGGCCTCGATCAGGTCGACCACCCGGCCGCGGTACTGAACGCCGACATCGCGGGTCAGATGCGCCGGGTGGACCGCTGGGACTACAGCGTCACGGCGAACGCGCACACCACCGAGGCGTGGGATTCGGCGTATCCGGGGTCGTATACGACGCTGGAGACGGGGTACCCGCGCAACGACCGGCTTGTCACGGCGACGCGGGAGGAGTGCGCGGTGATCCGGCAGAAGCTGGGCATCGCCCCTGACGAGACCGTCGTGCTGTACGCACCGACGCACCGGGAGTGGCTGCCGCCGGGCACACCCGTCCTGGACGTCGAGGACTTCGCGGAGCGGCTGGGGCCGAAGCACGTTCTGCTTGTCCGGGCGCACTACTTCTACGTGCCGACGCCCGGCACCGCGGGCAAGCGGACCGGAAACGTGCTGGACGTGTCGGCGTACCCGGCGGTTGAAGATCTCTATCTGGTTTCCGACGTTCTCGTCACCGACTACTCTTCGGCGATGTTCGACTACGCGGTGCTAGACCGTCCGGTGGTCGTGCACGCACCCGACTGGCCGGTCTACCGGGAGTTGCGCGGGGTCTATTTCGACGTGCTGGCGGAGCCGCCGGGGGCGGTTGCCCAGACATACTCCGACCTGGTGGATCTTTTCGTCACCGGCGCCTACGCGGACGATTCGGCCGCCAAGGCCCGGGCGCATTTCCGGGTCCGATTCTGCGCCCTGGAGGACGGCGGCGCGGCGGAGCGGGTGGTACGGAGGGTTCTGCCGGTCGATTACTCTCCGTAGTCTCAGCGCGTTGCTCCGTGGTGACTACGCCGTCACCCTGGGCAAATGGAACGTTCACCCGATAGCTAACGGCTGATGGCGCTCTGCACAGTTACCTCGCTGTTGGGGCTTTGTCAGGATTCTGCGGGGAGGTAGACGGTGTCGACCGTCGCACTCAAGGACGTCACCAAGGTGTGGCCGGACGGCACGGGCGCCGTTGACCGGGTCACCCTCGACGTCAACGACGGCGAGTTCATGGTGATGTTGGGTCCATCCGGCTGCGGCAAGTCGACCGTCCTGCGGATGATCGCGGGGCTCGAGGATCCGACCAGCGGAGCGATCCTGCTCAACGGTGAACCCGTCATGGATATGGCTCCTCGCGACCGCAGCATCGCCATGGTCTTCCAGGACTTCGCGCTCTACCCGCACATGAGCGTGCGGGAGAACCTCGGATTTCCGTTGAAGCTTGCCGGGTTGGAGCCCGTGCCGCGCGGCGAACGGGTCGGCGACGTGGCGAGTGCGCTCGGTATCGGCGACGTGCTCGGCCGTAAGCCTCGCCAGCTCTCCGGCGGTCAGCGGCAGCGGGTCGCGATGGGCCGGGCCATCGTGCGCAGCCCCGGGCTGTTCCTCATGGACGAGCCCCTCTCCAACCTCGACAGCGGACTGCGGGCCGAGCTCCGTGCTGAGATTTCGAGCCTCACCCGGGAACTGGGCGTCACCACCGTCTACGTCACCCATGACCAGGCCGAGGCGCTGACCATGGCCGACCGGGTCGCGATCATGCGTAGAGGCGTCCTGCAGGATGTGGGCACACCGACCGAGGTGTACGGCCGCCCCGCCACCCTGTACGTCGCCGCGTTCCTGGGTGCCCCGCGGATGAACCTCCTCGAGGCCTCCGTCTACGTCCACCTCGACCAGTACGTCGTCCTGAGCCTCGGTCAGCAGGCCCTCTACCTGCCCTGGAGTGATATCCGCGCCCGTACGGTGGCCCACTACCACGGCGAACGGATCGTGGTCGGCATGCGGGCCGAGGCGCTCACGCCCGTCGCCCCCGACGCCCCGGGCGATGTGCTGCAGGGACGCATTCGCTATCTGGAGCACCACGGGCACGAGTCGCTCGCGTTCCTCGACATCGGCGCCACCGCCATCCTCGTCGACGAGCTTGGTGGGGCCGTCCCGGAGCAGAGCGCCGGCGGTGGCGCGCTGCGCCGCTTCGGTGGGGCCTTGCAGCGGCTCGCCGGCCGTACCGAGCGGGAGGGTGACCCAGCCCGTGCGGAGCAGCGCGACCCGGAGCAGGCCAGCGTCCTCAACGATCCCGGCCGGCACCACCGCCGCCCGGCCGAGCTGGCCGTACGGTTGGCGCCGTACCCGGCGGTGTCCGCGGGGCATCCGCTGGCGGTCTCGGTGCGGATGGACTCGCTGCACTTCTTCGACGAGCGGGGCAACCGGATCGATGTCGGCTGGCGCTGACACGGCCCCGGCGATCATCCGTCCACCAACCCGGGACGCCAGGTTGACGTTGTGCGCAGGCCACCGGCTGGTGGACGGAACGAGGCGGGTCGCGACGGTGGGCGAGTGATCGACGTCCTGATGGACCGTGATTTCACCCGGTCGCAGATCACCGCCGTACGGCACGAGGTCGACGCGTTGGCCGCCTCCGCAGGGCTGACCAGGAACCGCCGGGACGGCTTCGTCCTCGCCGTCAACGAGATCATCACCAACGTCGTGCTGCACGCCGGCGGCACCGGCCGGGTCCGGCTCGTCGCCGCCGACGGGGCGGTGCAGTGCGTGATCAGTGACACGGGCGCGGGTATTCCGGAGCGGCATCTCACCGTCGAATCCGTCCCGCCGGCCTTCGCCGTCGGCGGGCGGGGCATCTGGCTGGCGTACCAATTGTGCGACTTTGTCGCGATCGAAACCGGTCCGGACGGCACCGTCGTGGAACTGCGTGCCCAGGTGCCCGCGCTGGAGACAGCTGCTGACCTGGGCGAACGCGAAGACGGCGGCGAGACGAATCGCCGGAGCGACGTCCAGAGGTCGCTTGACGGTTAAGGAACGCCCCGGGCGGTTAGATTGACTCCGTGCTCGGTCTTCCTCCTCACGTGACCGCCTGCTTGTTCGACCTGGATGGTGTGCTGACGCAGACCGCCCTGGTGCACAATGCCGCCTGGAAGGAAACGTTCGACACGTTCCTCCAGGTGTGGGCGGAGCGACACCACGAGCCCTACCGGCCCTTCGACAGCGGTCCCGATTATCACCGCTACGTCGACGGCAGACAGCGTGCCGACGGCGTACGGACGTTTCTGGCGTCGCGCGGCATCACCCTGCCCGACGGCACCCCTGACGACGGCCCTGACCTGGAGACCGTCAACGGGCTCGGGAACCGCAAGAACCTCGTCGTGGTGGAGCGGATCAAGGCCGGCGCCGTACAGGTATATCCCGGCTCCGTCGACTACCTGCACGCCGCACGCGATGCCGGCCTGCGCCGGGCCGTCGTGTCCGCCAGCGCGAACTGCCGTGACGTGCTGCGGGCCGCCGGCATCGAGGACCTCCTCGAGGTACGGGTCGACGGCATCGTCGCCCGGGAACTCGGCTTACCCGGAAAACCTGCCCCGGACACCTTCCTCGAGGGTGCCCGCATGCTCGGGGTCAAGCCGGCGGAGTGCGCCGTCTTCGAGGACGCCCTGGCCGGTGTCGAGGCGGGCCGCGCCGGTGACTTCGGGTACGTCATCGGAGTCGACCGGGTCGGGCAGGCAGCCGACCTGATCAAGCACGGTGCCGACATCGCCGTGAAGGATCTCACGGAGCTGATCGACCCGTCCGCCGGCTGACGGCCGGCGGGGGAGCACGCCGGATCACGGCATGACCGAGATCCGGCGGAAGTACCTGGCTGACATCCGAACGTTGCCCGGGCTGCGTATCAATACCGAAACCACCCGCCTCGGCTGACGGACGGGCGTACAAAAGAACTCCGACCGAACCCGCCGGGCCAACCGGCGGCGTGACCCGCGTTCCCCGGCGAGGGGGCACCGTGTGCCTTCCCCATCGCCCACCTACACCGAGAGGCACCACTGTGATCCGTGAGCGGGCCTACCCCGTCGATCCGTGGCACATCCGCGAGACCCGGCTGGATCTCGAGGTGCTGGCCCAGTCAGAGTCCGTCTTCGCCCTGTCCAACGGCCACGTCGGCCTCCGCGGCAACCTCGACGAAGGTGAGCCGCACGGGCTGCCCGGCACGTACCTGAACTCCTTCTACGAGCTCCGCCCGCTGCCGTACGCCGAGGCCGGTTACGGTTTTCCCGAGTCCGGCCAGACCGTCGTCAACGTGACCAACGCGAAGCCGATCCGCCTGCTCGTCGACGACGAGCCGCTGGACGTCCGGTACGGGGAGCTGCGCTGCCACGAACGGATTCTGGACCTGCGGGCCGGTACCCTCGAACGGACCCTTGAGTGGGTGTCCCCGGCCGGTCAGGCCGTGCGGGTGAGGTCCACCCGGCTGGTGTCGTTCACCCAGCGCGCGATCGTGGCGATCCTGTACGAGGTCGAGCCCCTCGACGCCCCGGCCCGGCTGATCGTCCAGTCGGAGCTCGTGGCGAACGAGCAGCTGCCGCCGACCAGCAAGGACCCGCGGGTCGCGGCTGTGCTCGACCACCCGCTCCAGGCCGAGGAGCTGCTTGAGCAGGCCGGGGGCGGGCTGCTGATCCACCGTACGAAGGCCAGCAACCTGCGGATGGCCGCGGCGATGGAGCACTTCGTCGAGGCGCCCGGCAAGCACGCGATCACCACCGAGGGGCACCCGGACTGGCTGCGCACCACGGTCGCCGCTCAGTTGCAGCCCGGCCAGAAGCTGCGGGTCGTCAAGCTCGCCGCGTACGGCTGGTCCAGCAACCGGTCGCTGCCGGCCCTGCGCGACCAGGTCGGCGCCGCGCTCGCCAGCGCCCGGCTGACCGGCTGGGAATCCCTGGTCGAGGAGCAGCGTGAATACCTGGACACGTTCTGGGACCACTCGGACGTGTCGGTGGAGGGGGACCCGGAGGTCCAGCAGGCCGTCCGGTTCGGACTGTTCCACACGCTGCAGGCCGGGGCCCGGGCGGAGAAGCGCCCGATCGGCTCGAAGGGCCTCACCGGCCCCGGTTACGACGGCCACACCTTCTGGGACGCCGAGACGTTCGTGCTGCCGGTGCTGACGTACACGCAGCCCGCTGCGGCCGCGGACGTGCTGCGCTGGCGGCACAACACCCTGGACCTGTCCCGGGAGCGGGCGCAGACGCTGGGGCTGCGCGGGGCAGCGTTCCCGTGGCGGACGATCCGCGGGCACGAGTGCTCGGCGTACTGGCCTGCCGGTACGGCCGCGTTCCATATCGGCGCGGACATCGCCGACGCGGTTCGGCGGTACGTGCAGGTCACCGGAGACATCGACTTCGAGCGCGAGGTCGGCTTGGAGCTGCTGGTGGAGACGGCCCGCCTGTGGCGTTCGCTGGGACACCATGACCGGCACGGCCGGTTCCACATCGACGGGGTCACGGGCCCCGACGAGTACACAGCCGTCGTGGACGACAACGTCTACACGAACCTGATGGCCCAGCAGAACCTGTACGCGGCCGCCGACGCGGCGGGCCGCCACCCTGACCTGGCCCGCAAGCTGGGTGTGGACGCCGAGGAGACGGCGTCCTGGCGGGACGCCGCCGCCAGCGTGCACATCCCGTACGACCGGGAGTTGCAGGTGCACCAGCAGTCGGAGGGCTTCACCCGGCTGCAGGAGTGGGACTTCGAGAACACTCCCCCGGAGGCGTACCCGCTGCTGTTGAACTACCCGTACTTCGAGCTGTACCGCAAGCAGGTGGTGAAGCAGGCCGACCTGGTGATGGCGATGTACGTCCGCGGTGACGCGTTCACGCAGGAGGAGAAGGCCCGCAACTTCGCGTACTACGATGCTCGCACCGTGCGGGATTCGTCGTTGTCGGCGTGCATTCAGGCGGTCATGGCGGCCGAGGTGGGTCACCTTGAGCTGGCCCACGACTATCTCGGCGAGGCCGCCCTGATGGACCTGCACGACCTGCACCGCAACGCCCGCGACGGCGTGCACGTCGCGTCGCTGGCGGGTTCCTGGATCGCGCTGGTGGCGGGGCTCGGCGGCATGCGTGACACCCACGGTCAGCTGTCGTTCGCGCCGCGGCTGCCGAGCCGGATCTCGCGCCTGGACTTCTCGCTCCTGTGGCGCGGGCTACGGCTGCGGGTCGACGTGTCGTCGGACGAGGTCACGTACTCGCTGCGTAACGGCGGCGGGTCCGCGCGGCTGGATCTCGTACACCATGGCAAGCCGGTGACGGTGACCCAGGTCAAGCCGCTCACGCTGCCGATCCCGCCGGCGCCGCCGAGCGGTCCGGCGCCGCAGCAGCCGCCCGGCCGCGCGCCGGACCGGCGGATGACCAGCGACCGCTGAGACGACGTAGGCCCCCACTGTTCGCGGCGGGGGCCTACGTCACCTCAGAGCATCGATATGTGCACGTGATCCTCGTGGGTGCTCGGCCCGCTGTAGCGCTTCCAGCCGGTCGCCGGGAACCAGATCTGTCTGTTCCAGATCACGTAGAGGATGCCCAGCCGGTCGGCGTTGCGGACGGCGAACGCCATCAGATTGTTGCCGTACGAGCGGGTGTCGTCGTTGTGCCACTTCGCGAAGCCGGAGTTCTGCAGCGACCAGTCGCAGGCGCGGCCCTTGGGGTGCTCGAACGGGCCACCGTTGCGGTGGCAGCCGACGAACCGGTCGAAGCCGGCCTTCCTCACCTCGTCGAACATGTGCTTGGTGCGCGGGGTGATGCAGCCACTGGTGGTCGGGTCGGGGATGCTGCACGACTCCTTCCGCCAGCTGCCGTCCGCAGCGCGCGGAGCGGGGGCCGCCTCCTTCGACTTGAAGTCGATGAGCCCGCCGGTGAAGTTCTGGCCGCCGACGAGCTTGAGTGCCGACTCGGCTTCCTTCTTCTTGCTGTCCATGATCTTCAACTGCTTGTCGGCGGTCTGTACCTCGGTGTCCAGGGCGGCCTTGGTACGGCTCACCTCGTCGATCGCCGCCTGTAGGCTCGCGAGCTTGTCGGAGTTGAGCTGAGCGTACTCGTCGAGCCTCCGCGCGGTCGTGAGGAAGCCGTCCGAGTCCTGACTGCTCAGCATCAGACTTATCGGGCTCATCCGTCCGGTCCGGTACGACGAGTTGGCGATCTTGCCGATCGTCGGCAGCATCGCGTCGCGCTTCGCTTCCGCGTCGGCGACCTTCTTGCTCAGCTCCTGCTGACGCGCGTTCGACTGGTCGTACGCGTTCTTCGCCTCGACGTACCGGCGGCCGACGCTGTCGAGCACCTCGTCGATCGTGCCGTTCGTGTCGCCCTCGTCCGGGGCCTCCGACGAGTCGCCGGGCGCTGCCCTGGCCGGCGATGCGACGGGCGCGAGGAGAAGCGTCGTCGCGGCGAGTGGTGCCAGGGCCAAGCCGAGCCACCGGCGCACACGTGGCGTCATGCGTTTCCCTTCCATCTGTCGCCGACCGGGTTAGCTGACGGGTTCGGGACGGAAGATGATCCCTACCGCAGGTGCGGATTCACCCCAGTGAAACGTGGGTCCCCGATTCGCCCCGAGGGGCGATTGAGCGTCGGTCGCGCCGGCACCGATTGGTGCCTACCTGGCGATGACCGGTGACCAAGCGTACCCGACCGACGAATCCGAAACCCCATTGTCAGACCCGCGAAAACCGTTACCGCGCAATGACTTTGCGTGATTCGCCTCGTGGACAGGGAGCTCTGCGCCGGCCGTAACCAGCAATGCGGGTGATTCGTTGTCGGCGGCGTCACTCATAGTAAATGAACAATTGCGCAGCGCATTCCTGTGGGTTGTTCCCCACATTGCGTACGTAATGGCTGAACCGGCCGTGCCCACGGTACGTACCCCCACCTGCCCGCGATGCCACCGCCAACCGCCTGCGGGTGAACCGGCGACCCGCGCGTCACTGGGGTGAATCCGCACCTGCGGTAGGGAGCGTTCTTCCGTCCCGAACCCGTCAGCTGACCCGGTCGACGGCCAACGGAAGGACGACCCGTGACACGCAGTTCAAGACTTCGCAGACGACTGATCGCAGTCGCCGCGCTGAGCCTCGCCGCCGTCGTCGCAGCCGTGGCGGCACCCGTCACGGCCGGTGCCGCACCGCCGCTGAGCGCGCCCGCCAACGACGACGAGGGCGGCACCGACACCCTGCGCAAGCAGCTGGAGGACTCCTCCCGCGGCTACCTCGAGGCGCAGGACAAGCTGGAAGCCTCCAAGAAGCGCCAGAGCGAGATCGTCGCCCGTCTCAAGGACGTCGACGCGGACCTGATCACCCGGTCCGCCGCGATGGGAGACGTCGTCGACACCGCCTACCGGACGGGCCGGATCGGGCCGATCAGTGCGCTGCTCAGCGCGGGCACCCCCGACGCGTTCCTCGACCGGGCGACCAGCCTGCAGGCGGTCGCGACGAAGAAGGACAAGGCGATCCGGCAACTCGCCGAGGCCAGGGAGTCCGAGCAGCGCGCCCGGCAGGCCCTCGACGTGGAGATCAAGGACCAGCAGAAACAGGTCACGGTCATGGCCGCCCGCAAGCAGCAGGCCGAGACCTCGCTCAAGGCCGCCCAGGTCGGTGGCGAGCCCGCAGCAGCACCGGGCGGCGGTGGCGGCGGCTCCGCGGCCTCCAAGTCGGCGCCGCGCAATTCCGACGGATCGTTGCCCAACGAGTCATGCAGCATCAACGACCCGACGACGACCGGCTGCATCACCCCGCGAACCCTGTTCGCGATGAACCAGGCCAAGTCCGCCGGATTCAGACACTTCGTGTCGTGCTTCCGGCCGCAGGGCTCCGGCGAACACCCGAAGGGCCGCGCCTGCGACTTCGCCGCGGCGCCGAACACGTTCGGTGGTGTGGCGTCCGGCTCCGACAAGGAGTACGGCAACAATCTCGCGAACTACTTCATCGACAACTCGAACCGGCTCGGCGTGCTCTACGTCATCTGGTTCAAGCGGATCTGGCTGCCGGGCAGCGGCTGGCGGGCGTACACCCGGGGTCAGGGCGACCCGTCCAGCGACCACACGAACCACGTGCATCTGTCGATGCGATAGTCCACCGGGTAGGGGCGCTACCGGAATGCGGGCCAGTGCCGCGTCCTTCACGATGGGGGGATCGTCAATTGCTCATGTAACGCTCGTACTCGCGCATGACGTCCTCGGTCGGGCCGTCCGCGCGCAGCTCGCCGGACTCCAGCCAGATACTGCGTTCGCAGGTGTCACGGATCGACTCGTTCGAGTGGCTGACCAGGAAGACCGTGCCGGCCTCCTGGCGCAGATCGCGGACCCGCTGCTCGCTGCGCCGACGGAACTTCGCGTCACCCGTCGCCAGGGCCTCGTCGATGAGCAGTACGTCGTGCTTCTTGGCCGCGGCGATCGAGAACCGCAGTCGGGCCGCCATGCCGGAGGAGTACGTCCGCATCGGCATCGTGGCGAAGTCGTCGCGCTCGTTGATGCCGGAGAACTCGATGATGCCGGGCAGCTGCGCCTTCGTCTCCGCGGGTGACATGCCCATGGCCAGACAGCCCAGAGTCACGTTGCGCTCGCCGGAGAGGTCGTTCATCAGGGCCGCGTTCACGCCGAGCAGCGATGGCTGGCCCAGCGTGTACAGGCCGCCCTTGTCGACCGGGAGCAGCCCGGCGATGGCCAGGAGTAGCGTCGACTTGCCGGAACCGTTGCTGCCGATCAGTCCGATCGCCTCGCCGCGGCGGGCGACGAAGCTGATTCCCTTGATCGCGTGTACCTCGCGAACCGAGGCGAGCTTCGTGCCCGTGACCAGCCGTTTGAAGCTGGCGATCGGGCTGCCGGTGCCGGGCGTGGCGGAGCCGTGCACGCGGTAGATCACATGGATGTCGTCGACGACGACGGTGGGGACGCTGTCCTCAGCCACGGCCGTACTCCTTCTCACCGCGCCAGAAGTAGACGAATCCGACCACGCCGAACACGACGGCCCAGCCGGCGGCCAACAGCCACAGGTGACTGACCGGCATCGCGAGCTTGACGTCCTCCATCATCGCGTGGCGCATCAACTCGATGTAGACGACCATCGGGTTGGCGTTCAGCAATGTGGTCAGGAAGCCGTGACCGCGGAACTCCTGCACCGGGTAGATGACGGCGGAGCCGTACATCCAGACCCGGAGCGCGAAGGGCATGACCTGCTTGAGGTCGATCATCTTCGAGCCGAGCCGGGCGGTGAACATCGCCAGGCCCGCGCTGAACACCGCCTGCAGCAGCAGGATGGGGACGATCAGCAGCCACTCCCAGGTAAGCGGCTCACCGGTGAGCAGCACGATGACGCTCAGTACGCCCATGCCGACCGCGATGTGTTGCAACTCGATGAGTGTCACCGAGATGGGCAGGCTGGCCCGGGGGAACTGCAGCGCGCGGATCAGCCCCAGGTTGCTGGTGATCGACTGAGTGCCGGACTGCACGGTCGACTGCGTGAAGCCGAACACGAACACGCCGACACAGAGATAGGACCCGTAGTTCGGCGTATTGCTCTTGAACAGCAGCATCCCGAAGATCACGTAGTAGACGGCCGCGTTGATCAGCGGCGTGAGAACCTGCCAGAGCCGGCCGAGCCGGGTGTCACCCAGGGACGACGTGACGCGCGCGTCGGCGTACGCGGCCATGAAGTGCCGGTATTTCCAGAGCTGTCGGAGGTACGCCGGGAGCGTCGGCCGGGCGGCCGCGGAGGTGAGGCCGTGCCGAGCCGCGAGCGCCCGGAGGGCGACGCTGGACTCGGATTCGGCCACTGCCGTTTCAGGCATGGATCGTCGCTCCGTCTCGTCGGGTCAGGTCCGGGTCGTACACGCTACGTCCCGCGCGACAGGAGCAAGAATAGTGATGCGCAAGCCCCGAAACGGTCGCGTATCGACGTGTGGCAGACGCTAGCTCACCCAACGGCGGAACGCAACCGTCGCGTCGTCGCGCTATAGTGCCGTCGTGGCTAACCCAGTGCGACGTACCCCGGCCGGCGCGGCCGTCCTGCGCGACGAGATCACGACCGCGATCCGCGACGCCGTGACGCAGGAGCTCGCCGCCGTCGGCTACGGCCGCCTCTCCATCGAGGCCGTCGCCCGCCGCGCCGGTGTCGGCAAGACCGCCATCTACCGGCGATGGAGCAACAAGCTCGAAATGGTCATCGGGATCGTGTCGGACATCGTGGGGCAGCGGATGCCCATGCCCGACACCGGGAGCCTCCGCGGCGACCTCGACATCCTGCTCCGGATCGCGGCGCACGCGCTCGCCCACCGGCTCGCCTCGCAGATCATTCCGGACCTGCTGGCCGAGGCCGCCCGTACGCCCAAGATCGCCGAGACGCTGCACCAGACGTTGCTCACGTACCAGCGGGAGGTCGGTGTGCACCTGGTCGGGCGGGCTGTCGAGCGGGGGGAACTGCCGCCCGGCACCGACCCGGACACCGCCGTCGACCTGCTGCTCGGCCCGCTGTACTGGCGGCTCGCCGTGGCCCGGGAACCGGTGAACGACGCGTACCTCGCCCGGATGGCCGACTCGGTCGCGGCCGCTCTGGCCGCGTCATCCCTGCCGGTCCCGGGCGCCGCCTGAGTCGCGCCGCGCCCGGGTGACGCCGACCCCGGGGGCATCCCGCTCGACGGCCGGGCCGGTCGAGTGCCGACGGGCGGTGCCGGTGCTCCCGACGGGCTGGACCTTCGCGGAGCCGCTGCCTGTCCGGGGGTCACCGCGTTGATCCACACATGCGGAACAAGCAGGTCACGACGACGGTGGCGGGGGCGGTGCTCGTCCTCGCCGCGTTCGCTGCTGGGATGGCGGCGGCCGTACCCGGGAAGAGGGCGACGCCCGACGGAGCGGTGCATTTCGGGTGGAATGTGCTACCGATGATCTGGCCGCTGGTCGCGGCCCTGGGCGCGGCCGGGGTGATGCTGATGGGGCAGCCGGCGCGGCGCCGGCCCGCGGCGGCCGTGGCCGGGATCGTGGGTGCTCAGGTCGCGGG
The DNA here is from genome assembly GCA_966211315.1 of uncultured Micromonosporaceae bacterium. Taxonomy (GTDB): domain Bacteria; phylum Actinomycetota; class Actinomycetes; order Mycobacteriales; family Micromonosporaceae; genus CBIHNN01. The sequence continues at coordinate 10,631 of CBIHNN010000056.1, read as the reverse complement.
CATCGGCATGGTCGCGGTGCGGGACTGGTTCAACGCGAACGGCGCGTCGGACATCGCGCGGCACAACCTGGCCACCGTGGTCACGTTCGCCGCGGTCGTCGCCGTCGCGGGTACGGTCGCGACCTGCGTCGCGGTCGGCCTGCTCTGGCGCGAACCGGCCCGCGGCTGGGCGGCCCGGCGCCCGCACCACCCCCATCTGGTCGTGGCCGGGGCGGTCGTCGCCCTGCTGCTGCCTCCGGCGGTCGGGTACGCGTCCCACGATTCCGACCTGACCTCGCTCGGCCAGTACGCCCTGACCTGGTCTCTGCCCTGGGGCGGCGGCCTGATCGCGGCAGCCTGGCTCGGCCCGCGTTCCCGGACCGCCGCCACCCGAACCGTTGCCGCCAGCGCCACCCTCACCGTCGCCGCGCTGGTGACGCTGGTGCTCGTCAGCTCTTGAGGCAGATGTCGAACGGCTGACCGGACGGGTCGATGAGGACGCGCCAGCGCTCCGGCGTGGGCTGGTTCTCCGGCTTGGTGGCGCCGAGGTCGAGCAGCTGCGCCTCGGCCTTGTCCAGGTCGTCGACGTAGAAGTCCAGGTGGTAGCGCTTGGGCGCGGGCTCCTGCGGCCAGGACGTCGGCACGTAGCCCTCGACCAGGCCGAAGCCGATCGAGGTGGTGCCGTCCGAGATCATCGCGTACTCCTGCTGGCTGTGGACGACGTCCCAGCCGGTCAGTGCCGAATAGAACCGGGCCAGGCCCGCCGGGTCGGCCGTGTCGATGTTGATCATTGCGAGTGAGGCGATTCCCGCCATGGTGATTCCCTCCGTCGGTGTTCACCCCTGATCCTGCCGCGGATACCTGTCGCCTGCTGTCTGGTTCGTTCGCGGATCCACGAGATCCCGCCGTGAAGCACCGCCCCCGCGGTGCCGTCGGTCGACCGTCTCGGCGCACATCGCTCATGTCGCGGGGTGGGGCGCCGATCAGGCACGGTCAGAACCCCTGAAACAGGATCGGAGGCCGCGGTGACGAAGCTCCGCTCCGCCGTACCAGCGGCGGCCCCCGTGCCGCCCCGCCGGACACGACGGCACGCCCGGCCGGGCGTACTGCTCGCCGCCGTATCGCTGCTGGTAGCCGGGTGCGCGCCAGGCACGACGGGCTCCGGTCGGATCCATCGGGTGGGCCAGAACAGCCAGCTCGGCCCGGGTGACAGCTGGATCGTGGTCGCCCAGGGCAAGCCCACCCCGCCTCCACCCGTGACCGTGGGCTCGACCCCGCCGACCCCGTTGCCCACGTTGAAACCGATCCCGACCGACACGTCGTGCGCGTTCACCTGGCTGGCCGGGCAGGTGCTGATCCCCGTCACCGTGACGGTGGGCAGCAACTCCATCGACGTCAGCTGGCCGCGGGTCGGTAGTCCGGCACCGACGACGTACCGGGTCGCGGCGGTGCCCCAGGACCTCGTCGCCGGCGCCCAGCCGCCGACCGAGTGGAAGACGGTGCAGGCCACGTCGGGCTGCTCGGCCAAAACGCAGATCGGGAACCTGACGTCGGGCGCCCCGTACGTGGTGTGGCTGGACGCGCCCGACAGCGGCTACCAGATCGACGGCACCCCGCGACCGAGGAGCGGCCGCTCGTCGGTGGTTTACCCGACCTAGCAGCCGCGGATCCGGACGCCCCGGTCGGCGAGCCACGCCGTCGGCTCGACCGGGTTCTGGAAGCTGCCCTTGTGCACCTCGAAGTGCAGGTGAGGGCCGGTCACGTGGCCGGTCGAGCCCTCCTTGCCGAGGACCTGGCCAGCGGTCACCCGGTCGCCCACGCTGACGGACTTCGCGGACATGTGCGCATAGTGCGTGAGGTAACCGTTTCCGTGGTCGACGAGGACGGAGATCCCGTACCCCCCGAAGTTCGCGCCCGCCGAGACGACCGTGCCGGCCCCGACGGACCTGATCGGCGTGCCGGGCGCGACCGCCAGGTCGACGCCCGCGTGCAGCCGCCCCCAACGTTGCCCGAAGCATGACGTGGTCCTGGCGCCGGGCATCGGCTCGACCCACTCGGCCACCGCCTTGACCTCGGCCTTCGTGTTCACGGCCTTCGCGTTCTCGGCCTTCGTGTTCACGGCCTTCTTCTGGGGTAGGGCGATCGGCGTCCCCGTGCCCGTAGGAGCTGCCACCACGGGAGCCGGCCGCACCGCCCGGTCCGCGCTGGCCGCAATCGCCGCGCGCGAGTCGATCGCGATGTTCGTGGCGACGGCGGGCGCCGGGTCCGGTGTGGCGCTCGCGGCCGCGATCCCGACCCCGGTCGCGATGACCGCGAGGGCCGCGACCTGTCGGCCGCGTTCGGCCAGCTCCACCGGCGCGCGGTGCCGCCCGTTCGCGAACAGCGACTCCTGCGCACGATGCCGCCCGTGCGCCCTGCCGAGGGCGTCGGTGCGGTGTCGTCCCCCTGAGGGCTGCCGGTGTTTCATCGGGCAGACCCTGCCAAAAGGGGCTGTGGGCGACCTGTGGCCGACCTGAAGCGTTCCGTGTACGGCGTACAGTAACGAGATGCGTATTACCGGCTCAGCCGTCTCGCTCAACGTGGACGACGTGCCCGCCTCCGCCGACTTCCTCATCCGGCACTTCGGCTTCACCCGGCGGGCGGCTGCCGACGGCTTCGCCTCCCTCGCCCGCGAAGACGCCGGAATGAACGTCGTCTTCCTGCGCCGAGGCCTCGAAACCCTCCCCGAAGACCAGCGCTGGTCCCGCGCCGACGGCCTGATCCTCGCGTTCGTCGTCGACGACCTCGAAGGAGAACTCGCCCGCCTGGAGTCGGAGCGAGTGGCCATCACCATGCCCCTGACCGTGGAGGAATGGGGCGAACGTGCCTTCCAGGTCCGTGACCCGAACGGCGTGATCATCCAACTCGTCGACTGGAACGCCTGACCCTCGGGAGGGGGTCTCGTGGCGGCACGGTCCTCGGGCACCCGCGTGCGCGTTCTGGTGTGGAAGGACGTCTGGTCGTAACATCTATGACCACCGATGCGTGAGGGGTCCTCATGTTGGGTCGTGTCCGCACCTTCCTCGCCACCTTCCTCCTCGTCCTCGTCGCCGGAGCCGCGCCCGCCACCGCCGCACCACCCTCCTACCGGATCGGCGTCGGGATCGGTGACATCACCGGCCAGGCCGCCGAGGTCGGCATGCTGGGGTACGCCAGCCCGGCCCAGACCACCTCCGGAATCCACTCCCGACAGTGGGCGCGAGCGTTCGTGATCGACGACGGCTCAGGCCACACGGTCGCCTTCGTCAACACCGACCTCGACTTCGTCACCCAGGCCGTGCAGCAGGAGGTGCTCCGGCGCCTCGGTGGCCGGTTCACCGACGCGAACCTGGTCATCTCCGCCACCCACACCCACGCCGGGCCCGGCGGCTTCTCGCACCACACGCTCTACAACCTGACGACCCTCGGATTCGAACGCTCCACCTTCGAGGCCATCGTCGCCGGTGTCGTACGAGCCGTCACCGCCGCCCACGACGACCTCGCACCCGGCACCGTGAAGATCGCCACCGGCGCCCTGGCCGGCGCGAACGTCAACCGGTCGCCGGCCGCGTTCGACCGCAACCCCGCCGCCGACAAGGCCCGCTTCCCCGGCGCGGTGGACCAGCGGATGACCGTACTGCGCTTCGAGCAGGGTGGCACGCCGGTCGGCATGATCAGCTGGTTCGCCACGCACGGCACATCGATGACGCCCGGCAACCACCTGATCAGCCCCGACAACAAGGGGTACGCGGCGTACACCACCGAGCACGACCGGTACGGCGTGTCCTGGGCCGACCGCGGGACGTTCGTGGCCGCGTTCGCCCAGACCGGCGCCGGGGACATGTCCCCGAACCCGCGCGACGGCGGCGCCAAGGGCCCCACCGACGACGAGTTCGAGAACACCCGGATCATCGGGCAACTCCAGGCCGACAAGGCCGCCGCCCTCTTCGCCTCGGCCACCGAGGTCCTCACCGGACCGATCGACGTCCGGCAGCGGTACGTCGACTTCTCCCGCATCACCGTGAGCGGTGCGTACACGCCGGACGGGCGGCCGCACACCACCTGCCCCGCCGCCGTCGGGCAGGCGTTCACCGCGGGCGCCGAGGACGGACCCGGCCCCGACATCGTGGACGAGGGGGACCTGGCCGCCAACCCGCTCCTGCTCGCCGCGGGGATCGTGGTGGCGCCGACCCCGGCGTCGGTCCGCCGATGCCAGGAACCCAAACCGATCTTCCTGGGTACGGGCAGCCAGAACCCGTCCTGGACTCCGCAGATCCTCCCGTTGCAGGTGATCCGGATCGGCCAGCTCGCACTCACCACCGTCCCCGCCGAGTTCACCATCGTCTCCGGCCAGCGGGTCCTGGACGCCGTCGGGGCGCAGCTCGGCGGGCTCACCACCCACCACGTTCTCGCCGGGTACGCCAACGCGTACGCGGGCTACGTCGCCACGCCCGAGGAGTACGACGCCCAGCACTACGAGGGCGCCTCCACCCACTTCGGCCGCTACACCCTCCCCGCGTACGAGCAGGAACTGGCGACCCTGGCGGCGGCCCTGCGCGCCGGGACGGTCACGCCCAGCGCCGTCCGGCCACCGTCGCAGGCGTCCCGGCAGATCAGTGTGCGGCCCGGGATCGTGTTCGACGCGCCGCAGATCGGGCACGCGTTCGGTGACGTGCTGACCCAGCCGGGTGCCGCGTACCGGCGCGGGGACACGGCGACCGTCGAGTTCGCCAGCGCCCACCCCGGCAACAACCTGCGGGACGAGGGCACGTACCTGGAGATCCAGCGCCGGGACGGCACCGCGTGGCGGACCGTCGCCACCGACAACGACTGGTCCACGATCTACCGGTGGCGCCGCGACGGCCTCGCCGCGTCGATCGCCACGATCACCTGGACCATCCCGGCATCCGCCCAGCCCGGCGACTACCGGGTGGTGCACCACGGCGACGCGAAGGGGCTGTTCGGTCAGATCAGCGCCTTCACCGGCACGACCAGGACTTTCACGGTCACCTGACGTTCCCCGCGACCGCCCCGGCCGTTGAACCCCGGACAGCTGACGGTGCGGGGGCGGGACGGACATGGCGACGTGGATGCGAGCGCTCGGCGCGCTGGCAGTGCTGGCGACGACAGTGACGGGTACGGCCCCCGCGCAGGCCGCCCCGTCACCGCAACCGCCACCCACCGCTGCGCAGGTTCGCGGCGCACTGGCTGAGGCGCTCGGCCCGGTCCACGCCCTCGACGTCACCGGGTACACCCACATCCTCGCTACCGGCACCGCACACAGCTGCTCCGTCACCGTCGTCGCCACCGTCTGGTGCTGGGGACAGAACGGTGACGGGCAGCTCGGTGACGGCACCACCACCGACTCGGGTGTGCCCGTACCGCTCAACGACAGCGGGCCGCTGGCCGGCCGCCTCGTGTACGGGGTGGACGCCGGACGGGCGCACACCTGCGTCGTGTCCGGCCCGGACGGCGACGTGTATTGCTGGGGCGCGAACGACCACGGCCAACTCGGCGACGGGACGACCACCGCACGGCTGCGGCCGGTGCCCGGGTTCACGGACGCCGAGCGGGTCGTCGCCGGGCGTGACCACACCTGCGTCCTCACGAATGACGGTGCCGTCTGGTGCTGGGGGCGCAACGACGCGGGACAGCTCGGGCTCGGCACCACCGGGGCGGACGAGCCGACGCCCCGGCAGGTGCCGGGCCTCTACGGCGTCGTGGACCTCGCGGCGGGTGACGGCAGCACGTGCGCCGTCGACGGGGACGACATCGCCTGGTGCTGGGGGTCCGGCGTCGACGGGCAGCTCGGCGACGGCCGTACCGGCGTCGCGTCGGACGTACCGGTCGCAGTGACCGAGCCCCCGGCCGCACACGGCTTCCGTGCGATCACCGTCGGGCGGGCGCACGCCTGCGCACTCGCCGGTACCGGCGGCGTCTACTGCTGGGGAGCCAACTCCTCCGGGCAGCTCGGCACGGTGTCGTCCGGGGACGCCGCCACGCCCCAAGGCGTCGGTCTCGGCGCGAACCGGGCTGCGCTGGACATCGACGCCGGTGGGGACACCACGTGCATCGCCGAGATCGGCGGCCTGCCGTACTGCTGGGGGGAGAACTCGTCCGGGCAGCTCGGCACCGGCGACACCGGTAACCGGTCCACTCCGGCGCCGGTGACCGTCGGCGAGTTGCGCGCGTCGCCGTACACCCGGTTCCTGTTCGGCGTGGACCGGCCCTTCGTCTCGGAGATCGCCGCGGGTGGAACGCACACCTGCGGCGTCGACGTCTACGGCGTCGTCGACTGTTGGGGCGCGGGCGGCAACGGTCAGCTCGGCGGCGGGGACGACGCCGACGAGACCGCACCGGTACGCACCCGGCTCGGCCCCGAGCCCGCCACCGGGGTACACACCGAACCCGGTGACCGCAGTGTCCTGGTCACGTGGACGCCGGGTGCGGCAGGCGCCACAGGTCCCCGGACGGACGAGGCACTGATCCTCACCGGGCCGGACGGGCCGGACGTCGCCCAGCAGCAGGAGTGCACCGGCACCACCGGATGCACCGTCCGGGGGCTCACCGCCGGAGTGTCGTACGCCGTCCTGGTCATCACGGTGAGCCGGGCCGGACTGGCGTTCAGCTCGCCGGTCGCCTTCACGGTCCCCGAGCCGGGAGTGGACGACACCGGCGGGTCCGGCGGCGCAGGGCTGCCGGTGACCGGGCCGGATCTGCCCGCGTACCTGGTCATGGGCGGTTTGCTGGTCGCGGCCGGGACGCTCGGGGTCTGGCTGGCGCGTGCGTCACGCCGCCGCGCACGCCCGCGGGACCGTCAGCTCAGCTGACCCGGGACCGCCGCGGCGAGATCCGTGCCTCGGTGCCGGCAGGCGCTTCTGACCTTCCGGGCCAGGCGGTTCGGTGGGCGCTGGGGAGGGTTTGTCCACGCCGGCTACCCGGCCGGTCACCGGCGTGGTTTGATGGGCGGCGCCGTGCCCTTCCCGCCGCCGCGATGGGGCACCGCCGCGATCCCTCACGGCAAGGAACAGCATGAGCCAGCATGGTCCGACGTACCCACCCGGACCCGGACCGGCGCACCCTTTCCCGGATCGGGCCGTGCGGCCCCCGCGGACCCGGCTGCGGGCCCTGCTCGTCAGCGTCGCGATGCTCGGTGCCGTACTCGGCGGCGCGGGCATCGGCGTTTTCGCCGGTTCCGACAGCCGGCGCAGTTCGGCGCCGTCGAGCCACCTCTCCGACGCGGTTCAGGTCGCCGCGCCCGCGGTCGCGGCGATCACCCAGACTGATCTCGACACGCTCGCGGCGAGCCGCTCGAAGGCACTGGCCGCGCGCGACCGGAAGGCATTCCTGTCCACGGTGGATCCCGCCGACAAGGCCCTGGTGGAGAGTCAGCGGCGGGTCTTCGACAACCTTCAGCGGGTGTCGTTCGCCGTGCAGGAGTTCCAGGCCGGTAAGCCGGCCGGTGACCCCGTCGGCGCGTTCGGCCAGCCGGTGTCGGTCGAGGTCGACGTCAACTTCAACCATCAGATCAAGGGGTACGACCTCACGCCCGTCAGGGAGACGTACCGCTGGCGGGTCACCCGGGCGAACGCGGCCGCCCCGCCGCTCATCACCGGTGTCGGCGGCGGTGGTCCGAAGGGCTCCCGCGGCTACTACCCGGCCCCGTGGGACGCGTGGACGGACATGCAGGTCGTCCAGACGGACCGGGCGATGATCCTCGCCGAGCCGAAGCTGCTCGGCAGGGCGAATCAGTTGTCCCCGGCGGTCGAGAAGGCCGCCCAGGACACGGTCGCCAACTGGCGCGCCGGCGGCCAGGACGCCGAGATCGTCGACCGGTTCGTGGTGTCGTTCGTGCCGAGCTATCCGGCCATGAGCTCGCTGTACGACATCGACGCGCTGGTCAACACGGCTGGGCACTCGTTCTCGATGCCGTCGTCGACGCGTCAGGCGTTCAACGGCGGGGCGCGGGTCGTGATCGACGCGTCGGCGAAGGTGTTCGACCCGAAGCGGATGAAGGACGTCGGCTGGCTGTTCCGGCACGAGTTCACGCACTCGATGCTGGCCGATCTGGCGCAGCCGGGAGTGACCCGGTCCGTCCCGATGCGGACCTGGGTGACCGAGGGCATCGCCGAGTACGTCGCGAACCGGTCCTTCCAGGACGCCGGGATCCGCGTCAACGACGCGAAGTGGGCACGCCGGCACGGTCAGCCGATCCACCTGCCGTCCAACGACGAGTGGGGCTCGGACACCCTGGGCATCAACAGTTATCACTACTACCTGGCACATCAGGCCATGCGGTACATGGCGAAGCGGTTCGGCGAATCCACCATGTACGCCTTCATCGCGGGCTACTACGCCGACGCCGATCTCGAGGGCGGCCTGCGCGACGCGATCGGAATGAGTTTCGAGAAGTTCGAGACGGACTGGCGGCAGTTCGTGCAGGAGGAGCTCCGTCGGTCATGACCCACCCCGGATTTCGAACCACCACAGTGCGCCCCCCCGCGGGTTCGGCCGTCGGTTCCCGATCGGGCGTACGACGCGAGCGTGTGGGTGACGCATGGAATCGATCTCGGCTCCGCCGTCAGGTTCACGACGACCAGCGTGGCGGCGTTCGGGGTTGTGGCGGGTGGCGGGTGAGAGGCTGCGTTGGTGCAACGGCTGGTGCGGTCCCTCGGGACGTCGGACGCGGTGGTGATCGGGCTCGGCGCGATGATCGGCGCCGGAGTGTTCGCCGCGTTCGCGCCGGCCGCCACCGCGGCGGGTGGATGGGTGCCGGCGGCGTTGGCGGTCGCCGCGGTGGTGGCGTACTGCAATGCGACATCGTCCGCGCGGTTGGCGGCGTTGTATCCGCAGTCGGGTGGGACGTATGTGTACGCGCGGGAGCGGCTCGGGGGCTTCTGGGGTTACCTCGCCGGGTGGGGTTTCGTCGTCGGTAAGACGGCCTCGTGTGCGGCGATGGCGTTGACGTGCGCCGCGTACGCCGCGCCGGGGTACGAGCGGCCCGTCGCCGTTGCGGGAGTCGGGGTGCTGACGGTGCTGAACCTGTTCGGGGCGCGAAAGTCTGCGCTGGCGACGCGGGTGCTCGTCGGGTTCGTCCTGGTCGTTCTGGCCGCGGTGGCGCTGGCGGCCGTGGTGGGGGATCGGCCGGGTGGCGCCGGGTGGGGCGGGGGGTCGGTGTGGGGGGTTCTCCAGGCGGCAGGCCTGCTGTTCTTCGCGTTCGCCGGGTACGCGCGCATCGCGACCCTCGGCGAGGAGGTCGTCGACCCGGCGCGGACGATCCCCCGGGCCGTCCGGATCGCTCTGGGGATCACCCTGGTGGTCTACGCGGTGGTGCTGGTGGCGGCGCTGACGGTGCTGGGCCCGGCGGGCCTGGCCGGATCGGGCGCGCCGCTGGCCGATGTCGTCACCGCTGCCGGGGCCGCCTGGCTGAGCCCCGTCGTCCGGGCCGGTGCGGCGGTCGCGGCGGTGGGGGCGTTGTTGGCACTGATCCTCGGGGTGTCACGGACGGTGTTCGCAATGGCGCGGGACGGGCATCTCCCGGGTTCTCTCGGCCGGGTTCATCCGCGCAGGCAGGTGCCGGGCCGGGCCGAGCTCGCCGTCGGTGTGGCGGTGGTGGTGCTGGTTCTGCTGGTGGATCTGCGCGGGGCCATCGGGTTCTCGTCGTTCGGCGTACTCGTTTATTACGCCGTGGCCAACGCGGCCGCGATGACCTTGCGCCGCGACGAGGGCCGCCCGGCGCGGTGGATCCCGGTGCTGGGCATCGTGGGGTGTCTGGTGCTGGCGGTGACGCTGCCCGGCACGTCGGTGCTGGCCGGACTGGCTGTGCTGGGCGTCGGCGCGGCGGTGTGGTTCGTCCGGCGGCGGGTGTCAGCGTGATCTTTCGGCCGCCCCGGCGCCGGTGACGCCCGGCGGGAGCGCCTGGAGGTCGTCCGGTACGAGGTGTCTGCGCGTCATCGGGCGATTCTCGGCGCCGTCGGGTTGGCAGTTGTAGAAGGGTAGCCTAACTAAAAAGATGTCCGATGCGCCGTGGCGGTTCTTCGTCGTCGAGGTGAGTGCGCTGCTCCGGCCCAGACCCGCGGCGAGGTGCTGCTGGAGGTCCCGTACCCCGACGATGTCCAGGCGGTGGACGGACCCGCCGGTATCGACGTGCGCTGGTGGCCGCCTGAGCTGGGACGAAACCAGGCTGAGCCGGGACGAGGCTAGGGACGTGGCCGTCCACCCCTGCGGTAGGCGGCCTTGGCGTGTTCGGTAGAGCGTTCCGGCGGCGAGGTGGACGGTGCCGCCGGAGAGATCCTCGACCTGTTTGATGACGGCGTAGCCGTGGCGGGGACCGCAGGTGGCACGACCGGCGGTCGATACCGCCGCCAGAATCGGCCGTGCGTCCCGAGTTGGCGGAATGCCCGACGGCTTTGGACGGTCATACGCAGGCAGGCGTGGTGATCGCGGGGAGCCTGGGGACATCTCGCGCCCGCCGATGCCATCACCGGGGTCCGGGCGATGCGACAAACGCCACGACCACACCATTGTCACGTTCGTCACCGCCGCCGGAGCCCTTTCCGGCGGGGGTGGGCGGGTGCGCCGTGGCCGGCCACCGGTCGGCGATCACGGTGCCCGCCTCCTCGGACGGGTCGCAG
>CBIHNN010000055.1:0-34037 GCA_966211315.1 uncultured Micromonosporaceae bacterium | reverse complement strand
GTTACCACCCGTGGGTGGTGGCCCCGGCCCCCGTACTGGGGGCCTGGCACCCGCTGCGGGGTGCCGGGTTGCCGGGGGGGGGGGCGGGGGGGTAGGGCGGCCCCCCCGACCCGGCGGACGCCGGCGTCGCGTCGACGACTCACGAACTTCCGCGCATGATCCGGCCGGCGTCACCGAGACAGGTCCCGAACCACCGGGACTTTGGTCCTGACCTGTCCCCGGAATCGATCCACGCTCAACTGGACGGTGGGAACGGCGATAGGTTTCCACGGCGGCGATCACCGCCTTCCATGCCGCCGTCCAGGGAGTGAGAGCGATGAACATCGTCATCCGTCGAGGTCTCGCCGTCGCCGCCGGAGTCGCCGCGCTGTCGGCGGTACCGAGCCCGGCGTACGCGCACGAGACGTGGTTCGTCGAGAACGCGGGCAGTTACCCGACCGACTGGGCGTTCCTGCTCCGGCCGATCACCTTCGGCCTCGTCGTGGCCGTCGTCGCCGTGACGGTGCTGTGGCGCTGGGCCGCGCTGCGCTTCACGAACGGCCCGGAGCTCGCGCAGTTGTCCCTCCTCGGCCGCCTGGTGCCGTACGTGCCGCGGTTGCTCGCCGTTCACCTCGGTGTGTCGCTGCTCGCCGCCTCGGTGTCCGGTCACTTCCTGACACATGACCTGAAGGTCCACGATTTGGCGGGCGGTACGGCGCTGCTGTTGCTGGAGGGGGTGCTGGGCATCTGGTTCATCACCGGTGTGAGGCTGCGCCCGGCCGCGATCGGACTGGCCGCCGTGGGACCGCTGGCCCTGCTGCTCACCGGCCCGGTCGGGCTGCTCTCGGCCATGGACCTGCTGGGCGTCGCCGTGTTCCTGGCGTTCGTGCCACCGTCGGACGCCACGTTCGGCCGGGTCGAACCCGACGCGGTCACGCTGCGCCGGGCACTGCTCGGACTGCGCCTCGGGGCGGGCGGGGCGCTGATCACTCTCGCGTTCGCGGAGAAGCTCGCCAATCCGGCGTTGGCGCGCGAAACCCTACGACTCTTCCCACAACTGGACGTCTTCGCGCTGTTCGGAATCCACGTGCCGGTCGACACGTTCGTCGCGGTCGCCGGGGCCACCGAGCTGCTCTTCGGCCTGCTGGTCCTTTCCGGTGCGCTGCCCCAGGTCGCCGTCCTCGTCGCCGGTGTCCCCTTCAACGCGACGCTGCTCCTGTTCGGCGGGACCGAGCTGCTGGGCCACCTGCCGGTCTACGGCATCTTCCTCACCCTGCTCGTATACGGTTCCAACCCCCGGACCGCCGCACTCGTCCGCTGGTTGCCGCCGCTGCGTCGGCGAATCGCCGTCAAACCCGCCACCGTCGTCTGAGACGGGCGGTTCGACGCCCGTCCGGGGCGGGTCCTTCGGCCCTGCCCCCGGACCCGTGACTCTCGGTACCCGTCGGCCCGGGACCTTGGACCCTGGGCCGACGACGACCGGCCGGGGTACAAAGAACGCATGATCCGAGTCTTCCTGCTCGACGACCACGAAGTCGTCCGCCGCGGCATCGCCGACCTGCTCACCGACGCCGGTGACATCGAGGTGGTCGGCGAGTCCGGCTCCGCGCAGGAGGCCACCCGCCGCATCCCCGCCCTCAAACCCGACGTGGCGATCCTCGACGGCCGGCTCCCCGACGGCAGCGGCATCGACGTCTGCCGCGACATCCGCGCCGTGGACCCCACCATCAAGGGCCTCATCCTCACCTCGTACGAGGACGACGAGGCCCTCTTCGCCGCCATCATGGCCGGCGCCGCCGGATACGTCCTCAAACAGATCCGCGGCACCGACCTCGTCGACGCCGTCCGCCGCGTCGCGGCCGGGCAATCCCTGCTCGACCCGGCCGTCACCCAACGCGTCCTCGAACGCATCCGCAACGGCGTCGAACAGCCACGCGAACTGCGTAACCTCAGCGACCAGGAGAAGAAGATCCTCGAGTTCATCGCCCAGGGCCTCACCAACCGGGAGATCGCCGGGCGCATGTTCCTCGCCGAGAAGACGATTAAGAACTACGTCTCCAGCCTGCTCGCCAAGCTCGGCCTCGAGCGCCGCACCCAGGCGGCGGTACTGGCCACCCGGCTGCTCGGCGACCACCCGCACTGAGCTCCCCGCCAGCTGAGAACCACCTCTACCGCCCCGGCCGCCCGCCGCCCGAGGTGCTGACGACGGGCGGGGGCGCGAACGTCGGACGGCTGCGCTAGCCCCGCCGCGCCCAGTCGCCGAGGGACCAGTCGCGGACCTCGGGCATGTCCTCCAGGTGCTCGACGACGTACTGTTCGTGCCGGGTCAGCTGCGACTCGCACCAGGCCTTCAGCTCGGTGGCGCCGCGCGGCAGCCGCTTGGCATTGTTGATCGCGTCCATGACGAGGTGGTAGCGGGACGCCCTGTTCCGCACCGTCATGTCGAACGGGGTCGTGGTGGTGCCCTGCTCGATGAACCCGCGGACCCGGAAACGGTCGGCGTCCGGACGGCCGTGCACGAGCTGGTGGATCGCGCCCGGGTAGCCGTGGAACGAGAAGACCACATCGACGTTGTCGGTGAACAACTCGGTGAACAGCACCGGGTCCATGCCGTGCGGGTGGTCCTTCGGCCGGATCAGGGTCATCAGGTCCACGACGTTCACGACGCGGACGCGCAGACCGGGCAGCCGTTCCTTGAGGATCTGCGCGGCCGCGACGGTCTCCATCGTGACCACGTCACCGGCGCAGGCCAGCACGATGTCCGGGTCGGACGCGCCGTCGTCGGTCCCCGCCCACTCCCAGACGCCCGCACCCCGGGCACAGTGCTCGACCGCCTCGTCCATCGTCAGCCACTGCAGCTGCGGCTGCTTGTCGATGACGATCAGGTTGATGTAGGACTTCGACCGGAAGCAGTGGTCGGCGACCGACAACAGACAGTTCGCGTCCGGCGGCAGATACACGCGGGCGACGTCGCCGCGCTGAGTCAGCACCACCTGGATCAGGCCCGGCCCCTGATGCGAGAAGCCGTTGTGGTCGTTGCGCCACGCCGTCGACGTGAGCAGCACGTTGAGGCTGGGCACCGTGGCCCGCCACGGCAGATGCTTCGCCTCCTGCAGCCACTTGCCGTGCTGGACGGTCTGTGACGCGCTGACCATCGCGAACGCCTCGTACGTGGCGAACATGCCGTGCCGGCCGGTCAGCGTGTAGCCCTCCAGCCAGCCGTGACAGTTGTGCTCGGACAGCACCTCCATCACCCGCCCGTCGCGGCCGAGCGCGGTGTCGTCGGCGGTGACCCGTTCCATGAACGCCCGGTCGGACACCTCGAACACGGCGCCGAGCCGGTTGCTGTTCGTCTCGTCCGGGCAGAACAGCCGGAACCGGTCCGGGTTGCGGGTGTAGATGTCGCGCATCAGCTCACCGAGCTTGCGGGTCGACTCGGCGCGCAGCTCGGCCGGGGCCTTCACCTCGACCGCATAGTCGCGGAAGTCCGGCAGGTCCAGGTCGCGGGTGAGACGCCCGCCGTTGGCGTGCGGGCTGGCGCTCATCCGCAGGTCACCGTCGGGCGCCAAACCACGGACCAGATCTGTGGGTACGCCGTCCGCGTCGAACAGCTCCTCCGGCCGGTACGACCGCAGCCAGCTCTCCAGGATCGCCAGGTGCTCCGGATTGTCCTTCACACCCGACAACGGCACCTGATGGGAACGCCACGTCCCGGTGACCGTGATCCCGTCGACCTCCGCCGGGCCGGTCCAGCCCTTCGGCGACCGCAGGATGATCATCGGCCAGTGCGGCCGGGCGCCGTCCCAGTCCCCACCGCGGGCGGCCCGCTGAATCGCCCGGATCCGCCCCCACGCCCCGGCCAGCGCCGCCGCGAACCGGTGGTGCATGCCGGGCAGGTCCGCCCCTTCGACCTCGATCACGTCGTACCCGTGGCCGTGCAGCAGCGCACGGACCTCGGCGGGGTCCTTGCGGCCCAGCACGGTCGGGCCGGAGATCTTCGCGTCGTTGAGGTGCAGGATCGGCAGGACCGCGCCGTCGCGGGCCGGGTTCAGGAACGACGTGCCCTTCCACGAGCCCTCCAGCGGGCCGGTCTCCGCCTCGCCGTCGCCGACCACGGCGATCGCCAGCAGATCGGGGTTGTCCATCACCGCGCCGTACGCGTGCACCAGCACGTAGCCGAGTTCGCCGCCCTCGTGGATGGAGCCGGGCGTGGTCACCGACACGTGGCTGGGGATGCCGCCCGGGCTGGAGAACTGCCGGAACAGCCGCACCAGCCCCGCCTCGTCCTGCGACACCGCCGGATACACCTCGCTGTACGTACCCTCCAGGTACCCGGCGGCCACCAGCGCGGGCCCGCCGTGCCCCGGCCCGGCCAGGTAGATCGCCTCCTGCCCGGTGTGCCGGATCAACCGCGACACGTGCGCGTAGATCAACGACAGGCCGGGGCTGGTCCCCCAGTGACCGAGCAGCCGCGGCTTGATGTGCTCGGATGCCAGCGGCTCACGAAGCAGCGGGTTGGCCTGAAGGTAGATCTGCCCGATCGTCAGGTAGTTGTTCGCCCGCCACCACGCGTCCAGCTGCGCCACCGCCGCGTCGTCCGGCGCCGCCAGGGTCCGCAGAACCGCCGCGTCCGTACCGGTCAAGGTGTCAGTCACCGTCGTCTCCCACTTCCCTCAGGGGTCGGGCCGCTGCCCGGTCACATCGTCACGCTAGGGCCAGAGGCACGGTGGGCGACAGGGCCGAAGTCCGGCCCCCCGTGGGACCTTCGGCCCGTACGGCGGTCGCGACGTCGTCAGCGTGGACCACGACGCGGGCGGCCTCCACGGTGGGCTGTGAGCGGTGCGCTGTGAACGCGGCCGGGACCGGGCCTCGCCGTCACACGACCCCCGCGACAGGGGGACTTTGGTCCCGTCCGGACGGGACGGCGAGCCCTGCCCGTGACGGGGCGAGCGCGCGACGCTCGACGTGACGAGGGAGGAACCGATGAACGACATCCTGGAGACAGCAGCACGGCGATCCCTGCGCGCACCATCGGTCCTGAACACCCAGCCGTGGCGCTGGCGAATCACCCGGACCGCCCTGGAACTGCGCACCGATCCGTCCCGGATGCTCGCGGTGGCCGACCCTGACCGGCGGCTCGCGATGCTGAGTTGCGGCGCCGCCCTGCACCACGTCCGCGTCGCACTCGCCGCGGACGGCCACGTCGTCCGGGTGGACCGGCGGCCGTCCGATGACGACCCGGACCTGCTCGCCCGGATCACCCTCGTCGCCACCGCCGACCCGGACGCCATCGAGTTGGCCGACGCCATCGGCGTACGGCGCACCGACCGCCGCGCCTTCGGCGCGCGGCGGGTCCCGGAGGCGCTGCTGTCGACGCTGCGGCGGGCCGTCGAGGCTGAGGGCGCGTACCTGCACGTCGTCCGGTACGACCAGCTGCCGATGTTCGCGATCTCCACGGCGAAGGCCGCGGAGGCGGAACGCGACGACCCGGCGTACCGGGCGGAACTGGCCCAGTGGACCCACCGGCCGGCCACCGCCGGTGACGGCGTCCCGGCCGCCACCGCGGTCCGGCCCACACTGCGCCGCGTTCCGGTCCGCGACCACGTCCCGGACGAGACCGCCGGCCTGAGCGCCGGAGCCGACTTCGACAGCGGGGCCTCGTACGTCATCCTGTTCGGCGCGTCCGACGAGCCCGCGGCGTGGCTCCGCGCCGGCGAGGCGCTCTCGGCGCTGCTACTCACCGCCACCGCCGCCGGACTGTCGACCGCACCGCTCAGCGACGCGATCGAGGTGGCCTGGCCTCGCCGCCTGCTGCGCAACCTGCTCGCCGGCACCGGCGTCCCGTACGTGGCGGTCCGGCTCGGCTACGTCGACCCGAACTCCGAACCGTTGCCACCGGCACCGCGTCGTGCCCCCGAAGACGTCATCGAACACGCGACCTGAGGAGGCAGCCATGACCCGGATCGCGATGGTGGGGGTGGGCGCCGGCCCCGTCCGGGGTGCGCCGTCCTGGGCCGCCGAGGACGTAGCCGCCGGAGCGGGAACCCCGGGGATGCGATCGTGAACGCGTACACGCAAGGCGACCTGCGGCGCGCGGTCGCCGCCGCCATTCGGGCACCGTCACTGCACAACAGCCAGCCGTGGCTGTTCCGGCTCCGTGACGGCGCCATCGACGTCCTCGTCGACCGGGACCGCGTCGTACCGGTCGCCGACCCGACCCGCTGGGCCGCCCGGATCGCCTGCGGTGCCGCCGCCCTCAACGCCCAGCTGGCGCTCGCCACGACCAGCCGCCCCTGCGAGACTCAGCTCCGGCCGGTGGCGACCGAGCCGGACCTGGTCGCCCGGCTCACGCCCGGCCCGGTCCGCCCCGCCACCTACACCGAGGATCGGTTGTACGCCGCCGTCGGCGAACGCCGCAGCAACCGACAGCCGTTCTGGCCGACACCGGTGCCCGCGGACGTGCGTGCCGAACTTCGCGAAGCCGCCATCGGCCGCGGTGCCTGGATGGAGCTGCTGATCGGCATGACCGCGCTGAGCGCCGTCGTCGAGATCGTCGGCGCGGCCGACCGCGTCCTGCGTCGCGACGCCGCATACCAGGCGGAACTCGGCGACTGGACGCGGATCGTCGACACCGCGGACGGCGTACCGGTCGGCGCCGCGGCACCGGTCCCGGAGCCGCACGACCTGCTCCCCCAACGGGGGTACGGCACCCGGCAGCGGCCACTTCGGCGCGACTACGAACCCGAACCGCTCGTCGCCGTTCTCGGCACGGTCGGCGACAGCCCCGTCGACCAGCTTGTCGCCGGTCAGGCCATGCAACGGGTGCTGCTCACCGCGACCGCCGCCGGTCTCGCCACCTCGCTGATCTCCCAACCGATCGAGGTACCGGCCGCCCGCGAGCAGCTCCGGGTCGCGCTCGGTCGTACCGGCACCCCGCAGATCATGCTCCGGATCGGTTACGGCATGCCGGGCCGGCCGACCCCGCGACGCGACATCGACGAGGTGATCGTCGACTGACCGGAGCCCTGGGCGACCCGGCTCAAGCCGAGAACAAGGCGGGTGCCGGCGTTTCACGTCGCAGAAGATTCGCAGGCCCGGGAATGTGTTTCAGTCACCAACATGGATGGGGCGGACATGGCGGACACCGTGGAGCACGCGAGTCGGGCGCTACTCGCCGTCGGAGGGCTGGTACGCCGGGCAGAGGTGTCACCGGACGGGCGGGCCCTGTATCAGATCGGCGGCCGGGAGGCCGACGCCTTCTACCGGGACCGCTGGTCGTACGACAAGGTGGTCCGCTTGACGCACGGGGTGAACTGACCGGGTCGTGCTCGTGGAAGGTGTACGTCAAGGACGGCATCATCACGTGGGAGCAGCAGGTCGACTACCCGAGCGTCGGCCCGGACCGGCCGGAGTACGAGCCGCGCGGCTGCCCCCGCGGCGCGGCGTTCTCCTGGTACACGTACTCGCCGACCCGGGTGCGTTATCCGTACGGCCGCGGCGTACTCGTCGAGATGTACCGGGAGGCCAAGCGGCGGCTCGGTGACCCGGTCGCCGCGTGGGCGGACATTCAGGCGGACCCGGAGCGCCGGCACCGCTACCAGAAGGTCCGCGGCAAGGGCGGTCTGGTACGCATCTCCTGGCACGAGGTGCTGGGTCCCGATGCTGGCCTTGCCGATGACGGCAAGGGCGTAGTACTCCTCCAGAAACAGCTGACCGGTGGTGTAGAAGCCCACGTGTCCCCAGCCGCCGGGGCCGTCGAGCAGCTGCCTCGACCGCTCCACGATGCGGCCCATCGCCGTGTCCCAGTCCGTCTCCACCAGCCGGCCGTCCTGCCGGACCAGGGGCCGGGTGAGCCGGTCGGGGCTGTTGTTGGCCTGCCAGCCGTATAGGTCCTTCGGATCCAGGCGGCCGTGGTCGACCCGATCCACCGCACGGCCGCGAACGCCGACGATGCGGCCGCCCTGCACGGCGATGTCCATGGCGTCGCCGTTGGAGTGCAGAATCGACGCCGACTGCACCCACCGGTCGACGTCGCCCTCGGTCAGCCCGTCCGCCAGGCCGACGTCGACCCGCTCGGGCCAGCGCTGACCGGGCCCGTACGGCGTCCGCTCACCCCTCGGATCGGCGATCCGGTCAGCCACGTCGCGCCCCTTCCCGTTCGGCGGCCGACCACACCGGCATGGCGGGGCCGGTACCGCGGTTGTACACCCACGTCACGACCGTGACCAGCACCACGGACGCCGCGGCGACGAGCAGCTGGGCCGGTGTGTGCAGCAGACCCAGGCCGACGATCAACGTCGTGGCGCCAGCGGGCGGATGGGACGCCTTCAGAGTCAGCAGGACAAGGGCGGTGACCGCCAGCGATCCGGCGACCGCGACGATCCGCGCCACCCTGACGCCCTCCTGGATGGCGGGCGGCCGGTCGAGCAGGCCGCACACCGCGAGGAACCCGTAGCCCACCAGCAGCGCCACGGCGTGGCCGATGAGCGTGTTGCGCGGTGACGACTCCGGCGCCCGCGGCTTCTCGACGTGCAACATGATCGCCGGTCCCAGGCTGGGGAACAGCCACAGTTGGTGCGTGAGGAGGGCGACCGCACCGGCCACCGTCACGGCCAGCGCGCTGCCCACGAACACGTGCACCGATCGACGGAGATCCGCCACGCCGGTCACCTCCCCGATCACCGGCCGTGCCGCCGACACCACTACCCCGGCCCGGCCGGTGCCACTCATTTCCGGCGACACAATCTCCACGGTGTCGCGTTCTTCCGCGACGTATCGGGTAGGCCCGGACGGTACGACCGTCGAGAACCACGCCCGATGGGATGGTGCGTTGTCGCTGATGGCGCCGGGATTGCGCTCCTTGAGGGCGACGGCATTGGAAGGCCGAGGCCGTTTCCGTGCTGGTCCAGACCGTGATGTCCGCGTTTGCCTGACGGTCAGCAGAGGTACCCTCCGCACGGACCAGCCAAGGGGCCCAAGAACGGCCGCCGCAGTAGGCAGCAGCATCAATCGCGCGTCTGTGCTCGCCTCCTGACTGTGGTGAAGCCAGCCGACGCACCGTCGCCCTGCACGGTCGCCGGCTTGGCGAGGCCCGTGGGCGCTGCCGCGAGTCGTTCTGCCCGCTGCTTGATGCCGAGCAGCATCTTGCGCTCCATCACCAGCGAGCCGGGTTCCATGACCACCCGATCGACGAGCCGCCGCAACGGCGAGGCGCCGGGGTCGGCGATCCGGTTCCGGCTGATCAGCCGGGTGCCCCGTACGTCGGGGCGCAGCAGGAAGCTCCAGATCCACCGGCCGTCGTCCGAGCGCCACACCAGCGCACGATCCTTCTCCAGGACGGCGCAGGTCATGAACGGACCGGTCGGGCCGCCCGGCAGCACGTCGCCGACCTGGAGGCTCTGGTACTGCGGCAGTACCTCGTCGACGCTGTGCATGTTCAGGCCGAGGAGGTTCTCGATCCAGTCGTAGGTGTACGCGCCACCGCGTCCGCTACCCATCTGCACCAGCCACGGCCAGATCGCCGACGCGGGGGCACCGACGATGACAGCACGGGTCGAGAGCATGTCGGGTTCGGGCAGCAGGTCGTCACCGGGTATCGCACCCGTCACCTCATCGGGGGTGGCGCCCCACGTGAGGTACCAGCGTCGCAGCGGAACCCGGTAGGCCGCGACCGCCGCGGCGCCGAGCAGCACCAGGCCCGCGACGATCCGTTCGGTTCTCCTCGGCATGACGGCTCCCGTCGGTCGGTCCCATCACCTTCACCATGACGGGACGAGTCGCCGGGGAACAGGGCCCAAGGTACTGCCGACGATGAACTTCCGACTCCGGCCCGGCCATCGGCTGGTCCAGACAGCGGCCCTGGACGCCGAGCCGGCCGCACACCACCCGTGTCAGGCGCCCGACCCGACGGCTCGCGGCGACGCGGCTCAGGGTCGTTCGGCCCCGCCCGGCCGGGTCTTCAGCCGCTACCTGAGCCACGCTGAGGAGATCGAGGCTCAGAGGGGAAGGAGTCATCATGTCCAACACCTCCGCGACACCGCCCACGGTTCACCACAGCCGTCTCCGGGCGACTCTGACCGTACTCGAAGGTCTGACCGGCGTGGCGGCGATGTATGGCGGCGCCATGCTCATCGCGGACGCCTGGCGGCTGCCCGTCGCCGACCTCGCACCACTGCCCCTGCACAGCTGGGTCCTCCCCGGCGTCGCACTGGTGCTGACGGTGGCCGTACCGATGGGGGCAGCCGCCGTAGCCGCATGGCGTCGATCTAGCCGGGCCGCCGCCCGCTCGATCGCCGCCGGCCTGATCCTGGCGGCGTGGGTTCTCCTGCAGGTCGCGGTCATCGGACCGCAGATGTTCCTGCAGGCGGTGCTCTTCGTCACCGGCCTGGTGATCGCGGCGCTCGGCATGGCGCTGTGCAGCGCGGACCGGCCGTCATGAACGCCGACGGTCGGCTGTCCGTGGCACAGCGTGCCCCGAGCGGTGTAACCACCGGCGAGCCGCCGACGGTAACAGCCGTCCACCGCCGCGGACGGCCGGTCGGCGCATACGTGGTCCAGGCTGGATCAGTACGGTTCGTGCCGGTCGTCGACATCAACCAGCTCGTGCTCGGTGGTCTTGGCTGGGCCGCGGCCACCGCCGTGGCGATCGCCGTCGCCAGCGGGCGCCGACGCGTCGGGATCGGCGCGGTGACCATGGGGCCAGGCGGCTGGATCAGCTTGAGGAACGCGACGGCCGCCGGTCTCCGGCCGGCACGGAGGCGGCCCTGGTGGGCACGTCTTCTACGAGCCCAGCGGCTGGTCGTCGAGCACCGCTGAAGGAGCGGTGCGTGCGCCGAGCCGGTGTGGTCGGCGTCCGCGACACCCAGCCGCAGGACGACGTACGGCCAGCCCATGTCGGAAAGAACGAGCCGCCGCAACGCGGTACGGGTCGTCAGGACCTCGACGGCGGCGCGCTCAACGGCAGCACCGAGGCGCCGCCGTGACGCCCGCAATCCAGACGCTGTCCGACGACCACGCCGGTCAGCCACCCGGTAAACATCCCGGCGCGGACCACGGCCACCGCCAGCGGCGTTCGCCACGTCCGCGAAGGTCGTGCGGCACAACCGGGGTACGTCCACGCGGGCGGGACCTGAGGCACGGATCAACGGGTCGCCCGGCATTGCCGCTCACCGCCCCGGCGCGCAACGACTTCTCTGCTGCATCATCGATGGAGGGATCGGTGACACCGGTCCTGCCGGGGCCGGCCACCCGGCCCTGCCGCTGAGCGCTTCAGAGGCGTGTCCTCGGGGGTGCAAACGCGAAGGAGGCGTCATGAACACCTACCCGGTACACCTGCGAGCTCGACCTGATGACCGGCCGAGCCGAGGCCTGTGGCTGGTGAAGTGGCTGTTGCTGATCCCGCACTACGTCGTGCTGGTGTTCCTCGCGGTGGCGTTCGTCGTCGTCACGCTGGTGGCGTACGTCGCGGTGCTGTTCACCGGCCGCTACCCGGATTCGGTCTTCCACTTCAACGTCGGCGTGCTGCGCTGGGGGTGGCGCGTCGGCTACTACGGTTACCAGGCCCTCGGCACCGACCGGTACCCGCCGTTCACCCTGGCCGAGGTGCCCGGCTACCCCGCCGGTCTGAGCATCGCCGGGCCGCCCCGGCCGCCCCGCTGGCTGCCCCTGGTCGCGTGGCTGTTCGCCATCCCCCACCTGATCATCCTGAGTGCCCTCGACGGCGCCGCCACCTGGCATTTCGAGAACGCGGACGGCACCAGCACCGCGGTGCCGCTGAGCGTCGTGCCGGCCGCCGTCCTGGTGTTCGGCTTCGCGCTGCTGTTCACCGGACGGCGACTGTCCGGCCTGCACGACCTGCTGGTCGGCGTGGCACGGTGGACGCTGCGAACCGTCGCGTACGTCGCGCTGTTGACCGACCGGTATCCGCCGTTCCGGCTGGACCAGGGTGCGGACGAGCCGGACCCGACACCGCTGGCCCACGCGCCTACCGGCGCCGTGCTGCCGAATCCGACCATCGCAGTCCCAGCGACGACGCCCACCACCGGGGTCGCGGGCCGCGTCGTCGCGCTGGTGGCCGGGGTCCTGCTCGCCCTGGTTGCGGTCGGCTTGGTCGGCGGAGGCGCCGCCGTCCTGGCGCTCGACGGCCGGCGTGACACCACCGGCGTGGTCTCCAGTCCAGCAGTATCGGTGTCGTCTCCGACCGCCGCGGTCACTGTCGAAGGGTTGCAGGCGACCGACAGCTGGGTGTGGACGGCCAACGGGTGGGGTCATGTCCGCGTCACCGCCACGACGGCC
Source organism: uncultured Micromonosporaceae bacterium (assembly GCA_966211315.1). GTDB lineage: Bacteria > Actinomycetota > Actinomycetes > Mycobacteriales > Micromonosporaceae > CBIHNN01. Next base: position 21,764 of record CBIHNN010000055.1, on the reverse strand, counting down.
GCCGGCACCGGCGTCTTCCTCGGCATCGCGCCGCAGGCGGACGTCGACCGGTGGCTCTCCGGTACGGCGCATGACCAACTCGTCGAGGTGTACGCGTCGGACAACGTCCGGTACGACCGGGCGGACGGCACGATCCGCAGCATCGGCGCGCCGGCCGATCAGGACTTCTGGGTGAACCGGGCGACCGGTACCGGCCAGGCGGTCCTCGACTGGACCGCCCGTGACGGCCGGTACGCGATCGTCCTGGCCAACGCCGACGGCGCCGCCGGCGTTGCCGCCACCACGACCGTCGGCACCCGGATTCCCGACCTCGCCCCGCTCGGGTGGGGGCTCATCGGTGGTGGCGTGGCCGTGGCCGTCGCCGCGTTCGCCCTGATCTGGATCGGCGCTGCCGGCCTGGGGCGGCGGCACGCGGCACGGGCGCCGGCCGGCGACACGACGACGTCCGGTCCGGCGGAGCCCACGCGACGTCCCGCGGGCGCCGGCTGACCGACATCCGTCCGGGGACGGGCGCCACCGGGAGGTCCGGTGGCACCCGTCGTTCGTCATGACCGGGACGGGACCACCTTCGGCGGGGCCACACGGCCCTGCCGCCGAGCCGGGATCGGCGCGACGCTCGGATGACGGCAGCACCGGGGACGAACCGATGGCGGCATCGGAGACGGACGATGACAATGGAGAGAGGTCAGACGATGACCCGACGACGGTGGCATGAGCTGCCGACATGGCAGCGGACCGCCACGCTGGTTCTCGCCCCGGTGGAGCTGGTCTTGACGACGGTCGCCGCGGTGGATCTCGCACGGCGACCGCAACGGCAGGTACGCGGACCCAAAGTCCTGTGGTGGTTGGGCATCTTCGTCCAGCCCGTAGGCCCCGTGGCGTATCTGGGCTGGGGACGCCACGGCCGGTGAAGACGCGTAGACACGTTGGTTTCGTCATGACCACCGGGCTGTCACGTGACCAGGGACGAGGGCCGGCGGATCTTCGACAACATCCGCCGGTTCCTGCGGTATGCCCTGCCCGGCGGCGTCGCCGAGATCCTGGTGATGCTGCTCGATCCGTTCCACGGGTTGGCCGTTCCGCCGCTGCCGGAGTCCGTCCTCGGCGCCGGATGCCGGCCGCGACCCGGTGCTGCTCACGGCGGTCCGCCGGCCGCACGAACAGAACCCGATGCCCGGGCTGCGTGGAGTCCGCCTGGGCCTGGTCGTCCCTGGCCTGTTCGCGATGCAGGTACGGCAATCGCCGAGGCCGCCGCCGTACGAGCGACCGCTGGGCAGGTTCATTCCGATGTGCTGCACGTGTCAGCGGGCTCCCCCGTCATCCCGCGTACTGCCGTGCGGGGCGAGCATCAGCGCGGCGGCCACCGCGAAGGCCGCGACGATGACCGGCTCCACCGGATCGAAGGCCGTCGCGCCCGGGATGTCGGCGGCGCCCTGGAACAGCAGTGCGGTCATGTACGCGAGCTGATGCAGTACACCTGCCACGAGAAGCACGGTGGCGAGCAGGTATCCCCACGGGGCGCGCCGCCACAGCAGAACGCCCGCCAGCACGTACCCGGGCACGAGCAGCGACAGGTCCAACGCGGCCCCCAGGTGGGTGAACGAGGCCCCAACGATCAGCTGTGACGGCTCGGCCAGCGCAGTACCGGCACCCAGCGCCCGCGCCATGGCGAACGCCCACATGCCCGCCAGCGACAGTCCGAGAGCCACCAGAACGCCGCCTACCAGCCGGACCGGCGTACGGCGGCCCCACCGGGCCGCGACCACCGGGACGTCCACGCTCGCCAGCAACAGCACCAGAGCGGTCACCGCGAGGGCGAACACCGCCGCGTGGAGAACGAACAGGACGTTCAGTTCCGTCCCGAACAGGTAGAAGGCGTCGTTGTAGACGGCGTACACCAGCACACCGGCCCACACCAGCACGCTTCGTGACGTACGGCGCAGCAGCGCACCCACCAGCAGCGGTACGGCGATCAGCAGCGCGACGACGTCATAGCCTCGGAGCAGAGCCACGACCGAGTCCGGATCCCGGTAGAGCCCGCCCACAAGACCGGCGGCCGCGGTGACAGCCATCACGGCCGCCAGCACGCCCGATACGGCTCTGGCTCGGGCCAGCGCCCGAGCCTCCCCGGAGGGGCCCGGCATCACCGCAGTACGCAATGCATTGGTCATGTTCATGGCCATCCTCCGGTCCGGCAGCTCGCTGATATCCACCATCGACGCTAGGTGCGACCTCACGCACCCGGCAGGGCCGCAGGTCCCGCGCGCAGTGACGGACGCCCTACCAGCGCAAATCGGCCACGATCGGTGTTCGGCAGACACTCTGCGGTGTGCCCCGAGTTCCCTGACTTTCGGCCGTGCCCGGCACGGCTCGATGTCATTGACGGGTCATGATGCTGCGCCGAGGAGGAGGCCGGCATGACTGTCACGGCCGCGTCGCCCGCCGGTCGCCGCCGCAGGTCGGTTACACCGTGGGAGCGGTCATCGATTCCGCCCCGTTCTCCATGTCAACGTCGAGCCGGGCCCGGCTGCTGTGCGCCGGGCGTAGATGCCGCCGGTGGCCGTAGTCACCGGCGGCATCAAACTGTCGGACTTCAGTGCGGTAGAGCCGTGCGACTCGACCGGTTCTCGAACAGCCCGGCGTGGTGCAGCATCTGCACGGCCCACACCAGCACGATGGCCGCCACGAACACCGCCAGCAGAACCTCGGCGGCTGCTGTCCCGGCCAGCGCCAGGGTGACAAAGCCCAGCACCGCGATGCCGATCCCGGCGTCCAGTTCCGCCCTGCCGACTGTGCTCGCCGTGAAGTCACGGCCAGCGGTGAAGAACGCCGCGATCCCCAGAATCAGCGCGGTGGCAGCCATGCCCCGCGGGTCCTTGATGAACGGCATGTCGCCGCGAACCAGGTAGCCGACATAGGGCACAAGGACTGCGGCCACGAACACGGTCGCGATGCCGTCTCGGATGGTCAGCTTCATCGGTAACACCTCCTTCCGCGTACCAAGCCTTCTCCCCTGCCGCTCGAAGCAGCAGAGGCAGACGGCGCATCCTCACGGGCCACTTGGCACATGCAGTGGCCGCGTGACCCGGGCCGCGTCGACGGCCGGGCCGACCGCCGTGGCGTTCGAGCCCTGCGCACGGGCGGGCCAGCAGCTCGAAAAAGTGGCAGTGAGGACCTCAGCCCCGCCGTACGGGCCGGACGGCACATGCGAGGTCTGGCCCGTCGGCGGGAGGATGGAGGCGGCTCCAGGAGGGAGGCCCCGCGATGATGATCTACGGCAGCGGCATGGGTCCATGGGCTTGGGTGTGGATGACGGTCGGCTCGGCGGCGTTCCTGTTGCTGCCGGTCGGCGGGATTCTGGTGCTGATGCGCACCGCCAAACCGTTCGAGCGGGCAGCAGTGTCCTCAGGTCCCCGCCGGGCCGCCGCTGACTCGTCGCCGGAGGAGGTCCTGGCGGAGCGATTCGCCCGCGGCGACATCAACACCGTTTTCGAGTGCGCGGCCTGCGGACACACCGCAGACCGCGACCTCAACGCCGCGAGGATGATCGTCGCCACGGCAGAACGCCACCGTGCCAGCGCCGACGACGTCAGACATCAGATCGCCTCCTTCCGGGACGGTGGATCAGATGCAGTCCGAGCTGGAGATCCAGGGCCTCGCCCGGAGGGAAATCCCCCGGATCTATCCGGGGGATCACTAATGGCCGATGCCCGCACCTTTCAACGCGTCACGTGACAGCGGTGATGGACGCCGAGGCAGACTGCGTCGAGCGCCGCACGTCGTCGCCGTACAGATCTTGTACCCAGTTACTCTGATAGATGGTATCGAGGTATCGCTCGCCGAGGTCCGGTGCGATCGCCACCGCGGTGAGATCACCGGCGTCGTGCCCGGCCAAGGCGTGCTGAGCCAACCAGTCCATCGCACCGCTGACCACTGTGCCGGTCGAGCCGCCGAACAGAAATCCGCTCCGGGCGAGCCTATGACAGGCGCGGATGGTGTCCTCCTCCTCGACGAGCACCACGTTGTCGATGTAGGACTCGTCGAGCAGTGGCGGTCGCACGCTCGTGCCCAGACCAGGAATCATCCGGCGGCCCGGCGCACCACCGAAGGTCACTGAACCGACACTGTCCACCGCCACAACCCGTACCGGTCGGTGCCACTGGCGGAAGTAGCGCGCACAGCCCATCAGGGTACCGGTGGTGCCCGCCCCGATGAACAACACGTCCAGACGGGGGAACTGGCGGGCGATCGCGGGTGCCGTGCTGCGGTAGTGCGCCATCCAGTTGCCCGGATTGGTGTACTGGTTGAGCCACACGTAGCGGTCGCCGGAAGCGCACAGCGCGTGGACGTAGTTGATCCGGGCGCCGAGGAACCCGTCGATGGGGTCCGGTTCGGCGATGATGTGCACCCGACTGCCCAGTGCTTCCATCATGCGTCTGGTGGACAGGTTGCAACGGGAGTCGGTCACGCACAGGAACTGGTAGCCCTTGCTGGCCGCGATCAGGCTGAGCGCTACGCCCAAATTCCCGGACGACGACTCGACCATGATTGATCCGGCGGTCAGGACGCCGTCCCGTTCGGCAGCCTCTACCATCTCGGTCGCGGCCTTCAATTTGATCGATCCGGCGAAATTGAATCCCTCACACTTCAGGAAGATCGAATGGCCGAAGGTCGGCCGAAGATCGACGTAGAGTTCCTCCTCGTTGAAAACCTGAGGAGCGGATATGACTGGCACGATGGCCTCCTCATCTGCGGCGGAACACCGGCCGCTCAGCCGTACCGGCGCAGTTCGTGGAAGAAGTCGTCGACGACGTGCAGTTCGCCGCGGCGAACCACCTCGTCGTAGGCGTATTTGCCGAGGGCGAGGTCGAGGACGCCTAGGCCGAAGGGCGAGAACACCAGCGGTCGGTCTGCCGGCAACGCGACCCGTCCAGCCAGCACGTCGTCCAACGTGCCGTGCAGAAAGTCGCGGTTGCCGGTGAGCTGCTCGGCCAGATGCGGTGAGGTGTCGGCCTTCAGGCAGTGCTCGACGTCGTCGACGATGTTGGTCGAGGCGAGGATGATCTCCGGCGAGAGGTCGCGCAACGATATGTGCAGCACCAACGGGTGGTGGGCAAACCATGACAGGTCGCGGATGTGCGGCTTACCGGCGACGGTGGCGAAAACCACCAGGTCGCTGGAGCGGATCAGCTGCTCGGCGGTGTCGTGCACGGCGATCTGGCCGGTAGCGCCGGACCGCTTCAGATAACCGCGGAAACCCGCCACACTCTCGGCGGACAGGTCATGCACACCGACCTCGTCGAAGGACCAGCCGGTGCCGAGGAGAAAGGTGTGGATGTAGCGGGCGATCAGGCCCGTCCCGACGAATCCGATCCGCGAGGGCCGCGGGCCCTTGCTGAGCCGATTGGCGGCCGACGCCGCCAACGCGGCCGTCCTGGTGGCGCTGATGATCGAACTTTCCAGGCAGGCGAACGGGTAACCGGTATCACGGTCGTTCAGGATCAGCACGGCCGAGGCTCTGGGGATGCCGGCCACAACGTTCTCCGGAAAGCTGGAAATCCACTTGAGGCCGTCCACCCGTACCTGCCCGCCGATCGAAGCGGGCAGCGCGATGATCCGAGAGGACGGCCGGTCCGGGAAGCGTAAGAAGTAGGACGGCGGGTTCACCGAGTCGCCGGCGCAGTGCAGCCGGTACGCGGCCTCGACGACCTCCAGTATCCGCCTCTCCCGCCCCTGCAACGCCGACCTGACCTGGCCACCGGAGATCACCGCGAACGGTGGCACGGTGACCGGCTCGCCGATGGCGGGCCCCGCAGCTGTGGAACGCATGGCGGTCATCCGGCGGCCGCCTCGACGATCGGCGAGCAGTCCGCCAGCCGTACCGCATCGGTCATCCCGACGAGCACCTCGCGCTGTCCCCGGTAGGCCTCCCTGCTGTGAGCGGTCCGGACGTTGTCGACGAGCATCAGGTCGCCGGCCTGCCACGGCTCGCGAACGGTGTGCGCCTCGTACACCTGGTTGAGCAGGTGAACGACGTCCGCACCGATCGGGTCGCCGTTGCCGTAATACGTGTTGAACGGCAGCGCGTCGGGGCCGTATACGTCCACCAGGTACTCGCGCACCTCGGGGGCGATCGTCCACTCGTTCAGGAACGCGATCTGGTTGAACCAGCAGCGTCGGCCGCTGACCGGGTGCCGCACCACGGCGCTGCGGCGCTGCCTGGTACGCAGTCCACCGTCGGGCTGCCACGCGAACGCGATGGCATTGGCTCGACAGTAGCGCTCGATGACGCTCCGGTCCTCGGTGCCGAACGCCTCGGTGAGGGTCGCCCCGATCTCGTCGTTGTAGCTGCGGGCCAGCAACCATCCCTCCCGCTCGAACCGCTTGACGAGCTCGGCGGGCAGCGCGTCCAGCACGGTTGGCGCATCGGCCAACGCTGTCGCTCCGCCCTCGTCGGGCGCGCTGAGACAGGCGAACAGCATCAGGCCGGGGAACTCGAGCCGAAAGCTCAGTTCGTGGTGCATGCACATCGGCTGGTTCGGCGGCCAGGTCGAGGAGGAGTACACGCCGTCGGCGTGGACCTGTCGGGGCGCGAAGGCCTCCCGCTCGGTGATCAGAGTGGTGGCCAGCTGCTGGAAGACGGCACCGATCTCGCCCACGTCGTGCAGCCCGAGGCCGCGGACCAGGATCGAACCGTGCTCGGCGACGGCGGCGCGCAGGCGGTCCCGGTGCTCGGCCGCCCAGCGCGGCGGGTCATCGCCGATCTCCGCCCGCAGTCTCGGGGGTCTGCCCGGTTGCAGGTCCACGTCGAGCAGTGGAGCTGGGGATGGGGACGACATCTCGTTGTCCTTTCGATCGCTCAGGAGTGTCGGTGTTGCTCACGAGGTGACCAACGCGGCGGCCGCACGTAGCACGGCCCGCGCCGCCGCGGTCGGGCGGGTGCGCAGGAAGTAGTGACCGCCGTCGGTGAGTTCGAGCAGTTCGACGTGCTCCGCCAGCAGTTGCCAGCCGCGGTAGCGACGCCGGGCCTGCGCCGTACTCGGGTCGTCGGCGGCGACGACGACGGTGACCGGGACGCGGAGCCGTACCTCGGGCGGGTTGTCCAGGGCCTCAGCGAGATAGCGGTGTACGGACTCCCAGTCGTGCCGGTACGCGGCGGCGACGCGTTCGGCATCTCGCGCTGCCAGTTCGCCGAGTTCGGGGGAGCCCGCGCCGGCACTCAGCGCGGCGGCGATCTCGGCATCGCCGCGCTTGTTCAGGGCGGTGACTCCGGCACGCCGGTCGGCGGCGTCACCGAGCAGCTGGGCACCGAGCAGGACCCGCCGGACGTCCACCCCGCGCCGCTGCAACTGCCGGGCCGTCTCCACGGCGTACACGGCGCCCGAGGAGTGTCCCCACAGCAGCACTCCGGTCAGGCCGCGCTGGATGATCTCGGATACGACCTTCTCGACCACCTGCGCCATCGGCTCGAACGGTTCACCCTCGACCGTCACGTCGTGGCCGGGCAGCTCGACGGCGTGGACCGTCAGCCCGCTGCCCCGCAGTTCCCTGGCCATCGGCTGGAAGTTCACCGCGTTGCCGCCGGCGTAGGGGAAGCACACGAGGGCGCCGGAGCGCGCCTCCTCCGATCCCGACAGTGGCTGTAGCAGTTCGGAGCGTCGCTGGGATCTTCCGTCTACGAGTCCTGCCAGGTCGGCCAGGATCGGATACCGGTTGACGTCCCGGAGCGAGATCGTCCGGTCCAGGGTGATCGCCAGCTTCACCGCCGACAGCGAGGTGCCACCCCGGTCGAAGAAGTGGTCCCGCCGGCCGATCTGCTCCTGCGGGATGCCGAGCACCGTGGCCCACGCGGCCGCCAACCGCCGCTCGGTCGGCGTACTGGGCGCGTGATGGCGCTCCTCGGCGACGTCCAGCTCTGCGGCGAGTGCCGTCAGCGCCTTCCTATCGACCTTGCTGTTGGCGGTCAGCGGCAGGCTCTCCCGCCAGTGGAAGGACGTGGGGACCATGTAGGCGGGCAGTGACGCGCCCAGCCTGTCCCGCAGACCGGCGACCTCGAGTGGTCGCCGGCCGGTGTAGAAGGCCACCAGATGCCTGCTCTGATCGGAGCGTCCGGCGACCACCACCGCACCGTCACGGACCCCGGGCGCCTTCAACAGGGTGTTCTCGATCTCGCCGATCTCGATACGGAAGCCGGAAATCTTGACCTGGGTGTCGCGGCGGCCGAGGAACTCAACCTTTCCGTCGGGCAGCCAGCGGCCGTAGTCACCGGCATGGTAAAGCCGCCGGCCCTTTCGATGCGGATCGGTCGTGAAGGCGAGCCGGGTGCGCTCAGGGTCGTTGACGTACCCGCGGCCGACACAGATTCCGGAGAAGACGATCTCCCCCGGGGCGCCGAGCGGCACCGGCGAGAGGTGCTCGTCGACGATGTAGAGGTGCACGTTGTTGACCGGCCGACCGAGCGGGACCCGTTCCCGGTCCGGCACCCGTTCCATGACCTCGTGATTGGTGTCGTCCGAGGTCTCGGTCAACCCGTACGCGTTGACCAGCTTGATGGCTGGCTGCACCGCGAACCAGCGCTGCGTGAGGTCCTTCTTCAGCGCCTCACCGGTGACCGACACATACCGCAGATCGGGTAACGCGCGGTGGTGCCGCTCCAGGTAGGACACGACCACATCGAGGTACGACGGCACGACCTGCAGTACGGTGACCCGCCCGTCGATGATCGTGTCGACGAACCGCTCGACGTCGAGAATCACATCCTGCTCGATCAGCAGGGTCCGACCACCGACCAGGAGCGCGGACACCAGTTGCCACAGCGAGATGTCGAAGCATTGAGGTGCGGTCTGGGCGACCACCTGCCCCTCGCCGATCTCCAGATCGTCAATCTTGGCGTACAGGTGGTTGAGCATGCCCGCGTGCTCGCACATGGCGCCCTTCGGCTCGCCGGTGGAGCCGGACGTGAAGTAGATGTAGGCCAGCTGATCCACCGCTACGTCCACACCGAGATCACCGCCATCATGCTCGAGTTCGTGGCCCGCTTCGACGGAAAGTGTGCGGACTCCGGAAAGCGCGTCAAGGGCGCCGTCGAGGGTGGTGGTGCTGCCGGGTTCGGTGAGCACCAGCTCGCAGCCGGCCCGGGACAGCGTGGTGGCGATGCGATCTGCTGGGAAGTGTGGCTCGATGGGCAGGTACACACCACCGGCCTTGAAGACCGCCAGGACGGCGGCCAACCACTCCAGATTGCGCTCGGTCACCACGGCCACGACGCCTTCACGGCGCAGCCCCTGCGCTACCAGGGCACGCGCCAGCCGGTTGGCCCGCACGTTGAGCTCCTGATAGGTCCACTGCCGGTCGGCGTGCACGGCCGCCACGGCGTTCGGGTGTGCCCGCACCTGTCGTTCGAACAGCTCGTGGAAGCGCTGGTCCGGCAGCTCACGGCGCGGACCGGCGAGCCCGTCGAGCTGGAACTGGAGTTCCTCGGCGGGGAGCAGACTCTGCCGCTCGTGCTCGGCGTCCGGATCGGCGGTGATCAGCGTGAGAGCGGTGAGGTGGTAGCCGGCGATCCGGGCGGCGCACTCCGCGTCGAGCACCTCGGTCCGGTGGCGCAGGCGCAGCCCCAGCCGGCTGCCGTGTTGTGCGACCCCCACCCACAGCGCGGTGTCCGCGGTCAGATCGCTGTCGATCAGGGCGAACATGGTCTCGAACGTCGGTCCGATCAGGCCCGATTCGCTCCTGAGATCATCGATCGGGAAGTTCCGGTACGACAGCAGGTCCGTTTGGGCCCGGTGCACGTCGAGCAGTAGCGCGCGCCACGAGCCGGATCGGGTGCTCAGCCGGCAGGGCAGCGGGCGGCCGCTCTCCGTGGCGACATAACCGGTCACGACCTCCGGCTCGCCGGACAGCGCGGCGAGGACCTTAGCGTGCGCGGCCAGCAGCACCGAGCTGTACGGGATCGCCAGTTCGTCGGCCAGCCGGCGGGACTCGGCCACCAGTGCGTCGGGGATCGTCACCTCGTGGTCGGCGACACCGGACACCGGTGCGGTGGTCCACCGCGGGATCGTGGTGGACCCTCCAGCGGCCAGTACGCCATGCCAGAACTCCCGTCCGGCTCCTGCCGGTGACCCCAGCGGGCCCTGCCTCGACGCACTGTCGGTACGGGACTGCGTGCCGCTCATCGTTGCCCCGCCCTTGCTCCAAGTGGTCCGGCATCGGTCATGTCGAGCTCTCTAGCCGGATTTCCACCCCATTGGGCGTGCTGAGGCACGTCCTCGCCCTTCATGAGGAAGGAGTCGGCGGCGATCACCGCGCCGTCGCCGATCGTCACGCCATAGTGGATGAAAGCGCCGATCTCGAGGGTGCAGCCCGCGCCAAGGACCGTGCGGTCGGATTTGAAGGTGCCGTCCTCCTGCGAATGGCACTGAATCTTGCTGCCAACGTTGAGGGTGCAGTCGCTGCCGATCGTGGTCAGCGTCCGCTCCGTCAGGTAGCAGCCGTCGTCGAAGACCCGAGCGCCGAGCCGAACGCCGAGCAGGCGCCAGACCACGTTCTTGAACGGGGTGCCGTCGAAGACCTGAAGGTAGGTGTCGGGCACCTTCCACAGGCGCTCGTGCCACCAGAAATATGGCTCGTAGATGGAGCAGAATCGCGGCTGCAGCGCCCGGAATCCCGCCAGAGCCCGCTCGACCAGCAGGAAGTAGGCCGTGCTGACCGGGAGGCTGAGGACCAGCGACGCCACTCCCGTGACGTGCCCGAAGGTGCCGTACAGATCGAAGGCCACGACTGCGAGAACGGTGAGCAGGAAGAAGTGCAGCCACCGTATGAACAGAAACACGCCCATGCTGCGTAGGTTGTACCGGTTCTTCCTGGCCAGGCGGCTGCGCAGCTCGTCGCCGGTGCGGAAGCGGTCGAACCGGCCGTCCCGCTCCACCGATCGCGGGATCTCGAAGCACGGCGAGCCCAGCAGGCCCACCCCTTCGCGGATCTCCCCGTCCAGCGGGATCATCACCTTCGTCGCGAGCAGACAGTTTTCGCCGATTCTGCTCTGCGGCGGATAGGCGATGTTGTTGCCGAGGAAACTGTGCGATCCGATCGAGGTCCGGGACAGACGGAACGACGTGCTGGAGTAGTCGGCATTCATGATCGACAGCCCGTCGGCGACCATCGTTCCGCTGCCGATGGAACTCAGGAACGGGGTCTCGTGCTGCACCTCCGTACCGAAGTTGGACCCGGTCTGCTCCACCTTGGACATGTCATAGCCGAGGCAGCGCAGATAGTGGACGATGTAGGAGCTGTCACCGAAGAGCCTCGTGTAAAATTTCACGTTCGTCATCCGCGTGATCGCGCGATGGACCGAGTAGTGGAAGCCGTACAGCGGATACACCCTGTCCGGCGTGACGAAGATGTTCAATACACGCGGCACGACCATCACCATGACCAGGCCCACGAGCACCGTACCGAAGAAGACCATGAGGGACAGGACCAGCGCGTCGAGGTAGAACACCGGCGACGTGACGGCCTCCGTCCCCGGCGTCAGCAGCTCGGCGGAAACCGGTGACACGGTCGCCAGCGCGTAGACACCCCCGACAGACAGCGGCACGAACAGCAGGAATACCTGGAGCACGCTGACGATGCAGTAACCGGCGCGGCGCCAGCTGCCGCAGGCCGCCGGTGCGACCCGCAGATAGTCCAGCTCCGTGCGCTGCGCTGGAGACCCATGCCACCGTTCACCGTCCGGCACCGTTTCGCCGATGTGCAGCGCGGACGTGTGGCCGAGCTGCGCCCCGTCGCCCATCGAGGTGTCGATGTCGAGCACGGTCTTCTCGCCGATGAAGACGTCGCGGCCGAGGGTGACCGCGCCGGTCTGGATCCACCCGGCGTGTGCGCGGTAGCAGAGCAGGAACGCGTCCTTGCGGATGACAGCGCCGTCGCCGACGGTGAACAGGTCGGTGCACACGGGTACGTTCCTGGAATGGATCGCAACGCCTCTCCCGACGTGCGCGCCCAACGCCCGCAGGTAGAGCACATACATCGGCGTACCGGCGAACATCACCAATGGGTTGGACCGGACCAGCGTCTTGACGACCCAGAACCGGACGTACGCCAGACTCCAGATACGGATCTGCTGAGGCTTCCAACGACCTATGAGCAACCACTTCGCCAAGATCGGCAGCATGCACATGCCGAGGAAGCTCGCGCCACCGAAGACGACTGACCGCAGATAGACATCGATGATGCCAGCGCCGGCAGAGATCCATTCAGCGCCCTGGACGGCGACGAGCACGGCAAGGTAGGAGTATCCGACGAAGATCAGGAGCTGCATGGCCCCGCAGAGGACGTACTGGCTCGTGCTGACGGGTGCCGTTGCCGGCACCTCGACCGGCGCCGGCGCCACGGCGGGGGACGGGGCGGGCGCGGTGTCCACCAGCGCCGTCGCGAGGCTTGTGATCGTCGGATACCGGTAGACGTCCTTCATCGACACCGACGGCAGATCTAGCCGCTTCCTGACCCGCGCGCAGAAATGTGCCATGACCATCGAGTCGGCGCCGAGGTCATGGAAAAAGTTACTGTCGACCGGCACCTGGTCAACGCGCATGATGCCGGCCAGCACCTCGGCGAGACCCTCTTCGGCACGGGTCGTCCCGCCGGCGCACGCGCCGGCGGTGCGTGAGGGGTCAACCAGATCGGCCGACAATACCTCGACGGATTTTTGGACCACCGGAACTCCTGAACCTGAGGTTGGTTGAACCTGAAGTCGGCACTTCGGCATGAGTCGGCACTTCGGCATGGTCGTGACGGGCGGGAGCTGAACCTGCATCGAAATGCGCGCACGACGGCCTGCGGCATTCAACATCGTGGTCTACGCGATGCCGCGTCTGCGACGTTCGCAGGGCGTACGCCCGACGGGAAGTGTTGCTCGGCCGGCGCTGGCGTTGAATCCGAACGCACCGACGACCGATGCCGCATCGGCGGCACCTGAATAGTCGACCAGCGGATCGGGCTACCTATCCATTGTCCTAAGTGACCCCCGGCTAAGCATGTCGAGGCTTGTACCGACATCCGCTTTCGGTGCCACCATCCCACTCCGTCGACGGGCGGCCACAGTAGTACTTGTCACAGATGTGGTATGAGATCCTCATGGTTCGCCCATCCAAGCGGTGTCTCGTCATCGGCGTTTGTCCACTCAGGATGGTCTTAGATCATGATCGGTATGGGTGATCTCAGCCTCCCGTCAGGCAGGGCTCCGGCAAGGTAGCGATATGACAGTTATGGGTGTTTCGGGTAGACGCTCCTGACCATAGTGGTATGCAGACGAGCGCGGCCTTTTCGATGATCATCCAGGTGTCGAAGCTGGGAAGATCACAAAGGACCGCGCTCGTTGGGATCATCATCGCTGATGGATGTGTTGGCCGTGCGCGCGGATCGGACCGGCGTGCCGTTACCGGCCGAGCGCCGGGTGAGTCTGCTCGAGGCGTTGGCGCTGGTGCCGGACCGGCGAGACCCGCGGGGCGTCGTCCATGCGCTGGCCGGGGTGCTCGCCGTGGCGCTCCCGGCGGTGTTATCCGGCGCCCGGTCCGCGGCGGCGGTCGCCGAGTGGGCCGGCGACGTCCCGCAGCAGGTCCTTGCCGAGCTCGGGGTGTTCCGGGATCCGTTCACCGGCGTGTACCGGGCGCCGGACGAGTCCACGTTCCGGCGGATCCTGGCCGGTGTCGACGCCGACGCTCTGGACGACACGGTAGGCCGGTGGATCATCACGTCCGGGTCGGGATCGGGTGCGACGGCCGGGCGGCGGGTATACAGCGTGGACGGAAAGACACTGCGGGGCAGTGGCCCGGCCGGTGCGCAGGTGCATCTGCTGGCCGCACTCGACCAACACACCGGGGCGGTCCTCGCCCAGCTCGACGTCGCCGGCAAGACGAATGAAATTACCCGGTTCCAGCCGCTGCTGGCCGGACTCGACCTGACCGCAGCGGTCATCACCGCTGATGCGTTACACACCCAGCGGGAACACGCCCGCTGGCTGGCCGAAGACAGGAGCCGATCCACCCGTTCACCGGACTGCGGCCGGCACGGCTCCGGCGGCCGGCACGCCTGGTTGCATGCACGGCGGTGAAGCAGCACGACCGGCACGACATAGGGGGCGCCGTCGCCGACGACCACCCAGGCCCGTCTGGGGGTGTCCTGATCGGACCCAACGGCTAGGATCGATAGATCGGCCTGGATGCACTGACCCGTGCACGGTTGCCCGTTCGGTCGGCAATGCGACAGAACTGAATCCACGGGCACCTGCCAAGAATGTTCTGCCACATGGCGGGGAACGCCATTCCCAGTGCCGTGGTTCTGGGGTCCACTGGGGTGACAGCGGGCTTGTGCGTAAGCCCTGGCACGGGGAAGGGGTTCAGTCGATTCTCGCCCAGACAGCGCTCATCATTCACGGGTTGGCGGTGGCGAAATCGTTGTGGTCGTGAGTCGAATGTTCCTGGGTTACCGGTTCGGAGGTCCTGGTGATACGAGTGCTCCTGGTCGACGATGTGGAACTGATGCGGAGCGCGCTCATCGCGTTGCTCGAGCGTGTCGCGGACATCGAGGTCGTGGCGAAGATGGGAACGAGCCCAAGCGCCATGTCGATGGCCGCGGCGTCGAGCGCAGACGTCGTGATCATCAACAGTGACTCGGTGGCCACTCAGGAGCTTCCCCCCGTCGCGGAACGCCTGGCGATCGGGGGGAGTTGCGCCGTCCTCATACTGACCGACCCCAGAATGCCGGTCACCCTGCGCCCCGGCTGGTGTGCCCCTGCGCCCAGTCTTCTGGACAAGGACGTGTCGGCCGGCGTTCTGGTCGAAGCCGTCAGGCGGCTTGCCGCCGGCGAACGGGTGATCGATCAGCGGCTCGCGCTCGCTGCGTTGACCGGCGGGGAGAGCCTGCCTACCACTCGGGAGCTCGAAGTCCTCCGCCTCGCCGCTGATGGTGCATCGGTCGGCGAGATCGCCCACCGGCTCTATCTGTCCGTCGGTACGGTCCGCAACTACCTCTCCAAGGTCATCGGGAGGACCGGCGCCCGCAATCGCATCGACGCGATCCGTATCGCACGCGAGGCCGGATGGCTGACGGACGGCCCCGAGTGGAACCCGACCTCATGGCGGCGAACAGCGTCAACGGGTGAAGGCACGCGGCGCACGCACCGAAATGATGAGGCGAGGACTGTGCCGGTATCGGTACCGGGGGAAGACGTACGACCGCGAGGTCCCCGGTCGGCGCGGTCGACCGC
Source organism: uncultured Micromonosporaceae bacterium (assembly GCA_966211315.1). Classification (GTDB taxonomy): domain Bacteria; phylum Actinomycetota; class Actinomycetes; order Mycobacteriales; family Micromonosporaceae; genus CBIHNN01. The sequence continues at coordinate 6,499 of CBIHNN010000055.1, read as the reverse complement.
CGGGTCCGCCGCTGCGTTAGCGCTGGGGCGCTCGTTTCGGACTGTACGGTGCTGACGGGGCGGTCCGGCACGCGGACGCCGCACCCGAGGGTCGACGACCACGCTACGCACCGCGGCCGGCAGGTCAGCCAGATGCGCGGTGATACGGGTGCACGCGCTCTGCCGACCGATTGGACCGCGGGCGACATCCGCCACCACTGGCGTCCGGGCCGCACGGGCGGCACCCGATCCCCGCTCAACAACACCATCAATGAGCAGTGCGGATCCTGTGCGAACAACACCTTGATCAAACCCGCGACACACCGGCACGGCATGGAATGTGCCGCACCGCGACCAACCGCTAGGACGGACCCGCCACCGTCTCCGTCCAGAGCCGAAGATTGGACAGTCCCCTATCGGCCGGTCACGACAACCAGCCGTTGGCGCGGGAGATCAGTATGGCGTCGATCCGGTTACGGGCCTGGGTCTTGGCGACTGTAGCCGATAGATAGTTGCGGACAGTGCCGGGCGACAGCTCCAGTTGATCGGCGATCTCCGATACTGATACGCCGTCGGCGACCAGAGCGAGGACCTGGAGTTCCCGGCGCGTGAGGGGACTCTGAGCGACCGTGAGGGCTTCCAGCACCACGCGCGGATCCATTACCAGCTCGCCGGCCGCGACGCGCTTGACAGCGTTCGTCAGTGCCGTCGCCGGCGCATCCCTGGCCACGAAGCTTGGCGGGCGGAAGTCCCTATCCACCGGCAGCAGGACCGGACTTCTCGGATCGAAAAGTATCAGGCAGCGGCACGGCGCGGTCTGGCCCACATGAGTCGCGGTGGAGACCGCCTGACCGACGACGATGTCGGTGTTGATGAGCACGACGTTCGGCCGCAGTTGGGCCGTCTGCGAGACGATCGGCGAGTCCCAGTCGAACTCCCCGACCACCTTGATGTCGGCGTGCTTCTCGAGCAGGGCCGCGAGCGCCTCGCGTAGCAAGCGCATCTTCTCGACGAGTACGACTTTGATCATGCTGCCTTTCATGCGCCGTCGAGCCGATGGCTGCGGGGGCGGAATGGGAGGCGTTGGTCCGCGTGTGGGCCGGCGCCTCCGGATTGGTCATTCCTGACGAGGGTGTAGCGCATGTTGTCGTCGTAGAAGGTGACCTCGTAGCGGACGGGTCCCTGTGTCATGGGAATGTTGAATCCTTGGAGTTCGGCGTGTCCGTCGACGTGGGAGTCGCCGAAGGTGGTCGTCACGGTGCCGTCCACGTCGACGGTGAATTCCTCGATGAGGTGGGTCCGACGGGGTGGTCACTTGTCAGGTGTGGTCATCGATCAGCGCCATGGGGGTGGTGTCCCAGCCGTTGTGGGTGCCGCGTAGGAGCACCCGTTGATCTGACCGTTGATCCAGGACCAGCCGCCGTACCAGCAGCTGCGGTCGCGGCAGTCGGGGAGGAACGTCACTGTGTCGTAGCCGCTCAGATCGATGCCGGCCGCTCGGGTGACCGCCGTGCCGGCCGGTTCCTCGTCGAAGCAGACGGTGTAGCCGTGGTGCCGGCGGGGTCAGGGCGGTTGCCAGCAGGGCGACGGAGCGGGTTCGCGCACCGGCGCGCCGGACACGAGGGGTGTTCGCGGGAACGCGGCCGGCCACCACGTCGTAGACCTAATCATTGATGAGTCCCCGTTGGAATCGGTGGTCATGGCCGTACGGTGTCGTCGGTGACGTGCGCGCGTCGATGTCCTTTGGTGGACGCCGGATGCTTGGCGTCCCCGTGGAGGCTCAGGCTTGTCGTCAGACGGGGTACCGGCGGGGCTCGAGCGGTGACGTCGGGTGGAGAGGGGAGCGTGCGAGTGCCACACGGCCCAACTCCCGGCTTTGCCGCTGGTCGGTTCCGTCGCGTCATCGTCGACTGCCGGCTTCCGTCGCGTCGCCGGGCGACCCGAACCCTCGCGGGGCCCCCGGTGGTGCGGGCCCGGTCGGGCTCCGTGGGAGCTCCTGATGTGGATCGGCCGGGTCAGGGCCTGCAGGAGCTCTTGATGTAGATCGGCCACCAGTAGTCGTAGACCACCTGGCCGTCGTCCCAGTTGACGTCGAAGACGATGGACCCGGTGTACTCGGAGGCCAGAAGCCGCTGCTCGCCGGTGATCGTCTCGCCCGGCTGGATCCGGCTGGGCATGCCGACCAGGGGACGGCCGGGTGGGTACACGCGCACATTGCCGATCGTGCCAGTCACATCGGAGTGACTGGTCACCGACCAGGTCACGATCCACCGCCGCATCGCCGCGTCACACGCGGCGATGCCGCGGATGTCCAGCCAGTGGCTGCTCGAAGCGGCCGCGGACGACGCTGAGACGCCGATCACCGCGATCATCGCCACCGGGATCGCCACGACACGACGAATGGCCAACGACAGGCCACGCATCTGCTTCCCCCCTGTTTGCTGAATACTGGTCGACGCTTTCGGCGCGCTGAATTCACCCCAGTGAGCGGGGCTCGTTCAACACCGCGAGAGCGCTCTCAGACGAAGAGACTTTCCATCGTCCGATGTGGCATGTCAAGTGCAAGCGTAATCACACCGGTACGAAGAGTGAAAGTTTTGGTCGGAATTTGGTCCGATATGCCCAGAATTTCGACCGCGCATAGCTGATAATCAATACCCCAAGGTCCTCGCTGTCATCTAGCCGACAGGTAGCCGAAGCAATGTTCCACTAGCGTCCTACGCAGGTTCGTCAAATTTGCGGCCGATCTTGTTGTTGAGGTGGTCAGTGTTGCGCCGACGCCAAGTTCTACGACGATGTCGGCAATGCCAGTGGTCCATCGACTTCCGCACCAAGACCCAATGCCGTTCAGATGGGGCGTCTGGCGAGGTCAGCGTGGTGAGCTGATGTCGTTGCGGAGGCCGGTACGGTGGTTGGCCGTGACGTCAGCGGTGGTCGCGGCAGGGTCGTGGGGTCGGTTGAATCCGCCCCGTCATAGCCACTCAGCCTCGGCGACGAAGACATGCTGGCCGCGATGAGACCGATGAGACCGCGGATGTTGACTAAGAGGCCGCGCAGATAGGTCAAGATCATGGGCGGCGGGTGGGGCGGGTATCCCAGCGGTAGAGGGTCCAGGCCTGTCGGATGAGGCTACGTAGGGTGATGGTTGCGTCGGCGAGGTCGAAGAACGCGTCGATGACCTGTTCTTTACGTTCGTAGCAGCGTTGCAGCCGGTTGAGGGTGTGTAGAAATAACGGCTGATCGACCGATCAAGGGAGAGACGCCTGATGACGACCGAGACCACCGTGGGACAACAGCGTGCTGCCGGTTCGGCGGCCGGGACCACGGATGAGCAGTTGATCGCGATGCTGGTCGATCGGGCTCGTGGTGACGGGTTGAAGTTGACCGGTGAGGGCGGTCTGTTGCAGCAGCTGACCAAGCGGGTCCTCGAGTCCGCCCTGGATGGTGAGATCACCGATCACGTCGGCTACGACAAGCACGACCCGGCCGGTCGGGGTGGTGGTAACACCCGTAACGGGAGCCGGACCAAGACGGTGCTCACCGACGTCGGGCCGGTCGAGGTGCGGGTGCCGCGGGACGCGGCGGGCACGTTTGAGCCGCAGATCGTGCGTAAGCGCCAGCGGCGCCTGTCCGGGGTGGATGACCTGGTGTTGTCGCTGTCGGCCAAGGGGTTGACGCACGGCGAGATCAGCGCGCACCTGGCCGAGGTGTACGGGACCGAGGTGTCGAAGCAGACCATCTCCACGATCACCGACAAGGTGATGGAGGGGATGGCCGAGTGGCGGAACCGGCCCCTGGACCCCCCCTGGACCGCGTGTATCCGGTGATGTTCATCGATGCGATCAATGTGAAGATCAGGGATGGTCAGGTCGCGAACCGGCCGATCTACGTGGCCATGGCGGTCACCGTGGACGGGCACCGGGACATCCTTGGGATCTGGGCCGGTGACGGCGGTGAGGGCGCCAAGCATTGGCTGCACGTGCTCACTGAGCTGAAGAACCGCGGCGTGGCCGACGTGCTGATGCTGGTCTGTGACGGGTTGAAGGGGCTGCCGGACGCGGTCGCGTCGGTGTGGCCGCGCACGATCGTCCAAACTTGTATCGTGCACCTTTTGCGTAATTCGTTCAGGTATGCGGGGCGGCAGGACTGGGCGAAGATCGCCGTGGCGCTCAAGCCGGTCTACACCGCGGCCACTGAGGACGCTGCGACCGAGCGGTTCATGGAGTTCGCCGAGGTCTGGGGCAAGAAGTATCCGGCGATCGTGAAGTTGTGGTCCGACGCGTGGGCCGAGTTCGTCCCGTTTTTGGCGTTCGACGTGGAGATCCGCACGGTCATCTGCAGCACAAATGCCATCGAATCGGTCAACGCTCGCATCCGTAAAGCTGTCCGCGCCCGCGGCCATTTCCCGAACGAGCAAGCTGCTCTGAAGTGCGTGTATATGGCGTTGATGAGACTGGACCCGACCGGCGCCGGCCGCCGCCGCTGGACCATGCGGTGGAAAGCACCCTTGAACGCCTTCCAGATCGCCTTCGAGGGCCGGCTCACCCCGGCCAACGACTGACCCCCTCAACAACCAAGTCACCCGGTCTTTTCGGGACGCCTCGCAGGCGTGAAAATGGAGGTCAGGTCGCCCGCCGACGTCGACAGATCTTGGTCCGTCTGAGGCCGTAGCCAAGTCTGACGCCGGGGCCCGGACCTCATGGGTCACGCACTGTTGCTTCGAGCACGCCGGTCAGATTTTCGGTTCCCGATCGAGGCCCCCGGGCGACCGCCTGCAAACACCGGTCGATCACGGGGTGAGGGGAGGGCGACGCGGGATGCGCGGGATGCCCGAAGAAATCCCCGACGTCGAGTCCGAGAAGGTCCTGGCGCGGGTATGTGCGATCGACGTGGCCCAAGGAGTCCGGGATGGTCTGTACCCGGATCCCCGGCCCGACCGGGCGGCGCACCAGCCGGGTCTGGCCGGTCGCGGCGACCACGAACGCGGTCAGCGACCTGGCCGCCGATTTGGTGACGGCCGGGGTGGAGAAGGTCACCGTGGAGAGCACGTCGGACTACTGGCGGATCTGGTTCTACCTGCTGGAGGCCGCCGGCCTGGACGTGCAACTGGTCAACGCCCGAGACGGCAAGAACGTGCCCGGCCGGCCGAAGACCGACAAGCTGGACGCGGTGTGGCCGGCCAAACTCACCGAGAAGGGCCTGCTGCGACCGTCGTTCGTGCCCCCGGCCGAGATCCGGATGCTGCGCGACTACACCCGGATGCGGGTGGACCTGGTCCGCGACCGTACCCGCTACTGGTCGCGGTTGGAGAAGCTGCTCGAAGATGCCCTGATCAAGGTCTCATCGGTGGTCTCCACCCTGAAGACGGTGTCCACCCGGGACATGGTCGAGGCCCTCATCGCCGGCCAGCGCGACCCGCAGGCCCTCGCTGATTTGGCCCGCGGCACCCTGCGCGGCAAACGCACCGCCCTGGTCGCCGCGCTCACCGGCCGGTTCGACGCCCACCACGGCGAGCTGGCCCGCATCCTGCTCGACCAGATCGACCGTCTCGACACCGAGATCACGAAGGTCACCGAACGGATCGGGGTACTGCTCGACGAGATCGACCCACCCTCGCCACCACAGACCCCGGGCGGCGCCGGCGCCGCCGCGGCGACCCACGCTCGCCGGCGCATGGCCGAGATTCCGGGTATCAGCACCGAGTCCGCGCAACTGATCATCGCGGAGATCGGTCTGGACATGACCCGGTTCCCCACCGCGGCACACCTGGTGTCCTGGGCCAAGCTGTGCCCGCGCACCATCCAGTCCGGCACCAGCCTCACCGCGGGCAAGACCGGCAAAGGCAATCCGTACCTCAAGGGCGCGCTCGGCATCGCCGCGGCCACCGCCGCCCGCGGCAAAGGCACGTTCCTGTCCGAACGCTACCGGCGTCTGGTCAAGCGCCGCGGCAAGGGCAAAGCCCTGGTCGCCGTCGCCCGATCCATCCTCGTGATCATCTGGCATCTGTTGACCGACCCGACCGCCCGTTTCCACGATCTCGGCGCCGACTTCTACGACCGCCGCGTCAACACCACCCGCAAGACCAACAGCCTGGTCCGGCAACTCGAAGCCCTCGGTCACACCGTCACCCTGCAACCCGCGGCCTGACCACCACCCAAGTCCCGCTCGGGCTGGCCAACCGACGCCGGGCCAGCTCCACGTACCCAAAACCCGCCGTGGTACAGGCCATTTACCGGTCAGAGCTTTTCCGCCGCTTCGACCCGACGGCTGCATGCGTGGCGGCCGCTCACTGGCTGCACGCCGCCGCTCAAGTAGTCGCTGAATGCTCTGGCCTCGACATGGCCAACGTCGTGTTGGAATCCGACAACATCGAGGCACTCCCCCACACCAGCCCCACCCGGGTACTCGAACTTCTGGACTCCGGCCTCCGTCCGTACGAAGCCGTCACGTCTCTGATCAGAGACGCCATGTTGCGCCCCGGGTTAGATGGAGACATCGAAACCTGGAGGAACACCGGCGA
>CBIHNN010000054.1:0-34428 GCA_966211315.1 uncultured Micromonosporaceae bacterium | reverse complement strand
TGGACGCGCTGCGCACTGTCGGCGCCCTGGTCAGCCAGGCCATCGAACGCCTCGCCGAGGCGGAGAGCTCCGCCGAGGCCGCGGTTCAGCTGATCACCTCGATCGGTGAGATCTCTCGCATCGCCGAGCGGGCCGGCGCCGCCGCCGCTGCCGCCGTGCAACAGGTCGCCGCGGCACGCAGTTCGGTCACCGAACTCGGCCGGTCCAGCGTGGAGATCGACAGCGTGGTCAAGACCATCACCTCGATCGCAGACCAGACGAACCTGCTCGCCCTCAACGCCACCATCGAGGCCGCCCGGGCAGGTGAGGCGGGCAAGGGCTTCGCGGTCGTCGCCGGGGAGGTCAAAGATCTCGCGCAACAGACCGGTGCCGCCACCGGGGACGTCAGCGCCCGAATCAATACGATTCAGGCCGACACGGCGCACGCCATCGACGGCATCACCGCGATCGCCGAAGCGGTCGCCCAGGTCGACCTCGTCCACGCCGAGATCACCGCCATCATCACCCAACAGTCCACGGTCACAGCCGAGTTCCAGCGCCGCACCGGTCTATAGTCAGCCGCCTCGTAGCCGCCGACGCCGGGGCTCAGCTGCGCCGGTGCCGGGGCGGCGAGGGCCGCCCCGACGCGCCGCGAAAGTGCTTGCCGACACCGGGCAGCCCGGCGAAGACAGCGGGAGACAGGTCAGGCGGGCAGGTGCGGGGCCACCTGGGCAGCGGCCTCGTCGCCGTACGAGGTGGCGAGGCGCTTGACGAAGATGTCGCCGCGGATGTCGTACTCCTGTGGGCCGACCGTTTCCAGGACGAGTGCCGCCAGTAGCGAGCCGACCTGCGCCGCCCGTTCCAGGCCCAGCCCCCACGAGAGCGCGGCGAAGAATCCGGCCCGGAAGCCGTCACCGACGCCGGTCGGGTCCTCGACGGCGACGTCACGCGCCACCGGTACATGGATCCGGTCCATGCCCCGGCCGGTGATCTCGACACCGTTGGCGCCGAGGGTGGTGACACGGATCTTGACGAGATCGAGGACCTGCTCGTCGGTCAGCTTGGCCTTGCTCTCCAGCAGCGACTTCTCGTAGTCGTTGGTGAGCAGGTACTCCGCACCTTCGATGAGGCCGCGGACGTCCGCGCCGTCCATGCGGGCGAGCTGCTGCGACGGGTCGGCGGCGAACTTCAGGCCGCGGTCGCGGCACTCCTGGGAGTGGCGGATCATGGCGGCGGGGTCGTTAGCGCTGATCATGACGAGGTCGATGCCGCCGACGCGGGCGTCGACCGGGCCGAGCTCGATGTTACGGGCCTCACTCATGGCGCCGGCGTAGAAGGACGCGATCTGGCACAGGTCGTCGTCGGTGGTGCAGACGAACCGCGCGGTGTGCGCGACCTCGCTCACGTGCACGGAGTCGCAGTCGACGCCGTGCCGTTCGAGCCAGGACCGGTATTCGGCGAAGTCGGCGCCGACCGCGCCGAGCAGGATCGGCCGCAGGCCCAGCCGGCCCATTCCGAAGGCGATGTTCGCCGCCACGCCGCCGCGGCGGACCACCAGGTCGTCGACCAGGAACGAGAGCGACACCTTGTGCAGCTGGTCGGCCAGGAGCTGGTCGGCGAACCGGCCGGGGAAGTGCATCAGGTGGTCGGTGGCGATCGAGCCGGTGACGGCGATCTTCATGTGAAGCCCTCGGTGGGTCGGTGACGGGTGGCACGTGCGGCGTCAGCGTACCGAAACCGGCCGGACAACGCCGCAGGCCGCCCGCGATACGGGCGGCCTGCGAGTGGTCGCGTGGCGTGCGGCTCAGGAGAACGAGTCACCGCACGCGCAGGAGTGCTGCGCGTTGGGGTTGTCGATGGTGAAGCCCTGGGCGTCGATCCGGTCGGCGAAGTCGATCGTCGCGCCGGACAGGTACGGCGAACTCATGCGGTCGACGACCACCTCGACGCCGTCGAAGTCGTGGACGACGTCGCCGTCGAGCGAGCGCTCGTCGAAGAAGAGCTGGTAGCGCAGGCCGGAGCAGCCACCGGGCTGGACGGCGATACGCAGCCGCAGGTCGTCGCGGCCTTCCTGCTCGATCAGGGCCTTGACCTTCTGCGCCGCGACGTCGGTGAGGATGACGCCGGTCGCGGCCGTCGTGGCCTCGGTCGACTCGGTGTGCGCTTCAGTGGTCACGTGAGGATCTCCCTGTGTGCGGTGTACGGCCGTACACGCCAACGCTAACCCCCGCGACCGACATTCCCAATTGCCGGGGCGTAGATCTCACCTGCTCCATTGGCCCGCGAGGCGTCCGGCGATCTCCCGGAGCCCACGGCCGGGTTCAGCCATCGCGCGAGCCTGGTCGCCGAAGTGCTCGACCAGCGACCAGGTCTCCGTGACCCCGGCCGCCGCGGACTCGCGCCGCCCGGCGTCGACCCGGCCGGCCACCACGATGCAGGGCAGGCCGCGGTCGCGCGCCCCGGCGGCGACACCCCCGACCAGCTTGCCGCGCAGCGACTGAAAGTCGAACGACCCTTCACCGGTGATCACCAGATCCGCCGCGTCCAGCTCGGCGTCGAGACCGACGGCCCGGCTGACCAGGCCGATCCCGGACTCGACCCGCCCGCCGAGCGCGATCAAGGCGGCCCCGATGCCACCGGCGGCACCGGCTCCGGGGGTCTGCGCCAGGCCCGTCGTCCCCCATGCCTTCTCGAGTACGACGGAGAAGTTCTCCAGCGCCGCATCGAGCTGCAACACGGTGTTGGGATCGGCGCCCTTCTGGGGGCCGTACACGTTGCTGGCGCCGTGCAGGCCGGTCAGCGGGTTGTCGACGTCGGTGGCGGCGACGAGTTCCACGCCCCGCAACCGCGGTTCGCCGCCGAGCCCGGCCGCTGCCGCGAGGGCCAGTCCCCCGTACGGCAATGCGGTGCCCTCGACGCCGATCGGCGCGGCGCCGAGCGCGGCGAGCATGCCCGCGCCCCCGTCGTTCGTCGCGGATCCGCCGAGCCCGATGACGACCCGGCGGGCCCCGGTCTCCACCGCGGCGACGACGAGCAGGCCGAGGCCGTACGAGGTGGTGATCCGAGGGTCACGCTCCTGCGGGGCGAGCAGGTGCAGGCCGCACGCCTGGGCGCTCTCGATGTAACAGGTGTCACCCGTGACCAGCACCGTACCGTCGGCCGGGCGGCCGAGCGGATCTGTGGTCCGTACCTTCTGCTCGTGGCCGCCGAGCGCGGCCCTGAGCACCTCGACGAAGCCCGGGCCTCCGTCGGCCAGGGGCCTTTCCACCAGATCGTCGGCGGGTCCGACGTCTCGCCAACCGGCGGCGACCGCGGCCGCGACGTCGGGGGCGGACAGCGTCCCGGCGAACTTGTCCGGGCAAATGAGTACGCGCACGAAGCAGAGTGTGGCAGGCCACGTCCGGGGGTTCTGGTGGCACATCCCCGCTGTGCGACCATGGCGTCGTGACGTCGACCTGGACCGAACCCTCGAACACCGCCACCGCGCTGTTGTTGCTGGGCCGCGGGAGCGACCCGGCCTCCGAGCGGGGGGTCGACTGCCCCGGCGACCTGCCGGCCCCGTCGGACCCGGACCTGGTGGCCCGTGCCACCGCCGCGAAGGCGGCGCTCGGTGACCGGGTCTTCGTGCTCGGTCACCACTACCAGCGCGACGAGGTCATCCAGTTCGCGGACGTGACGGGCGACTCGTTCAAGCTGGCGCGCGAGGCCGCGGCCCGGCCGGACGCCGAGTTCATCGTCTTCTGTGGCGTGCACTTCATGGCGGAGAGCGCCGACATCCTGACCAGCGACCGCCAGAAGGTGATCCTGCCGGACCTTGCGGCGGGCTGTTCGATGGCGGACATGGCGGTGCTCGGGCAGGTCGAGACGGCCTGGGACCTTTTCGCCGATCTCGGCATCGCCGACGACGTCGTCCCGGTGACGTACATGAACTCATCGGCGGACATCAAGGGCTTCGTCGGCCGCAACAATGGCGTGGTCTGCACCTCGTCGAACGCCAAGCGGGCCTTGACCTGGGCATTCGAGCAGGGTTCCAAGGTCTTCTTCCTGCCGGACCAGCACCTCGGACGCAACACCGCCGTGCTGGCGATGGACTTCTCGCTCGACGACTGCGTCCTCTACGACCCGCACAAGCCGAACGGCGGCCTGACGCCGGAGCAGCTACGCGACGCGAAGATGATCCTGTGGCGCGGACACTGCTCGGTGCACGGCCGGTTCACGCTCGACAGCGTCAACGAGGTCCGCGTACGCGTTCCCGGGGTCAACGTGCTGGTCCACCCCGAGTGCAAGCACGAGGTCGTCACGGCCGCCGACCAGGTCGGCTCGACCGAATACATCATCAAGGCTCTCGACGCGGCGCCCGCCGGCTCGGCGTGGGCCGTCGGCACCGAGCTGAATCTGGTACGCCGGATGGCGCTCGCCCACCCCGACAAGCAGGTGATGTTCCTCGACCGGGCGGTCTGCTATTGCTCCACGATGAACCGTATCGATCTGCCGCACCTCGTGTGGTCTCTGGAGGAACTGGTCGCCGGGCGAATTCCGAACCAGATCACCGTGGATCCGGATACGGCAGTACACGCTCGTACAGCACTGGATCAGATGCTCGCGCTGCCGTGACTCCCAGTGACCGACTCCGACACACCGTCAACATTCTGCCTTAAATATCCCTTATTTATACGGTTTGAGCGGCGCGCGCATTCGTGTACTGGTGACGGACGGCTATGCTGCCCGGGCGGCGCAACGCGAAGTCCCCCTTCGCTCCCCACCGCCGACACCCTTCCCCCACAGGGCATCGACGCCCTACAACGCTGGAGGTTGCGTTGACCGACAACGTGCTGGTCGTGCACGGCGGATCGCCGTTGCAGGGTCAGATTCGGGTGCGCGGCGCCAAGAATCTCGTCTCCAAGGCCATGGTGGCCACCCTGCTCGGCGACACGCCGAGCAGGCTGTTCGACGTGCCCCGCATCCGCGACGTCGAGGTTGTCACCGGCCTCCTGGAGCTGCACGGCGTCAAGGTCTCCGCCGGACGGAACGACGGCGAGCTGGTCTTCGATCCGGCGAACGTCGAACGCGCCAGCACCGACGAGATCAACGTACACGCCGGATCCAGCCGAATCCCGATCCTGTTCTGCGGCCCCCTGCTGCACCGGCTCGGCCACGCGTTCATCCCCGACCTGGGCGGCTGCCACATCGGCCCCCGGCCCATCGACTTCCACATCCAGGCGCTGCGGCAGTTCGGGGCGAACGTCGACAAGACCCCCGAGGGCATGCACCTCACCGCCCCCAACGGGCTGCACGGCACCAAGCTGGAACTGCCGTACCCGAGCGTCGGCGCCACCGAGCAGGTGCTGCTGACCGCCGTGATGGCCGAGGGCGTCACCGAGCTGCGCAACGCCGCCGTCGAGCCGGAGATCATGGACCTCATCTGCATCCTGCAGAAGATGGGCGCCATCATCACCGTGCACACTGACCGGGTCATCGAGATCCACGGCGTCAAACGGCTACGCGGCTACACCCACAAGCCGATCCCGGACCGCATCGAGACCGCCAGCTGGGCCGCCGCCGCGCTCGCGACCAAAGGCGAGATCGAGGTGCGCGGCGCCGAGCAGGCCGACATGATGACGTTCCTGAACGTGTTCCGGTCCGTCGGCGGGCAGTTCGAGATCACCGACACGCTGTCCGGCCGCGAAGGCGTCGCCGCCCAGGAGGGCGGCATCCGGTTCTGGCACCCCGGCGGCGAGCTCAACGCCGTCGCGCTGGAGACCGACGTACACCCCGGCTTCATGACGGACTGGCAGCAGCCCCTGGTGGTCGCGCTCACCCAGGCCCGCGGCCTGTCGATCGTCCACGAGACGGTGTACGAGAAGCGCCTCGGCTACACCGACGCGCTCAACTCGATGGGCGCCACCATCCAGGTCTACTCCGACTGCCTCGGTGGCACGCCCTGCCGCTTCGGCCGCCGCAACTTCCGCCATTCCGCGGTCATCGCCGGCCCGTCGAAGCTGCACGCCGCCGACCTCGTCATCCCCGATCTGCGCGCCGGTTTCAGCCACCTCATCGCGGCGCTCGCCGCCGAGGGCACGTCCCGCGTGTACGGCGTCGACCTGATCAACCGCGGCTACGAGGACTTCGAGAACAAGCTCGCCGCCCTCGGCGCCCACGTCGAACGGCCGTAACATCCCCGTTCGTCCATACCGTGGCCGGCCACGGTATGCCCCTTCAAGCCCTGCTTGGCTACGCTGACGGAGTGCCGATGTTCCGCCGTAAGTCCACCGACCTCGTAGCCGACGCCGCCGCCTCGGTGAACGAACCGGAGACGCCCGCCACCCCGACTCCCAAGAACTACACCCCCAGCAAGCGCGACCTGGGCAAGGAGACCCCCAAGCGGGTCTCCGACCAACGCCGCCGCGTCGCCGAGGTGGCCCCCGCGAATCGTAAGGAAGCCCTCAAGCAGATGCGCGAACGGCAGCGGGCCGAACGCGCCGAGGCCTCCGCGGGGATGCGCAACGGCGATGAGAAGTACCTCATGACGCGCGACAAGGGCCCCGAGCGTTCCCTGGTCCGCGACATCGTCGACTCCCGACGTACGGCGGGCACGTTCTTCTTCGGCGGCGCGGTCATCGTCCTCGTCGGCGCCCAGGGCGTCATGCCACCCGTGGTCCAGATCGCCACCAACATCCTCTGGGTTCTGCTGATGGCGGCCGTCATCATCGACAGTGTCCTGATCTCCCGCAAGATCAAGCGCCTCGTCCGGGAACGCTTCCCGAAGACGACGCAGCGGTTCGGGTCGCTGTACGTCTACGGCATCATGCGGGCCCTGCAGTTCCGCCGGATGCGCATCCCGAAGCCTAAGGTCGCCCTCGGCACCAAGGTCTGAGACCTCCTTCGCGACCCGGACGGTTCGGCTCGTCCGGCGCGGTGCCGCGTCTGCCGAAGCTCAGGTGACGCCGAGCTGCCGGAACTCAGGTGACGCCGAGCTGCCGGAACTCAGGTGACGCCGAGCAGGCGCAGCCCCGGGGACTACATCGCGTTTCCCGGCGACGTACCGCACATCTATGAGGCCCACGAGCCCGGCAGCTGGGTCGTTCTCGTCACGGAGCACCGCTGAGGTCGCGGCGATCGGCGGCCAGGCGGTCGGACGGCCCAGCGACCCCGTACAGGCGGGCGACGACGTCCTCGATGTCGGGCTCCTGGACGGAGAGGTCACGCAGTTCGACGGCACCGGCGAGGGCGGCGACCACCGCACCGGCGGACGCACCGTCCAGGGAGAACACCGCCCGCAGGCCGGTCACCGATTCCACGGTCGCGCCCGGCACGGTCAAATCGGGCGAGAGCGGCGCGGCCAGGTCGACGACGAGCCGGCGGCGGGAACCGTACCGGGCGTGCAGCGCCTCGATGGTGCCGTCGTGCACGACGCGGCCGTGGTCGACGACGACGAGCCGGCGGCACAGGCGTTCGATGTCGGCGAGGTCGTGGGTGGTGAGCACGAGCGTCACGTCACCGGTGGCGCCGAGCTCCGCGAGGAAGCCACGGACGGCCTGTTTGCTGACGACGTCGAGACCGATCGTCGGCTCGTCCAGGAACAGCACCGACGGTCCGTGCAGCAGGGCAGCGGTGATCTCGCCGCGCATCCGCTGGCCGAGCGACAGCTGGCGGACCGGGGTGTCGAGGAAGGCGTCCAGGTCGAGCAGGTCACGGCAGCGGCGCAGCCGGGCGGCGTGGTCAGCGGCCGGTACGCGGTAGATGTGCCGGAGCAGGTCGAACGACTCGCGCAGCGGCAGGTCCCACCAGAGCTGCGAACGTTGACCGAACACCACGCCGATCCGCAGCGCAAGCCTGGTCCGCTGCGCCACGGGCGCCAGCCCGCACACCCGCACCGTCCCCCCGGACGGGGTGAGTACGCCGGTCATCATCTTCAGGGTGGTGGACTTCCCGGCGCCGTTCGGTCCGATGTAGCCCAGCATCTCCCCGGCGGGGATCGCCAGGTCGACACCGTCCACGGCGGGCACCGTCCGTTTCGCCCGGCGGAACCGGCCCACCGAGACCGTGAATTCCTTCCGTAGCCCGACCGCTTCGATGATCATGAACCCGTACTCCGATAGTGTCTGATGCCGACCCGCCACATGACGGCGGCCACGGTCAGCGCCGGAAGCGCGACCATCGGGGCGGCGTAGCCGGCCCAGGCCGGCAGACCCAGCGGGTCCGCGCGGCCCAGCAGCGCGAGCGCCGGGTGGTAGCTGACGAACCCGAACCCCAGGCCGTACGCGAACGCCGCCCGGAACCACCCCTGAAAGATCGGCACCGGGTACGCGGTGAAGTCCCGCCCGCCGTAGGTGAACGCGTTCGCGATCTCGCCCGAGTCCACCCACCAGAACGCGGTCACCGATCCGATCACGAACAGCGATCCGAAGAACACGACGCCAGCAACGGCGGCGCCGATGAGCAGGAGCGCCCGGCCGGGAGTCCAGTCGATCCCGGCTCGGACGAGGGCCACCACGAGAACCCCCAGCCCCAGCACCGAACGGGAGAGCTTGCGCAACGGCAGATCCATGAGCAACAGCTGCGGGAGGGCGTGCAGCGGCCGCAGCAGTACGGCGTCGAACAGCCCGGTTCGCACGTACGTCCTGAGCCGTTCGATGTTGCCGACGAGCAGGTCCGCGGTCGCGAACGAGAACGCCGACAAACCCACCATGACCAGCGCTTCGGTGATGGTGAACCCGCCGAGCGTACGGGTCACCCGGAACAGCACCAGCACGGTGATCACGTCCAGGGCGACCGTACCGGCGTTGCCGACGAGCTCCAGCACGAACGATGCCCGGTACGTGGTCAGCGACCGCACCTGTCCCCCGAGCAGGGCCCGATACGGATTAACCACCCTGAGCCACCATCCTGCGCTCGGCCCGCCGCTGCGTCCACCGGCACAGCGCCAGCAGCACCAGCGCCCACCCTGCCTGCAACGCCACCAGCCATACCTGCCGGGATGTCGGATCGACCTCCACGAACACGTCGAGAGGCGTCTGCATCAACCCCGGGAACGGTGTGGCCAGCCACAGGATCGTGTCGAGCGGCTCCGGCAGGAACCGCAGCGGGAAATACAATCCGGTCAGGACACCGGACGCCGTCGTCCAGATCATCAACGGGCCACGAGCGTCCGCCAGCCAGTGCGCGGTCGAGTTCGCCAGGAACCGGCAGCAGAAACTCGCCACCACGGCCAGTAACACCGACACCGCGAACAGCGGCCAGGTGCTCCACCGCCCCGGCACGTACAGGTCGAACGCGAGGAACCCGATCATCAGTGGCACCACGAACCGGGTCACCATCGCGTGTCCGGCCCGACCCAGATCCGCGGCCAGATAGCCGGACACGGGGGGCACCGGCCGCAGCAGGTCGCTGACCACCTCACCGGACCGGATCCGGTCCGCCAGCTCCGTCCATCCCCACAGCAGCACGACCGTCAGCAGCCCCTGGCCGACCCACACGAACGAGGCGAGCTGCCGCCCCGTGTATCCCGCCGCCGTACCGGCGACGGCCAGCAGCACGTAACACTTCAGAAACCCGAAGACGGTATTGACAACGATCCCCGCGGCCGTCGCCTGCCGGTAAGTGGCGTATCTGCGGAACCCCGAACGCACCAGCGCCACGAACGCCACCACGCTCAACCGCGCGTCCCGCCGTTTCGAGATCTCCCGCACGCTGGCGTGGAGCCGGTCCACGCCGTTAATCTCCATTCCGCACCCCTCAGTCCGAGCCGGACGACCCTACCCGGAGCACCGACCTGCCCACCGAGCATTTCCGACAAGGTGGACCGCCGTGACGCCTCGACGCCCCGCTTGCGGCGCGACCGTCCACGCCCGCGAGGCGATCCGGTGACGGTCCGGCCGTTGGGCGGCCGCCTCTGGGACGACGATCCGGAATGGGCCCACTCATCCACCTGGGAATGGGAACCACTGCCGGGCCAGCGTTACCCCGGCGACCCCGGCCGCCCATCCCCGCCGCCTCCATCGCGGCCGCGCACCATGGGTCGCGCCACGGTGGGCCGCCCGATGCCGCCGGCTCCACCCCAGGATCGAATCCCGTTCGAGTACGGCCACGGCCCGCACCACCCATCCCAGGCGTCGCCGCCTTTCCCTCCCACGTCGCCGCCTTCCCCTCCCACGTCGGGAGCTTTCCCTCCCCTGTCGGAGGCCTTCCCTCCCACGTCGGCGGCGCAGAGCGGACGCGGGAACCGGCACGGTGCCCTCGACGACACCGACCCCCGCTTCGAGCCTCCGACGCCGTACCGCGCCGCCCACCAACCCCGACCACCCTCGCCTGCGGAGGACCCGTACCACCCAGCCCAGCGCCCGGCGGACCCGTACCGCCCGGATCCGCCGCGCCCGGATTCGTATCGGGCGGGTTCCTTGCGCCCCGACGCGTACCGTCCGGTGTCCTACCCGCCTCATCCCTACCGGGCCGGACCCCAGGCCGACTCCCATCAGGCCGACTCGTACCGGCCCGCGCCGGATCGGCCGGACAGGTACCGCACCGGCCCGGCGTCCCCCCATTCGGCACCGCACCACGCCGAGCCGCCGGGCCCGTCGGTGACGCCGTCTCCGGCCACCCCATTCCAGGGCCGCGCTCACCACGGCGATCCATACCGACGCAACCCGGATCGGACAGCCCCCTACCGACCCCAACCGCCGCAACCCGACCGGCTCTCAGCCGAGCCGACCCAGCCCGGACAACCCCGGGCAGGCTCGTTCTCCGGTAACGCGCCCCGCGCCGGCCACGGCCCCATCCCGTGCCCGCCGGTACCCCACCAAGCCGACGCAACGATCGCGGGCGCGCTTCCCGCCGTATCGCCGACCGCACCCCCGCAACTCGCGGCGCCACTCACTGTGCCACCACGGCCCGACCCACCCGAGCTCACGCCGCCGCAGACCACGTCGCCCGAGGCTGAGGAGCCTGATACCGCGCCGGAGTCTGACACCGCGCCGCGACGAGTGAGCCTCCAGACCGCGACACCCGAAGCCATGGCCGCCCCAGCCGAGACGCCCAAGGCCACGGCGCCCGAGGTCCCGACGCTCGCACGCGAGGAGCCACGAACCGAGACCGCCGGGGGTCAGGCGGCGGAGTCAGGTGGGTGGTTCGCGAGCGCGTCGGAGAGTGGTCCGCAGCTGGAGATCGAGGACCCGGACACGCTCACCCGTGGCCCTGGCGATCGGCCGGCGGCGCCCGCGGAGACGGCGAGTTCCGGGCAGCTGGACGGCCCCGAGGCCGACGGCGACATCGGGCAAGGGATGGCTCCCGGCGACGAGAGCGCCGGGATCGGCGGGAACGGTGTGGCCGGCGGCGCGCCGATGGGTGCCGGAGCCCGGGTCGCTGCCGAGGCACAGACCACGGACGCCCACCACGTGAAGGTTGACGTGAAGCCCGCCGACGGCGGAGAGGACGAGGCGATTGACTGGTTCGAGAACGCCGGTGGGGCGAACGCCTCCGGCGTCGGGCTGGTTGAGGCGGCGGTACCCGGGCAGCGAACCGAGGAGGCGGTGCCTCCTTCCGGGGCGGGGACGGTGGGGGCCGTACCTCTGAATGAAGCGCACGCGCCGCCGCCGCGCGGGCGGGCCATGGACCCCGAGCAGGTCCTGGCCGGGCTGCGTTTCGGGGTCGATCCGGAGACGTTGCGTGAGGTCGCGGACGACCCGGAGGAATTGAGGGTGATCCGGGAGCGGCTGTCGGAGAAGCTGGCGGCGGCGGACGGCGACGCGGCGCGGGCCCGGTTGCTGAGTTTGCGTGCGGTGGTGTCGCGAATCCTCGGCGATCTGGGAATGGCTTTGACGGACGGCCGGGACGCGCTGATGCACGCGCAGGCGACCGGACAGTTGCGGCGAACCGCGATCGTACGGGCGCGGCTGGCGCACATTCTCCAATGGCGGGGTGAGTTCGCGGAAGCCGATCGATTGTTCGCGGAGGCCAATTCGACGGAGTTGCCGGATCGGTTGCGGGCGACGATGCACGAGCATGCCGGGCGGTCCTGTCTCGACCAGGGCCGGTTGATGGAGGCCTGTTTGCACTTCGAGCGGGCCCTCGACCTGCGGACGGTGAGCGACACGGACCTGGTGGCGCGGACGGAGACGGCGCTGGACGCTGTCCTCGTGCGGGCTGCGCGGGACGGGTGGGGGCCCTACCCCCGGGACCGCGACGAGGTGCTGCAGCGGCCGCGACTGCCGATGCCCGCTTTCGACGACCACACCGGGACCTGGGGATACACCGACGCGTACGGCGTCTTCGTCGTGCCGCCGCGGTGGGCGCAGGCGATGCCGTTCCAGGACGGGCTGGCGTGGGTGCGCCGCGATCAGGTCTGGGAGCTCGTCGACCCGCTGGGGGCGACGCTGATCGACACGCGGGCCGGACTGGTCGGGGTACAGGGATTCTCGGACGGGCTGGCGTGGGTGACGCGCGGCGAGGGCTGGTTCGCGATCGACGCCGAGGGGCGGATCGCCGTGCCGGGCGGATTCGAGGACGTACGGGCGTTCCAGGACGGGGTGGCGCCGGTACGGTGCGGCGGCTGGGGCGCGGTCGACACGTCCGGGCGGTTCGTCGTGCCGGCCCGGTACGGCGGATTCGTGACGGCGCTCGCCGACGGCCGGTACGTGGACGGTTTCACCGACGAGGGCCTGGCGATCGTCGAGCTGGACGGCCGCCGGGGCGTGGTCGACCGGGCCGGGCGGTCCATCCTGCCGTTACGGTTCTCAGGGTTGATCATCCACCCGGTGGCATTCCTCGTCGCCGATTTCAACGGCAGCTGGGGCGCCCTGGACAGGCGCGGCGGCCCCCTGATCGACCTGGTGCACCGCGGCCGCGACGACGTGATCGAGGAGATCGACCAGCTCCTCGCCGACACCCGGCCGCTGCTCTGAAGGGGATCGGGATCGAGTTCCGTCACCTCGGCCGTTCGGGCCTGAAGATCAGCGACCTGCCCGTCAGTGATTGCTCCCAGGGCCCTTTCGCGGGCCTCGGGGAACGGGTCACGTCCAGAACCGCAGCAGGGCCATGCCGTAGCCGTAGTAGTCGCGGTCGATCCCGATCAGCTCGCTCAGCCAGAACACGACGGCGAAGAAGTACCGGTTGATCTGCGGCTGCCAGAGCAGCGCGAACAGCAGCAGGAAGCCGTACGGGGCCGTCAGGTTGAAGCCGCGCCTCCACTTCTCCGACAGCCACGGGAAGATCAGGTTCCCGCCGTCCAGACCAGGAACGGGCAGGACGTTCAGCACGCTCGCCGTCACCTGCAGCAGGGCGAGCAGCCCCACCCCGATCCAGAACTCCAGGTGGGCCACAATGTCCACGCCCAGCCAGAACGGGATCGCCAGCAGCAGCGCGAACAGGACGTTCGTCGCCGGACCGGCCACGCTGACCAGGCTGTGCCGCAGCCGGCCGGGGATCCGGTGGTGCTCCACCCACACCGCCCCGCCGGGCAGACCGATGCCGCCCAGGACGACCGCGATGACGGGCAGCGCGATGGACAGCACCGGGTTCGCGTACTTCAGCGGGTTCAGCCGCAGGTAGCCGCGGCCGAGCACGCTGGTGTCGCCGCAGCGGTAGGCGACCAGGGCGTGCGCGTACTCGTGCAGGCACAGCGAGACCAGCCAGCCGAGGATGACGAAACCGAACACGGCCAGCCGTACGTTGCCGATCCGCTGCCAGGCCAGCACGCCCGTCCCGGCGAAGGCCGCCACCAGCGCCAGGAAGACCGGGCTGGGCAGGAAGGCATTGCGGGGTACGCCGAGCCGGACGTCCCGGCTCATTCGGCCGGCTGCAGACTCATGCGGTAGTCCACCCGTTCGTCCTCGATCAGGCTGACGGTCGTGACGCCGCTCGCGGCGAGCTCCCGCCACGCCTGCCCGATCCAGCTCTCGGCATCGGCCTGGCTGCCGAACGACTCGGCCGGGCCGGCCACCTGGTGCCCGTCGACGTCCTCATAGCGCCAAGTCCACGGCATGTCGTCCCCCTCAGGCTCGGTTGGATCCCAGCCTACGGGGTCGGCGGTCGAAGACACCGTGAGCGCCTTAAGGTACGGGTCATGTCCGTTGACGGGTGGAACACGGTCCTCGTACTCGGCGGGATCCGATCCGGCAAGAGTGAGTTCGCCGAATCGTTGATCGCCGACGCCGCCACCGTGCGGTACGTCGCCACCGCCGTGGGCGGTCAGGACGACGCCGAGTGGCTGGCGCGCATCGAGGCACACCAACTGCGCCGCCCCCAGTCGTGGACGACCGAGGAGACCGGCGCCGACCCGGCCCGCCTCACCGGCCTGGTCGCGGACGCGAAGCCGGACGAGACCCTCTTGATCGACGACCTGGGCGGCTGGGTCGCGTCCCTGCTCGACCCGGACCGCCAGCCCGCCGACGACCAGGCCACGATCGCCGAACTCGCTCATGCCGTCCGTACCTGTTCCGGGCGGCTCGTGCTGGTCAGCCCGGAGGTCGGCCTGTCCCTCGTCCCGACGACCGCCCTGGGCCGCGCCTTCGCCGACGCCCTCGGTACGGCCAACCAGGCCCTGGCCGCCGCCGTGGACGGTGTGGTCCTGGTCGTTGCCGGGCAGCCGAGCTGGCTCAAGCGCTCCCCCACCGCCACGCTGCCGCCGTCGGACGCGCGTTCGCATCCGGACCCGCACCCGCCCTGGGCGGAGGCGGTCGTCGCGGACCTGGCCGTTGCGTCCACCACCGGAACGACGCCTGCGCAGGAGGCCGTCGGACAGGGCGGCCGAGCCCGACAGGACACGGTCGAGCAGGGCGAAGTCGAGCAGGGCGAAGTCGAGCAGGGCGAGGCCGCCTGGAGTTCACCGGCGATGGCGTTGCCGCCGGTGTCGTCGGGGGTCGTCATCCAGCCGGGGATGGACGTTCCGCTGCCTGACCCGAACTGCGGGGCGAAGGCGCAGGACCGCCTGTCCACGCTGGACCTGCCGGGCTCCGGGTTCGGGCGGCTCGCGCCGGTGATCGAGTTCGCGGCGGAAACCCAGGGCACCGGGCGGCCGCACGCATGGCGGTCGGTGGCGGTGCTCGCGCTGTTCGGGCGGCATGGTGGCCGCGCCGCCGCGGGGTCCGATCCGGCGGACGCGGTGCGGCGCATCGCCGACATGCGCTCCGGTGAGGGTCCGCTCGCGCGGCTCGCCGCCGAGGCTGGTGCGAGGGTCGAGGTCGTGGAGACCGCCGCCGCCGGGGCCATGGAGGACGGGCCGGTGCTGGCGCCGGAGAGCGTGGACGCCGCGTTGCGGCAGGGCTGGGAGCTTACCGATCGCGTGGCGGACGCGGGGGCCGAGGCGATCGTCGTGGCCGCCGTCGGCCCGGGCACGGACGCCGCAGCGGCCGCCGTGGTCGCGGCGACGTCGGGGGCGGAGCCGGTGTCCGTACTGGGCCGTGTCGTGCAGCCCGGAAACAGGGTCGACGACACGGCGTGGATGGCGCGCTGCGCTGCCGTACGGGATGCGATGCACCGGATCCGGCACAGTCCGCGCGGACCCCGGGACATCCTTGGTGAGCTGGGCGGCGGGACGATCTCGGTCGCGACGGGCATCATCCTCGGTGCCGCCTCGCGGCGGATCCCGGTGCTCGTCGATGGGCCCGTTGGCGTCGCCGCCGGGCTGGTCAGCCGGGACTTCACCCCGCAGGCGCGGCACTGGTGCCTCCTTGCGGACCACGGTGGTCACCCAGCGGTGAAGCAGGCCGCCGACGTCCTCGGGCTCGACCCGCTGATGGACCTCGGGCTGGACCTGGGTGAGGGTGCGAACGCACTGGCGGCCTTGCCGCTGCTGCGCGCAGCGGTCGGCCTGGCCGCCGCCCTCGGCGCGCACCCGGCGCTCGGTCCGCAGGCCGGACCGCACACTGAAAGTGCCTGACGACGACCCCGGGAACCGCTGGGGGACCGGCCTTCGGCTCGCGGTGACCACCCTCAGCGTCCTGCCCGTACGGGCCGGACGGGTGGACCGCCGTACGGCCGCGGTCGCCATGGCCGTGGCTCCGCTGGTGGGGCTCCTGATCGGCGCGGTCGTGGCCGGGGTGTCGGCGGGTACGGCGTGGCTGGGGCTGCCCGTGCTGGTGACCGCCGTACTCGCCGTGACCACCGGGCTGCTGGGGACCCGGGCGCTGCACCTGGACGGGCTGGCGGACACGGTGGACGCGTTCGGGTCCTACCGGCCGGCGGCCGGTGCGCTCGACGTCATGAAGAAGCCGGACATCGGGCCGTTCGGGGTGGCCGCGATCGTGCTGACATTGCTGCTGCAGGTCGCCGCGCTCGCCGCCGCCGGGCCCGTGGCGGCCCTCACGGCGTGGACGGCCGGGCGGCTCGCCGTGCCGATCGCCTGCCGGAAGGGCGTACCTGCGGCTCGCCCGGACGGACTGGGCGCCCTCGTCGCCGGAACGGTCCCGTACCCGGCACTCGCGGTGGCGGTCATGCTGACCGGAGTCGCAGCCGTGCCGGCGGTCCCGGGCAGGCCCTGGCTCGGCCCGGTCGCCGTCGCGGTCGCGGTCGCGGTGGCGGCGGCCACGGTCGCGCGCGCGCGTAAGCGGTTCGGCGGCATCACCGGCGACGTCATCGGCGCATCCGTCGAACTCGCGACGACGGCAGCCCTCCTGGTACTCAGCGCCCGGTAAGGCCAGTGACGCACGACCGGCACTCAGCGCCCCGGTAAGGCCGGTGACGCACGACCGGCCGACGCGCCGACCGCCGGCACGGTCCGCCCCGCGACGACACACCGGCCGCGGAAGGCCGCGATCCGGACCGGCGTCCGGGCAGCGGGTCAGCCGCGGGCGTCGTACTCCTTGAGCAGCTTCTTGCCGGCGGTGCGGCGCCAGGCATCCACGACCAGATCGTGCAGTTCCTGGGCGTCGACCTTCGTCAGGTCGACGCGGACCCAGCCGTACCGGCCGGTGTATGCGGCGATCTCGTAGACCTCGGGCTGGGTGGCGACGAGTTCGGCCTGGTCGGTGAGGGAAGCCTTCACGGACATGCTGGGCGAGTCGGGGGCGCCGGCGGCGAACATCTTGTCGCCGACCCGCAGCGTCGGGTGGCCCCACGATTCGACCATCACCTCGCGGCCGCCCGGCAGCGCGAGGACCCAGTCCCTGACCTGCTCGTACGTCGCAGCCATCAGCGTACCGACGGCTCCACGAACGGCGGCTTGACGACCGTCGCGGGTACCCGTCGGCCGCGGATGTCCACCTCCACGGCATCCCCGTCGGCTACGGCCGGGTCCAGCAGAGCCAGCGCGATGCCGATCTTCTTCGTCGGGGAGAAGGTGCCGCTGGTCGTTTCGCCGCGGAGAACTCCGGACGCGTACACCTGCATGTGACCACGGGGGACGCCGCGGTCTGTCAGTTCCAGGCCGCGCAGGGTACGGCGCGGACCTGCGGCCCGCTCGGCGAGCAACGCGTCGCGGCCCCAGAAGGCGGGTTTGCCCCAGCCGACGGCCCACCCGGCGCGGGCCTGGACGGGCGTGATGTCGAGGGAGAGTTCCTGGCCGTGCAGGGGGTACCCCATCTCGGTACGCAGCGTGTCGCGCGCGCCGAGGCCGCACGGCTGGACGTCCGCGGCGATGAGGGCGTCCCAGACGGCGACGGCGCCGTCGGCGGGTACGACGAGTTCGTAGCCGGGTTCCCCGGTATAGCCGGTGCGGCAGACGATCAGCTCGACGCCGTCGAATGTCGCCGATGCGAACGACATGTAGTCGTGCTCGACGGGCAACTTCAGCGACGACACGACGGATGCGGCTCGCGGCCCTTGCACGGCGAGCACCGCCCAGCGCTCGTGCTCGTTACTCACCGTAAGCTCGGCGGGTGCGGCGAGGGCCAACCGGCGGACCACCTCGGCGGTGTTGGCCGCGTTCGGGATGAGGAAGACCTCGTCGGGGCCGACAAGGTACGCGATCAGGTCGTCGACGACCCCGCCGCTCGCGTCGTCGCAGCACAGCGTGTACTGCGCGCGACCAGGGGAAATGCGGCTCAGGTCGTTGGTCAGGCAGCCGTTGACGAAGTCCGCGGCGCCCGGTCCGGTGACCCGTGCCTTGCCGAGGTGGGAGACGTCGAAGACGCCCACATCGGTACGGACGGCGGTGTGCTCGCGCAGGACGCCGCCCCCGGCGTAGTCGAGCGGCATCTCCCAGCCGCCGAACGCGGCGAACTTGGCGCCTGCGGCGACGTGGCGGTCGTGCAGGGGGGATCGGCGGAGCGGATCAGCAGAAGCGGCCATGCCTGGCAACTTACCGGCATGACCATGGATAGCATCGGCGGGACATGTCCGGCTTTGCCGGAAGGCACCCGCAGGACATCCGTTCGACGCCCTGCCGGATCCATCAACGTGGAGAACCCGTGACACTGCCCTCCCCGACCCTGACCGTGGTCGACACCGAACCCGCCGAGCTGCCCGTCGACGCCGTCGTCAACGGTGTGCACCCCGATGTCCGCTCCGGGCGCCAGCTGGGCGGGGGTGCGGGGGGGCGCGCGGGGGCGGT
Source organism: uncultured Micromonosporaceae bacterium (assembly GCA_966211315.1). Classification (GTDB taxonomy): domain Bacteria; phylum Actinomycetota; class Actinomycetes; order Mycobacteriales; family Micromonosporaceae; genus CBIHNN01. The sequence goes on along the minus strand of CBIHNN010000054.1, from coordinate 15,968 downwards.
AGCCGGGCGGCGCACCGCGGGTCTGGGCCTGCTGGGGGCGGCCGGGTCGCCGGGCGAGGTGACGAAGGTGGCGACGCTGGGCGCCACCACGGCTCCGCTGGTCGTCGCCGTCGGCCTGGGTGCGGCAGAGCCCGCCCCGACGGCGGAGGCGCTGCGCCGGGCGGCTGGCACGGCCGTACGCGCGCTCGCCGGCTCCGCGACCGTGGCGCTGGCGCTGCCGCTCGACGCCGACGGGGCGCTGCGCGCGGTGGCCGAGGGCGCCCTGCTCGGGACGTACCGGTTCCCCGGCTACAAGACGAAGCCGCAGCCGGGCCGGCGGGAGCCGGTGGCCGCGGTCTCGCTGCACGTGCCGGACGCCACGGACGCGAGCGCGCTCACGGAGGTCGAGCGGGCCACCGTCGTGACCAGCGTCGTCGCGCAGACCCGGGACTGGGTCAACGCCGCCCCGAACGACCTGCGGCCGCCGGTCTTCGCCGACCTCGTCGGCGCGGTCGCGCGGGACGCCGGCCTGGAGGTGGAGATCCTCGACTACGACGCGTTGATCGAGGGCGGGTACGGCGGCATCGTCGCCGTCGGCCAGGGCTCGGAGGCGAAGCCGCGACTGGTCCGGCTGGCGTACACGCCGCCGGTGGGGGGCGGGGAGGCCAAGCGGGTGGCGCTCGTCGGCAAGGGCATCACGTTCGACACCGGCGGCATCAGCATCAAGCCCGCCGCGGGCATGTGGGAGATGAAGTCGGACATGGCGGGCGCCGCCGCGGTCGCCGCGACCATGCTGGCCGTCGCCGCGCTCCAGCCGCCCGTGCCGGTGGTGGGGTACCTGGCGATCGCCGAGAACATGCCGTCCGGGTCCGCGTACCGGCCGGGCGACGTGATCACCATGTTCAACGGCATGACGGTCGAGGTCCTCAACACCGACGCCGAGGGCCGCATGGTGCTCGCCGACGCGATCGCCCGGGCCTGCGTCGACGGCTGCGACTACCTGTTCGAGACGTCGACCCTCACCGGCGGCCAGGTGATCGCGCTGGGCAAGCGGATCTCGGGCGTCATGGGTACGCCGGAGGTGTGCGAGCGCGTCCGGGCCGCCGGTGACTCGGTCGGCGAGCCGGCCTGGCCGATGCCGCTGCCCGACGAGGTACGCAAGGGCATGGACTCGGACGTCGCGGACATCTCTCAGGTCAACGCGGGGATGGACCGGGCCGGTCACATGCTGCAGGGCGGCACGTTCCTGCGTGAGTTCGTCGCTGAGGGGGTCGCCTGGGCGCACATCGACATCGCGGGCCCGTCGTATCACACGGGCGACCCGACGGGTTACTGGTCGAAGGGCGGTACGGGCGTGCCGGTGCGTACGCTGCTCGCCCTCATCGACGACGTGGCCGCCAACGGCTGAGACGGGTGCGCCGCCCCGCCTCAGAAAGCGGGGCGGCGCTTCTGCCGTTCGTTGTAGTCGCGCATGCGCTGCGGGTAGCCCATCAGCCGGACGTCGTAGACGGGTATGGCGAGTTTGTGCGCGAACCGCCGGGCGCCCTCCGGGGAGTCGATCCGCCGCCGCGTCCACTCGCCGTCGTGCGCGATGAGCAGAATGGTCGTCTCGGTCACCGTGGTCCGCGGCTCGATGAACGCCTCGACACCGCGACGGGACCGGACGAATTCCTCAAGATGCTCCAGAGCGGCACGATCGACCGCCTTATCACCCCTGCCGGCACCTACCTTGCCCCGACGTCGGAACCACGCCACCGAGCGACCCCCATCTTTCCGAGTGCGGCCAGGGTACGCGGAACCACGTGTCGTTGGGCACCTCGGTGCACCGACGGTCTCCACGAGTGACAAGATGGCGGGCGACAGACTGTGACCGTTTCCACGATTGACCTCGTGGCGATGACGCGACCTGGGAGTTGACGTGAGCGGCGGAACCTTCGACGTAGTCATTCTCGGCGCCGGCAGCGGTGGCTACGCAGCCGCCCTGCGCGCCGCGCAGCTCGACCTCTCGGTCGCGCTGATCGACAAGGCGGAGCTGGGCGGAACGTGTCTGCACCGCGGGTGCATCCCGACGAAGGCGTTGCTGCACGCCGCCGAGGTCGCCGACCAGACCCGCGAGAGCGAGCAGTTCGGCGTGAAGGCCGACCTGATCGGCATCGACATGGCGGGCGTCAACGCGTACAAGGACGGCGTGGTGGGCCGCCTGTACAAGGGTCTGCAGGGCCTGCTGAAGCAGCCGAAGATCACGCTGGTGAACGGGGCGGGCAGGCTCGTCTCCCAGGACACCGTCGAGGTCGACGGGCAGCGCTACACCGGCCGCAACGTGATCCTGGCGACGGGGTCGTACTCCCGGTCCCTGCCGGGCCTGGAGATCGACGGCAAGCGGGTCCTGGCGAGCGAGCACGCGCTCAGGCTCGACCGGGTGCCGAGTTCGGCGATCGTGCTGGGCGGCGGCGTGATCGGCGTCGAGTTCGCCAGCGTGTGGAAATCGTTCGGCGCGGACGTGACGATCCTGGAAGCCCTTCCCCGGCTCGTTGCGGCGGAGGACGAGGAGTGCTCGAAGGCGGTCGAGCGCGCGTTCCGCAAGCGGAAGATCAACTTCAAGGTCGGCAAGCCGTTCGAGAAGGTCGAGTACATCGAGAACGGCGTGCGGGCGACCATCGCCGGCGGCGAGACCGTCGAGGCCGAGATCCTGCTGGTCGCGGTCGGCCGGGGCCCGAGCACCGCGAACCTGGGCTACGAGCAGCAGGGCGTCACCCTCGACCGCGGCTTCGTGATCACGAACGAGCGCCTACACACCGGCGTCGGCAACATCTACGCGGTCGGCGACATCGTGCCCGGCCTCCAGCTCGCCCACCGCGGCTTCCAGCAGGGCATCTTCGTGGCGGAGGAGATCGCCGGCCTGAACCCGGCCGTCATCGACGAGAACGGCATCCCGCGGGTCACGTACTCGGACCCCGAGGTCGCCTCGGTGGGCCTGACCGAGGCCAAGGCCAAGGAGCAGTACGGCGCCGACAAGGTCAGCACGTACAACTACAACCTCGGCGGCAACGGCAAGTCCCAGATCCTCAAGACGGCGGGCTTCATCAAGCTGGTCCGCGTCGAGGACGGCCCGGTCGTCGGTGTCCACATGGTCGGCGCCCGCGTGGGCGAGCTCATCGGGGAGGCGCAGCTGATCTTCAACTGGGAGGCGTTCCCGGCGGAGGTCGCCCAGCTCGTGCACGCCCACCCGACCCAGAACGAGGCGCTCGGCGAGGCCCACCTGGCGCTGGCCGGCAAGCCACTGCACGCGCACGCCTGATCCTGTCCTTTTCGCAGGCCACGAAGGAGTCTGAAGAACATGCCGACATCGGTCACCATGCCGCGGCTGGGTGAGAGCGTCACCGAAGGCACCGTCACCCGCTGGCTCAAGCAGGAGGGCGAGCGGGTCGAGGCTGACGAACCGCTGCTCGAGGTGTCGACCGACAAGGTGGACACCGAGATCCCGTCCCCCGCCGCGGGTGTGCTCACCCGGATCGTGGTGGGTGAGGACGAGACCGCCGACGTCGGCAGCGAGCTCGCCGTGATCTCCGGTGACGGCGAGGACGCCGCCTCCGCCCCGGCTCCCGCGGCGCAGCCGCAGGAGACATCGCAGGCCGAGCCGGAGCCGCCGGCTCCGACCCAGCCGTCCACCGAGACGCCGGTCGAGCAGGAGCAGCCCGCGCCGGCCGCGTCGTCGGGCGGCAGCTCGAGCGAGGGTACGCCGGTCACGATGCCCGCCCTGGGAGAAAGCGTCACCGAGGGTACGGTCACCCGCTGGCTCAAGCAGGTCGGTGACACCATCGAGGCGGACGAACCGCTCCTCGAGGTCTCCACGGACAAGGTGGACACCGAGATCCCCTCCCCGGTCGCCGGCACGCTCCTCGAGATCAGGATCCAGGAGGACGAGACCGCCGACGTCGGTGCCGTCCTGGCCGTCGTCGGTTCCGGCGCTCCCGCTCCGGCCGCCGCTGCGGCTCCGGCTCCCGCTCCGGCGCCTCAGGTGGAGTCGGCGCCCGCGCCCGCGCCCAAGGTCGAGTCGGCTCCGGCGCCCGCGCCGCGGCAGGCCACCGAGCCGGGCGAGTCGTACGCGGACCCGACGCCCGAGCAGGAGACGGCCGCTCCGGCCCAGACCACTCCGGCCCAGACCACTCCGGCCCAGACCACTCCTGCTGCCGCGCCGAACGCCACGCAGAACGGGGCGACCGGTGACGACGCCGCGTACGTGACGCCGCTGGTCCGCAAGCTCGCCGCCGACAAGGGCGTCGACCTCGCGAGCCTGACCGGCACCGGCGTAGGCGGCCGGATCCGCAAGCAGGACGTCATCGAGGCGGCCGAGAAGGCAGCCGCGGCGAAGGCCCAGGCCGCCGCCCCGACGCCCACGACGTCGGCCGCCCCCGCGGCGTCCGCCGCCAAGCCGGTCCCGAGCCCGCTGCGCGGCCGGACCGAGAAGCTCACCCGTACGCGGGCCACGATCGCCCGCCGGATGGTCGAGTCGCTCCAGGTCTCCGCCCAGCTGACGACGGTGGTCGAGGTGGACGTCACCCGCGTCGCCCGGCTGCGCAACGAGGCGAAGGTCGCGTTCCAGGCCAAGCACGGCGTGAAGCTCACGTTCATGCCGTTCTTCGCCCTGGCCGCCGTCGAGGCGCTGCGCGAGCACCCGGTGGTGAACTCCTCCATCGACCAGGAGGCGGGCACCGTCACGTACCACGAGGGCGAGCACCTGGCCATCGCGGTGGACACGCCGAAGGGCCTGATCGTGCCGGTCATCCGGGATGCGGGCGACCTCAACCTGGCCGGGCTGGCCAAGCGGATCGCCGACGTCGCGGAGCGCACCCGGGCGAACAAGATCAGCCCGGACGAGCTGTCCGGCGGCACGTTCACGCTGACCAACACCGGCAGCCGGGGCGCGCTGTTCGACACACCGATCATCAACCAGCCGCAGGTCGGCATCCTCGGCACCGGCGCGGTCGTCAAGCGCGCCGTGGTCGTGGACGACCCGAACCTGGGCGAGCTGATCCTGCCCCGCTCGATGGTCTACCTGGCCCTGTCGTACGACCACCGGATCGTCGACGGTGCGGACGCGGCACGGTTCCTGGTGACGATGAAGGAGCGGCTCGAAGGCGGCCAGTTCGAGGGCGAGCTGGGCCTGCAGGCCTGACGGGTCTCTATCCGGAGGGGCGCTCGGCGGAAGCCGGGCGCCCTTTCGCTTGGCCGGGCCCGTAACGGGGCACTATGGAGACCATGCGGATCATCGCGGCCGGCGCATCCGGCTTCCTCGGTACTCCCCTGGTGGAACGTCTGCGCGCCGAGGGGCACACCGTTCGCCGCCTGGTCCGGCGCAAGCCGCAGGCAGACGATGAACTCGGCTGGAACCCGTCCGGCGGTCAGCTCGATCCGGCGCACCTGCACGGCGCCGACGTGGTGATCAACCTGGCGGGCGCGGGCGTGGGCGACAAGCGCTGGACGGCCTCGTATCAGGAACTGCTGCGCACCAGCCGGACCGACACCGCGGGCACGCTGGCCACCACCATCGCCGGGATGCCGGAACAGCAGCGCCCGCGCACGTTCCTGCAGGGCTCGGCGGTGGGCTGGTACGGCGACACCGGGGACACCCCGGTCGAGGAGGACGCCCCCGCAGGCACCGGGTTCCTGTCGGACCTGTGCCGGGTCTGGGAGGCGGCCGCCCGCCCGGCGGAGGACGCGGGCGTACGCCTGGCGCTGCTGCGCTCGGGGCTGCCGCTGAGCGCGAACGGCGGCCTGCTGAAGCCGCAGTTGCTCGCGTTCAGGCTCGGCGTCGGGGGGAAGCTGGCGGGCGGCCGGCAGTGGCTGCCGTGGATCTCCCTCGAGGACTGGATCCGCGCGATCGTCTTCCTGCTGGAGCGGGACGACATCGCGGGCCCGGTCAACGTCGTGGGCCCGGAACCGGTGACGAACGCCCGGTTCACGGCCGCCCTGGCCGACAACCTGAAGCGCCCGGCGATCATGCCGATCCCCGGGTTCGGCATCCGCCTGCTGCTGGGGGGCTTCGGCGACGAGATCCTCAAGAGTCAGCGGGTCCGCCCGGGCGTCCTGGCGAAGGCCGGGTTCGAGTGGCGGCACAAGACCGTCGAGGCCGCACTGGGAGCAGCGCTGGTGTGAGACTTCCGGCGCCGGGACGAGGATGACCGGCGGCAGGTCTGCCGCCACCTCGCTCGGCGGGAACGCGGCGATCCGGACCTTCCGGAACGGCTGATGACAAACGTGAAAATCACAGTCGTTTCAATAGCGTGAGTCAGCGACGGCGTGTCGGGACATCAACCGCGGGAGGTTGGTAACGTCCGCCGCGTGACTGCTGTTGCCACCTCCGAGGCGGAGCCCGCCGAAGTCGACCCACCCGCGAGTAGTGCGGACAGCGTAGGACCACGCCGGGGCTGGTGGGACGTCGCCGTCGGCCTGCTCGCGCTGGGCATGGGATTCTGGGTCACCAGTGGTATCTGGGCCGACCCGGTCCGCCGGACCATCGGCAACAACTCCGGCGACCACATGTTCTTCGAGTGGCTGCTCGGCTACGGGGTCTGGGCCATCGCCCACCACTCCGACCCGTTCTTCGTGCACGAGCTCAACGCCCCGGCCGGTGTCAACCTCGCCGTCAACACCTCGATCACCGTGTACGCGGCCCTGTTCGCGCCTGTCACGTACCTGTTCGGGCCGTCGATCAGCTTCGTGCTGATCCTCACCCTCAATCTCGCCGGTACGGCGTTCGCCTGGTACTGGTTCCTGTCCCGGCACGTCGTGAGGCACCCGGCCGCCGCCGCCGTCGCGGGGATCTTCGCCGGGTTCGCGCCCGGCTTCGTCTCGCACGCCAACGGCCATCTCAACTGGACCGCCGGCTGGATCGCCCCCGTCCTCATCTCGGTCGTCCTCCGGCTGCGCCGGCCGGGCCGGACGATCCGCAAGGGCATCCTGCTCGGCGCCCTCGTCGCCATCGCGTTCTCGATCGCCGCCGAGGGCCTCTTCTTCACCGCGCTCGCCTGCTTCGTGTTCCTCGGGGTCTGGTCGCTGTACCCGGCCACCCGGGGCGAGGCCCGCGAGGCGCTCCCGCGGTTCCTCGGCGGCCTCGGCGTGGGCGCAGCGGTGACATTGTTGCTGCTGGCGTACCCGTTGTGGATGCACTTCGCCGGGCCACGGTCATTCAAGGGGACCGGGTTCAGCCAGCAGATCCACGCCGAAGACGTGACCGCGTACGCGTCGTGGTCGGCGCGGTCCCTAGCGAACGTGTTCGGCTGGGCGCGGGACGTCGCGCCCAACCCCACCGAGGAGACGTCGTTCTTCGGCGTTCCCCTCCTGCTGTTGGTGGTGGTCTGCACGGTGGTCCTGTTCCGGCGAGCCGCGCCCGGCCGGCGGGCAACCCTGCTGGCCCTGACGGTGACGGCCGTGGTCTTCACGGTCCTGTCCTTCGGACCCCGGGTGAAGTTCAACACCCACGTGACCGACTTTCCACTCCCGTACGCCGCACTGGCACACCTGCCGCTCTTCGACGCCGCGCTCCCCGCGCGCATAGCGCTGGTCGTTGCCGGCGTCGTCGCGGTGGTGCTGGCCCTCGGCCTGGACCACGTCATCGGTGTCGTCCGCCGGTCGTCGATCCGGGTCCTGTGGGGACTCGGCTTCGTCGCGGCCCTCCTGCCGATCGTGCCGACCCCGCTCATGTACGGCGTCCGGGCCCCCATCCCGCACTTCATCTCCAGCGGCGCCTGGCGCCAGTACGTACCCGCCGGCGGCGCGCTGACCAGCGTCCCGATCACCAGCGACTTCTACCCGGACGGCCAACGCTGGCAGGCCGACGTCATGGCTCAGGGTAAGGACATCTTCAAGATCCCCGGCGGGTACTTCCTCGGCCCCGGCGACCGCCCCGACGGTAGGGGCCGCATCGGCGCCCCTGCCCGCGACACCACCTGGCTGCTCGACCGCGCCGCCCATTTCGGCGAGGTGCACGGCATCGGTGACTGGCACCGCACCAACGCCGTCCGCGACTTCAGGTACTGGGGCGTCTCCGCGGTGATCCTGCCGGACCGGCTCAGCGGTGCCTTCTTCCCGGTGCACTGGGACGCCGTCATGCGCACCACCACCCTGCTGCTCGGCCCGCCCACCCGGGTCGACGACGTCTGGCTGTGGCGGATCAGCCCGACGTGACCGCGACACCCGGCGTGAGCGTGGGCACAGCGGCCACCGACCGGCGCCGGGTCTAGGCTGAGGTACGTGACCAGTGGCCTCTCCGCTATGACCGTCATCCGTCCCGGCCTCGTCGACTACCGCGACGCGTGGGACGAGCAGCGCCGCCTGCACGAGGGCGTTGTCGCCGGTACGCAGCCCGACTCGGTGCTGCTGCTCGAACACCCCAGCGTCTACACCGCGGGCAAGCGCACCGAACCGTTCGACCGCCCGATGGACGGCACACCCGTCGTCGACGTCGACCGCGGCGGCAAGATCACCTGGCACGGGCCGGGACAGCTGGTCGGCTACCCGATCGTACGGCTGGCGGAGCCGGTGGACGTGGTCGCGTTCGTCCGGCGGACCGAGGACCTGCTGATAGCGGTGTGCGGGGAGGTCGGCGTGGCCACGGAGCGCGTCGACGGGCGCAGTGGCGCCTGGGTGCGCGCCGACGACCGGGGCCCCGACCGCAAAGTCGCCGCTCTCGGTATCCGCGTGGCCCGCGGTGTCACTCTGCACGGTTTCGCGATCAACGCGAACTGCGACCTGAGCTTTTTCGATCGGATCGTGCCGTGCGGCCTGCGCGACGCGGGCGTCACGTCGCTCAGCGCTGAGCTGGGCCGCGACGTGACCGTCGCCGAGCTCGTGCCGATCGTCGAACGCCACCTGCCCTCCCTGCTGTGAGCTGCGCCGATCGCACCTCGGCGCCGCCGAGCACGAGGTGAGGGTCGTCACAGCTCCGTACGCGTGAGCCGCGTCGCCCGACCGTCGGATTCCGGCCCGGCCGGGCGTAACCTGGCGGTTGTGACGATCGCTCCGGAAGGCCGCCGCCTGCTGCGCATCGAGGCGCGCAACGCCGAGACGCCCATCGAGCGCAAGCCACCCTGGATCAAGGTCAAAGCGAAGATGGGTCCGGAGTACACCACCCTGCGCGGCCTGGTGTCCCGGGAAGGCCTGCACACGGTGTGCCAGGAGGCCGGATGCCCCAACATCTACGAATGTTGGGAGGACCGGGAGGCCACCTTCCTCATCGGCGGTGACCAGTGCACCCGCCGCTGCGACTTCTGCCAGATCGACACGGGCAAGCCGGCCGAGTTCGACGCCGACGAGCCGCGCCGCGTCGGCGAGTCCGTCGCCACCATGGGCCTGCGGTACGCCACCGTCACCGGCGTCGCCCGCGACGACCTGCCCGACGGCGGCGCCTGGCTGTACGCCGAGACCGTACGGCAGATCCACAAACTGCAGCCCGGCTGCGGCGTCGAGCTGCTGATCCCCGACTTCAACGCCGACCCGGCCCAGCTCGCCGAGGTCTTCGACGCAGGCCCTGAGGTGCTCGCGCACAACGTCGAGACGGTCCCGCGGATCTTCAAGCGGATCCGCCCGGCGTTCCGCTACGACCGTTCCCTCGGCGTGATCACCTCGGCACGCGTGGCGGGCCTGGTCACCAAGAGCAACCTGATCCTCGGCATGGGCGAGGAGCGGTCCGAGATCTCGCAGGCCCTGCGCGATCTGCACGAGGCCGGCTGCGAGCTGATCACGATCACCCAGTACCTGCGACCCACGCCGCGGCACCACCCCGTCGAGCGCTGGGTGAAGCCGGAAGAGTTCGTCGAGCTCCAGCAGGAGGCCGAGGAGACCGGCTTCGCGGGCGTCATGAGCGGCCCGCTGGTCCGCTCCAGCTACCGCGCCGGCCGCCTCTACCAGCAGGCACTCGCCGCCCGCGAGACCGCCTGATCGGCTCTCAGGCGGCGGCGCCCTCCCCCGGGGCCCGGCCGGGCTGATGACCGCCGCCTCCACCTCGTTCACCCCGACCACGCTCACGCCGACCTCGTTCACGCCCACCTCGATGGACGCGAGGAGCAGGACTGCGACTACTCCGCATCGAGGTGCTGGTCCTCGAAGGCACGCAGCTGGCCTATGGACGCCCTTCTCTGTGATGGTGGCCGCCCTACGATCGCATTCCCGGTGACCACTAGACTTCCGGCCATGGCAAAGCCCGAGGAGAAGGTGTCGTTCGGCCAGCGGCTGAAGCAGATCGGCACGGTGTTCAGCTTCACCGCGAAACAGGACAAGTGGTTCGTCCCGCTCGTGGCGGCCGCCGCACTGATCCCGATCGCGCTCACCGTACTGGTACTGCTGCTCGGGTGGAGTTGGGCCTGGCTGCCGGTCGGCATCATGCTGGCGCTGCTCGGCGTCCTCATCGTGCTCAACCTGCGCTCGAACGCCGCCATGATGAACGCCGCCGAGGGCCAGCCCGGCGCGGCCGCATCGATCATCGAGAACATGCGCGGCGACTGGCGGGTCCGCCCCGCCGTCAGCTCTACCACCCAGTACGACATGGTCCACCTGGTGATCGGTCGCCCCGGTGTCATCCTGCTCGGCGAGGGCCAGCCCCAGCGCGTGAAGCAGCTGATCGTCCAGGAGAAGCGCCGCCTCAGCAAGGTCATCGGCAATGCCCCGCTGTTCGACTACACGATCGGCTCGGACGAGGGCGAACTCTCCGTCCGCAAGATCCGGATGACGCTGCTGCGCCTGCCGCGCACCATGACCGGCAAGGACGTCAACGCCCTGGACAAGCGCCTCGGCGCGCTTCTCGCCCGGCCGCAGATGCCGAAGGGCGCGGTCCCGAAGAACATGCGACCCGCCAAGGGGATCGGGCGCCAGGGCCGCCAGCGCTGACGGTCAGCACCTGACCGTGCCGACCTGACCGTGCCGACCTGACCGTGCCGACCTGACCGTGCCGACTGGCCCTGCCGCCGTGACCGGCCCTACGGGCGCGGCGCGGCGAGGACCACGACGGACTTGGCGGCATGATCGTGCAGACCGCGGCCGAAGGTGTCCGTGAGGATCGCCGGGATGACCAGCATCGTCAGGAGCGCGCGGACGAACGCGCGTGGGATGCCGATCGCGCCGCCGCCGTCGGCGACGGAGACGCACCGGATCTTCACAAGGGCCATACCGGGGGTCTGACCGAACAGCCCGACGAAGAACGTCAACGCGGTCAGCAGGATCGCGACGGCGGGCCACGCGACCATGCGCGGGTCACCGAAAATCGTGGAGAGCATGACGCAGAGCAACCAGTCCACGACCAAGGCCCCGCCGCGCCGGAGCAGGGGGGCTGTCTCCCCCCAGGGGATCTCGGTGGAGGGTGCTGCGGCCATGACCGTCAGCGTAGTCTGGCGCCGCTTTTCGCGACCCGGCCACCCACCGGGGCCGGCACGGTAAGGTCCGGTGAGATGGGCCACGGGCGACGTAACACGACGGAAACAATAGAGACACGCCGGAGCAACTCCGCGCCCATAGCGTCGCGACCAGCCTAGCCACGCGGCGTTGCCGTACCGGTGAAACAAGTGACGTGCCAGGAGGACGTGTGTTCGCCAATCCCGAGGAGCTGCTGCGTTACCTCAGCGATGAGGACGTGAAGTTCGTCGACGTTCGTTTCTGTGACCTGCCCGGCGTGATGCAGCACTTCAACATCCCGGTCGAGTCCTTCGACGAGAGTGTCATCACCGACGGCCTCGCCTTCGACGGTTCGTCGATCCGTGGCTTCCAGGCGATCCACGAGTCGGACATGATGCTGCTGCCCGACGTGGCGACGGCCTTCATCGACCCGTTCCGGATCCAGAAGACGCTCGCGCTGAACTTCTTCATCCACGACCCGTTCACCCGCGAGGCCTACTCGCGCGACCCGCGGAACGTGGCCAAGAAGGCCGAGGCCTACCTGGCCGCGAGCGGCATCGCCGACACGGCCTACTTCGGCGCCGAGGCGGAGTTCTACATCTTCGACTCGATCCGCCACGAGACCGCCTCCAACCAGGCGTTCTACTACATCGACTCGATCGAGGGCGCGTGGAACACCGGCCGTGAGGAGGAGGGCGGCAACCGCGGTTACAAGACGGCGTACAAGGGCGGCTACTTCCCGGTCTCGCCGGTCGACCACTACTCCGACCTGCGCGACTCGATGGTGCGGCGGCTCGTCGACAGCGGCTTCACCGTGGAGCGTTCACACCACGAGGTCGGCACCGCGGGCCAGTCCGAGATCAACTACAAGTTCTCGACGCTGCTGCATGCCGGTGACCAGCTCCAGCAGTTCAAGTACCTGATCAAGAACACGGCGTGGGAGCACGGCAAGACCGCGACGTTCATGCCGAAGCCGCTCTTCGGCGACAACGGCTCGGGCATGCACACCCACCAGTCGCTGTGGCTGAACGGCGAGCCGCTGTTCTACGACGAGACCGGCTACGCCGGCCTGTCCGACATGGCCCGCTGGTACATCGGCGGTCTGCTGAACCACGCGCCGTCGCTGCTGGCATTCACCAACCCGACCATCAACTCGTACCGGCGCCTGGTGCCGGGCTACGAGGCGCCGGTCAACCTGGTCTACTCGCAGCGCAACCGCTCCGCCTGCACCCGCATCCCGGTGACGGGCAGCAACGCCAAGGCCAAGCGCGTCGAGTTCCGCGTGCCGGACCCATCGTGCAACCCGTACCTCGCCTTCTCGGCGATGATGATGGCCGGCCTCGACGGCATCAAGAACAAGATCGAGCCGCCGGCGCCGATCGACAAGGACCTCTACGACCTGCCGCCGGAGGAGTGGGGCAGCGTCAAGCAGGTTCCCGGCTCGCTGCCGGCCGTACTCGACTCGCTCGAAGCCGACAACGAGTTCCTCACCGCGGGCGGCGTCTTCACCGACGACCTGATCTCGACCTGGATCGACTGGAAGCGCTCGAACGAGGTCGACCCTGTGCGCCTGCGCCCAACCCCGCACGAGTTCGCCATGTACTACGACTGCTGACGTAAATCAGGCGCCTGACCTGCACTTCCAGGGGTCGCTAGCGATCTTGGGTCCAAGTTGGGTACAACCTGCCGGACGGCGGTCACGCCGGGCTCCCCGCCCGCGTGGCCACCGTTTCGCGTCGGCCGAGGGCACCGTCGATCAACAGCCGGGTCCGGTCGACCACGTCCGGCCACTCGTGCACGTAGGTGTTGAGCGTGACGGTGGGCGTACTGTGCCCGAGCGCCAGTTGCACCGTCTTGACCGACGCGCCCGCGTGGATCAGCACCGTCGCGTAGTAGTGCCTCAGACCGTGGATCCCACTGCGGCGGCAGGCCGACGCCCCCCGCGCTGTCGCCCACACCCGCGAGAACACCGCCGCGTTCATGGGCTCGTCGTTCACGGGTCGGAACAGCAGGCGAGCGCCGCGCCGCAGGGGCCGGCGGCGGTCCGTGTCGTCGTCGACCTGAACTGGATCGCACAGGATACTGCCGCAAGATCAGCACAAGAACCTGCGCGGCCTGTCGCAACAACGGGTGCGTTTACGCTGAGTGACTTTTCCGGCCGACCGCTTCCCGCTCGCCGAGTAACCGCAAGATCTGCTCACGATCCACCCGCCCACCCCCTACCGAAACCGGCCAACCAACCCATACCAACCGGTCATCGGACACCGCAACAGGCAGACATCGACACCCATCACGCCGGTCACTCAGCGAAAAAGCCCCCGTCTTCGTCGTCAAGCGCAAATCAGCCGCGACTGTATCGGCAGGTCAAGGCCCTGCCCAGGGCAAAGAACCCGGCGCTGGACGCCACTCGCGACCGTGGACACGGCCGCTACGACATCCGGGAGCAGGCCGTCACCTGCCTCGGGGTATTGGCGCTGGACTTCCCGTACGCGGTTCAGGCACTACGAATCCGGCGCCGCCGGTACGACGCGGCCACCGACCGTTGGTCCACCGTCACGGTATACGCCATCACCAGTCTCACCGCGGCGCAGGCTGGCCCCGACGAACTGGCCGATTGGCTTCGCGGGCACTGGGCCATCGAAGTTCTTCACCAGCTTGATCAGCTCTATCCTGACTCTGCGGAAGCCGCCTGACCGGGGAACTCCAGCTGGCGAGGCAGCTGGTTATGCTGAGGTATCTACGCAGCCGGTTACCACAGGGCCATTGCGTGTTCGGCGCGTAGGGGTTTGAGCTGCGGTAATGCGGGATGTTTGGCCTCTGTGGAGGCTGCTCAGGACGGGTGAGATCGCCTAAGTGATCATGGGAGGTCTCACGCTTCCAGCCACTTTCGAGGACCTCACCCGCGATGTCAGCATGACCGATCCAGATACTGTCCGCAGTCACCACCCCCACCGACACCCCCACCGGGCCGGTAACCGACGGTGAACAAGCGAGCCTGCTACACGCGTTGAGGGCGGTTCCGGATCCGCGCAGCCACGCGGGCTGCGCTATCCGCTGTCCGGGTTGCTCACGGTCGCCGTGTGCGCGGTGATGGTCGGCGCCTGCTCGGTGGCCACGATCGCGGACTGGCTGCACGACCTGGACGACATCGCCCGGGCCCGGCTCGGCTTCGTCCGCGGCGTGCCGGCCATGACCACGATGTGGCGGCTGCTGATCCGTCTGGACGCCGACCTGCTCGCCACGATCCTCGCCGGCTGGCTCCGCACCCGGCCCGCGAACCGCTGCCACCAGCCACGGTATCGGCACGTCATCGCCGTCGACGGCAAGACCGTACGAGGTGCCCGCCGCGCCGACGGCCGGCAGGTTCACCCGCTGTCCGCCCTGGACACCAGCACCGGCATCGTCCTGGCACAGGTCACCGTCGACGCGAAATCCAATGAAATCCCGGCCTTCACACCGCTGCTGGACGCTATCGAAGCCGCGCTGGGCAGCCTCAAAGACCTGATCTTCGTCGCCGACGCACTCCATCCCCAGACCGGCCACGCCAACGAGATCGCCGCCCGGGGGGCCTACCTAATGATCCCGGTCAAAGGCAACCAGCCGACCCTGCACACCCAGCTCACGACGCTGCCCTGGTCCCGAATCCCGGTCGGGCACCAGACCCGCGACCACGGTCACGGCCGATCCGAGACCAGAACCGTCAAAGCCATCACCCTGCACACTCCCGGCGGCATCCGCTTCCCGCACGCCGAACAAGCCATCCGGATCACCCGGACCCGCACCATCACCACCAGCGGCAAGACCACCCGCGAAACCGGGTACCTGACCATCTCGCTGCCCGCCACCCAGGCCCACCCCGCCGACTTGCAGGAATGGATCCGTCGAGAGTGGCTCATCGAAGCCCTACATCATGTCAAGGACGTGACGTTCCGTGAGGACTCACAGCAAGCCCGGACCGGCAACGGACCCGCCATCATGGCCACCCTGCGTAACACCGCAATCGGATTCCACCGGACCAACGACGAACCCAACATCGCCCGCGCCACCCGGCGAGCCAACCGCCGCCCTCACGACCTCATCACCGCCGTGACCAGCAGCAACCCCAGAACGCAATGACCCTGCCGGTTACCATCCGTCAAAAGGTATTCCGCTCGGTTTCGAAAGTCGGGCCTACCGTCGGGATCGGTACACCGCGCCCAACTACCCTCGAACGCGCCGCGGCGTCACCCCGGCCCTTGTCGCGAGGTCTCCAGCACATGGCTCATCTTTGTCAACACCGTTTACCGGAGACCTCGCGGCTTCACCAGCCACCGACGCGCCAGACTCACATCCGTAGGTGACTCCATACACACTCAAGCCAGGATGCGGCGGCGACTGCCACACATCGTCACCAAGCTCACTGTCCCAGTGACCCGCCATGACAGTCGACCGCATCACTTCGGTCAGCCTCCGCCGTTCTGGTACTGGTTGTTCTGACCGTTCTAGTACTGGTTGTTCTGACCGTTCTGCTTCTGGTTGTTCTGACCGTTCTGCTTCTGGTTGTTCTGACCGTTCTGCTTCTGGTTGTTCTGATCGTTCTGCTTCTGGTTGTTCTGATCGTTCCG
>CBIHNN010000053.1:0-35412 GCA_966211315.1 uncultured Micromonosporaceae bacterium | reverse complement strand
GACACGGGCGGCGCCGAGACCGGGGACGCCGACACGGGCGGCGCCGAGACCGGGGGCGCCGACACGGGCGTCACGGGCGTCCCGGACGAGCCCCGCAGGTGGTTCTCGGGGCCGGCGGCGAGCTGCCGCGGGATGGAGGCGGACGGGCCGTCGTCGCCGTTGCGACGGGGCGGCAATGAGTCGTCGACCGGAGGGACCGGTGATGCCCCGTACGCCTGGCCGCCGTACGGGGCGCCGGACTGCGGATTGCCGTGGTAAGCGTTCCCGTTGTTGCCGCTGGAGGCGCCGGTCAGGTCGGACCAGGCGGGAACGGAGCGCTGCCCGGCACCGAGCATGCCGCCGCTGAGCATCGGCGGGTTCGGATCGAAGGGGCCCTGTTCGAACGAGCGGACCGGCGAGGCGCCTGGGCCACTTTCGAGCGCAAGCGGGCGTGCACCGAACGGCGTACGAGGGGCGTGCTGCACGGGCGGCTCATCGCGGCCGATCTCGTACCCGTTGGGGACTCCAGCCTGTAGGCGACCGGCGCCGACCGCCGGCGGTACGAGGACCGCGGCGGGCAGTGCGACGTCGGCGACCGTTCCACGTTCCGGGGCGGGCCGCAGCTCGACGCGTACGCCGTGCCGGTTGGCCAGCCGGGCGACCACGACGAGGCCCATCATCCGGGATACGGCGACGTCCACCATCGGCGGGTTAGCGAGCCGCTCATTGAGGTCGCGGAGCTGGTCGGGGCTGACGCCGATGCCACGGTCCTCGACGTAGAGGGTGGCCTGATCACCGACGCGACGAGCTTCCACGACGACGTGCGAGTCGGGCGGCGAGAACGCGGTCGCGTTGTCGAAGAGCTCCGCGACCAGGTGGACCATGTCGTTGACCGCGTGTGCCGCCACCTCGATGTCCCGGTCGATCTGCCCGAACTCGATCCGGGTGTAGTGCTCGACCTCGGACTGGGCGGCGCGCAGCACGTCGATGAGGGCGGCGGGCTCGCGTTGCACGCGGGTCGAGTCGGCACCCGCGAGGACCAGGAGGTTCTCGTCGTTGCGGCGCATCCGGGTGGCGAGGTGGTCGAGCTGGAACAGCTCGGCGAGCCGGTCCGGGTCCTCCTCGCCGCGTTCGAGCCGGTCGAGGTGGCCGATGAGCCGGTCGACCAGGATCTGGGAGCGGCGGGCCAGGTTGACGAACATGGTGGAGACGGAGGACCGCAGCGCGGCTTGTTCGGCGGCGGTGCGAACGGCCTCGAGGTGGACCGCGTTGAACGCCTCGGTGACCTGGCCGAACTCGTCCCCGCTGCGGACGGGCAACGGCTCGGCGATCTGGTCGGCGATCTGGGCGGGCGTGAGCTGGCTGGAGGTCAGTGACGGGTCACGGAGCCGGCCGACGGCGTGCGGGAGGCCGAACTGGGCGATGGTGAGGGCACCCTGGCGCAGTTCGCGCAGCGATCGGGCCATCGACCGGGCGACGAGCCACGCGAAGAGGACGGCCAGCAGGAGCATGCCGAGCAGCACACTGGTCTCGATGAAGACCTGGCGCTGGACGTTGTCGCGCCGCACGGTCGCCTGGTCGACGATCGTGCTGTCGAGCTGACCCTCCACCTTGCGCAGCAGCTGGGCGTGGCCGCGTTCGGCCTCGTCCCACTGCAGGGCGTTGAACGTGATATCGCTGATGTCCTCGTTGCTCTTCGATTCGATGTAGCTGCTGTAGTTCGCCGCCTGGCGCTGCGCCGGCCCGGTCACCGAGTTCGTGTAGAGGTTCTTCTCCTCGGCCGTCGCCACCGCCATGAAGGTCTGAATGGCCTGGTCGTGGCTGGTGATCGTGCGGATGAAGCTCTTGCGGAGCTCGTTGGGCAGGCTGCCGGCGGCGAGGATCTGGTGCACGACGACCCGCTGCTGGGAGAAGAACTCCTTGTCCCGGGCGATCGACGCGGCAGCCCGGATCCGGTCGCTCAGCGTCGTGTCGCCCGTCAGCTGGGCGGACGAGTCGCGCAGGTCGAGCAGGTCATTGATCAGGGCGCCGTACTGTTCGGCCGTCTCAGTGAGCTTCTGCTTGTTGTTGGTGACCTGGCTGCGCAGGGCAGGCAGATCGCCCATGTTGCGGTCGAGCCGGTTCAGCAGGAGGGTGAGCTTCTCCGGCAGGTCGGTCAGCGTGGCCCGCTGCTGGGAGTACGGCCGTCTGGCGGTCTCGACCTGGGGTGCTTGCTGCTCGTACAGCTTCTTGGCGAGCGCCTTGTCCGAGTCGTTCTTGGCGGCCAGCAGCATCACCGCGTACGCGCGTTCGTTCTGCAGGCAGTCGACGAGGTCGTTGGAGCTCCGGGTCAGCGCGACCAGGGTGTGTGCCCGTTCGGCGTTGGTGGCCTCGTTGATGTGGTCGATCAGGCCGTTGGTGCCGACCACGATCGTGGCCAACGTCGGCACGAGCATGATGAGGCCGAGTTTCGACCAGATCGGCATGTCCCGTAGCCGGCCTGCCGGTCGCCGAAGACGCGACATGACGGCGTTAGCCGTGCCGGGCCGCTCGCTCACGTCACCGTCCTCCCTGATTCGGGCCTCATCGTGTCGATCAGGCACCGCACACCCATCGGCCTTGCGGGGTTGAGCCTCCGAGATTCCATCACGACGAGTGTCAAGAAGAAAGGGGATGCGTAGTCGGACCGGTTGTACGACGCCAGGTTCCTGCTGACCAGTTGGACTTGACCCGCTAGCGGTCACAGATTGTTGTCGACATGTCGCCCAGCGGCCACGACCCCGGCTGGAGGCCGGTCCGCCGCCAGAATCGTCGCGGAGACTCCGTCGAACAGGGACTTTCCCCGCTCCACACAGGACGGCTGGCCGTTACGGACCGTTACGCAGCGGACACGAGGCCGGGAGGGCGGGAGCCGATTTACGCGGTGGAGTGAGCGCCATGTACATAGACGGTCTACACGGGGTGACTACTCGTCGGTGTTGCGGCCCGAACGATGTGCCCGGAGGGATCCTCGGCGCGTCAGTTGATCAACTTCGCGTACGCCGGTTTGATCACTTCGTTGATCAGTGCCAGCCGCTCGTCGAACGGGATGAAGGCACTCTTCATCGCGTTCACCGTAAACCACTGCAACTCGGCCCAACCCCACCCGAAAGCCTCAACCAGCAACGCCATCTCCCGGGACATGGACGTTCCGCTCATCAGCCGGTTGTCTGTGTTCACCGTCACGCGGAACCGCAGATCGCGCAGCAGTCCGATCGGGTGCTCGGCGATCGACGGCGCCGCGCCGGTCTGCACGTTCGAGGACGGGCAGAGTTCGAGCGGGATCCGCTTGTCGCGCACGTACGAGGCGAGCCGCCCGAGAGCGCTGCCGGTGATGTCGTCGACGATGCGTACGCCGTGCCCGAGCCGGTCCGCTCCGCACCACTGGATGGCCTGCCAGATCGACGGCAGGCCGAACGCCTCTCCCGCGTGGATCGTGAAATGCGCGTTCTCCCGCTGCAGGTACTCGAACGCGTCGAGGTGCCGGGTGGGCGGGTACCCCGCCTCGGCCCCGGCGATGTCGAACCCGACCACGCCCCGGTCGCGGTAGCGGACCGCGAGCTCGGCGATCTCCTGCGAGCGGGCGGCGTGCCGCATGGCGGTGAGCAGCGTCCCGATCCGGATCGGCCGGCCGGCTTCGGCGGACTCCGCGGTCCCCGACGCGAATCCGGCGTCTACGGCCTCGACCACCTGGTTCAGCGAGAGGCCGTTCTGGAGGTGCTGTTCCGGGGCGTACCGGACCTCGGCGTACACCACACCGTCGGCGGCCAGGTCGAGCGCGCACTCGCGGGCGACCCGATGCAGCGATTCCTCCGTCTGCATGACCGCCACCGTGTGCGCGAACGTCTCCAGGTAACGTTCCAGCGAACCCGAGCCGGCGGCCTCGACGAACCATCGGCCGAGCGCGTCCGGGTCGGTGCTGGGCAGCTCGTGTCCGATGCCGTCGGCGAGCTCCACGATGGTGGCGGGCCGCAGGCCCCCGTCCAGGTGGTCATGCAGCAGCGCCTTGGGGGCCTTCACGATGTCGTCGAGAGCGATCGCAACCATGCAAGGACATTAGTGCCCGGAGGATAATGAACCACGACGTTGCGACCTACCTGCGTTGTCCGGTATGTCGCGAACAGATGAACGACGACGGGCCGGCGCTGCGCTGCGGGCACGGCCACGCCTTCGACATCGCCCGACAGGGATATGCCAACCTCACGGCCGGGCTCAGCCCGCACTCCGGGGACACGCCGCAGATGGTCGCGGACCGGGAGGCCTTCCTGTCCGCGGGTCACTACGAAATGATCATGGCCGCGGTGGTGCGGGAGGCGATGCGGTACGCCACTGCCGGGCTCGTCGTCGACGCGGGAACCGGTACGGGGCAGTATTTGGAAGCCGTACTCGATGCCCTTCCGGACGCCGTCGGCCTCGGCCTCGACGTCTCCAAGCCGGCCCTTCGGCGCGCAGCCCGGGTCCACCCGCGGGCAGGTGCGGTGTGCGCGGACCTCTGGCGGACGCTACCCCTGGCCGACGCGTCGGCGGCTCTCATCCTCAACGTCTTCGCCCCGCGCAACGGCCCCGAGTTCCGCCGGGTGCTCGCGCCCGGCGGCGCCGTGCTGACCGTCACCCCGGCGGCCGACCACCTCGCCGAACTGATCGGGGCGCTCGGGCTGCTCCGGGTCGACCCGGAGAAAGCGGACCGCGTGGCGCGCAGCCTCGGCGACGGCTTCACCGCGGCCTCCACCACCCGTCTCCGCAGGATGCTGCACCTCACCGCGGCCGAGGTCCGCACCCTGGTCGGCATGGGCCCCAGCGCCTGGCACGGCGAGGTGAAGCTCGACGACGCGCCGAGAACCGTCACCGCCAGCGTCGACCTCACCGTCTGGACCCACGCCTAGACCTAGACAGAGAGGTCGACCTCCTCCCAGCTCGCGGGCGGGTCGTGGTACGGGCCGCGCAGCACGACCGCCCACTCCAGGGCCCAGCGGCGCTGGCCGACCGCGTTGGCGTCGACCTCACCCGGCGCCCGGTAGCCGAGCCGGTCGGCTCTCAGGAACGCCCAGTCGAGGCAGTAGTAGAGGTCGAGCAGGGCGGCGGCCTCCCCCGCGCCGCGTGGGGCGACCAGCGCGCGGGCGCGCCACTGCGCGAACGTCTCGCCCGCCGGCAGGTTCGGCAGCTGGCGCATCATCGTCGGGTCCGGCGGCGTGCGGGGGTCGAGGTGCCTGCTCATACCCAGGACCCAGCCGAGCGCGAAGACCGCGTCGTGATGCAGCACGAAGGAGCGGTGATCGCCGGCCGAGCCGGTCACGAACGCCCACTCCAGTGGCGTCACCGCATCTACCAGGCGCGACGTGAGGAGCCAGCCCATCGCCGCGTCCGGCGGCATGCCGAAGCAGCGGGCCAGCACGACGTGCAGCACGGCCATCCGGGCCTCGACCTCGCCGATCGAGCGCAGCTCCACTGCGTCGCCCGGCTCCCACACCAGCGGGAACGAGGCGGGAGGCAGCGGCAGGCCGAGCCGTTCGAGCTCGTCCAGACTGGCCTCGCGTACGTCGCGCGGATGGGGGGCCCGCTCGGTCACTCAGTCCACCCGGCCGAGCAACAACGGCCGGGGCGGCGGGGCGGTCGCGGCGATCGTGACGGCGCCGGCCGCGGTCTCGCGAGCCGCGGGCAGGCGCGCCGGGTCGTCGGTGCGCAACTCGTACAGCACGTCGCCCTTCGCGACGTGATCCCCCGGCTTCACCCTCAGTACCACCCCCGCGGCCGGGCAGACGGGGTCCTCCTTGCGCGCGCGTCCCGCGCCGAGATGCCACGCGGCCATCCCGATGGGGTACGCGGACACTCCGGCCACGACACCGTCGATCTCCGCCCGGATCAGTTCCGTCTCCGCGGCCTCGGGCATCGCTGCCTCGGGGTCGCCGCCCTGAGCCCGGATCATCGCCCGCCACGCATCCATCGCGGCCCCACTCGTCAGCGCCCGCGCCGGATCGGCGCCGACCAGCCCCGCCGCGTCGAGCATCTCCCGGGCCAGCGCCAAGGTCAGCTCGACGACGTCGGCCGGTCCGCCACCGGCCAGCACCTCCAGTGACTCGGTGACCTCGACGGCGTTGCCGACGGCGTACCCGAGCGGGGTGGACATGTCGGTGAGCAGGGCGACCGTACGGACCTTGTGGGCGGTGCCCAGATCCACCATGGCGCGGGCGAGTTCACGGGCCGCGGTCGGGTCCTTTATGAATGCGCCCTCGCCGACCTTCACGTCGAGGACCAGTGCGCCGGTGCCCTCGGCGATCTTCTTGCTCATGATCGAACTTGCGATCAGCGGGATCGCTTCGACGGTGCCGGTGACGTCGCGCAGGGCGTACAGCTTCCGGTCAGCCGGGGCGAGCCCCTCGCCCGCGGCGCAGATCGCGGCACCGACCGTCCGTAGCTGCTCCAGGAACTCGTCGTTGCTGAGCCGCGCCCGCCAGCCCGGAATCGACTCGAGCTTGTCGAGCGTCCCGCCGGTGTGCCCGAGTCCCCGGCCGGACAGCTGCGGCACGGCCGCCCCGCACGCCGCCACCAGCGGCGTCAACGGCAACGTGATCTTGTCGCCGACCCCGCCCGTGGAATGCTTGTCGACGGTCGGCCGCGGTACGCCCGACAGGTCCAGCCGCTCCCCGCTCGCGATCATCGCCGCGGTCCACCGGGCCGTCTCACCGGGCGTCATACCGCGCAGCAGGATCGCCATCGCGAGCGCCGACATCTGCTCGTCCGCCACCGTGCCGGCCGTGTACGCGGCGACCACCCAGTCGATCTGCCCGTCGCTGAGCGCATGCCCGTCTCGCTTGGCCCGGATGACGTCGACGGCGCTGAACCCCGGCGCGCCGATCACGGCTCCCACCTCGTCGCGATGTTCTCCGGCGCCTCGCCCTCGCCGGCCCACCTCAACGAGCCCTCCGAGTCGACGACGACCACCCGGGGCGTACGCACGCGGGCCCACGACACCGCGTCCGCGACGGCCTTCCAGATCGGCCCCTCCTCAAGGATGCCGACCTCCTCCCCCGCCTCCGGCCCGGTCGCGCCCGTGGCCCGCTCCCAGTACGCCGTCCACACCCGGTTGCCACCGGAGATGTCCGGGTGGACGAAGACTGTGCCCCGCCCCCGCCATCGGGCCAGCCGGGCGGGGACCTCAGGCACCGGCGCGATCTTCGTGACCGTGTCCAGGTCCTCCCGGCCGAACGCGTGCGGCAGCAGCTCCGCCATCCGCAGCGGCCGTGGCACCGCCTCCACCAGGCATTCCGCACCGCCGTGCTCCCAGAGCAGCTGCCGGCAGCGGCCGCACGGCATCAGCGGCTCGCCCCGCGCATCGACGCAGCTCATGGCGATCAGGCGGCCACCACCGCTCGCCACCAGGGACGACACCAGACCGCATTCGGCGCACAGGGTCACGCCATAACCGGCGTTCTCCACGTTGCAGCCCACGACGACGCGGCCGTCATCGACCAGCGCGGCAGCGCCGACGGGAAAGTCGGAGTACGGCGCGTACGCCCGCCGCATGGCGTCGATCGCGGCGGACCGCAGGCGCGCCCAGTCGATCTGCATGCCCCGATTCTGCCCCAACGACCGACGTGATCGGCGCCGGTCACGCCTTGACGAACGGCTTTCCGTCCGCAGCGGGTGCCCGCACCCGTCCAACCAGACCGGCTACGGCGATCAGGGTGGCCACGTACGGCAGCATGTTGAGGAACGGGCTGGGCACCGGACTGCCGATGGTGCTCAGGTACGTGGCGAGTTTCTGGGTGAAGCCGAAGAACAGCGCCGCCCCCAGCGCCCCGAACGGCGTCCACCGGCCGAAGATCAGCGCGGCGAGGGCGATGAACCCGGCCCCCGCGGTCATGTTCTTCGAGAAGCTGCCCGTGTTGACAAGCGTGAAGAACGCCCCGCCCGCCCCAGCGACGACACCGCCGACGAGCACGTTCGTGTAACGCAGCCCGCGGACCCGGATGCCGACCGTGTCGGCCGCCGTCGGGTGCTCGCCGACCGCCCGGGTCCGCAGCCCCCACCGCGTACGCCGGAGCGCCACGTGCAGCACGACGACGAGGATCAACGCCAGGTAGACCAGCCCGTTCGTCTCGAACAGCACCGGACCGACGACGGGAATGTCGGCGAGCAGCGGAATCCGCCACACCGGCAGGCGCGGCGGCAGGTTGTACGCCTGCGGGTCCTGCTGCATGAGCCGTTCGTAGAGGAAGCCGGTGACGCCGACGGCGAAGAGGTTCAGCACGATCCCGACGACAACCTGGTCGACCAGGTAGCGGATGGCGAGCACGGAGAGCATCGCCGCGATGAGCACCCCGCCGACGGCGGCACCGAACAGACCCGCCCAGACGCTCCCGGCGAGCGTGCCGAGCATCGCCGCGCTGAACGCGCCCATCAGGAACTGACCCTCGATGGCCACGTTGACCACGCCGGAGCGCTCGCCGAGCACCCCGGCGAGCGCTCCGAGGATCAGCGGCAGGGCCAGGGTGAGGGAGCCTCGGGCGGTGTCGACGAGCGGCATGAACTGCCCGGCCACCTGCCAGCACAGGAAACTCAGCACGAAGCAGACGATGCCGGCCGCGAGCCAGGTGGTGTGGAACCGGCTGGCGACCCGGGTCAGCAGCAACCCGCCGGCCGCGGCCGCGAGGACGCCGAACAGGATCGCCCCGACCCTGCCGTCGATCGAGATGGCGGCGTCGGCGGCGTCCTCACTGAGGGTGAACTTCGCCGGTTCGCTCGTGGCCAGCGCTCCGAACAGGATCGCCGCGAGGACGCCCAGCCCGGCGACGGCGGCGCCGAGGCGCCGTTCCCGGTCCCAGAAACGCGCTGGTACGCCAGCGCCGACCAGGTGTTCCACGGTTGCGGTCGACATGCCCCTCACCAGCTTCTGGCGACGCTGGTCGTCAGGCGCGCAGCCCGTGCGTCGCGCAGTCGGAACAGCGCCTTCACCACGGCGGGCGCGGCGATGAAGAGGACGATCAGCGCCTGGATGACGGTCACCAGCTCCAGCGAGATGCTCGACGCCGTCTGCATCCGATTGCCTCCCGCCCGCAACGCGCCGAACAGCAGTGCCGCGACCAGCGTGCCCCACGGACGCGTACGCCCGAGCAGCGCGACCAGCAGGCCGTCGAAGCCGATGTTCCCGGCCACCGCCGGGGTCAGCGTGTGCGCCACCCCGAGTACCTGACTGGCTCCGCCGAGCCCCGACAGCGCCCCCGCCACGATCATGATCAGCGCGTACGTCCTTCCCACGCTGATCCCGGCCGTCCGGGCCGCGTCCGGGTTGGACCCGACGGCCCGCAGCTCGAAACCGAAGCTCGACCGGTTGAGGATCCAGGCGACACCGGCGGTGGCCAGCACGGCGACCAGAATTCCGACGTTCACCCGGATGCTGCCGCCGACCGCCGGCAGCTGCGCGGACCCGTCGACGGCCCGGCTGATCGCGTCGCTGCGCCCAGGGTCGCGCACCCAGGACTGGGAGAGCAGCCAGACCAGCAGCAGCCCGGCTGTGTAGTTCAGCATGATCGTGGTGATGACCTCGTGCGCGCCGGTGCGGGCCTTGAGGATGCCGGGGATGAAGCCCCACAGCGCCCCGCCCAGCGCCCCCGCGACCAATGCCACCAGCAGGTGCAGGACCGGCGGCAGCGGCAGCAGGAATCCGGCGAGCGCGGCGAGGATGGTGCCGAGCACCGCCTGCCCTTGCGCGCCGATGTTGAACAGGCCGCCGCGGAACGCCAGCGCCACGCCGAGCCCGGTGAAGACCAGCGGGGTGGCGTACGTGAGCGTCTCGGACAGCGGAGCGAAGACCGGCCGCCAGTCGCCGGTGCCGCCGAGCCACGCCGACACGGCGGCCGGGTCGACGACGGCCCCCCTGAACAGGTCCGCGTACGCCGTGCTGACGACCGCCCAGCTCGCTTCGAGCGCGTCGGTCGGCCGTGCGAAGAAGTACGTGTACGTCGCCCGGACGTCCTGGTCCGACACGATGATCAGTACGGCGCCGATGAGGAGCGCGAGCGCGATCGACAGCCCGGTCACGACCACGGTGCTGGCCGACCAGAGGTTCGTCGGGAACCGCTGCGACGCCGGCTTCCCGGCCTCGGGCCTCTTCCCCGGCTTCTCCGGCGCCTCGGTGGTCATTGCGCGGCCGCCGGGGTCTCGGTGATGCCCGCCATCAGGAGTCCGATCCGTTCGCGCGGGGTGTCGGGCGAAACGATGCCGAGGATCCTGCCGCGATACATCACGGCGATTCGGTCGGCGAGGTCGACGACCTCGTCCAGCTCGCTGGAGACCAGCAGCAGGGCGGTGCCCACGTCGCGTTCGTGCACGATCCGGTCGTGGATGAACGCGATCGATCCGACGTCCACGCCGCGGGTCGGCTGGGCGGCGATGAAGAGTTTGAGGGGGCGGGAGAGTTCCCGGGCGACGACGACCTTCTGCTGGTTGCCGCCGGACAGGGTGACCACGGGCGCATCCGCCGTCGGCGTACGTATGTCGAACTGCTCGATGCGCTCCCGCGCGGACCTGCTGATCTCGTCCGGCCGCAGCGTGAACGCGTTGCCGTACGGCTCGGTGTCGTAGATGTCGAGGACGAGGTTCTCCGCGACCGAGAACTCCTTGACCACCCCGTCGACACTGCGGTCCTCGGGCACATAGCCGACCCCGGCGCGCAGGACGTCCTTGGTACGCCGTCCGAGCAGCGACGAGCCGTCGAGCGTGACGCTCCCGGCGCGTAGACCGCGCAGCCCCATGATCGCCTCGACGAGTTCGGTCTGGCCGTTGCCGTGTACGCCGGCGATGCCGAGGATCTCCCCGGCCCGCACGACCAGGTCGACGCCGTCGACCGCGCGGACGCCCCGGTCGTCGTCGACGACGAGGCCGGCGATCTCCAGGACGGGCGCGCCGGGCTTGGCCGGGCTCTTGCCTACCTCGAGGTTGACCCGGCGGCCGACCATGAGCGCGGCGAGCTCGTCCTCGGGCACGTCCGGGCTGGCCGTGCCGACCGTCCTCCCGCGGCGGATGACGGTGATCCGGTCGGCGATCGCCTTGACCTCGCCGAGCTTGTGGGTGATGAACACGATCGACTTGCCGGCCGCCTTGAGATTGCGCATGACGGCGAGCAGCTCGTCGGTCTCCTGCGGGGTCAGGACCGCGGTCGGCTCATCGAGGATGAGCAGGTCGACGTCGCGGGTGAGCACCTTGACGATCTCGACGCGCTGCTGCACGCCGACGGGAAGGTCCTCGACGATGGCGTCCGGGTCGACGGGGAGCCCGTACTCCTGCGAGACCTGGACCAGCGCGCGGCGGGCGCGGCTGCGGTGCAGCCAGCCCAGCGGGCCGCCCCGGGTCTGCTCGGCACCCAGCGCGACGTTCTCCGCGACGCTGAACACGGGGACCAGCATGAAATGCTGGTGAACCATGCCGATCCCGGCGGCGATCGCGTCGCGCGCACTACGGATCGGCGTCGGCACGTCGTCGACGAGGATCTCGCCCTCGTCGGGCTGGAGCAACCCATAGAGGACGTTCATCAGCGTGGACTTGCCGGCGCCGTTCTCGCCGAGCAGGGCGTGGATCTCGCCGGGCTCGACGGTCAGGTCGATGTGATCGTTGGCGACGAGGTCGCCGAACCGTTTGGTGATGCCGCGCAGTTCGAGTTTCAGGGGGCCTCCCAGGGCCGCGCCTTGCGGGGTGGGGCAAGGCGGTCGGCCGCCGCACGGTCGCGGGGTCTCCGCAGCCGGGCGACGGCCGATGTCGAACGGGGGAGTTACTTCGCCGCGTTGGGCGATTCGACCTTGACGGTGCCGGCGATGACGTCCTTCTTCAACTGCTCGACTTCGGACTTGAGGCCCGCGCTGATCTTGCTCTCGAACTGGTGGTACGGCGCCAGCGAGACGCCGTTGTTCGCCAGCGTGCCGAGGTAGCCCGGGGTCACGGGCAGTGGCTCGCCCTTGGCGCCCTTGACGACCGCCTCCTGCACCGCTTCCTGGATGTTCTTGACGACCGTGGTCAGGAAGACGTCGCAGTACTGCGACGCGCTCTTGCAGCCGTCCTGGTCGACCCAGATGACCGAGAACTTGCCGTTCTGCTCCTTCGCGGCCGCGGCGGTGCCGAGGCCCGTCTGCCCGGCGACCGGCAGGATCACGTCGGCACCCTGCGCCACCAGGGTGTTGGCGATGTCCTTGCCCTTGTCCTGTGAGACGAAGCTCTCGGCGAAGGTGCCGTTCTGGGCGGCCTTGTTCCAGCCGAGGACCTGCACGGTCGTGCCCTTGACCTTGTTGTAGTGGGCGACGCCGTCGGCGAAGCCGTCCATGAAGACGGTCACCGGCGGGATCCTCAGGCCGCCGTACGTGCCGACCTTGCCGGACTTCGAGTAACCCGCGGCGAGGTAACCGGCGAGGAACGCCGCCTGCTCGGTGGCGAACTGCATGGGGTAGACGTTCGACGCGCCCTCCACCTTGCTGTCGACGATGCCGAACTGCTGCGTCGTACTCTCCGGCGCGACGTTCCTCATCGCGGGCTGCATGAGGCCGCCGACAGCCAGGATGAAGTTGCACTTCTGGGTGACGTACTGCCGCAGGTTGGGCTCGTAGTCCTGCTCGGCGGACGACGAGGTGTTCTTCGGCTCGATGTTGGGCTGGACCGCCTTGGCGCCCTGCAGGCCCGCCCAGGCCGAGGCGTTGAACGACCGGTCGTCGATGCCGCCGATGTCGGTGACCATGCACGCGGTGTATTTCGCCGCGGTAGCGCTACTGCCCCCGCCGGGGGAGGTCGCCGGGGGCGCACTGCACGCGCCGGCGGCCAGCGACACCGCGCCCATCGCAAAGGCCGCAATGATCCGATTTCCACGAGCAGGACGCACGGCGCTCTCCCCACGCTTCGTCGCCGCCCCGGCGCGGCGCTCACGGGCGGAGCGTACTTGCAGCTCCCGGCAGTTGGCGGGTTTCACGCCGGACTGTTGGCGCACTGTTACCCACGCGTACAGCCGGATCGGGCCGTGCGTCAGTGCCAGAAGGTGGCGACCCCGGCATTGATCAGCGTCAGCCCCACGATCCCGAGGAAGTGACCCTGGTGCACTGCCTCCCGTCTGCGGGAGAAGAAGACCATGACGAAGATCAGGACCGCGATGACGGCCTTGACCACCAGCTTGACCGGATCGGGCTCGTTGTCACCGCCGCCGCGCAACGGCGCGGCCAGGCCGAGCCCGGTGACGATCTGGATGACCGCGCCCCACAGCATCGCCGGGTTGATCCGCAACCGGCCGGACAGGTACTGCGCGATCGCGCCGCCGAGCAGCATCGCGAACCCGATCAGGTGCGCGTAGCGCAGCACCAGCCGAAGTGCCTCCACGAGGTCGTTCCCCCTCTATCCGCGGCGCGCGGCGAGCCAGCCGCGGACGCCGAGCCAGCCAGCCGTCGTGCCGATGACCAGCGACGCGGCGATGAGTAGTGCGTGCACCCAGAGGAAGGACGTCGGGGCGCCGTCGCGCCACGAGCGGTCGTCGTTCCAGATCGCCATCGCGAACCGGGGCCAGATCACCCAGGTCCAGACCCCCACCCCCACGAGGAAGACGGCCCATCGTCGCGTCAGCAGCACGCCGCGCAGTATCGCAGCCGCCCGGTACGCGCCCGCCGGCGCGGTCCGCCCCGATCCGCCGAGGCTCACGGCGGAACCGGACGTCCACCTCACGGCAGGACCAGACGGTCACATCGTCCGACGATCCGACGTGCGAGAACCGGCGCCGCCTAGCGCCCGGTCAGGCCGACCGCGATCCGGGCCAGGCCGGCGCGGAGCTCGCCCTCGGTCGGCGGGCTGATCGGCGGAACGTGCCGGGTCTCGTGCTCGGCCCACTCGTCCGGCTCGCCATCCCCGCCCGCCTCACCGCCCGCGGTGGGGGTGCCGTCGAGATCATGGGGTACGGACGCCCGCGCCTGCTCGATCTCGCCTCGCACCGACTCGACGTCGAGCAGGGTGAGCAGCGGCTCGACCACCGCCATCAGGTCCTCGTCGGCGACGACGGCCTGCGCCAGAGCGAGGGCGTGCGGACGCTCGTACGGGCCGATGACGACGGGGTCCCACTCCTGCTCGTCGCCCAACGGCCCGATTGTGATGATCCACGGCAGGTCCCGGACCGGAGAATCGGCCGGCAGATCCAATGTCACCAAGGCGCCCACGCGCTCATCATGGCTGGCTGGACACCGCTTCGGCCCGGGTTTCCCGATTCGCCGAATAGTCCACCACCCGGCCGTGCCGGCTCGTCGCCGCCCAGGCCGCCCCGAACAGCAGAATCTGGTTGAAGACGTACAGGTAGACGAGCAGGCCGACGGCGCTGCCCGCGAGGGCGTACGCCGGGTTCTGCTGGACGAACGTGACGAACGAGCGGCCGACCGTGTTGAGCAGGGTGATCCCGATGCCGACCACCAGGACGGCGGAGCGCAGCCGCCGTACGGTCATCCGCAACCGCGGCACGGCGACCAGCAGCGCGGCAGCGAGCAGCATGTTCATCGCGGCGGCGAGCACCCAGCTGACGATGTCCAGGATGAAGCCCCCGGTGGCCCAGTCGACCAGCGCTTCGAAGGCGTACCCGGCCCCGGCCGCCACCGCCACGAGCAGCAACACCCCGATCAGCACCGCGAGGTCGACGAGCCGCCGGACCACCAGGTTGCCGGGCTGCTGATCGAGCCGCCAGATGGCCCGCTGCGACGACCGGATCGCCTCGACCCAGCCGATACCGGTGAAGACGAGGCCGAGAATTCCGACGATGCCGACGGTCCGGCCGCTGTCCTGGATCACCTTGACGTCGAGGAACGGCAGGTTGGTCCGGAGGAACCGTTGCACGACGTCGGCCAGGTAGGCGTTGTTGTGCAGCAGGACGCCGAAGAGGGCGTACCCGATCAGGGCCAGCGCGAAGACGGCGAAGAAGCCGTAGTAGGCGATCGCGGCCGCGAGGCGTCCGCCGAGCACCTCGTCGTACCGCTCGAGGGTGAGGAACAGGTGGTCGACACCGGCCCACCGGGCGCGGGCGGCGTCGAGGCGCCGCCCGGCGGCCTCGAACGGGTTCACCCGCCCAACAGGTAGTCGCGGCGCGGGTGCCAGGGCCCCTCGCCACCGTGCGAGAAGAGCGTGAACCCGGTGACGTCGAAGCGGGCCTCGAAGTCGGCGAGGTCAGCATAGGCGGCGTCGAGCGCCTCCGCGGGTACGTCCTGGGCCACCGTCACGTGCGGATGGTACGGGAACCGCGGCTGGACGGTGATCGCCTCAGCCGACCGGATCGCCTCCGCGAGCAGCTCGCACTCGCTGATCCCGACGGCGACGGTCACGAACACGACATCGGTGATCGGCCGGAACGTGCCGGTGCCGCGTAGCTGCACGGTGAAGGGCGGCTGCCCGGCGGCGGCACGGGCGAGGTGCTTCTCGACGTCCGGAAGGGTGTCGGTGTCGACCTCGGTCGGGCCGAGCAGTGTGATGTGCGCGGGCACGTACTGGCCCTGCGGGTCACCGGCCTCGGCGCGCCGCCGGGTGAGGGCCGCGCCCCAGGGCTCGGGGATGTCGATCGCGACCCCGATGCGCGTACGCCCCCCGGTCACGCCGGGCGGGCGGGTGGCAGGAAGCCGACCCGGTCGTACGCGGTGGCCAGGGTCTGCGCCGCGACCCTCCGGGCCTTCTCCGCGCCGACGGCGAGTAGCTTGTCGAGCTGCGCGGGGTCGTCGAGGAATTCCCGGGTACGGGCCTGGATCGGCGTCACGAAGTCGACGACGACCTGGGCGAGGTCCTTCTTGAGGTCGCCGTAGCCCTTGCCGTCGTACCGCTCGAGCAGATCGTCGACGGGGCTGCCGGTGAGGGCCGCGTAGATGGTCAGCAGGTTGGTGATACCGGGCTTGTTCTCCGGGTCGTAGAGGATCTCCCGGCCGGTGTCGGTGACCGCGGACTTGATCTTCTTCGCGGACCGGGCCGGATCCTCCAGCAGCTCGATCAGACCGGCCGGCGAGGACGCCGACTTGCTCATCTTGTTGCCCGGCGCCTGCAGGTCGTAGATCTTCGCCGTGTCCTTGACGATGAACGGGGACGGCACGGTGAAGGTCCGCCCGAACAGCGTGTTGAACCGGCCGGCGAGATCGCGGGTCAGCTCCAGGTGCTGGCGCTGGTCCTCACCGACCGGAACGGCGTCGGCCTGATAGAGCAGGATGTCGGCGGCCTGCAGGATCGGATAAGCGAACAGCCCCACGCTGGAGCGGTCGGCGCCCTGCTTGGCCGACTTGTCCTTGAACTGGGTCATCCGGCCGGCCTCGCCGAACCCGGTGATGCAGTTGAGCACCCAGGCGAGCTGTGCGTGCTCGGGGACCTGGGACTGTACGAACAGGGTGCAACGTTCCGGGTCGAGCCCGGCGGCGAGCAGCTGGGCGGCGGAGACACGGGTGCGCTGGCGCAGCACCGCGGGCTCGTGCCCGGCGGTGATGGCGTGCAGGTCGACCACGCAGTAGAACGCATCGTTGGTGTCCTGCATCGCGACCCAGTTGCGTACGGCGCCGAGGTAGTTACCGAGGTGGAACGAGTCGGCGGTCGGCTGGATGCCGGAGAGTACGCGGGGGCGGGCGTCGGACATGGCGGCCATTCTGTCAAAGGCGCGGTGGCCGTGGCGAACAGGTAGCCGAGCCTGTGGACAACCGGTGCCCCGGTTTGTGTCAGGGTGGAAGATGAATCCGTCCGGCGACCGGATCCGATGTTCGATCCTGTTGGCTCGCGTGCGATTATGGGTCCAGAACGCACATCGATGGAGGGTTCAACCGTGAAACTGCTCGTCACCGGCGGCGCCGGCTACATCGGCAGCGTGGTCACCCGGCTGCTCCTCGACGCCGGACACCAGGTCACCGTCCTGGACGACCTCAGCACCGGGCACGCGGCCGCGCTGGCCCCCGACGCCGTCCACGTGGACGCGCGCATCCAGGACGCGGCCCGGGTCATCACCCGCGAGGCGGGCTTCGACGGCGTGCTGCACTTCGCCAGCCTCATCCAGGCCGGCGAATCGATGAGCAAGCCCGAGAAGTACTGGGACAACAACGTGATCGGCTCCCTCGCACTGCTCGACGCGGTCCGGGCGGCGGGCGTGCCGCGGTTCATCTTCTCGTCCACCGCAGCCGTGTACGGCAACCCGGTCGAGGTCCCGATCACCGAGAAGGCCCAGAAGGCGCCGACCAACACGTACGGCGCCACGAAGCTCGCCTTCGACATGGCACTCACGTCGGAGACGTACGCCCACAACCTGGCGGCCGTCTCGCTGCGCTACTTCAACGTGGCGGGCGCGTACCTGCGCGAAGGTGTCGCGATCGGCGAACGGCACGACCCGGAGACGCATCTCATCCCGATCGCCTTGCAGGTCGCCGCAGGCAAAAGGGAGAAGCTTCAGCTCTTCGGCGACGACTACCCGACCGCCGACGGTACGTGCGTCCGCGACTACATCCACGTGGAAGACCTCGCCCGCGCCCACCTGCTCGCGATCGAGGCGGCCACCGCGAGCGAGCACAAGATCTACAACCTGGGCAACGGCAACGGCTTCTCCAACCGGCAGATCGTCGAGGCGGCCCGCGAGGTCACCGGCCACGACCTGCCCGTCGAGATCGCCCCCCGCCGCGACGGCGACCCCGCCACACTGGTCGCATCGTCGCAGCGGGCCCGCGACGAGCTCGGCTGGGTGCCGGAGAAGGCCACCCTGCAGGACATGATCGGCGACGCCTGGTCCTTCTACCGCCTGCACATGGCCTGATGCCACACTCGGCGCATGGCTGAGCCCTCACCCTCCGACGTCGCCACCGCACGCTT
Organism: uncultured Micromonosporaceae bacterium; assembly: GCA_966211315.1. Lineage (GTDB taxonomy): Bacteria > Actinomycetota > Actinomycetes > Mycobacteriales > Micromonosporaceae > CBIHNN01. The sequence continues at coordinate 17,601 of CBIHNN010000053.1, read as the reverse complement.
CCGCCAGATCTACGGCACCGACCCGGCCGGCCTCTGGGCCGCGCCGGGCCGGGTCAACCTGATCGGCGAACACACCGACTACAACGACGGTTACGTGCTCCCCTTCGCCCTCCCCCACGTCACCGTCGCCGCCGTGGGCCCGCGCACCTCCGGATGGGAGGTCGTCTCTGACGGCTCGCCCGTCGCCTTCGGCGAAGCCGAGGCCGACGAACCCGGCGCCGTCGGCGGCTGGGCAGGCTACGTCGCGGGCGTGGTGTGGGCGCTGCGCGCGCAGGGGTACGCGGTCCCGCCCGCCCGGATCGCCCTCGGCTCCGACGTACCGGTCGGCGCGGGTCTGTCGTCGTCCGCGGCCCTGGAATCCTCGGTACTCACCGCCCTCGTCGAGCTCGGCGGCATCGACCTGCCCGTCGACGTACGCCCGGCGACCGCCCAACGCGCTGAGAACGTCTACGCGGGCGTCCCCTGCGGGATCATGGACCAGTCCGCGTCGATCCGCAGCCGCGCGGGCCACGCCCTCTTCCTCGACTGTCGCAGCCTGGAGGTCGAACACATCCCGTTCGACGTGGCCGCCGACGGCCTCGCCGTCCTCATCGTCAACTCCAACGCCCCGCACCAGCTCGTCGACGGCGAGTACGCGGCCCGCCGTACGTCGTGCGAGGAGGCCGCCGCCACACTGGGCATCCCCGCTCTGCGGGACGTCGGCGACCTCGACGCCGCCCTGGCCGCCCTGCCCGACGAGCTGTCCCGCCGCCGCGTCCGGCACATCGTGACCGAGAACCAGCGCGTCCTCGACACCGTCGAGCTGCTCCAGACCGGCCGCATCCGGGCCATCGGCCCGACGCTGACCGCGTCACACGCATCCATGCGCGATGACTTCGAGATCACCGTTGCCGAGGTCGACCTGGCCGTGGAGGTCGCCCTCACGAACGGGGCGTACGGCGCCCGGATGACCGGTGGCGGCTTCGGCGGTTGCGTCATCGCCCTCGTCGACACGGGCGGCGTCTCCACCATCGAGGCGGCCGTGACCAAGGCGTACGCGGATCGGGGCTTCGCCGCCCCGGACTTCTTCGTCGCCGCCCCGGGTCGTGGCGCCCACCGGCTGTGAAGCCCCGTCACGACGGCCTGAGCGGGGGCGCCGGCGGTGCCGGCTGCGCCCCGGCGGTCGGGCCGCGGACCACCGGCCGGCCGTCGACCCAGTCCACCCGGTCGAGCCAGAGCTGGCGACCCGGTTGGACGCTGCCGACCGCGTCGGGCGGCCAGGCGTGGTACAGCAGCCACGTGCCGCCCCCCGGTTCGGTGACCAGGAAACTGTGCCCCGGCCCGGCCGCGGCTGCCGAGGAGGCGAGCACCGGATTCTCCGGGGCGTCGCGGCAGGGTCCGAGCGGGGTGTCGCAGGCGGCGTACCCGACGGCGTAGGCGTCGGTGTCGAAGGCGTTGGCCGAGTAGAAGAGGTAGAGGCGACCGGCGTGCCGCACGAGCTGCGGGGCCTCGACGACGGCCCCCTCCCACGGTGCGTCGTCGCCGATCAGCGGTACCGGCGCGCCGGTGAGCTGTCGTCCGTCGCCGGAGAGCCGCTGTCCGTACACGTGGGTGGGCAGGCCCACGGCGTTCCCGTCGTTCTTCCAGTACAGCCAACGGCCCTGCGCCTGATCCACGTACGGGCTGGCGTCGATGGAACCGCCCTGGTCCGCCTGGCAGACGAGGGGAACGTCCGCCGCGTCGGCGAAGGGCCCCCGGGGCATCGAGCCGATCGCGACACCGATGCACTGCCGGCCGGTCGCGCTCGAACGTGCCGTGTAGTACAGCAGATAGTTCCCGTCCGGTGCGGGGACGACCTCCGGCGCCCACGTCCTGCCAGGCGATGCCCACCGTCCCAGCTGCGGGAGGACGTCGCCGCCGCGCGCCCAGGTGACCAGGTCGACGGAGGCGATCATCGGAACGTTGGCCGAGCCGTCATTCGTGCCGAAGGCGTACCACGTTCCGTCCGCTCGGATCACGCCCGGGTCGGGGAAGTTGCCCCGGACGACCGGGTTGGTGAACGTCGCCGCACCGCTGGACGCGGGCCATGAGGACGGACCCGCGTCGCGGGCACAGGCGGTGACCGCGACGAGGCCCGCCACCACGGCCGCCACCAGGACGCGCCGCACGTCAGCCCCTCAGACCCGAGCGCGAGACGCCCTCGATGACGTACCGCTGGGTCGCGACGAAGAGCAGGAGCGCGGGGATGCTGGCCAGCGCGGCACCCGCCATGATCACCGGGTAGTTGACGTTGTACGCCCCCTGTAGCGTCCCCAGACCCGGCGGCAACGTGAAGTTGGACGGGCTGAAGAGCAGTAGACCGGCCAGATGAAGTCGTTCCAGTTGGTCAGGAAGGCGATCACGGCCAGCGTGGCGAGGGCCGGCGTGAGCACATAGCTCATGGCCGCCGCCCCGCCCATCCGGTAGTTGCGCAGACCCTCCTCGGCGATATACATGATCGCCGTCCTGGTCTCCTGCCCCGGCGCGCCCTGGGTGATCAGGTACGCCTGGCCGAACATGTTCGCCGAAGCCAGCACGGTGTTGATCACGACGAAGAGCAGCACCGGACGCAGTCCCGGCAGGGTGACATTGCGGAACTCCGCCCACTTGCCGCCGCCGTCGATGCGGGCCGCCTCGTACAGCTCGCGCGGGATGTCCTGCAACCCGGCGAGGTAGATGACGGCGTTGAAGCCGAGCGTCCACCACACGGTGACGCCGACCAGCGAGATCCAGGCCCAGGGCAGGCCCGTCGTCCACGGGATGGCGCCGGGCAGCCCGACGGCCCCGAGCAGGGAATTGACGGCGCCCAGGTTCGGATCCAGCACGAACCGCCAGAGCAGCCCGATCACCACCACGCCGAGCACGTACGGGGCGAAGTAGACGGCGCGGAAGAACGTACGGCCGGGAAACGCCCGGTTGAGGATCAGGGCGATGCCGAGCGGCGCGACGACGAGCAGCGGGACGCTGGCCAGCGTGAAGATCCCCGTGGCCTGCATGGACTGCCAGAAGAACGTGAAGACGGCCGATGCCGGGTCGAGTAGCGCCCGGTAGTTGTCCAGGCCGACGAACGGCTTTCCGGGCAGCAGGTAGTCCCAGTCATGCAGGCTGATCCACAGTCCGTAGACCGCGGGCACCAGCGTGAAGGTCAGGAACAGGACCAGGTACGGCGCCAGGAACAGGTACGGCGTGACGCCGCCACCGCCGGTGCGCCGCGCCGGGGCGGGCGCCGCGGTTCCGGGCGCCGCCGCAGCGCTCTCGCGAACCCTCTGCTCGACCATGGCGGTCAGCTTCCGTACTTCTTGCTGTTCTGTTCGAGCAGCTGGTTAGCCGTGCTCGCCGCGTCGGCGAGCGCCTTGGCCGGCTCCTTACGCATCAACACCGCCTCGTTGACGGCGGTCTCCACGGCGGCGAACGCGTCCGCGATACCGGGCACGGGCGGCGGGAAGTGCAGATTGTCGATCTGCGTACCGATCGCCGCCTGTTCCTTCAAGGACGTGAACTCGGCGCTGTCGCGGATCTCCTTGCGGGCCGGTACCTGGCCGCCCTTGGCCCACTCCAGGGACTGCTGGCTGATGAAGTTGATGAAGACCTTGCCGGCGGTCAGCTTGTTCGGGTCACGCGTGCCCTGCTTGAACTGCACGAAGTTGTGCGAGCCCGCCCAGGCCGCGGGCTGGGTTCCGATCTTCGGCAGGGGCGCCACGCCCCATTCCAGGCCGGCGGACTCCTTGAGGGTGTTGATGGTCCAGATGCCGTTCCAGTTGAACGCCGCCTGGCCGTTCTGCAGGGCGAGCCGGTCGGCGTCCTGCGCGACGTCGCGCGGGCTGTAGCCCTTACGTACGAGGTCGACGAGCCAGGTGAGCGCCTGCACGCCCGGGTCCTCGGCGAACCTCACCTTCGTCCCCTGCGCGTCGAAGAGCTCACCGCCGAACTGCCAGTTCAGCGACTGGAACTGGTGGCTGCCGGTGAACGGGAACGGCGTGACCCAGTGCCCCTGGACACCCTTGGCCTTCAGCGCGTCGAGAGCGGCCATGTACTGCGCGTTGTCGGCGGGCGGCTTCTCCGGGTCCAGGCCGGCGGACCGGAGGACCTTCTTGTTGTAGAAGAGGCCGAGCGGGTGCACGTCCAGCGGGATCGCGTACCGCTTGCCCTTGTAGACACCGGCCCGCCAGACCGACGGGGCGAAGTCGGCCTCATGGAGTCCGAGCGAGGAGGCGACGTCGTCGAGGGGCAGGATGACCCCGCGGGCGGCGTTGGTGGCGACCTGGTCGACGTGCATGATGCCGAGATCGGGGCCGTTGCCGGTGGAGACGGCGGCAGGCACCTTCTGGTAGTAGTCGGCCCACTCGTACACGTTCATGGACACTTTGATGTTCTGGTTCGCGGCGTTGAACTTGTCGACCAGCGCCTTCATGACCGGGCCGTCGCCGCCGGTGAAGCCGTTCCAGAAGGCCAGGGCGACGTTGGGGCCGGTGTAGGTGGTGGCTGCCGGTTGCGTGCCGTCGGCGCCGCCGACGACGGGGTTCGGCCCGCTGTCACCACACGCGCCGAGCAGTACGGCGCCGCCGGAGCCGACGCCGAGGCTGAGCAGACCGCGGCGGGTGATGTGGGGGTGAACGGATCCTTTCACGGCTTCACTTCCTCTGTGGAGGCTGTTGTGAGCGTGGCGGCGACCCGGATCGCCGGCGGGCCGTCCGGTCCTTCACCGGCCCCGCTGCTGCGCACGGCAGCGGACAGTTCGGCGAGATCCTCGCCGGTGAGCTCCAGGTTCTCCGCGGGCAGCCACCCTCGTACCTGCTGGGCGCTGCGCCCCCCGACGATCGCGCCCGTCACGCCGGGCCAGGCCAGCGTCCACGCGACCGCGACCGCCGGCATCGGTACGCCGTGCCGCTTCGCCACCGGACGCAACGCGTCCGCGACCAGAAGATTGCGCCTGAGCGCGTCCCCGGTGAAGTCGGGGTGTCGGGCACGCCAGTCGTCCTCGGGCATGTTCGCCACCCGCTCGACCGACATCCGGCCCGTGAGCAGACCGGACTGCATGGGGCTGTAGACGATCACACCGGTGTCGTGCCGCGCGCACCACGGCAGCAGGTCGTCGGCGACGCCTCGCTGGATCAGCGAGAACGGCGGCTGCAACGTATCGACGTGCCCGATCGACTCCGCGCGCGCGACGGCCGCCGCGTCGTGATTGGAGAGACCTACCGCGCGGACCCTTCCCTCGCTCTTGAGCTGCAGCATGGTGGCCCAGTGCTCGTCGAGCGGTGTCGAGTCGGTCGGCGGCCAGTGCACCTGGTAGAGATCGTCGGCATCGGCGTCGACCGGCCGGTGGAAACCGACAAGTGCTGGATCTACCTCCCCGAGTCGGACGTGCCGTTCTACCGGGTCACCTACCTGTCGAACTACTCGCCGTACCTCACCGCACGGCCGGGCCAGTTCAGCCTGCTGACGGAGACCTCCCACTCGGTGCACAAGAAGGAGGATCCGGAGACCGTCGTGGACCGGGTGATCAAGGGATTGATCGGCACAGGCCTGTTGCAGGAGGAGGACCGCGAACGTCTGGTCGCACGCGGGCGGTGTTCGCCCGCGATGAGTTACCCGGTGCCGACGGTCGGCCGGGACGCTGCCCTCGGCACGGTCCAGCCGTGGCTGCGCGAACGGGGAATCTACTCGCGCGGCCGGTTCGGTGCCTGGCTGTACGAGATCGGCAACATGGACCATTCGGCGATGCAGGGCGTCGAATTCGTCGACCACGTCCTGCGTGGGGAACCGGAGACGGTGTGGATCCCACGCGGAGAGGGCGATGCCGGACGTGGCATCCGCTGAACCGGCCCCTGCCGGACTTCCCTCGCCCGTCCGGCGTCCCCTCCTGATCGACACCGGCGACTACGTCGCGCTCAAGGACCCGTGCCCGGTACGCCTGGATTCGCGGTGGCACCTCTTCGGCACGGGGGCACACCCGCGCTACCGCCGCGACATCGTGCACGTCACCGCACACCATCCCGCCGGACCTTGGCGGCTGCTGCCTCCGGCGCGGTTGCCGGAACTCGCGGGCGGCTGCGTCGCCGCGCCCGGCGTCGTCGCCGACGGTGGACGCCTGCACATGTTCGTGCAGACTTCCAGGAAAGGGTGGGGGGCGGCAGCTGGCGCTACGGCCTCGCCACCGCCCCCCTCGCAGGCTTCGCCGCCGACCGCCTCGCCGGCTGACCCGGCACGACGGCGGCGGTCGTCAGGCCGCTTCGATGATCATGCCGGCGGCCACCGTACGGTTGGTGGTCTCGTCGATGAGGATGAAGCCGCCTGTGGTGCGGTTGCGGCGGTACTCGTCGGCGAGCAGGGGAACCGTGGTCCGCATCCGGACCCGGCCGATCTCGTTCAACGCCAGCTCACCGGCGGACTCGTCGCGGTGCAGGGTGTTGACGTCCAGCCGGTACTGCAAACCGCGGACGACCGCCTTCGCCGTACGCGTCGTGTGCTTGACGACGTACTTGGCGCCGACGCGCAACGGGGCCGACTCGTCCATCCAGCAGATCATCGCCTCGATGTCCTGCGCTACGGCCGGGGCGTTGTGCGGGCGGCAGATCAGATCCCCGCGGGAGATGTCGATCTCGTCCGCGAGCCGGACGGTCACGGACATGGGCGGGAACGCTTCGGGTACCGGGCCGTCGGCGGTGTCGATGCCGGCGATGGTGCTGGTGAGGCCGGACGGCAGCACCATCACCTCGTCGCCGGGCTTCAGCACCCCCGACGCGACCTGGCCGGCGTAGCCGCGGTAGTCGGTGACGGTGGTCGACTGCGGACGGATCACGTACTGCACGGGGAAGCGGACGTCGACCAGGTTCCGGTCGGACGCGATGTGCACGTGCTCCAGGTGGTGCAGCAGCGACGGGCCCTCGTACCAGGGGGAACGCTCGGAACGGGAGGCGATGTTGTCGCCGTTGAGCGCGGAGATCGGGATGACCGTCAGGTCCGGGGCGTCGAGCTTCGCCGCGAACGAGGTGAACTCGTCGGCGATCTTCTCGTAAACCGAGCGGTCCCAGTCGACCAGATCCATCTTGTTCACGCAGAGGACCAGGTGCGGCACCCGCAGCAGCGAGCACAGGAACGCGTGCCGGCGGGACTGCTCGACGAGACCCTTGCGGGCGTCGACGAGGATCAGCGCCAGGTCCGCGGTGGACGCGCCGGTGACCATGTTCCGGGTGTACTGGATGTGCCCTGGGGTGTCGGCGATGATGAACTTGCGCCGCGGCGTCGCGAAGTAGCGGTACGCCACGTCGATCGTGATGCCCTGCTCCCGCTCGGCACGCAGGCCGTCGGTGAGCAGCGCCAGGTTGGTGTATTCGTCGCCGCGGGCGGCCGACACGGCCTCGACCGCTTCGAGCTGGTCGGTGAAGAGCGACTTCGTGTCGTACAGCAGCCGGCCGATCAGGGTCGACTTGCCGTCGTCCACGCTTCCGGCGGTGGCGAACCGCAAGAGGTCCATGCCGCGCGACGCGACCGGCTCGGACGTCAGGGTGGGGGCAGTCATCAGAAGTAACCCTCTCGCTTGCGGTCTTCCATCGCCGCCTCGCTGACCTTGTCGTCGCCCCGGGTGGCGCCACGCTCGGTGATCCGGGTAGCGCCGACCTCCTCGATCACCTTCTCGACGGTGTCCGCGTCGGAACGGACCGCGGCGGTCTGGGAGGCGTCACCGACGGTGCGGTAACGGACCCGCTCGACGCGGGACGTCTCGCCCGCACGGGCCGTGAAGAACTCGTTCACCGCGTACACCATGCCGTCGCGCTCGATGACCTCGCGGTCGTGCGCGTAGTAGATGCTGGGCAGTTCGAGCCGTTCGCGGGCGACGTAATGCCAGACGTCCAGCTCGGTCCAGTTGGAGAGCGGGAAGACCCGGATGGACTCGCCGGGGGCGTGCCGGCCGTTGTACAGCGACCACAGCTCGGGGCGCTGGTTCTTCGGGTCCCACTGGCCGAACTCGTCGCGGAAGCTGAACACCCGTTCCTTGGCGCGGGCCTTCTCCTCGTCGCGACGGGCGCCGCCGAACAGCGCGTCGAAGCGGTACTTCTCGACCGCCGCGAGCAGCACCGGCGTCTGGATCCGGTTGCGGGTGCCGTCGGGCAGTTCCCGGACGAGGCCGGATTCGATGGCCTCGGGCACGCTGGCGATCACCAGGTTGAGGCCGAGCTCCTCGACCCGTTTGTCGCGGTAGTCGAGCACTTCGCGGAAGTTGTGCCCGGTGTCGACATGCATGACGGGGAACGGGATCCGTCCCGGCGCGAACGCCTTCTCCGCCAGTCGCAGCATGACGATGGAGTCCTTGCCGCCCGAGAAGAGCAGCACGGGCCGTTCGAGCTCGGCCACCACCTCGCGCATCACGAAGATGCTCTCGGCTTCGAGGGCGTCGAGTTGCGAGACGCGGTACGTCGTCTGGCTCATCACTCAAATCCAGATCTGATCGTGGGGTAATCCAGGCAAACGGACGTCAGGGTACGCGGAGATGACGCTGCAACGCTGCGAGCAACCGAGGGGCGAGATCCTTGCGGCAGACAACCAGGTCCGGCAACCTCGGATCGGCCTCGTTGTATTGCAGCGTAGTGCCGTCGATCCGGGAAGCGTGCAGGCCGGTGGCCGTCGCCACAGCGACCGGGGCGGCGGAGTCCCACTCGTACTGCCCACCGGCGTGGATGTACGCGTCGGCCTCGCCGTTCACGACGGCGGCGATCTTCGCGCCGGCGGAGCCCATCGGCACCATCTCGGCCCCGACGTCCTCGGCGAGCGCGCTGAGGAAGGCGGGCGGCCGGCTACGCGAAGCCGCCAGCCGGATCCCTCCGCGCGACAGCGGCATCGGCGGGTACGCGGGTGGCGTGTCCGTGGCGAGCACCCGGTGCTGGGCGGGCAGCGCGACGGCGCCCGCCGCCAGGCAGTTCGGCCGGGAGCACTCGGCGGTCCAGAGCGCCACGTGCACGGCCCAGTCGGTGCGGCCCTCCTCGGAGAACTCGCGGGTGCCGTCGAGCGGGTCGATGATCCACACTCGTTGGGCGCCGAGCCGGTCCGGCCGCGGCGTGCCCTCCTGCCACGCCGTACGCGCGGACTCGTCCTCCTCGGAGAGGACCGCGTCCGCGGGGCGCCACCGGGCCAGCTCGTCCCGGATCAGCTTGTGGGAGGCCTGGTCACCTGCCGCTTTCAGGGCGGCCGGGTCGGCGTACCCCATCCTCTCGCGGACCGCCAGCAGCGCCGTGCCGGCGCGCTCGGCGAGCCAGCGCGCGAAGCCGGCGTCGATCACCGGCGGTGTGCTGCCGGTGTCGCTGGCGGGGCGCTGGCCACCCACCCGGGTCGCGGTGCGCTCACCCATCGTGTGCCTCATTTCTTCAGTACGCTCCTGACGACCGTACGACGGCCGACAGGGTTCGCAGCAGGATGACCAGGTCGAGGCTCAACGACCAGTTCTCCACATAGCTGAGATCCAATCGCACGGCCTCCTCCCAGGAGAGATCAGATCGCCCGGACACCTGCCACAAACCGGTCATACCCGGCTTCACGGCGAGTCGCCGGCGCACATCGAGCGGATACGCGGCGACCTCCGCCGGCAGCGGTGGACGCGGGCCGACCAGCGACATCCGTCCGGACAACACGTTGAACAGCTGGGGGAGCTCGTCCAGCGACAGCCGGCGCAGCCACCGGCCGACCGGGGTGACCCGGGGATCGTCGCGCATCTTGAACAGCAACCCGTCGTGCTCGTTGAGGTGTCGTAGCTCAGCGAGCCGCGCCTCGGCGTCCAGATACATGCTGCGGAACTTGACCATCCGGAACTCCCGGCCGTCACGGCCCACCCGGATCTGGCGGAAGAATACCGGCCCCGGCGACGTGACCCCTACACAGACCGCGAGGACCAGCAGCAACGGGGAGAAGACGGTCAGCAGCAGGGCCGCACCGACCCGGTCGATGATGTTCTTGACGATCCGGACACCGCCGTCCAGCCGCGGATGCTCGACATGCAGCATCGGCAGGCCGTCCACCGGGCGGATCGTGGTCCGGGCACCGGCCACGTCGATCAGCGCGCTCGCCACGATCAGGTCCACCTCGTCGCGCTCCAGCCGCCACGCCATCCGGCGCAGCGCCTGACCGTCGAGTTCCGGACAGCTCAGCACGACGACCGTGTCCGCACCCGCCGCCGACACCGCGAACGTGACGTCGTCGAACGTGCCGTACACCGGGATGCTCACGTCGCCGTCGTGCTGCGGCGGCAGGCACGCACCGACCACCTCGAGACCGTGATAACGCTCCCGGCGCAGCTGCCGGGTGATCGCCACGACCGCCAGCTCGTGACCGACGACGATCACGCGCCGCAGGCACCGGCCGCGGGCCCGCTGCCGGTGCAGCTGCTTGCGCAGCGCGAACCGCAGCGCCACCGCGGCGACTGTCGCCAGCGGCGACGCGACCAGGACATACGAGCGGGCAAGCTCCAAATCGAGGGCGTACGAGACGACCGCCGACATCGCGGTCAGGCTGAGACCGCCCCGGATCACCCGCTGGTACTCATCCGTGCCGACGTACAGGTGCCGGCGCTCGTAGGCCCGGCTGAACGCGAACACCGCGCTCAGCACGAGCGGCAGCAGCAGCGACAGCATCATGTAGGCGCGGTTGTACGTGGTCACCTGCTCGCCGAAGCGCAACCCGAAGGTCAGCACACCCGCGGTCAGGCCCACCAGCAGGTCGGCGGCGACGATCGCGCGCACGTACCGCCGTTCCCAGGCCTGCCGCCGCGACGTCGCCGCGTGCCGGCCCGGCACCCGGGTGAACGGGCGGCTGAGTGGCCGCGTCGCCACGGACCGGTTGACCGGCCCGTCCCAGCGGGTCACCGCACGGTTGACCGTACGGTCCAGAAGCGGGAGTACGTCCGTACCCGCACGCGGGGCGGCATTCGGCCCATCGCCGTGCCGCGACGGAGCCTGCACCGGCAGCGCACCGGGCGCGAGCGGCCCGTTCGCCACGGCGGGGATGCCCCCCGGTGCCGGGCTCGACGGCGCCTGGGCCAGATCCACGGTCACCGGATGCTGATGGGGTACGCCCGACGGCGTCCGCGCCGCCTCAGGGCCGGTGCCCGTCGCGGCGTCCAGCTGGGCGACCGCGGCGGCAAGATCGTTCAGCAACAGGGTGGTGTCGTCCCCGATCCCCTCACCCCACGCCTGCGGCACTACGACCTCCCGACCTCCGACACGCGGTCCCTGCGCGCTCAAAGGACCAACGGGAAAGAGCCGAGCACGTCACGGTACGGGTGGCCAAGACAATCAGGACGAAAGATACGCCCCATTTTGCCCAACTTTGTTTAGGCGCCGTGGTAGGCGTTCTGCGCCCACTCCACACCCTTCATGACCACGGCCTCGGCCACGTCCGCCGCCCGATCCACCAGAAAGTCCAGCTCCTTACGCTCCGCCGAAGAGAAATCCGAGAGCACGAAATCCGCCGGATCCTGCCGGCCCGGCGGCCGCCCCACGCCGAACCGCACCCGGGCGTACTCCTTGCTGCCCAGACTCCTCGACATCGAACGCAGGCCGTTGTGGCCGCCCTCGCCACCACCCCGCTTGATCCGCAGCTCACCGTACGGCACGTCCAGCTCGTCGTGGATCGCCACGACCTGCTCCACCGGGACCTTGTAGAACTGCGCAAGCGCCGCCACCGGCGACCCCAACAGATTCATGAACGTCAACGGCTTCACCAGCACCACCCGCGGCCCCCCGATCGACAGCCGGCCCTCCGCGACATCGGCCACCGCCCGCTTGTGGCGGCCGAAGTTCGCGCCCGACCGCTTCGCCAGCAGGTCGGCCACCACGAAGCCCACGTTGTGCCGGTTACCCGCGTACTCCCGGCCCGGGTTGCCCAGGCCGACCAGCAGCCACGGCTCGTCCATGCTTCCGCCTCCAGAAACACGTCAGGGAAAGCGCCGTCGCGGCGCTTTCCCTGACCGTCGTACCTACGGGGATTACGCCTCGGTGGGAGCCTCGGCAGCGGCCCCCGCGCCCTCGGCGGACTCCTCGGATTCCGCGATCGTCTGCGCCGCCGAGATGATCGCGATGACGGTCGACGGGTCGACGGCCAGCTGCGAACCCTTCGGCAGGATCACGTCGCCCGCGGTGATCTGCGCGCCGGCCTCCAGACCCTCCAGCGACACCTCGACCGAGTCCGGCAGGTGCAGCGCCTCGGCGGTCAGCGACAGCGTCGTACTCTCGGTGACGACGAGGGTGTTCTTCGCCGCCTCACCGGTCAGGATCACCGGAACGTCGACGGTGACCTGCTCGCCGCGCTTCACGATGATCAGGTCGACGTGCTCGTAGGTCTCCTTGATCGGGTCCTTCTGCAGGGCCTTCGGCAGAGCGAGAGTGCTCGCACCGCCCGCCACCTCGATCGCGAACACCTGGTTGAGACCGCCGTGCCGGATCGCTGCGGCGAACTCCCGCGCGGGCAGAGCGATGTGGACGGGCTTCTCGCCGTGGCCGTACAGCACGGCTGGCACCAAACCGGCCCGGCGCGTGCGGCGGGCTCCACCCTTACCGAATTCGGTACGGGGTTCGGCGCTGATCTTTACCTCGGACACGGGGAAACTCCTGAAACGTTTGTCGGGGCTGCGTAGTCGGCGGCGGTGCGCAGGCGAGAGGCGCACCGGGCACAGGCCCGGAGCACCGCGTCGATCACGGTGCCTCCGTACGGCCGGCGTTGTTGAGCGGCAGACCGCAGGGCACCCTCGCCGTGGCAACCGCACCAGCTTACCTGCCGGCTACCACGGCGCACCGCCGGGGCTAGCTCAAACCACCGAAGAGGGTCGTTACCGAGCCGTCGTCGAAGACCTCGCGGATCGCCCGGGCCAGCAGCGGGGCGATCGACAGAACCGTGATCTTGTCGAGCTGCTTCTCCGCCGGTAGCGGCAACGTGTTGGTCACGATCAGCTCGCTGATCCGGCTGTTCTTCAACCGCTCCGTCGCCGGATCCGACAACAGGGCGTGCGTCGACGCCACGATCACGTCCGCCGCACCCGAATCCCGGATGATGTCGGCCGCCTTCACGATGGTGCCGCCAGTGTCGATCATGTCGTCGACGACCAGGCAGACCCGGCCCTCGACCTCACCGACCACCCGGTTCGCCACCACCTGGTTCGGCTTCAGCGGATCGCGCGTCTTGTGGATGAACGCCAGCGGGCAACCGCCCAGGCGGTCCGTCCAGCGCTCCGCCACCCGAACCCGGCCCGAGTCCGGCGCTACCACCGTCATCGGCCGGCCCGCGTACTTCTTCTCCACGTACTCCGCGAGGATGTCCATCGCGAAGAGGTGATCCACGGGGCCGTCGAAGAAGCCCTGGATCTGCGCCGTGTGCAGGTCCACCGTGAGGATCCGGTTCGCACCCGCCGACTTCAGCAGGTCCGCCATCAGCCGGGCCGAGATCGGCTCCCGGCCGCGGTGCTTCTTGTCCTGCCGCGAGTACGGATAGAACGGCAGCACCACCGTGATCCGCTTCGCCGACCCCCGCTTCAGAGCATCGACCATGATCAGGGTCTCCATGACCCACGTGTTGATGCCCTCGGTCATCGACTGGACGACGAACGCGTCCGAGCCGCGTACCGAGTCCTTGAACCGGATGAAGATCTCGCCGTTCGCGAACTCGTACGAGTCCGACGGGGTCGGAGCCACTCCCAGGACCTGGCCGATCTCCTCAGCCAGCTCGGGGAATCCCCGGCCGGAGAAAAGCATCAGAGACTTGCGGTTCTCCGCGACGATGGTGCCCATCGGTCCGTGCGCTCCCGACGTAGTACGACTATTCCCGTGCAGTATCCCCCGCCGCGGCCGCACCACCACCGGCCGATTGTGCGTCGTGTGATGCCTCACCCCCCGTCGTGCCGGGTTGCCCACCCGCCGCGGCTTCCGCCAGGGTCTCCTGCGCGACCAGCGCCCGCGCCGCCGTGTCCGCCGACACCGTCCCCGCCCGGCGGCGCGCCACCCAGCCGTCGATGTTGCGCTGCTGACCCCGGGCCACGCCGAGCGCTCCCGGCGGCACGTCCTTCGACACCGCGCTGCCCGCCGCCACGTACGCCCCCGGGCCGATCTCCACCGGCGCCATCAGCACCGAGTCGCTGCCCACGAACGCCGCCTCGCCGACCTCCGTGTGGTACTTGCCCACCCCGTCGTAGTTGGCGAAGATCGTCCCCGCGCCGATGTTCGCGCGCGCCCCGATCGTCGCGTCCCCCACGTACGTCAGATGCGGCACCTTCGCCTTCTCACCCAGCTCGGCGTTCTTCGTCTCCACGAACGTGCCGACCTTCGAGCCCGTGTTCAGCCGCGTTCCGGGCCGCAGGTACGCGAACGGCCCCACACTCGCGTCCTCGCCGACCACCGCGCCCGCCGCATGCGTCCGCAGCACCGCTGCGCCCGCCGCCACCGTCGTGTCGATCAGCGTCGTGTCCGGCCCCACCGTCGCGCCCGCCGCGATCGTCGTCGCGCCCTGCAGCGCCGTGTTCCGGTCCACCGTCGCGTCCGGCTCCAACGTCACCGACACGTCGATCCACGTCGTCGCCGGATCCAGGATCGACACCCCGGACCGCATCCACGCCGTGTTGATCCGGTCCCGCATCAGCGCCCGCAACCCGGCCAGTTCCGCCCGGTCGTTGCAGCCGAGCGTCTCGTCGGCATCGGCCGCCACGTGCACCCCCACCCGGTGGCCCACGCCGCCGAGCAGCTCGAACACGTCCGTCAGGTACTCCTCGCCCTGATCGTTGTCCGTCGACAACTTGCCCAGCGCCTCCCGCAGCAGACCGGCGTCGAACGCGTAGATCCCCGCGTTGATCTCCCGCAGCGCCCGCTGCGCCGCCGTCGTGTCCCGCTCCTCGACGATCCGTTCGAGATTGCCCGCCGCGTCCCGCACGATCCGCCCGAGCCCGGACGGGTCGGCCACCTCGGCCGCCAGCACGGTCGCGCCGTTTCCGCCCGCCTCGTGCGCCGCCACCAGCTCCTCGACCGTCTCGGGCCGCAGTAACGGCACGTCCCCGTTCAACACCACCACGGTCCCGGCCGCATCTGGCGCCGCCTGCAACGCGATCCGTACGGCGTGCCCGGTGCCGTGCTGCTCCGCCTGCAGGACGGGCAGGGCGTCCGGTGCGATCCGGGCGAGGTGTTCCCGCACCTGTTCCGCTCGGTGGCCGACGACCACGAGCGTCCGTTCGGCCCGGGCGGCGGTCGCGGCCGCCAGGACGTGCCCGAGCAACGTGCGGCCGAGCAGCGGCTGCAGAACCTTCGGCAGCGACGACTTCATCCGCTTGCCTTCACCGGCGGCGAGAACGACGACGGTACGACGCGATGACTGGCTCACGCGGGACTCCATTGCTCGCAAGGGTGCTGCGGCAGCGCAGCGCTCGCCAACGCGCCTTCAGCAGCGGCGATCTGTACCACAAGAAGTGCTCGGCCGG
Source organism: uncultured Micromonosporaceae bacterium (assembly GCA_966211315.1). GTDB lineage: Bacteria > Actinomycetota > Actinomycetes > Mycobacteriales > Micromonosporaceae > CBIHNN01. The sequence goes on along the minus strand of CBIHNN010000053.1, from coordinate 2,141 downwards.
TAGGACTCGAACCTACAAAACCGCCTCCAAAGGGCGGCGTGTTGCCAATTACACCACGGCCGAAAGGGTCCTGCGAACACACTACCGTGCGAGCCCGAACGACTTCGAACGCCATTCCACCGCGGCGAGGAGCGCCCGGCGAGGTGTTTCATCACCTGAGCGGGAGAGGCCGAAGTCACCCGGAAGGCGTAGGCGTCGGTGACGCACGGGGTCCGGCAATGGTACCTACGTCTGAACGTACCTATCACACTCCCCCGTATCGTTCCCATGGCGGGTTACGGTTCCGTAGGTTACGGTGACGTAGGCGTAAGTTATCGATCTTTCCGCTCCTGTGAGGTGCCATGACATCCGTGCTCACCGAGCCCACCGCCACCACGCCGAAGCCACTGACCCAGGGGCTCCAGTCAAGAGGCGTCATCGTCGGGCTGTACGCCTTCGTCATCATCCCGTTCCTTGCGGTCCTCGCGGCTGTTCCCGTCGCCTGGGGTGGATGGCTGAGTTGGACGGACGTCGCGATCGCCGGAGTCTGGTACGTGGTGGCCGGTCTGGGGATCACCGTCGGGTTCCACCGGTACTTCACGCACGGCTCGTTCAAGGCGAAGAAGTGGCTACGGGTGACCCTGGCGGTAGCGGGCAGTCTCGCGGTCGAGGGCAGCGTCATCCAGTGGGTCGCGGATCACCGGCGGCACCACGCGTACTCGGATCTCGAAGGCGACCCGCACTCGCCCTGGCGGTTCGGCACCGGCTGGTGGGCGCTGACCAAGGGCCTGTACTTCGCGCACATGGGCTGGCTGTTCAGTCGCGAGCTGGGCAACAGGGCCCGCTTCGCACCGGACCTGGAGGCCGACGAGGCTGTGAGCCGGGTCGACAAGCTGTTCCCGGCGCTGGTGGCGACGTCGGTGCTCGCTCCGGCCGCAATGGGTGGGCTGATCACCTGGTCGTGGCAGGGCGCGCTGACCGCGTTCTTCTGGGCGGGCCTGGTGCGGATCTTCATGCTGCACCACGTGACCTGGTCGATCAACTCGATCTGCCACGTGTACGGCGAGCGCCCGTTCGAGGTGCGCGAAGGCGACAAGGCTTCGAACTTCTGGCCCCTGGCGATCGTGTCGTTCGGTGAGAGCTGGCACAACCTGCACCACGCGGACCCGACGTGCGCCCGGCACGGTGTGCTGCGCGGCCAGGTGGACATCTCAGCGCGCACCATTTGGTTGTTCGAGAAGTTCGGCTGGGCCTGGGGTGTGAAATGGCCGAAGCCGGAGCGAATCGCCGCCAAGCTCGTCAAGTCCGCGTGACGGTTGCCGCCGATCGGGCGCCGCGCAGAAGAGGGACCGCGCCCGTATCGTCCGCCTGGCAGGATGGCCTGGTGACCGAGCCCAGCGATCGTAAGGCTACGGGCACGGCCGGATCCGGCCGTACCACCACGAAAGCTCCGTCGTCGCGGGTGCGGATGTCCGCCGCACAACGCCGTGAGCAACTGATCTCGATCGGCCGGCAACTGTTCGCGGAACGTGGTTTCGACGGGACCTCCGTGGAGGAGGTCGCGGCCCGCGCGAAGGTGTCGAAGCCGGTGGTGTACGAGCACTTCGGCGGCAAGGAAGGCCTGTACGCGGTCGTCGTGGATCGGGAGGTCCGGTCCCTGCTGGACCGGATCGCGGCGGCGTTGACGGCTGGTCATCCGCGAGAACTGCTGGAGCAGGCGGCGTTGGCATTGCTGGACTACATCGAGGACGAGCCGCACGGCTTCCGTGTTCTGGTACGCGAGTCGCCGGTGTTGTCGCCGGCGGGGAACTTCTCCAGCGTGATGAGCGATGTGGCGCACCAGGTGGAACACATCCTGGGCGACGAGTTCAAGTCGCGCGGTTTCGACCCGACATTCGCGGAGCTGTACTCGCAGGCGCTGGTAGGGATGGTGGCGCTCGTGGGTCAGTGGTGGAGAGAGGCGCGCAAGCCCCGCAAGGAGATCGTGGCGGCGCACCTGGTGAATCTGGCGTGGAACGGCCTGTCCCACATGGAGGCCAAGCCGACGTTGCTGACCCGCAAGTCGCGGTAGAGGCCCGGGGGCACGGTGGGGGAAACGGGAACCCGGGGACGGCCCCAGGGCCGGGCATTGGGCTGCAGCCGGCACCGAGATCGCGGAAGCG
>CBIHNN010000052.1:0-35468 GCA_966211315.1 uncultured Micromonosporaceae bacterium | reverse complement strand
GCCGCCGACCGTACCTGGGCGTTCGGGCACGTGATCGTCGACGAGGCGCAGGAGCTGTCGCCGATGGCATGGCGGCTGCTGATGCGCCGCTGCCCGAGCCGTTCGATGACGGTGGTGGGCGACGTGGCGCAGACCGGCGACCTGGCGGGGATCACGAACTGGGCGGACGCGTTCGAGCCGTACGTGGCGCAGCGCTGGCGCCTCGCCGAGTTGACGGTCAACTACCGCACCCCGGCCGAGGTGATGGTGCTGGCGTCCCGCCTGCTCGCGGAGATCGCCCCGGAGCTGACGAGCGCCCCCGCGGTACGCGAGGCCGGCGTCGAACCGTGGGCACGGCACGTCGGCGACCTGGAGCAGGCAGTGATCGAGGCCGTCCGGGCCGAGACGGACGGGAAGGTCGGCGTCCTCGTGCCGGAGAGCATGGTGCAGGAACTCGGGCCGAGGCTCACGGCCGCGGTGCCGGACACCGCGGTGGGCGAGCAGCCGGACCTGCTCAACAGGGTGGCGCTGCTCAGCGTCCGGCAGGCCAAGGGGCTCGAGTTCGACACGGTGATCGTGGTGGAGCCGCACCGGATCGTCGCCGAGTCCCCGCGGGGTCTCAGCGACCTCTACGTCGCGGTCACCCGTACCACCCAGCGGTTGGGGGTGTTGCACACCGCGCCCCTGCCGGCCGCGCTGGACCTGGCAGGGGCGACGGTCTGAACGGTCAGGGCGGAGTCGTCGGTCAGGCGGAGTCGTCGGTCAGGGTGGAGTCGTCGGTCAGGCGGCGGAGACCAGGTTGACGGGCATGCCGTCCGGGCTGGTGTGCGCGAGACGGCTGCGCAGCGTCGAGCGTTCGGCGATCTGCGCGTAGTAGCTGGCGCGGCGCTTCGCGATGCAGCCGTCCGGGCGCTCCGGCTCGGCCACCAGCTCCGGGTCGGTCTGCTGGTTCATGCCGTCCTTGAGCAGGACGAGCGCTTCGGCACGCAGCTGCGACACCCGCGACTCGGTGACGCCGATCTCGGCGGCGATGTCGGCCATCGGCCGCTCGTTGAGGTAGTAGTCCGTGATGACCATGCGGAGCCGGTCCGGCAGCGCCTCGATGGCGTGGTGCAGGTAGCCGATCTGCTCGCGCTTGATCAGGGTCTGCTCCGGCCCGGGGCTCCGCTCGGTGACGAGGTCCTCGGCGGTGCCGGCGGTGAAGCCCTGCAACGACAGCACAACGGCGCGCTGCACGTCGTTGCTGGTCTCGTGGAGCTCGGCGGCGCTGGTGCCGAGTGAGTCGGCGAGCTCCTCGGTGCTGGGGGTGCGGCCGAGGGCGATGGTCAGCTGCTCGCGCGCGGCGTCGGTCTGCCGGGCGCGGCTGCGCACCGAGCGGCTGGCCCAGTCCAGCGAGCGAAGCTCGTCGAGCAGGCCGCCGCGGATGCGGGTGGCGGCGAACCGGTGGAACGGGATGCCGCGGTTCGGGTCGAAGCCGCGGGCGGCGGTGACGAGGGCGGCGAGGCCGGCGCTGGACAGGTCGTCCCGATACACGTGGTTCGGCACCCGGGAGAGCATCTCGCGGACCACGTGTCCGACCAGCGGGATGTGGGCGCGGATCAGGTCTTCCTGCTCGGTGGCGCTGAGCACCGCGACGGCAGTGGCGGTCGTCTCGATCTGGTCGGTCGTGGCGATCGTCATGTGCTGTTTCCCCCGTGTACGTCGGTTGCCCGCAGGCGCTACCGGCTGACAAGGGAAACTCTCTGTGACTGTGGGTGCACTTCTCGGTGGTGCTCAGTTGCCGAGTGGTTGCTTCGAGAAATTCCTCAACTCAGCAGCAGAGCGGCTGCGGCGGTCAGATCCGCGACGACGGCGGTGGCGCGCGGCTCGTCGGGGGCGTCGGCGTACTCACCGGTCCGGACTCGGATCGAGCGGGCGCCGAGCGCCTGGGCGACGGCGACGTCCTTGCCGGGCCGGTCACCGACCATGACCAGGTCGTCCGCCCGTACCCCGAGCAGGGCCGCGGCGTGCGCCAGTCCGTCCGGCCGTGGCTTGCGCGCCGCCCGACCGCCCAGCTCGTCCGTGATCACGACCGACTGGAAGAAGCCGGCCATCCCCGTGGCGGCCAGCTTCGCCCGCTGGATGGCGGGATTCCCGTCGGTCAGGCAGACCAGGGGGTACGCCTCCCGCAGCCCCTTCAGCGCCGCGTCCGCCCCCAGATACCGCGGCAACCGCTTCGGCTGGTACCCCGTGAACGCCTTCACGAGTGCCCCGACCAGGGGTTCGTCCGGCTCGACGCCGTACGCGGCCAGGGCCCGGTCGATGGTCCCACCCCTGTCCGAGCCGGCGCTCAGCTCCCGCTTGACGAGCTTGCCGAGGCGTACCGGGTCGAGGCCGAGGGCCGCACCCGCGCGCCCGACGGCCCGGGCGGCGCCGTACAGGTACGACGCCTGTGGGTAGATCGTGTCGTCGAGGTCGATCACCACCGCCGCGGGCCGGTCCATGCCGCCGTCGTCCCGGTTCACGCCCGCACCGCCGGGGTTCACGCCCGCACCGCCGGGGTTCACGCCCGCACCGCCCGGGTTCGCGCCCGCACCGCCCGGGTTCACGCTGCCACGGTCCAGGGGCGAGAGCCGTCGGTGAAGTCGGGCTCGTCGAGCGTCAGCAGGGCCTGCGTGGCGGGGTCAGCCAGCACGGACGCCACCCGGAACCCGGTGGTCCCGTCGCCGTACGGGCAGGGCAGGCCGGCCACCCGTGTCAGTTCGTCCGCTGAGGCCAGCCGTACGGCGGCCGCCACGGCCCGGGCGGCCTCGTCGTCGGAGGTGATCCCGGTCAACACGGCGGCACCCGACTCGACGCCCTCCCAGCGGGGGGTCGAGCGGCGCAGGACGACCGTGGGCACTCCGAAGTACGCCGCCTCCTCCTGTAGCCCGCCCGAATCCGTGACGACCACCCGTGCCGCCGCCAGGGCGGTCAGCAGCCCGTCGTAGGGCAGCGGGTCGGTCAGCGTCACGCCGGGCAGTGCGGCCAGGCGCTCGTACAGGCCGTGCTCGTGCAGCCGGTCCAGGGTGCGGGGGTGCACCGGGAAGGTGACTGGGCCGATCGCATCGAGGCGGCCGACGACGTCGATGAGGCGGGCCAGGCGTACCGGGTCGTCGACGTTCGAGGCGCGGTGCGCCGTCACGAGGACGCCGCGGCGGCAACCGGCGCGGACCGGGTGGACGCCCCGGCCGACGAGTGCGTCGACGACGGGGTTGCCGACGACGAAGATCCGGCGCTGCTCGACGCCCTCTGCGCGCAGGAACGCGGCGGCGCGCCTGGTCGGCGCGAAGTGCAGCTGGGCGGTGGCGGCGGCGACCCGCCGGTTGACCTCTTCGACACTGCGCAGGTTGAAGCTGCGCAGCCCCGCCTCCAGGTGCGCGAACGGCACACCCGCGGTCCGCGCGGCGAGCGCGTACGCGGGGACCGTGTGGGTGTCACCGAGGGCGAGGACCACATCCGCGGGGTGCTCGGCGATGATCCGGGCCGCCGTGGCCAGCAGCGCGCCCTGGCGGCCCGCCCCGTCCGGCAGGCTCATCCGGACGTCCGGGATCAGCCCGAGCGCGGCCTGCACACCGGAGCCCATCGCAGCGTCGGCGTGCTGTCCGGTGTCCACCGTGGTGACGCGGTGGCCGACGGCGCGCAGGGCGTGCACGACGGGAGCCAGCTTGATCACCTCGGGCCGGGTACCGAACGGCACGAGGACGTGCCGGCGGATCGGCGTCTCCGTGGCGGGCCAGGTCAGTGGTTTCATGTCGAGACTCCCACGAGTGTCAGGGGATCGGCGACGGCAGTGCCGTCGGCGGCGTAGTACACCTCGGCGAAGTGCCGGGCCATCCGTACGTCGGGCCGGAACCGCAATGTCGGCAGTTCGGCCGCCGGGTCGAGGATCCCGTTGACGTACGTGCCCACCACATCGGCACCGGCGGCCAAGGTCAGCGGAAGTCCACCCGAGAATCGCGGGTTCGCCTCGATGATGGTCACCTGGACCGGCGCCTCCGGGTCGGCGGCCACGGCGGCCGGGTCGGCGACGAAGCCCTGCACGTTGGCCGGTCCCGTGTGCCGGACGGCGCGCAGCGTCGCCGCCACCGCCTCGGTCACGGCCGCCGAATCGAACGTGGTCCCGCGTACGGAGATGCCGCCGCGGGTCTCGTCGCGCCAGCGCGGTACGCAGGTCAGTAACGTCCCGTCCCGGGCCACCAGGGCGTCAGCGGTGAACTCCTGCCCGTAGCAGCGGGTCTGGGCGATGGCGTCCGGTACGGTCGCGAACGCCTGGTCCAGGTCGACGGCCTCGTCGACCATGATCACGTCCCGGCTGCCCCGGCCGCGGGCGGGCTTGACCACCCACGGGCCGCCGAGCAGGGCGGCGGCGCGGGCCGACGTGACCGTCGACGGGTGCGGGACTCCGGCGGCGGACAGGGCGGCCGCGAACTTCGTCTTGTCCAGGCAGGTGTCGGCCGAGATCGGGTTCGGCAGCCAGGTCCCGCAGCCGAGGTCGGCGAGCTCGTTGAGCAGCGGGTAGAGGGCCGCGTACTCCTCGGCGACCGTGCAGACCAGCGCGGCGGGGCGGTGCTCCGCGACGGCGGCGAGCAGGGCTTCGGCGTACCCGGGCCGGTCAGCGCGGGGCAGGACGACGGCGATGCCGCCCAGGCGCAGGCCGACCGCGTCCGGGTTGGCGTCCAGGGCGACGACGTGGTCGCCTGCCGCCTGCAACGCCCGGATGACGGACACGCCCGCCGGGCCGCCCGCGCCGGTGACGGCGATGAGCCGCCCCTGGCCCGGCAGGTCACGCTGGATCGGAGCGCGCATCAGCCACGCCCGGGCCCACAGCCGCAGGGCGACGATCCGCCTGTTGCTGACCGGTTCCCACTGCCGGGCGGCGACCGCGTCGGCGAGGGCGTCCAGGACGATCGGGTCGGTCTCATGGGTGGCGACGGCGAGCAGGGTGGCGGTGTGCACGCCGAGCCCGCGAGCGGCCAGTTCGCGGACGGCGGCGGCCCGGCGGCCGGCGGTCTGGTGGCCTATCCGGTAGTCGACGCGGCCACGCTCGCGGTGCGCCGCCAACCGGCTCGACAGCCACGCCGGCAGGACGTGCTTGTGCAGGAACGCGGCCACCCGGAACGGCGAGCCCTCGGGGCCCGAGTCCAGCGTCACGCGGTAGCCGAGGCCCGGGCGTGCCCAGGTGTCCGGACGGTTGGCAGTGTGCCGGCCCGAGCGGTCCTGCTCGGCCTGTTGTGCGTCGTGCATCGTCAACCCAATCATGATGAGCAAGCCGATCAGCGTGTACGCGAAGTTCAGCAGTGCGCCGACCCAGTCGTGGAAGAACACGAGCGCATCCACCGCGAGATACCGGCCCGCCAGCAGCGACAGGATCAGCCGCAGCTGGTTGGCGAACAGCACGAACAACGCGGCCGCGGCGACGCCGATCACGATCTGAGCGCGCCGGCGCAGCGCCACGAAGGCGAGCGCGGACAGCGCCAGCAGACTCGTCAGCGCCGAGCAGGACGCCGTCATCTCGCCGATGATCAGCTGACCGTGGGGGCCGTACACGAGGAAGGCGTCACCGAGCGCGTCACTGACGCCGGTCTCGCCGAAGGCGCGCAGGACGCCCGTACCGAGCGCCACCTCGAACCGGCGGGCCGGGTCGATGAGGAGGGCGAAGCCGCCCACACACCAGGCGAGCGCGCCGAGGATCTCCAGCAGCACCAGGCGACGGCGGTTGCCGGTGCCGTCGAAGGTGACCCGGCGCCGCGACTGGCGGGCCAGGACGTCACCCAGCCGGCGGCCCATGAACGTGTCGTTCACCGGGCCACCGCCTCACGCCCGACCGACGAACGCTGGACCGACGAACGCTGGACCGACGAACGTTGCGCGAACGAGATCGTGTCCGTGACCGGTGCGGGCGTCGCGGCCGGGATATCGATCTCGGGCAACGCGGACGTCGCTCCCGAGCGGGCCGTCTTCGACCAGCTGTACCGCCGGCCGCACAACCCGTCCAGGTACGCGGCCGTCGCCGTCAGGATCGACATGCCGAACGCCGGTACGAAGCCCACCAGCATCCACGCGGCCCTGCGCTCCACCCGGCCCAGCAGCAGACCGACCGCGAGCTCGCAGAACGGCCCGGCGAACAACAGCGCCGACAGCGGCAGCAGACCGATGCTGGACGCACCACCGATGCCGAACGCGCGCAGCCCGATGAGCAGCAGGCCCATCCCGCACAGCACCGGCACGTGGTAGACCCAGAGGAACATCATCGTCTCGATCTTCTGGGCGATCGACAGGTGCCTGCTGCGCACCACCGGCACCCAGTAGTCACGCAGGCACTTCTGATGCCCGCGGGCCCAGCGGTAACGCTGCTTCCAGAAGCGCTTGCCGGAGAGCACGGCCTCCTCGAAGTCCACGGCCGTCGGGTCGTAGCGCACGCGGAAGCCGTCCAGCAGCACCCGCAGCGTCAGGTCGGTGTCCTCGGTGACGGTGTGCGGGTTCCAGCCGCCCAGCAGGTGCAGCAGATCCGTGCGGACCGCGCAGTTGGCCCCGCCGTACGCGGGCAGCTCGAACAGGGCCTGGCGGCCGTACTCGTTGACGAGGTAGCCGGAGAGGTAGTCGATGAAGATCGTGGAGGCCAGCGACGACTCGACGCCGTTGCGCACGACACATCGGCCCATCACGGCGCCCACGTTGGGGTCCCGGAAGTGCCGGACGAGGCGGCGCAGCACCGAGTGTTCCGGCTGGTGATCCGCGTCGAAGATCACAGCGACCTGGGCGTCGACCAGCGCCAATGCGTCGTTGAGCGCGCCCGACTTGCCGCCGCCGGCGCTCGGATCGCGGTGCAGGACCCGGATCTGCGGGTTCGCTGCGGCCCAGTCGTCCAGCCGGGGCCCGGTGCCGTCGGTGGAGGCGTCATCGACGATGACCACGCTCAGCTGGGCCGCCGGGTAGTCCAGCGTCAGGAGCGCGGACACCATGCCGTCGACGACGAGCTCCTCGTCCTTGCAGGCGACGAGGACGGCGACGCTGGGGGTGAACGTCTCCGCGCCCACAGTCGGTGCCTCCAGGTCCCGCTCCGCCCAGCGCGCCGCCGAGATGGCGAACGCCAGATGCCGGAAGAAGAACGCGAGGAACACCAGGTTCAGCGCGGTCGCGATGCCTCCGAGGACCGGGTCGATGCCGAACAGTGACACCGCCGCGGCGAACAGGATCGGGTACGTGAGGAAGGCCTTGCGGTGGTGCGGCTCAGCGGCGGCACGGCGCCGCCCCCCAGAGGAACACGACGCCGTACGCGTTACCACGCGGGGACCCGCGCGGCGGGCGCGGGAACCTCGTCGAACAGGGAGAGGACCGGCGCCGTGGCGAGGTCCCACACGAAGCGCGCCGGGGCGAACGCCTCGGCGTAGCGGACTCGCGCCTGGGCGCCGAAGTGGCGGGCCGAGGCGGCCACGACGTCCGGTTCCACCATCGCCGAGCCCTCGACCTGGCTGACGTGACAGCCCAGGGCGGCGAGCTTGCGGTCCAGGTGGGCGGAGATGTCGACGAAGACCGTCGGCTCGAACCGTACCGTCGAGGGGCTGCGGTAATGCAGCACCCGCGAGCTGTGCCGGGCGGCCGACAGGGTCGCCGCGGCCGCGGCCCGGTGGTCCTGGTGCGAGTCGTCGGGGGCGTGCACATACACCACGTCCGCGTCGACGCCGGTGATGACGTTCTCGATGGCCGCGATGGTGGAGGAGCCGGCGTTCACGGAGCAGTCCACCATCCGGCCCCACACGAGCAGGCTGTCCAATGCCCGCGCGGCGGCTTCCGCCTCCGCGCGACGGTCGGCGTTGGCGCTCGGCCCGTTCTGCCCGCCGGTGAGGACCAGCATGGTGACCGAGTCGCCGGCCGCCCGGTGCGCGGCGAGGGTCCCCGCGCAGCCCAGTTCGATGTCGTCGGGGTGCGCACCGACCGCCAGTACGCTGCGCATCAGACGTCCGTCAGCTTCTTCAGACGGCGACGGCGCACGAGCACGACACCACCCGTGACGAGCAGGCTGACGGCGAGCGCGAGGATCGGGCCGGAGCCGTTGCCGTCGGCCGGGAGGCTGATCTTGTGGTCGCACGGCGTCTTCATCATGTTCGCGGTGACGGTCTTGCCGCCGACGGACCAGACGACCTCGGTGTCCTTGGCGACCCAGCCGGTGGCGAAGGTCGACGTACCGTTGGCGGTGAATTCGGTGACCTGGGTGCCCGACGCGGTCGCCGGGTAGACCGCGTTGTTCTGGCCCTTTTCGATGTGGCCGGTCAGCTTGTCGGTGTTCTGATAGCTGAACACCGCCCGGTAGGACTTACCGTCCTGGCTCTGCTCGACGCAGTCGCAGGTCGGCTGGTTGCTCAGCGAGGTCCATGTGGCCGTGGCGGGCTGGGCGGCGATCACGGCGCTGGTGACGGCGACAACGAGCAGCGCCGCAGCCGCCATGGCCAGGCGGGCGGCGCGCCCGCGCCAGGAGAAGGCAACACGACTCATGGGGTGACCTCCGGATCAGGGGAACGATCACCGGGCCCGGGACGGGTCCGGTGGCACGCCCCGCCTATTCGGCGGTCGGCCAGGCCGGTTGAGAGGTTGCCGGGAGCACCGCTGCTACCTGTCAGCGGGCGTTGCGCCGCCGGCGGTAGCGGATGCGGCGGCGCCGCCGGGCGTTGACCACGAGGGCGATCGGGGCGCCGGCGAGGAACAGCGCGACCCCTGCCGCGATGATGATCGGGCTCGCGGCCGGGCCGCCGCCGGTGAGCGTCGCCGGGGCGGCCTCCACGGCCTCCGCGGGCTTCGGCGTGGGCGACGGGGCCCGCGGGTCGGTTCCCGGCGGGACGAGCTCGCCGACCCGTGCGTCCCGGGGCAGCGAGAATCCCCAGTCCAGCAGCGCGGCCCCCTGCTGCCAGCCGCGCAGCGGCCGTGCTTCGGCACCCAGCACGGTGGCGACGAGCCGGCGGCCGCCGCGTTCCGCCGCGCCCACATACGTATGCCGAGCGAGGTCCGTGAAGCCGGTCTTGCCACCGAGCGCACCCGCGTACTTGAAGATCAGGGTGTTCTCGTTCTGGATCTGGAACCCGGTCTTGGTCTTCGGCGGCTGCGCCGGAATCGTCGCGTTCGGGGTGAGCGCGTACTTGCGGAAGTCGTCGCGGGCGAAGCATTCCCGAGCGATCAACGCCAGGTCGTACGCGCTGGTGAACTGGCCCGGCCCGTCGAGCCCGGACGGGGTCGCCGCGTGCGTCTGGAAGGCGCCCAGCTCGTGTGCCTTGGCGTTCATCGCGGTCAGCGTGGCCGCCACGCCGCCGTCGCCACCGGCCAGCCGGGCGAGCGCGTTCGCGGCGTCGTTGCCTGAGTTGAGCAGAAGGCCCAGCCAGAGCGTCTCGATCGGGTAGTGCCCGCCGACCAGCAGCCCGACCGCTGAGCTGCCCCGTTCGATCTTGAGGTCCTCACTGGTGACGGTCATCTGTTGGTTGGCGTCGAGCTTCGGAAGGGCGGTTGCGGCGAGCAGCAGCTTCTGCACGCTGGCGGGGGTGCCGTGGACGTGTGGGCCGCAGCCGCCGAGCACGGCGCCGCTGTCCAGGTCGGCGACCAGCCACGACGTGGCGGTCAGGGCGGGTGGTGCCGGTGCACCGTCCGGGGCCGCCAGGCCGTCGGTGTCGAGGGCGGCGCCGCCGACGGCACGCAGCACCGGGTCGTCCGCAGGGGCCTTGGCGCGCGGCGGGTGGTTCGGAACGACCCCGGGGTCCGCTTTCGGGCACGGCACGGTGGTCGCACCGGGCGCCGCCTTGCCGGGCGCTACCTTCCCGGGCGCCGCGGCGCGGGCGGGCGCCGGCATCCCGGCGCCCGCCGCGAGAGCGGCGGCGGCCAAGATCGCAGCGAGTCCCCGTCCATTCATCCGCGCAAGGTTAACCACAACCGCGCCGTCCACGCAGCTAGGGCCAGTCGGGACCGGCGGCCAACCGCCGTTCCAGCAACTCCCTGAGGGGTACGGACTCCCCGTCGCCCCCGCCGGCCCCGATCACCAGCCTGGGCTGGGCCGGCTCGACGGTCGCTCCGCGCAGTCGCGCGCCGAACGACGCCGGTACGGCGAGCACGTGATATCTGCCGTCGGCGCCGACGGCGACCGACCGGTTCGACTTCAGATACCACCCGAGCAGCCCGGTCCGGTACGTGGCTCGCCCGTTCAGCGCGCGTGCCGTCAGGGGGCGGGGCCGCAGCCCCAGTTCGCCGGCCCGGCGGACGAAGTCGGCGAGCAGCGCACCCGCCTCTGCCGCCTCGGCCGTCCGGGCCGCGTCCAAGGCCGCAGCGTGCCCGGCGACGGCCTGCCGGCGCTGTTGCGCCCAGCTGACCCGATCGTCTGGTTCCTCCACGGCCCGACCCTACGTCACGCACAACCGCCGGCGGCGCACGGACGTGAATGCGCCGTTCACGCCGGTATTTCGTTTCCTTGTCGGCAGGGCACCCTAAAACAAACATCCGGATCGCCTCGTGTGTAAAGTTCCGCGAGAAAAGTTGCGTCCCGCGTTCCCCGCGGGGACACTCATGCTGTTCTTATGCGACATTATTGGGAGTTGGTATGGCGCGGCAGGTAATCACCACTCTGATCGACGACCTGGACGGTAAGCCGGCCGACCGCACGGTCGAGTTCGGCCTCGACGGAACGAACTACACCATCGATCTCTCCGAAACCAATGCGGGAAAGCTGCGTAAGGCGCTCGACCCGTTCATCTCGGCGGGCACCCGGGTCGGCCGCGGCGGTTCCGGCCGTGGTGCCGTACGGGGGGCGACGGTTACGGCGGGGCGCAGCGCGGGCGACCGCGACCAGAACCGCGCGATCCGTGAATGGGCCGTGCAGAACGGGCACCAGGTCTCCGAGCGCGGCCGCATCCCGCAGAGCGTCATCGACGACTTCCGGGCGGCGCACGGCCGCTGACGGCCGCCCCGGGCGGGCCTCTGGCGGGGCGCCCGCCCGGCACATTGTTCGGCATTGGTGTGATCGCGCTCACGTCGGCGCTTTAGGGCGGCCCCCTGGCCGGCGGTAATGGCGCGCGGAATGCTGCCTAGAGTGCGCGCAACCCCGGCAGCAGCGGGGCCACGGAATCAAGGATCGTCTCATCGCCCGCGAACCAGCTGGACTCCCTCGGCCAATGTGTCACGACGTCGGTGAAACCCAGCTCAGCGGCCCGGCCGACGGCATCGGTGAACGCGTCCACGCTGCTCAGGGAATACACCGGCGCGGAGTCCAGTGACAGGTATCTGTCGATCCGGTCGCGGCCGGCCGCGGCGAGCGCCTCCTCCAGTCTCCGGACGTTCTCCGCGATTCCGCACCACCATCCGCCGAGATCGTCGGCCTGCTCCCCGGTGGTGACCCAGCCGTCCCCGTACCTGGCGGCGAGCCGCATCGAGCGGGGACCGTTCGCGGCCACCACGAAAGGCGTACGCGGTCGCTGGACGCAGCCCGGGGTGCTGCGGGCGTCGACGGCCGCGTACCAGCCCCCGCGCCAGGTGACGCGACCGGTCCGTAGCAGGGCGTCCAGCAGGTCGAGGAACTCGGCGAACCGGTCCACCCGGGCCCGCGGTGTCAGTGGCTTCCGGCCGAGCACGTCGGCGTCGAAGCCGGTCCCGCCCGCACCGACGCCGAGAATCAGCCGGCCGGCCGAGATGTCGTCCAGGGCGGTGACCTCCCTGGCGAAGTGCACGGGGTGCCGGAAGTTCGGCGACGCCACGAACGTCCCGAGGCGCATCCGCCGCGTCACGCCCGCGGCGGCGGTCAGCGTCGGCACGGCGTCGAACCAGGGCCCGTCGACGAGGTCTCGCCAACCCAGGTGGTCGAACGTCCAGCCGTGGTCGAAACCGTACTCGTCGGCCCGCCGCCAGCGTTCGCGGGCGAGGGCCCAGCGCTGGTCGGGGAGGATCGCGATGCCGATGCGCATGCCGCGTACCGTATCCGGTGCCCCGTTCAGGCCGAGCGTAGATCGGCCTCCTGGCCGGTCTCGCGCGGTTGGCGCCGGGCCGCCGCGTCGAACGTGGCGAGCGCGTTGACCAGCTCGACGCGGGCGGCAGGATTCATCCGGGCCAGCACCTCACCGAGTGCCCGGCGGCGGCGTTGCCGCAAGTCGTCGAGGAGCTGCCGGGCGGCCGGGGTCAGCACGAGGCGGACCTCGCGACGATCCCGCGGGTCGGCAACGCGCCGGAGCAGCCCGGTGGCCTCCAGCCGGTCGCAGAGCCGGCTCGCTGAGGACGGGACGACGTCGAGCGCCTCGGCAAGCCGGTTCATGTTGGTGCTGGAACCTCTCGCGACGACCTGCAACACACGTAGCTGTGTCGGGGGGATGGCCGGGGTTTGGGCCATCCGGGCACCGTCGAGAACTGCCAGCAGTGACTCGACCGCGGATTCCACCGCTGCGGCGTGCTCCGTGACCCGGTCCATTACGGTCCTTAACGCGCTGATCGGACAACGTCTCTCAAGGGTGCGTACGATACCCGCCATACACCCTGAGCACCACCGTGGTCACGAGCCTTGCTCGCCGCGCCAGTCGAGGCAGACGATCACCGCGTCGTCCACGGCGTCGCTTCCATCGATGAATTCGTTGAGGCTGCTCATCACTGTTACGACCGCGTCGGCGGCGGGTTGCAGCCGGGTCCGGCGGATCGCGGCGTGCACGGCGGACTCCCCGAACGTGCGCCCGTCGCCGGCCGCCGCGGCGTGCACACCGTCGCTGATGATCAGCAGCCGGTCGCCCGGCTCGAGCTGTAGCTGCTGCGTCTCGTACCGGGCGTCGCCGAACATGCCGAGCGGTAGCTGCTGGTCCAGTTCGATGGTGCGTACCTGCCCGGCCCGGGCGACGAGGGCGCGCGGCGAACCCGCATCGATCGCCTCCACGGCGCCCGTACGCAGGTCGACCTCAAGGAGCAGGGTGGCGGCGTGCCGGCCCCCGCCGTGCCGCCCGTGCACCGCTTCGGCGGCCAGTTCGGCCTGCTCCACGATGCCGGCGCCGGAGCGGCGTGCGTTGCGCATGGCGTTGACGGCGACGGCGGTGAGCAGCGCGGCGTCCATCCCGTCCCCGTCGCCGTTGAGGACGGTGATCGTGAGCCGGTCGCCGTCGAGCGCCCAGTCGAAGTGGTCGCCGCACACGCCGTACGCGGGCACGAGCTGGCCGGCCAGCTGGAAGCGCGCGTCACCGAAGCTGCTTCCGGGCAACAGGTCCCACTGGAGCTCGGCGGCCATGGTCAGCCGCGCCTGTCGGCGTACCCGGCGGTAGCGGTCGGTGTCGCCGTCGGCCGCGCGCAGGGCCAGCGCGAACTGGTCGGCGACACACTGCAGCGACTCCGCCTCGTCCGGGCCGGGCTCCACGATCAGGACGCCGAGGCGTTCGCCCCAGGTGCTCAGCGGCAGGTGGACGGCCGTGATGCCACGGGGACCGCGCCCGGTCACGGACTGCTGGCTGGAGTAGCACCGCGCGGCGAGGGTGATGTCACCCGTGTCGCCGCCGAGGACGGGCCAGAGACTGGACTGGTTGTAGTCGGGGAGTAGCACCTCGACGTGCCCGGTGCCGAGCTCGCGCTGCAGATGGGCCCGCAGCGCCTCGGGGAGCCGGTCCGGAGCCACCGCGCGTAGCAGCGAACCCACATCGAAGTCGGACATGCAACTCCTTCGGAGGTGATAGTTGCCGTAGGGCAAGCATGGTAGGGCTTGCTACGACACGTCGGTGATCGGGCCGTCGCCGTCGCCGACCGGACAGAACCGGAGGGGGATCGTGCGACGTCAGCCGGTGACGGCGGTCGCCGCTGATGTGGCGACCGTGAGCCGCTTCTCGAAATGGATCAGGCAGCCGCGCCGTGGACTGGTGTCCATCCGCACGCTGTCACTGAGCGCCCCGATCAGGAAGAGGCCGCGGCCGCTGTCGTTCAGCGGATCGGGCATGCTGCCGTCATCGGTGACCGGCTGTGCCCGCGCGGCGTCGAAACCCGCACCCGAGTCCAGCACGTCGATCGCGCAGAGGTGCTCGTCGACGTCGACCCGGACCTCGATGTTCTCGGCCCCGACGGCGTGCTTGACGACGTTGGCGCATGCCTCGGTGAGGGCGAGTTCCAGGTCGTTCCCGGCCTGTCTGTCGATCCGCAGGACGGCGAGCGCGCATCGCAGCAGACGGCGGACCGCTGGCACGCTGTCGGCCTCGCGGGGGAGGTTCAGCCGTACGACATCCGCATCGCCGCGCCCCCTTTGTTCGCCCGCCAGTATTTTCTGATGAGGTCTATGTGCCCGGCGACGCCGATCGCTAACCACGCTCGGTCGCTGCGTCGCACCGCGGGTGCGACCGGTACCGTGACCCACCATGTCGTCCCCGCGCGCGGTCGTGCCCGTCGTCTACGTCGCCGACCCGGCGCGGTCGCAGGCCTATTACGAGCTGCTCGGGTTCACGACCGCCGCGTCCGGTCAGGACGAGGACTGGCGGTGGGTGCTGGTGCAGTCTGGCGAGCTCTCGATGGTGCTGGCGGCCGGCCACAGCGCCCCGCTCGGCGACTCCGGACCAGCGGTGCTCTACCTCCAGGTGTCCGACCTGGAGGCGGTTCAGGGGGCGCTGACGCAGGCCGGACATCCGGTTGAGCGCCTCGGCTTCCCCGATCACGCCCCCGGCGGCGAGGCGCGGGCAGTCGACCCCGACGGCCACGGCATCATGCTGGGACAGCCGGCCGCGGTGGTCGTCGGTGACGGCCACCGGCCCATCGCCGTCCGCGAGGGCGGCGTGCTCACCGCCGCCGCTGAGGCCGTACGTCGTCGCCGCGGCGCCGGGCAGCGTTGCCAGATCGGCCGGACGGGCAACGAGCCGTGTGACGCCCCGGCGGAGGTGAAACTCGCCGACTCGTGGGGTGACACGGCGTGGAGCTGCCTGGAACACACCGATGAGGTCCTCGTCAATGCGCGGGGGGCGTTCATCGCCACAGAGGACTCCCAGGGCCTCGAGCAGTTCCTCCGGCTGCGCCGGCTGTCGCGTAGCTCGTAGCGGCCGCCCCGGCGGCGCGGCGACGGCGTGGCCGACGTTCGTAGCCCCGGCACGTGTCAGCCCGGCCACGACGGCGCTCCCCGGCGGTCGGCGCGCGCCCCGTACCGGCCGGGCTCCAGACGGGCTCGACGGTCGGCACCCGCGCGGCGTGCCCGGCGGGCGGATAGGCTCGAACCCGGCGATCATGGCGGGAGGCGGACGTGGTGGTGCGGTTCGGGTACAAGGCCTCGGCGGAGCAGTTCGCCCCGGCGGACCTCCTGCGGTACGGCGTGGCGGCCGAACGGCACGGCTTCGACTCGGTCTTCGTCAGCGACCACTTCCAGCCGTGGCGCCACGAGGGCGGACACGCGCCGGCGGCGCTGCCCTGGTTGGGTGCCCTGCTCGGGAACACCGAACGCGTCGTCGTCGGCACGAGCGTCCTCACCCCGACGTTCCGCTACCACCCGGCGGTCATCGCGCAGGCGTTCGCGACCCTCGGCTGTCTCGCGCCCGGCCGGGTGATCCTCGGCGTCGGTTCCGGCGAGTCCCTCAACGAGGTGCCCCTGGGTGTCACCTGGCCGGACGGCAAGGAGCGCTTCGCCCGCCTGAAGGAGGCGGTGACGCTGATCCGGCGCCTGTGGACACAGGAGCGGGTCACCTTCGAGGGCACGTATTACCGCACCGAACGCGCCACGATCTACGACCGCCCGGAACAGGCGGTTCCGCTCTACATCGGCGCGTCGGGACCGTCGGCGACCCGGATGGCCGGTCGGCTCGCCGACGGCTTCATCACCACCAGCGGCAAGGGCCGCGAGTTGTACACCGAGACCCTGCTCCCGGCGGTCCGTGCGGGCGCCGAGAAGGCGGGCAGGTCCGTCGAGGACCTCGACCTGATGATCGAGGTGAAGGTGTCCTTCGACCCTGACCACGAACGGGCCCTCGCCGACACCCACTACTGGGGCGCGCTCGCGCTGTCACCCGAGGAGAAGACCGGCGTCGAGGACCCGATCGAGATGCAACGACTCGCCGACGCCCTGCCCATCGACCGCACCGCGAGTCGCTGGATCGTCTCGTCGGATCCGGACGAGCACGCCGCCAAGGTCGCCGAGTACCTCGACATGGGCTTCAACCACCTGGTGTTCCACGCCCCCGGTCCGGACCAGGACACCTTCCTGCGCCTCTACGGCGACGAGATCCTGCCCCGGTTGCGCACCCGGGCGGGCGGAGACTAGAAGCCCTCGCCGGAGACCTGCCGCAGGTGCCTGGGCCGGCGACCGGGTACCAGCCCGGTCAATGATCCGACCGTCCGGTCGCCGCTGATCACCGTGAGGTCCGGCCGGGCGGGACGGCGCTCCGTCTGCCATTCGCCGGGTTCGCCGCCGTGGCCGGTATCCGGCGCATGGTGAGGATCCGTCGTCTGCCATCGGGGTGCGGACCGTCGCCGATCACCCTGCCGCCGGGCCGTTTCGCGCCGCTCCGCGCCGGACTCGGCGACGTCCTGACCGGCGCCGTTCTGCTCTGGCGCCGCCCGGTGCTGGGCGTCCGCGCCGGTCGAGCCACCGGGCGACGCGTGCCGTCCGCCGTGCTCCAGCTCCATGTGGGAGTACGCGCTCCGTTCGTAGTCCCCGAGCGGGTCCGCGTCCCTGTTCCGGCGCCGCAGACTGCTCTCCGTCCCGGGTCCGCCGGTGTGGCCCTGCGCGGCGGTCCAGGTCTCGCCGGTCCGGCTTCCCGAGCCGGTCCAGTTCTCCCTGCCGGTCAGGCTGTAGTCCTCCTCATCAGTCCGACGAGGTTCGTCGGGCCAGCCATGCGCCGGGGTTCGTCGGGCGCCCGTCTCGGCGCCGCCCCCACCGAAGGCCGGGAAGTTGCCCCTGTGCGTGCCGCCGCTGTGCGTTCCCCCGCTGTGCGATCCGCCGGTCCGAGTGTCGTCGTCCGTCCCGCGTCCGTCCCGCCAGGCGTGGTCGGGCCGGGAAGCGCCGCCACGCTCCGAGCGACCGGCCGCACCGCGGTCGAACGGGGACCAGCCGTCGTCGGACCGGCCGGCCTGAAACCGGCTGTTCTCGGATCGGCCGGACCGGGACTGGCCGCCGGGGGAGCGGGCGCCCCCGATCCGCACGGCCGGCCTGACGCCGACGGTGCGTCCGCCGGTCTGGCCGCGGACAGGGTCGGTAGCCGGGCTCGTGCCGTGGCGCGGGCGGGTGGCGCGGTCGCGGTCGGCGTACTCGGTGGCGACGGTGCGCAGGGCGCGGAGGCACTCCCATAGGCGGTGGCGTTCGCGAGGGCCGTGGATGCGCGGGTAGCCGATGCTGGCGACCTCGACGACGCGCATACCGCGGGTCGCCGTCCGGATGTTGATCAGCGGTCTGATCTCGGGCCCGTCGCCCCAGAGGGTGGCGCCGCGGGGCAGCCCGGCCCGTTCGGGGGAGGGGAGGTCGAGTGTGGGTAGCATACTGCGCCAGAATGCGTTGTAGCCGAAGCCGATGTCGGTGAAGCGGGTGCCGAAGAGCGCGTTGACGAGCCAGTTCAGGATGCGGCTGCCGAGCCGGTCCCAGCGGCCGCCGTCGAGGTCGCGGCCACCGGTCCGGTAGCGGGAGCCGTGGGCGACCTCGGCGCCGGAGAGCAGCGCGTCGACGTAGCGCGGGATCTCGCCCGGGTCGGTGGACCCGTCGGCGTTGAGGGTGACCACGATGTCACCGCCGGCGGCGGCGAAGCCACAGGCGAGGGCGTTGCCCTTGCCGCTGCGGGTCTGCCGGACGACGACTGCGTCGGGGCGGACCTCGCGGGCGATGGCGATGGTCTCGTCGTTCGAACCGCCGTCCACCAGGACGACCTCGTCCACGATCTCGGGCAGGCCTTCGAGAACGAGGGCGATGGTGTTCTCCTCGTTCAGTGCGGGTAGCACTGCTGTAACGGAAGGTGACGACGAGCGACTACCCTGGGTTACAGGTGAATGCGGCGCAGGAGGCATGGCGGTTCCCCTCGGCGGACGCGCGCCCCTGTGGGGGCCGCAGGGGACGGCCGACGGGGTTGCCGGCGTCACCGGACATAAAACTAGCAAGATATTACGTTGCGTCAACCCGGTGATCAGGTCAGATCTCGGCGTCCGGGTGGTCGGTAGACAAGGAGTGCTGCTGCTCAGGAAGGGATCACAGGTGCGCCTTGCCGCGAAACTGACCGTACCGGTAGTAACAGTGCGTCACCTGAAGTGATCGATAAAAGGGGCGGGTGCATGGTGCCGCGTACTTCGCAGAGGATTCGAACGTCGCAAAGCAGAGGCCGGGTACCGAACTGTCTGCAACGGTACGCGGCGCAGGTACGCCATTACTATACGTGGTGAGCCGTAGCCGATCGGAACCACTGCAGCCGTACGAGATCGGCTCGAGGCGTACCACGACCGGCCGGTCCCGGTCGCGAGGTAGCCTGCCCGCGTGAGCGAGACGCGTATTCATGCGGTCGTGTTCGACCTGGACGGCGTACTGATCGACACCGAGGAGGTTTGGGAGCAGGTCCGCCGCGGCTACGTCGCCGAGGCGGGTCGGGAGTTCCTGCCCGACAGCCAGCAGCGCATGATGGGCATGAGTACCGGTGAGTGGTCCCGGCACCTCAGCGTCGACGTCGGCGTGGGGCGTACCCCCGAGATCGTCGCTCGGGACGTGCTCGGTCGGATGGCCGCGCGTTACCGTGACGCGCTGCCCCTGATCCCCGGCGGCGTCGAAGCGGTCCGCCGCCTCGGCGCGCACTACCGTCTTGCGCTCGCCAGCTCGTCGTCCCGCCTCCTCATCGACCAGGTCCTCGAGTCCGCGGGCCTGACCGGGGCGTTCGAGGCGACTTTCTCCACCGAGCAGGTCGCCGCCGGCAAGCCGGCTCCCGACGTCTACCTCGCCGCGACCGCCGCCCTCGGCCTCGACCCGGCGGTGTGCGCGGCGGTCGAGGACTCCAGCAACGGTCTGCGCTCGGCGGCGGCGGCCGGCCTCGCCGTGATCGCCGTCCCGCACGCCCTCTACCCACCCGCTGCGGACGCCCTCGCCCAGGCGGACCTGGTCTTGGGCAGCCTGGACGAGCTGACCGCCGAGGCGATCGCGAAGCTGCGCTAGTACCGGCCCTACGGTTCTTCGCCGGGCCGGGCGCCGGACCACGTCGACGTACCGGAGGTGGCCGGCGCCGTACAGGGCGAAGGTGAGCCGGGTCCACTCCTGTCCGTCCGGTGCGGCCGGTCTCGGTCGAACGGGCCGGGCCGGGTGCACCGCGGGTGCAAGGCGGTTCCCGCTCTGGCCTGCGGGGACATCCCGTACCTACGCTCGGGATCATGGAACCTCCCGTGGAAGTGACGTTCGAGAGCGCGGGCCGCCACCCCGCCGGCTGGCAGGTCCAGCAGCGTGTCGACGTCGTCGTCAACCGGGTTCTGCGTACCCACCGGGGGTTGCCCGTCGACGAGGTCGATCGGGCGCTGCGCCAGGGTCTGCTCGCCTTCGGTGTCGTTCCGAACAAGCGCCAGGTCGCCGCGTACGCGGCACAGATCTCCGCCCTGTCCCCGTAGCCCCGTGGTGCCCGTACCCGTCCGGATCGCCGCTGCACGGGGCATGGGACCGGCCGTCGGAGCGCGGCAAGCCCGGCCTGCCGTCAGGTGCCGAAGCGCAGGATGCGGTCGTCGTCGGCGGACGGGTCGCCGCGCCCGTCGCGGTTGGAGGTGGTGAGCCAGAGGGCGCCGTCCGGGGCCACGACGGCGGTACGCAGGCGGCCGTACCGTCCGGTCAGTTCGGCCTTCGCGTTGCCGCCGCCGAGCGGGATCGTCCACAGGCGGGTGCCGCGCAGCGCGGCCACGTACATCGTGTCGGCGATGATCGCCGCGCCGGACGGGGACGCGTCCGCGGTGGGCCAGGTGACGATGGGGTCGCGGTATTCGCTGCCGCCCCCGGTGCCCTCGACATCGGGCCAGCCGTAGTTGCCGCCGGGCTCGATGACGTTGACCTCGTCGAGGCGGTTCTGGCCGAACTCGGTGGCGAGCAGTCGGCCGCGGCCGTCCCAGGCGATGCCCTGCACGTTGCGGTGGCCGAGGCTGTAGACGGGGGAGCTCGCGGTGGGGTTGCCGGGAGCCGGCTGTCCCTCGGGGGTCAGCCGGAGGATCTTGCCGTTCGGGCTGTTCGGGTTCTGGGAGGCGGATTTCTGGCCGGCGTCGCCGGTGCCCGCGTAGAGCATGCCGTCGGGCCCGAACGCGATCCGCCCGCCGTTGTGGTTCCCGGCCTTCGCGATGCCGGAGAAGATCACCTCGGGGGCGGCGGTGGAGCCGAGGCGGAACCGGACGATCCGGTTGTCCGCGGCGGCGGTGTGGTAGGCGTACACCCAGTTGTCTGGGGAGACCGCGAGGCCGAGCAGGCCGCCCTCGCCGGCCGCGACGACGCCCGGCACCCGATAGGCCTCGGCCGGTTCGGTGCCCGGCACGACCCGCAG
This sequence comes from uncultured Micromonosporaceae bacterium, assembly GCA_966211315.1. Taxonomy (GTDB): domain Bacteria; phylum Actinomycetota; class Actinomycetes; order Mycobacteriales; family Micromonosporaceae; genus CBIHNN01. The sequence continues at coordinate 15,042 of CBIHNN010000052.1, read as the reverse complement.
GATGCGGCCGGAGTCACGCTCGCCGACCAGCGCGGCGCCGTCGGGCAGGAACGCCAGGCCCCACGGTACGTCGAGGCCCTTCGCGACGACCTGCGGCTCGGCGGCGAGGTTCGGCGCCGTGGCCGCCGCCGACGCGGTGACGGGCGGCGACGCGGTGGCGGGCGTGGTCGAAGACGGCCCGGCCGCGGGTGGCGCGACTGTCGTCGAACCGGGGTCCGCGCCGCAGGCGCTGAGCGTCACGGCCGTCACGGCCGCCGTCATCCAGACACTGGTACGTGGCATGACCGCCCCCTCCGTCGTCGACGATTCCCCCAACCGTGACACGGCCGGCGGAATCCACCACCTCGGTGGTGTAATTGATCACTAGTGTCCGTTATCGGATAGAAGCCGAGCTCTGTCTATTCGCACGTTGACACCGTCCCCAGAACTTGATGAGAGTCCACTGACGACTCTCATACCCCGGGAAGGCGCCACCAGATGAGATCAGCACGCTTGGCCACCGCCGGCGCGCTCGCGTTGCTCTGCGCGACCGTGCCAGGCACGCCGGGTATCGCCCGTTCCCCCTCGCCGGCGGGGGACAACGCGCTGCAGGTGTACGTGGGCCAGCTCACCACGCCGCAGCTGGAGAAGCTGCGTGCCATCGGTATCGACGACACGGAGACCAGTCTCGAACAGGCCGCGAACGGGGCGGTCGCCGTGGAGGCGGTCCTGACCGGTCGGCAGGCGCAGAAGCTCGTGGCCGAGGGTGTACCCCTTGCGGTGAAGAAGACGCCGGTCGCGGCCGGCAAGGCGCGGGCGGCCGGTGTCTTCCGCCCCTACAGCGGCCCCGGCGGCCTGCGCGAGGAGCTCGCGGCGACCGCGACGCAGTTCCCCGACCTGACCAAACTGGAGACCATCGGCAAGAGCATCCGCGGCGTTCCGATCCAGGCCGTCAAGGTCACCAAGAACGCCCGGCAGATCGCCGACGGCAAGCGACCCGCCGTGCTCTACTTCGGCGCCCAGCACGCCCGCGAGTGGATCACGCCGGAGATGACACGGCGGCTCATGCATCACGTCCTGGACGGCTACGGCAAGGACCCGAAGCTGACGGCGTTGCTCGACACCACCGAGCTGTGGTTCATGCCGGTGGCCAACCCGGACGGCTACGACTTCACGTTCACCCCGGGCAACCGGCAGTGGCGCAAGAACCTGCACGACAACAACGGCGACGGGCAGATCACCCCCGGCGACGGCGTCGACCTCAACCGCAACTTCTCCTACAAGTGGGGCTACGACAACGAGGGCTCCTCGCCCGACCCTGCGAGCGAGACGTTCCGCGGTGCGGGCCCGAACTCCGAGCCGGAGACGAAGGCCCTCGACAGGCTGTTCGACCGGGTCGGATTCGAGTTCGCCGTGGACTACCACTCGGCCGCCGAACTGCTGCTGTACGGCGTCGGCTGGCAGGTCAGCACCCCCACCCCGGACGACGTGGTCAACATCGCGCTCGCCGGTGACGACGCGCACCCGGCGGTCCCCGGCTACGACCCGGACATCTCGGCCGAGCTGTACACCACCAACGGCGACACCAATGCGCACGTCGAGGCGAACTACCACACCATCAGCTACACCCCCGAGATGTCGACCTGCCAGACCGCGTCGAACGTCGACCCCGGTGACGCCTGGCGGCCCGAGGACTGCGCGAGCGTGTTCACGTTCCCGGACGACGAGAAGCTGATCGCGGGCGAGGTCGCCAAGAACGTGCCGTTCGCGCTGTCGCTCGCCGAGTCCGCCAAGGACCCGGCCAACCCGGTGTCGTCCCTCGGCCGTACCACCCCGGACTTCGTCGTCGACACGTTCGACGTGTCCTACGGACAGCGGCAGGAGGTCGCGGTGACCGCCCGCCGGTCGCTGCAGGACGTCACGCTGCACTACACCGTCAACGGTGGGCGTGAGCAGACCGTGGACACCAGCGAGTTCAAGGGCGGCGAGAGGTACGGCGACGAGAACGCCGTCTACTACGCCGAACGCCGCGGCATCATTCGCAAGAACAAGCCGAAGGACAGGGTCCAGGCCTGGTTCACGGCCCGCAAGGGGTCGACCACGGTCACGAGCGACACGTTCTCGTACACCGTGAACGACACGACCGACGCGGACGTGCTGGTCATCGCCGCCGAGGACGTCTCGGGCATCTCCCCGGCCTCGGCCGACGGCGCCACCACCAACCGGTACGCCGACGAGCACGTGGCCGCGCTCAGGGCGGCCGGTTACTCCGCCGACGTGTACGACATCGACGCGCACGGCCGCAAGGCCCCGCACCCGCTCGGTGTCCTGAACCACTACAGGACCGTCGTGTGGGAGACCGGCGACGATGTGATCCCACGCGCCGCCGGGCAGCCCGCCGGCACCGCCACCCGTTCCGCCCTGGAGACGGAACTGGCCGTCCGCGACTTCCTCAACGAGGGCGGCAAGCTCCTGGTCGGCGGCAAGAACGCACTCTTCGCCCAGGGCGCGAACGGAGCGTACGTGTACCAGCCCAACCCGCCGGCCGAATGCACGAACGCGGCCGACCGGACCTGCCTGCCGCTGTTCAACGACTTCCAGCAGTACTGGCTGGGCGCGTACACGTACGTCAGCGACGGCGGGACGTCGCCGACGGGGCCGTACCCGCTGACCGGTAGGACGGGCCCGTTCGCGGGCTTCAACGGCACCCTGAACGCGGACGGCTCGGCGAAGAACCAGAACCACACGGCGTCGTTCCTCACCACGTCGAGCTTCCTGCCGCCGGCGCAGTTCCCGCAGTTCGCCGGTGAGGCCCCCGTCGGCTGGCAGCGGCCGGGTGCGGCGCCGTTCGACCCGTACGAGGGCTCGTACTACCTGTGGAGCGGGCAGGCGGACCAGTCGTGGAAGCGGCTGACCAGGACCGTCGACCTCACCTCGGCGACCAGCGCCAACCTGCGGTTCCGCGCGTCCTACGACGTCGAGGCGAACTGGGACTTCATGTTCGTCGAGGCGCACCCGGTCGGTTCGGACGCCTGGACGACGCTGCCGGACGCCAACGGGCACACCGGCACGGCGACCGGCGACAGCTGCCAGTCGACGATCAGCACGCTGCACCCCTTCGTCCTGCACTACCAGGCGCTGGACTGCTCGCCGACCGGCACGACCGGCAGGTGGAACGCCGCGACCGGCCCGTCGAACGGCTGGCAGGAGTGGAACGTCGACCTGTCGGCGTACAAGGGTCAGCAGGTCGAGGTGTCGATCTCGTACATGTCGGACTGGGGCTCGCAGGGCCTCGGCGTCTTCCTCGACGACGTACGGGTCGGTGTGAACGGTGCGTCCGTCACGCAGACCGGCTTCGAGGCGGACCTGGGCGGCTGGACCGTCGCGGGTGCACCGGCGGGTTCACCGGGTAACACCAGCGACTGGTCGCGGAGCAGGCAGGCGTTCGCGGAGGGGGCTGTGGTCACCACCGAGGACACGGTGTACCTCGGGTTCGGTCTGGAGGGCCTCGCCCCGGCGGCCCGCAACGACCTGGTGAAGCGTGCGATGCAGCACCTGAACGCCAAGCCGTGAGGTGACGGAGGCCCGGGGTGACCCGGGCCTCCGTACGTTTCGCACCATTTGCCACACTAAGGCGTCTTACCTGTCCACAATGAGGGACACGGTCGACGCGGGGCGGGGGCGAAACGAGCGGTGCGAGCGATCCGAGCGGTGATCAGTGCCGGGTTGACGTTGCTGACCCTCACCGGAGCCACCCTCGCCGCGGGCCCGGCGAGCGCCGCCCGGCCCGCAGGGATCGCCTGGCACCGCTGCGCCGAGGACCCGGCCGCCGAGTGCGGCACCCTGTCCGTACCCGTGAACTGGTCGGAGCCCTACGGACCGCATGTCGGGATCGCCGTCGCCCGGCGGCGCGCTACCAGTTCCGCGGCCCGGATCGGGTCGCTCGTCGTCAACCCCGGCGGACCCGGCGGCTCCGGTGTCGACTTCGCCCTCGGCAGCGCTGAATTCTTCACCCCCGCACTGCGCGGCCGTTTCGACATCGTCGGCTTCGACCCACGCGGCATCGGCCGTAGCACCCCCGTCGTCTGCTCCGCCGGCGTGCTCGCACAGACCCCGTCACCGGTCATCGACGGCGCCAGGGCCTTCCAGCGGACCGTCGCGTTCAACCGGCGGCTCGCCGCCGACTGCCGCCGCCGCACCGGCCCCCTCTTCGACCACGTCGACACGCTCAGCGTCGTGAAGGACATGGACGCGCTGCGAGCCGCCCTCGGCGAGCAGCAGATCAGTTACTACGGCATCTCGTACGGCACCCTGCTCGGCCAGCAGTACGCCGAGCAGTTCCCCGCCCGGCTCCGCGCCCTCGTGCTCGACAGCAGCATGGACCACACCCTCGACACCGCGACATTCCTCGACACCGAGGCCGCCGCCGCGCAGGACTCGTTCGACCAGTTCGTCGCGTGGTGCAGGCGCGACACCAGCTGCGAGCTGCGCGGCCGCGACATCCACGCGCTCTGGGCCGGGCTGCTGCAACGCGCCGCCCGCGGTCAGCTCGCCGACCCCGTCGACCCGGGCCACAAGCTCACGCCGTACGAGCTGGTCGCCGTCGCGCACGGCGCCTTCTACACACCCGAGTGGTACGCGCTCGCCAACTACCTCGACGCCGCCGCCGACGGCACCCCCACCGCCGCACGCACCACCTCGCCGCTGGTCTACGAGAACCCGTTCCCGGCGGTCTTCTGCTCCGACTGGTCCTTCCCGATCCGAGACGCCGCCGCGTACGCCGCCCACCTGCGCCGCCTCGCGACAATCGCCCCGGACATGCGCTACTCGCCCCTCGGTCTGACCGGCGTGGCGGGCTGCCTCGGCGCCCCGGTCCGCACCGTCAACCCGCAGCGGGCCCCGAAGCCGTCCAGCCGTCCGATCCTGGTCCTCAACGCAGCGCACGACCCGGCTACCGCGTACCCGTGGGCGGTCGGTGCCAGCAGGCAGCTCGGTGCCACCCTCCTCACGTACGACGGCTGGGGCCACACCGTGTACGGCCGCGGCCCCTGCACGACCGCCACCGTCGACCGGTACCTGGTCGGCATGCTGCTCCCGGCGACCGGGACGCACTGCCCGGCGGTGGCGCCCGACCCGTTCGGCATCGGCAGGTCGTCCCGGTTCCCGGTCCGCCGCCCCACGTTCTGATCGGGCCGTCGCCACGATCGTCCAGCAGTGCCGTCCGGGGGGCCGCGCCCCCGCCACGATCCGCGAAACGGCGATCTAACGCGCGTGCAGGGGAAGGCGCAGGCAGACGGTCGTTCCCGGGCCCTCGTGGGGTTCGAGGGAGATCGTGCCATGATGCCGTTCCACGACGGCCCGGCTCAGGGCCAGCCCGAGGCCGCTGCCGGGGATCGCCTGCTCACGGACCGTCGTGGCCCGATACAGCCGGGTGAACAGCTTGTCCCGTTCCTCCGGTGCGATGCCCATGCCGGTGTCGGACACGCTGAGCACCGCGGACGTGTCCGTCGGCCGCAGCCGTACGGTGATGTGCCCGCCGTCCGGGCTGTACTTGACGGCGTTGCCGAGCAGGTTTTCGATCACCTGCCGCAGCCGGTGGGCGTCGCCGGGGATGACCAGGGACTCCGGCAGGTCCGCCGTCACGGTCATCGGCACACCGTTCGCCGACTCGGGCTCACCGATCGCCGCCACCGCGTCCCGGATGACCGCGACCAGGTCGAACGGGGCCGCCGACAGCGGTGCGTGCCCGGTGTCCAGGGCGGACAGTTCCAGCAGCTCGTCGATGATGCGCCGGAGCTGGGCGGTGTTCCGGTCGATCACCTCGATCAGCTTCGGGCCCTGCGTCGCGAGAGTCTCCGCGTCGGCCTCCCGCAGAAGCCCGGTGTACGCACTGATCGACGTCAGCGGCGTCCGCAGCTCGTGGCCGACCAGGGCCAGGTATTCGTCCTTGCTGCGGGTCAGCTGCCGCTGTAGGTCCGCCACCATCCGTTGCTGCAGGAATTGGCCGATGTGGGCGGCGATCCCGCTGATCAAGGCGACGATCTCCTCCTCGGCGTCCTCGGCCACGTCGGCGAAGACGTTCAGCACGGCGACGATGCCGGTGGTGTCGCTGATCGGCACGGCGATCGCGGTGTGCAGCTGGGAGGCGGACGCGTCCGCCGCCGAGATGAGGCTCTGCGGGTTGCCGATGTCCCGGATCCAGAGCGGCTTGCCCGCCTGCCACGCCCGCCCGGCCAGGCCGTCGCCGTACGGGAGCTGGCCGGGGACGGCCAGCCCGCCGACCGCGACCGGCGTGCTCCAGGACGCGGCCGGCTTGAGGACCTGCGCATCCGGGTCGACCAGCCACAGTTCCGCGTGGGTCCAGCCGAGCGTGGTGGTGACCGCTTCCAGGACCCGTGGACCGGCATGCTCGACGCTGTCCGCCTCGCTGAGCGCCCGTACGACGGCGAGCTCGCACATCCGGAACCGCTCCGCGCGCCGCCGCCGGGTCACGTCCTCGACAGCCACGACCGCGCCGAGGCACTCGCCGTCCGTACCCGTGATGGGTCCGCCGTCGGCCCGGTAGCAGCGCCACCGGTGCCCGGGCGCCTCGATCATCAGCCCGGCGCCGCGAATGACCTCACCGTGCAGCGCCCGGTACAGCGGGAGGTCGTCGCGCCCCATCGGGCTTCCGTCAAGGTGGTACGTGCCGGCCAGCAGGTCCGGGTCGTCCAGGTCGGTCGGGGTACGTTCCGCGCCGTGGATCCGGTGCATCCGGGAGTTCCACAGGACGATCCGGCCCTCGGCGTCGCAGGCGGTGACACCGTCGTGCAGGTTGTCCAGCAGGGTATCCAGGAAGTGCCGTTGCCGGTCCATCTCCTGCCGGGCGAGGCGCTCGGTCACGACGATCCCACAAATCACCGCGGCGTCCTCGACGGCGGCCAGTTCCTCCGGCGACCAGGTGCGGGCCGTGGTGTCGAGTACGCAGCACACCCCGACGGCATTCTTGTCGGCGTCGTACACCGGGTACGCCGCGTAGGCCTTCGCGACACAGTCACGGATCATGGCCCCGGCGGGCACCCGGGGATCGGTCGCGGTGTCCTTGATGACGAGCGGCTCACCGGATACCAGCACGGACACGGTCAGCGAGTCGCTCAGCCGGATCCGGTCGATGCTGGACCAGTCGATGCCGGAACCGCCCGCGATGCGCAGGTCGTCACCGTCCACGAGACCGACCATCCCGATCGGTGCGCGAGCGGCCCGGGCTACCACGGTGGCGATCCGGTCGGCAGCGGTACGGGTTATCACCGGCGCTTCCTCGCAATTCGCGGTCTGCCCGCCGTACGCTGGCCCGGCTCGTGACCGGGATCGTTCCGCCGCATGCGCCCCTCCGTAGTCACAGGGTAAGCCGCAAGGCGGCCAAAAAGCGGGCGAACAGGGCGATCAGGTGGTCTGTCGAGCGGTCCGCCGGTAGATCAGGTCGAAGATCTCCCGGCCGGCGGCGACCCCGCGACGTTCGAACTTCGTCACCGGGCGGTGGGCGGGTCGCGGTGCGAATCCGGGGTACGCGTTCGCCAGCCCCGCCTCGCCGTCGAGGGTCTCGGCCATCGCCTCGGCGTAGGCGGCCCAGTCGGTCGCGCAGTGCAGCACGCCACCGGGCCGCAGCCGGCTGGTCAGCACCGCCACGTGACCGGGCTGGATGAGCCGCCGCTTGTGGTGCCGCGCCTTCGGCCACGGATCGGGGAAGTAGACGTGCACCGCGTCCAGCCCGCCCACCGGCAGCCGGTTGACCAGGGTGATCGCGTCGCCCTGTGCCACCCGGACGTTGGTCGTCCCGCGCTCGCCGATCAGTGCCAACAGGTTCGCGATGCCGGGGGTGTGCACCTCGATCGCCAGGTGGTCGCGGTCCGGGTCCGCCGCCGCCATCGCCGCGGTCGAGTCGCCCATCCCGAATCCGATCTCAAGGACCACCGGGGCCTCCCGCCCGAAGAGCCGTACCGGGTCGACCGGAGTGGAGTCGCCGTCCTCGACGGTCAGGCCGAACCGGGGCCAGAGCGTCGCCATCGCGTCGGCATGCCGGGCACCCATACGCCCGCGGCGGGGATGGAAGGTGCGGATGTGGGTGTCAGCGTTCATGAGGAGGCCCACGATACCGACGGCGGCGCTCATGCGACCGGCCGGATGCTCGCCTGCGAACCGGCGTGGAACGGGGTGCGGGCGCCGGAGGAAAGGGAGACCACGAACAGCCACGAGCTGCTCCTGTACTGCCCGGTGATGACCGCCTTCGCCGTCGACACGTATGCGAGCTCCCGGTCCTGCGCGGTGCCGATCGTGCGCCTGGCACCCGTGGCCGGGTCGTATTCGACCACGTGCACGGGCTTGTCCGTGGCTGCGGTGTCGCCCTCCTGGTACGCCGTGTACGCGAGCCTCCTGCCGTCCGGGCGCCACGTCGGCAGCACCGCGAAGCCGGAGTACTCGAGGCTGCCGCCACCGTACGCGTCGACGGTCCGCTCGCGCCCGTTGGCGATCGTCCCGACTGATAGGCACGCGTCGTACGTCGACTCGCACTGACCGCCGCGGAACGCGAGCTTGGAGCCGTCGGGGGACCAGGCGACCGTGTCGTCGTAGCGCAGCCGGTCGGTGAGCGAACCGGCCGTCCCACCCGGCTCGACCGCGGGCTCGGCCGGCAGGGGCTCGGTGCGGCATTCCGCGGGGAAGAGCACCTGCGGCGTGGCGCCGGACTTCACCGAGATCCGGTAGACGCCGGGGCCGCCGGAGCAGCTCAGTGACGAGAAGGCGATCCACGCACCGTCGGGCGACCAGGACGGGCCGGCGGCGGAGCGGGTGGTGAGCCGGCGCTTGCCGCTGCCGTCGGACTTCATCGTCCACAGCTGCCCGCCGCGCAGGACTGCCAGCCTGCTGCCGTCGGGCGACCACTGAGGGCGGGAGTACCCGCCCCCGGTGGTGAGCCGTTGCTCTGCGGCGCCCCTGCTGATGAACACGTCGCCGTTGCGGACGTAGGCGACCAGGCTGGGCAGTGTGGGCGTGGCTGCGGGGGAGGCGACCCCCGCCGGCGCGGGCGCCGCCGCCCCGCCCCCGAGAGCCAATCCTGCTATCACCATGGTCCGAACGATTGCCCTCACGATGCCCCCCGGCGTGCCATCTGCCTTGCGTACCTGCCGCTTCGTACGCCGAGAGACATCGTCGCAACCGGCTTGCACCTAAGTGAAACCCGACTGGGAACTTTCGGATAATCCACCCGAAGCGGGTCAGCCGTCAGGCCGCCTGCGCCTCCCCAGCCGTCGCCCACATGGCGGCGAACGCTGCCGCCTCCCCGGCCAGCCAGCGTTCCACCTCCGCTGGACGTACCGCCGGGTCGAGTCGGTGCGCCGTCCCGCGGCGCAGGTCGACCAGCACCGGCTCGGCCCCGGGCAGGATCTGCGCCATCTGGCGGTCCATCAGGTGCAGCGTTGCGGTGATCACCTCGGGCGTCGGCGGCGCCTCGTCGAAGTGCAGGCGTACGGCCTCGCGGCGGCCGTCGGCGAACCGGAGCCCGAAGTGCGGGTTCACCTTCACCGCCAGGGTGCCGATCAAGCAGAGCGCGTCACGGGTCTGCGCCAGCTCCACCGTCTCCGGATCGCCCAGGGACAGCAGGTAATGGGCGGCGCCCGCGCTGACCGCCTCGTAGAGCGGGCGCCAGCGGGGCGCCACCACGTCGGGGACGGCGGACAGGTGGGTGCCGCCGGTATGAAAGGCGATGTCGGCCTTCAGTGCCTTGACGAGCTGGCCGTGCGGGTTGAACCCGGAGCGGCGTTCCCGCTGGCGGCGCAGGCCACCCACGAACGTCGCCTTGGCGGGGCCCGTCCGGGCGACGTAGCGGGTGAAGCCGAGCATCGTCGCGTACGGCACCGGGGCGGGCTGGGTCGAGGCGGGCTGAGAAGCGGGTGAAACGGACATCGTCACGGCATCTCCTTGCAGGTCAGGAGCCGTTTTAGTACACACATTCTAATCGGCGGGTATGACAGTCGGCCACCCTGGAACGTGCCGTTCGGTGCCCCGTCCACGCGAACCCTTCGGTGTCCGGACCTACCTTTCGGTAGTCGCTTCGGTGTCCGGACCGATACTTCGGGGGTCGACCGCAGAAATGATCATCGAGGGTCGCCAATTCCTGGCGCGTGCGTCGATAGAGTGGGCCGCTATGACCGAGAGTCTCGCCCAACCCCTCGTCGACACGTTGATCACCTATTACGACGACGCGACCGGCGAGCGGACGGCGCTGACCGCCGCCGCGCTGGGGGGATGGTCGGCGGCAACGGCAGCGTTGCTGACCGAGGGCTGCGGGCTCGGTCCCGGACGGCAGGCCGCGGTGCTGCTGCCGCCGCATTGGCAGACTGCGGCCGTACTCCTGGGTGCCTGGTCGGCCGGTGTCGAAGTCTCCTTCCGTGGCTGGTCGACTGCGGGGCTCACGCCCGCCGGCGATCCGCTCGATGTGACGTTCGTCGAACTGCGGCGGGTCGGTAGCTGGCTGGACGAGGTGCCGTCGGCATCGCATCAGTTCGTTCTCGGCCTCGGGCCGAATGGCGCGCCAGTCGCGGCAGTACCGCCCCACTACGTGGACTACACCTGCGCGGTGCGTTCCTACCTCGGCGCACCACCCCCGAGCCAGCCGGTCGGCGTGCACAGCCCGGCGACAGTCGACGGGACGACCTACGGCCAGTACGGCGTGGTCGCGGCGGGCATCGCGCAGAGGCACGGAATCGGTCCCCACGACCGAGTCCTCATCGACGCGGCCGCCCACGAGGAACCGCTGACCTGGCTCCTCGCCCCCTTGTCGGTCGGGGCCTGCCTGGTCCTCTGCGCCAACCTGGACCGCTCGAGGTTGGACGAGCGCATCGCCGCCGAGCGTGTCACCCGGGTACTGTGACGCCCCACGGCGCGCGGCGCACCCGCGCAGGCCGCAGCTCGCTCATCGGGTCCAGCGGGTCGGCCGTGCCACCACGGTGCCCTACCTGCTGCACGGGCTCAGCGACGACGACACGGCGTGGACCCGGTACGCCCGAATCGAGCGGTACGCGGCGAACCTCGGGCTCGCCGTCGTCATGCCGCAGGTGCACCGCAGCTTCCACGCCGACGAGCCATACGGGCCGCGGTTCTGGGAGTTCCTCCCGGCGGAGCTGCCCGAGATCGTCACCTCATTCTTCATTCTTCCGGGCCCGGTGCCGGTGACATGGTCGGTCCCGCAAGCGGCACCTACGCCGGCGGCTGCTCGCCCCGGGACTGCTCGGCCAGGTAGCGCTCCAGTTCGGCGCCGAGTTCGTCGGCCGTGGGCAGCGGGCCGGTCTGGGCAAGCAGGTTGGTGCCTTGGCGGCCGCGCAGGAACGCGTCGTACTGCTGTTCGAGCGAGGCGACGAGGCGGGCGGCCTGATCGTCCTCGGCGACCTGCTTGTCGACCTCGGTGCGGATGACGTCCGCGGCGGCGCGCAGGGCCTCGGTGGGCAGCAGCAGGCCGGTGGCGGAGGAGATCGAGGCGAGCAGGACCTCGGCGGCAGCCGGATACGCGGTCTGGGCGAGGTAGTGGGGGACGTGCGCGGCGTAGCCCACCGCGTCCCGACCGCGTTCGCCCAGGCGGAACTCGAGCAGGTTGCCGACGCTCGCCGGGACCTGTACGCGTTGCAGCCAGGACTCGTGGTTGCCGAGGAGCTCGGCGCGGGTGCCGTGGGCGGTGACGCCGACGGGACGGGTGTGCGGGACGGCCATCGGGATGGCGTTCAGGCCGACGGTGAGGCGGACGTCGAAGCGGGCGACGATGGCGTCGACGGCGGCGATGAAGCGTTCCCACTGGCTGTCCGGCTCAGGGCCGCTGAGCAGCAACAGCGGCGTGCCGCCGGAGTCGCGCAGCAGGTGAACGGCGAGCGACGGCTCCTGGTAGGCCTCCCAGTGGTCCTCGACGAAGATCATCGGCGGCCGGCGGGAGCGGTAGTCGAGCAGTTGGTCCACGTCGAAGCGGGCGACGACGGTGCCGTCGAGCGTCTCGAGGAGATGGTCGACGGCGAGCTGGACGGCGCTGCCCGCGTCCACGAATCCGGTCAGGGCGTGGACGAGCACCGGGCGGTTCAGCTCCGGCAGCTCGTCGGCGAGCTCGTAGAGTCCGTGTGGATCGAGCACGCGCGGACCTCCTCATGGCGGTGCGCCCGGTCGGGGCAGGGCGGTCGTAGCATGAACGTCGCTCGCGACACCTTCATTCCTACCGGGGGACCCCGTCGTCCGGCACGCCGGGGTGGGCTGCGGCACAGAAGGAGTGAGGAATGGCCGTGCAGATGCGCCCGATTGGGCCGCCTTCGACGCGGGACGCCTGCGCGACCACCGGTGGGTGGCCTGCGACGGGGGCACGTTGCTCGGCTGGGTGGCGATCGCCCCCACCTCGACCCGGAAGGTGTACGCCGGCGTCGTCGAGCACAGCATCTACGTCGATGCCGCGGCCCGGGGCAGGGGCGTCGGCGCGGCCCTCCTGCACCGGCTGATCGCCTCCACTGAGCAGGCCGGGATCTGGACCATTCAGTCCGGCATCTTTCCCGAGAACACGGCCAGCCTCGCGCTGCACCGCAAGTCCGGCTTCCGCGTCGTCGGCACCCGGGAACGCGTCGGGTGTGCCCACGGCAGGTGGCGGGACGTCGTACTCCTGGAGAGGCGCAGCCCGAACGTGGGGTGAGTCGCGGGTCCCTGGACCACCGCGGGTAGAGCTGGTCACGACGCCGGATCACCGGACCAGCTCCACCCGATGGTCCCTAGTCCCGCTGATCGTCGGGTGCGTAGCTGAGGTTCAGCACCCCGGTTTTGAAGGTCTCACTACTCAGCAGGCGCAGCGGACACGTCGGCGTGTCTTCGAACAGCCGCTGTCCGCGTCCGACGGCGATCGGATGCATCAGCAGCCGCAGCTCGTCCAGCAGCCCGTGGGCCAGCAGCCACCGCGCGGTGCTGGCGCTGCCCGACATGGCGATCTCCCCATCGGTCTGCTCCTTGATCTCCCGCAGCCGCGCCGCGACGTGTTCGGTGTCGCCCGAGATCAGGGTGGAGTTCTGCCAGGTGGCCTCGGTGAGCGTGTTCGACAGGACGTACTTCGGGACGTTGTTGATGAACTGCGCGAAGTCCGCGTCGTCGCTCTCGGCCTGGTTCGGCCAGTACTGCGCCCACTCCTCGTACAGCCGGCGGCCCATCAGGAACGCGGCCGCGCGCTCGACGCCGTGGCTGATCGCGGCGCCCATGTCGTCGTCGAAGTAGGGAAAGTGCCACTGGTCGGGGGACTCCACCACGCCGTCCAGCGAGATGAAGAAGTTCGAAACGATCTTGCCCATGCTGTGCTCCCGGTGCTCGTTGATGCGGTGTCGTGGATAGGACGGTGCGGCCGTCCGAAACTCATCGGTGCGGGAACGGGCCTGATGTCCCACGTACAGGTGGGCGGCTTCCCCCGCGGTTGCCTCCGCAGTGGTCACGCTCGGACATCTGTCCCGTCCGATCCCTGCGATATGTTGGCCGGGTGACAGGTACGGCGGTGGAGACCGACTTCTCCTTGGAGAGGTTCCGCGGTGAGCTGACCGGTTACTGCTACCGGATGTTCGGGTCGGCGTTCGAGGCGGAGGACGCCGTCCAGGAGACGATGGTCCGTGCCTGGCGCGGACTGAACCGGTTCGAGGGCCGGGCGGCATTGCGGTCCTGGTTGTACCGGATCGCCACGAATGTCTGCCTGGACATGCTCAGCAGCGCGCAGCGCCGGGCCCGGCCGATGGATCTCGGCCCGGCGGCCGGCGATCGTTCTCCGGTCGGGGCGCCGCTGCCGGAGTCGGTGTGGGTCGGTCCAGTCCCGGATGATCGGGTGCTGCGAGCCGACGCCGACCCGGCCGAGATCGCGGCCGAGCGGGAGAGTATCCGGCTCGCGTTCGTCGCGGCGCTGCAGCACCTGCCGCCCCGCCAGCGTGCGGTGCTGATCCTGCGTGAGGTGCTCAGCTGGTCGGCCAGCGAGGTGGCGGAGCTGCTCGATACCACCGTCGCTTCGGTGAACAGTGCGCTGCAGCGGGCACGGGCCGCGTTGGCCACCGCCGACCTGACGGCCGACCCGGTCAAGCCGATGGAAGACGAGCAGCGCAGGTTGCTGACCCGGTACGTCGAGGCGTTCGAGCGCTACGACATGGCCGCGCTGACCTCGCTGCTGCACGAGGACGCCACGCTGAACATGCCGCCGCTGCCGTTGTGGTTGCAGGGCCATGCCGACATCGTCGGCTGGATGCTGGGACCGGGCAACGGTTGCGCAGGGTCGCGGCTGATCCCGACGGTGGCCAACGGCATGCCGGCGTTCGGTCAGTACCGGCCCGCCGAAACGGCGGACCCGACGCAGTGGGGCGGCGGGGTCTGCGCTGGTCGTGCCGACGGCGGTCACCTGCCGTGGGCGTTGATCGTCCTGGAAATCTCAGCCGGCCGGATCAGGGGGATCAGCAACTTCCTCGACACCGCCCGGCTGTTCCCGCTGTTCGGCCTGCCGGACCGGCTCGACCCCGCACCCGCGGTGGACCGGTAGCACCTCGTCGAGACCGGCGTAGGCGATCAGGTCGCCGAGCCGGGGCCGCATCCGGTGGATCTCCATCCGGCAGTTCAGCCGCCGCGCGGTCAACTGCATACGGGTGAGGGCGGCGAGGACCGCGGCGTCCGGCTCGGTGATCGCACCGACGTCGCACACCAGCCGGGTGACGCGACCGCCCTGCACGCGCCGGGCCTGCACGCGTTGAGTCAGACGTTCACAGAGCTCCGCGATGCCGTCCGGGTCGACGGCGGGACCGAGGACCCAGACCTCCGTACCGTCGGGCGCCGGTTCCCGGTCGGGTATGTGCACGATTGTTGGACCGAACGGGCCGCACAAACTCATCGTTCTGATTCCGGTCCTGTGAGGTGCGCTTCCTCGACCCGTTCTGATCGGCGACACGTGCGCCGGGGGGGGGGGGGGGGGCCGCCCCCCCGCCCGGGGACCCCCCGCCACGCCCACCAGTGAACCAACAGAGGTACGAGGGTTTGGGAGCCCCCCCCGGCCCCCCCGCG
>CBIHNN010000051.1:0-35601 GCA_966211315.1 uncultured Micromonosporaceae bacterium | reverse complement strand
CCGCTCCAGCAACTCACCCGCGGTCCGGGCCGTCCGGGCAGCCTCTATCCTGGCAGCAGCCGCGCCGGTCAGTGACCGGCCGACGCGGGGTCGGGGTGGGGCGGTGCAACGGGTGGCGGTTCATGGGACGTGGGCACCTCCAGGGCAGCCCGGCCCCACACCCCGAGGTGTGGGGCCGGGCGAGCGAGTGCGAGAGGTGGTGACCTCGTGACCGGCCGTGGTGGCCGTCCTCCTTCAAGGGGGTGTCGGCGGGCCGGTACGGGGTGTCAGCACCGTCAGCGGGGCCGGTCGATCGAGGTCACCGGGTGCGGAAAAGTCCCGCACTAAGAGATACAGATTTCGGCCCTGTTTTCGACATCGCGATGTAACACCGCAGGTCAGCGAGGGTGTGACAGATCGGCGGCGAGGGTCATAGTCGCCTCGGCGATCACCGTGGCGTCCTCGTCGGACAGCACGCCTGCGCGGATCGCCGCGACGAGGCGCTCCTCGGCGCGGTCGCGGGCCTTGTAGACCGCCTTGGCCGCCTTGCCGAGACGCTGCGCGTAGCCGGCCACCGACACGCCCTCCAGGCGGGTCGCGCCGATCAGCTCCGCCTCAGCAGCGGTGATCACCCCGGCCGTGATGGCGCGGGCCAGCACCAGGTCCGGGTGCCCGGCCGCCGTCACCGGCACCAGGACCGGCGCGATCGTGCGGATCGGCTTCTCGGCGTGCAACGCCGCCCGCGCGGCGGTGAACGTCGCGCTGAGCAGCCGCTGCGCCACCTTGGCGCCGCCCGGCTTCACCGTGCGCGATGCCGCCACGAAGGCGGTCAGCAGCTCGGCCTGCACGTCACCGGAGTAGTGCCGCAGCCGGTAGGCCGCCTGGCGCAGCCCCGGCAGTGCCACCCCGGCCGCACCGACCACCCAGGCCGGGCCTTCGGTGCGGGCACGCTCGATCAGCAGCCGCCACACCCGGTCGCTGGTGGTGTAGCCGCAGGAGGGGTGCATCAGGATCGAGGCCAGCTCCGACAGCGGAATCCGCCGGGCGGGCAGACCCCCGCCGAGGAAGCCGCCGTCGACCGACAGCGGCTCGGGGCCGGTGGTGAGCAGCCGAAATGAGTTCGCGGCGACGTCGAAGGGCTGCTCACCGAACACCAGGTGTGATGCGTCCGGGCCGGTAGCGGGCAGCAGGGAACGAACGAACTGAGACATGGAAGATCCCCCGAAAAGGTGGGTGTGGGATGCCGGCGCCTCGAAGGGGCGTCCGGCGGGAACTGCTCCCATCCCGCCACTCGGGTGTCACAGATTTTGAACACTGTGGATCTTGTTCAAGGGTCACGCCACGTGTTCAACCTCCGTGCTAGCGCACGGACCGGGGCTCCACGCTCGACACGTGGCCCGCCCAGCGGTACGCAGTGCCGTGGCGGCTGACCAGCGTGTTCAACCCCTGTCACAGAAGCGCGTATCGCTGGTCGTCGGTAGCCGCAGACCTGCCGTGAACATCAATGCCCGACTCCGCCACAGGCAGCTCTCGACGGGCCGAGCGGGCGCGACGTGTTCAACCCCCAAGCGAGCGACAAGCACGCTCCGGCGACCCTCGATGATCTTGTTCAACCCTCACGTCGATCTTGTTATCGACGCTGATGATCTTGTTTAACCCGAAGGTGATCTTGTTATAGGTGACACGTGATTTTGTTATAGAGGACGCCTGATCTTGTTCACGGGTGATGGCGGTCACCGGCACCTCTGCGACTTCGGCAAGACAGGGACGCGGCACCGCACTCGTGGCTCTGACGCGAAGATTGCCTAGCCGGTGGCCTGTTGGGCTGTGACGGTCACGTCGTAGCCCAGCTTGTTGAGCTGGTCGATGGCGCGGTTCTTGGCCTTGTCGGGATCACGTCGGGTATAGAAGTCGCCACCGGGCTCGGCATAGAACTCGCCGTCGCGCAGCATGTGCCACAGCGCGATGAGCATCGCGTGTTCCAGAGCCACGATCGCTTTGATCGGGCCCCTACGGGCCGCGATCCGGCGGTACTTCGCCGCGAGGTAGGTGTCATGGCTGCGGGCGGCCGACATCGCGGCGATGCCGAGGACCCCCTTGAGGTACGGGTTACCCGGGCGGGTGGTCGTGGACTTGACCCGGCCGGCTGACTCGTTGCTACCCGGGCAGGTCCCGGCCCAGGACGCCAGATGCCCGGCGGTCGGGAAGCGGCTCATGTCCACGCCGGTCTCGGCGATGATCACGTCCGCGGCCAGGGTGCTGATCCCGGGGATCGTGATCATCGGGTTACGGGCGCTGCGAAAGGGCTCGATCACCACCTCGATCCGGGCGGTCAGGTCCTCGATCGCGCGGGTGTGCTGATCAATCAAATCCGTGTGGATCTTTACCAGGAAGGCGTGATGCTCGCCGAACCTGCCGTTCAACGCCTCGGTCAGCTCGGGGATCTTGGACCGCAGCCGCCGCTTGGCCAGATCAGCGAGCCGGCCCGGGTCACGCTCGCCGTCGATCAGGGCCTGCAGCATCAGCCGCCCGGACACGCCGCTGATGTCGCAGGCCACCGAGGACAGCTTGATGCCGGCGTCTTCGAGGAGCTTCTCCAGCCGCTGGATTTCACGGCCACGTTCGCGGGTCACTGCCGTCCTGGTCCGGGTCAGGTCCCGCAGCTGCCGGATCGGCTCGGGCGGTACGAATGACCCCCGGACCAGCCCGTGCGCGCCGAGCTGCGCGAGCCACGCCGCGTCGGAGACGTCGCTCTTACGCCCCGGCAGGTTCTTCACATGCCGGGCATTGACCAACATCACCTCGAACGGGCCGTTCTCAAGCAGAAAGTAGAACGGTTTCCAGTAATCCCCGGTCGCTTCCATCACGACCAGCGTCACGGCCTCCGCGATCAGATGATCACGAAGCGCCAACACCTGACGGGTCATCGCACCCCACGTCGTAACCGTCGAGACGGCCTTCGCCCGCCCCGCCCCAGCGACCCGAACGCACACCTTCGCATCACGCTTCGACACGTCCAGGCCCGCGCACCGCGGATGGACCATCTCCATCAGAAACCCCTCCCCACCAGCGACGACATGTCCATGAAGAACATCCGTCCCGGGGAGGGCAAGGAAAAACAGAAGTCTGACGCTCGTGCTCAAGGCAACAATCCACGGTTCCCGCGGAAGCCCTCCGCACCATGCTGACCTACAGGCTCACCGGCACCACAGAGGCTATCGGCGTCGAACCGGAACGAACCCCACCATCGTCCCCCCGCCACCCCGACCCACGCCACCACCACCAACAGCGAAGGGCCCGCCGCAGCCGCGAACATCTTCGTGAACCACGGCGAGCCCTCAAGCTCTACCTTGCTGACTGCTCTTACAGGGCGCCGAGGTAACGCTGGCGCTCGTACGGGGTGACCTCTCGGCGGTACTGCTCCCACTCGGCGCGCTTGTTGCGCAGGAAGAAGTCGAAGACGTGTTCGCCGAGTACCTCGGCGACGAGTTCCGAGCCGGCCATGACGTCGATCGCCTCGGAGAGGTTCTCCGGGAGGGCCTCGTACCCCATCGCCTTGCGCTCGGCCGGGGAGAGCGACCACACGTCGTCCTCGGCGCCCGGGGGCAGCTCGTAGCCCTCCTCGATGCCCTTGAGGCCGGCGCCGAGCATGACGGCGAAGGCCAGGTACGGGTTGCAGGCCGAGTCGGGCGAACGGACCTCGACCCGGGCCGAGTTGGGCTTGCCGTACGCGGGGACCCTGACGAGCGCGGACCGGTTGAGGTGTCCCCAGCAGACGAACGCGGGCGACTCGGTGATCCGGTCGGGCAGCTGCATCGGGAAGAGCCGCTTGTACGAGTTGACCCACTGGTTGGTGACGGCCGTGTACTCGCGGGCGTGCACGAGCAGCCCGGCGATGAAGGCCCGGGCGACCTTGGAGAGCTTCGACGGGTTGCCGTTGTCGTGGAACGCGTTGCGCTCGCCCTCGAAGAGCGACAGGTGGGTGTGCATGCCGCTGCCGGGCTGGTCGGTGAACGGCTTCGGCATGAAGGTGGCGCGCACGTTCTGCGAGAGCGCGACCTCCTTGACGACATGCCGGAACGTCATGATGTTGTCGGCGGTCGCGAGTGCGTCGGCGTACCGCAGGTCGATCTCCTGCTGACCGGGGGCGACCTCGTGGTGGCTGAACTCGACGGAGATGCCGATCCGTTCGAGGGCCAGGACGGCCTGGCGGCGGAAGTCGCGGGCGACGGCGTGCGTGGTGTGCTCGAAGTAGCCGCCGGCGTCGACGGGAACGGGCACCGAGCCGTCGACGGGGCCGTTCTCGAGGAGGAAGAACTCGATCTCGGGGTGCGTGTAGAACGTGAAGCCCTTCTCGGCGGCCTTCGACAGCATCCGGCGCAGCACGTGCCGGGGGTCGGCCCAGCTGGGCGTACGGTCCGGGAGCAGGACGTCGCAGAACATCCGGGCGCTCTCGCCGCTGGCGCCGCCCTCGAACGGAAAGACCTGGAAGGTGCTCGGGTCGGGCATGGCGACCATGTCCGACTCGTAGACACGGGCGAAGCCCTCGATCGCGGAGCCGTCGAAGCCGATGCCCTCCTCGAAGGCGGCCTCGAGCTCGGCGGGGGCGACGGAGACGCTCTTCAGCGTGCCGAGCACGTCCGTGAACCACAAGCGGACAAAACGGATGTCGCGCTCTTCGAGCGTACGGAGCACGAACTCCTGCTGACGGTCCACTTCCACCCCTCGCGACGGCCACGACATCGAACCGGTCCATCATCCTCGGACATCCGTACCGGGATGCACGATCGGGCTGATCACCGTAGTCGGCCAGTCTGCCCGTGACCAGTTACGACGAGGTTACGCCGATCGGTTGTCCGGCGAGGCACCGGGCCGGGCCGCAGACCGGCCCCCAGCAGGTCGAGAACCCGTACGGCCCGGTCGCGTTGCGCAGCCCCACCGCCTGCGAGCGTGACACCACCGAGCGCAGTCAGGGCGGCGGGCGCGCCGTCCGCGTACCTTCGCCGGCCACGATCCACCCGGTCGGAGGAGACACTCGTCGCACAGGGCGTTCCGGGCCGGCGTCCACCGGGAAAGATGAGGACATGACCGCGCTCCGTCTCGCCCTCGCCCAGGTGAACCCGACCGTCGGTGACATCACCGGCAACGCCGATCTCGTCCGGCACTGGACGGGCAGGGCCGCCCGGCTGGGCGCGAACCTGGTGGCCTTCCCCGAGATGATGCTGACCGGGTATCCCGTCGAGGACCTCGTCTTCCGTACCTCCTTCGTCGAGGCCTCCAAGGCCGCGATCCGCAAGCTCGCGGCGGACCTGGCCACCGACGGATTCGGCGACATCCCGGTCCTCGTCGGCTACCTGGACACGGACGGACCAGCCCCGATCAGCGCGGACGCCGTGCGCGGCCGGGGACCCCGCAACGCAGCGGCTCTGCTGTACGACGGCGGCGTCGCCGCAACGTACTTCAAGCACCACCTGCCGAACTACGGCGTCTTCGACGAGGACCGGTACTTCGAGCCGGGCGACAGCCTGACCGTCGTCACGATGGGCGACCTCGACGTGGCGCTGACGATCTGCGAGGACCTGTGGCAGGCCGGCGGCCCGTTCACGGCGGCCGCCCGGGCCGGCGTGGATCTGGTCCTCAACATCAACGGCTCCCCGTACGAGCTCGACAAGGACGACCTGCGTCTGCCACTCGTGCAGCGCCGCGCCGCCGAAGCGGGCGCCACCATCGCGTACGTCAACATGATCGGCGGCCAGGACGAACTGGTCTTCGACGGTGATTCGATGATCGTCACCGCGGACGGTGAACTGCTGACCCGGGGCCCGCAGTTCACCCCGTACCTGCTGATCCACGACCTGACGCCGCGACGCGGCACCCCGCGGCCGATCGCGGCCCCGACCGACGATCCGGCCGACGACGAGCCCGACATGACGATCGTCCGGGTCGACCCGGGGATCACGCTGCGGCCGTTCAAGGGCGTCTGCGACGCCGGTGTCGCCGAACGTGTCACCGACGAGGCCGAGATCTGGTCCGCGCTGGTTCTGGGCCTGCGCGATTACGTCCGGAAGAACGGCTTCACCTCGGTCGTGCTCGGCCTGTCCGGCGGCATCGACTCCGCCGTCGTCGCCACGATCGCGGTCGACGCGGTCGGCCCCGAGCACGTCGTCGGCGTGTCCATGCCCAGCGGGCACTCCTCCGGCCACTCCCGGGCCGACGCCGCCGACCTGGCCAAGCGCACCGGCCTGGACTACCGTTCCGAACCGATCGAGCCGATGGTGGACGCCTTCATGGCGAACATCTCGCTCTCGGGCCTCGCCGTCGAGAACCTCCAGGCCCGCGTCCGCGGCGTCATCCTCATGGCCCTGTCGAACCAGGAGGGCCACCTCGTCCTCACCACCGGCAACAAGAGCGAACTGGCCGTCGGCTACTCCACCCTGTACGGCGACTCCGTCGGCGGCTTCAACCCGCTCAAGGACGTCCCCAAGACCCTCGTCTGGCGCCTGGCGAGGTGGCGGAACTCGATCAGCGAGGTGCCGCCGATCCCGGAGAACTCGATCACGAAGCCGCCGAGCGCCGAACTGCGCCCGGGGCAGCTCGACACCGACTCGCTGCCCGACTACGAGGTGCTCGACGCGATCCTCGCCGGCTACATCGACGCCGACCTGGGCCGCGCCGACCTGCTCGCCGCCGGACACGACGAGGCCCTGGTCGACAAGGTCCTGCGCCTGGTCGACGTCGCCGAATACAAACGCCGCCAGTCCGCCCCCGGCACGAAGATCAGCATGAAGGCGTTCGGCCGCGACCGCCGTCTGCCCGTCACGAACCGATTCCGCGAGCGCAGCGAGCCGAACGAGGAGCTCAGCCCGGAAAAGTCGGTGTGACGTCTTACACCCGACTCTGACCTGCGGCGCCGTTCTGGTGTCACCATCGGGGTTGGACCCGGGGACCGCGCTGCGCGGCCTCGAGGGAGAGGAGACAGAGATGCCCCAGGATGAGGTTCAGGCGCTCTACGGCGGCCCGGCCACACGCCGCGTACGGACTCGCGACCTGGTCGCCGCCAAGGAGCGCGGCGAACGCTGGCCGATGCTCACCTCGTACGACCAGTACACCGCGCGGATCTTCGACCAGGCCGGGATCCCGGTGCTGCTCGTCGGCGACTCCGCCGCGAACAACGTCTACGGCTACGAGACCACCGTCTCCGTCACCGTCGATGAGTTACTCCCCCTGGTCCGCGCCGTGGTCCGATCCACCAGCACGGCGCTGATCGTCGGCGACCTTCCGTTCGGCTCGTACGAAGAGGGCCCCGAACAGGCCCTCCGCACCGCCGTACGGTTCATGAAGGAGGGCGGATGCCACGCCGTCAAGCTCGAGGGCGGCGTACGCGTCGAGCGGCAGATCGCGGCGATCACGGCCGCCGGCATCCCGGTGATGGGCCACGTCGGCTTCACCCCGCAGAGCGAGCACGCCATCGGCGGCTACCGCGTCCAGGGCCGCGGCGACACCGCCGAGCAGGTCCACGAGGACGCCCGCGCAGTCGTCCGCGCCGGGGCGTTCTCGGTGGTCCTGGAGATGGTCCCCGGCGAGGTCGCCAAGCACATCACGCACGAACTGCCCGTTCCGACCATCGGCATCGGCGCCGGACCGGACACCGACGCGCAGGTCCTCGTCTGGCAGGACATGGCCGGCCTGCGCAGCGGCCACACACCGCGCTTCGTCAAGCGCTACGCCGATCTGGCGGGCACACTCACGACGGCCGCGTCGGCGTTCGCGGCCGAGGTCCGCGGCGGCGAGTTCCCGGCCGCGGAACACACATTCCATTGATATACGTCAACGGCCGGGGTGGCGGACTCGGCCGTACGTCCGCTCCGGCACAGCCGAACGTCGCCACCCTCGGCACTCAGCCGCGTTCGAACGACACCTGACGCCTCACCGGGTCGGCCGTCACGAGCCGGGCCCGGATGCGCTCCCCCCAGCGGCAGATCACCCACGAACTTCGCCCCGAACCGGCGGATCGTCCACAGCGACTGTCCCGGCCGCCCTTGCCGACGTCGAGCACGCCCGCGTCGAAGACCTGCCCCCACCCTGTCCCGCAACAGCACCGCCTCGGTCAGCTCGATCACCCCTGCTCCACTGCGTTTCGCGAGGCAGTCGATGTCGGCCATCACCTTCGGCAGGCGCGACAGATCCTGGTACGGTGACCGGAGTGCGGGACGAAGGGCCGGAGTACCGGTGCTCGCCGGAAGCCCCGAAGTGCCAGGACGGACACAGCCTGGTTGTCGCCGCAGGGCTTGCGGAGACGTTCAACGCTCGTGGAGTGGACGTAAGACCGGGGCTTGCCTTGGCGGACTGCGGTGAAGCGAGAACCCGCTCGGACGTTGCGCAGGTGTTCCACTCGCAGCGTGGAGGGAATCTCCGCCCTTCAGGGCGGAGAGGATGTCAAAGTCGTCGGATTCCCACGCCGTCACTACTACCAGCGCCCATCGACAACGGCCGGGAACGCACCATGGCCGACCTCCCGTCCGGGAAGTCGGCCATGTCCTGCAAACCGTTCTCAGCGCGCCCGCGCAGCCGCCGGTTTCTTCCCAGCCATCGCCTTCTTGGCCGTCTCGGGCCGTGCCGCCGCCTTCCGCGGAGCCGCCTTCCGCGTCACCGCGACCCCGCCCTTCGCAGTGCCCGCCTTCGCAGTGCCCGCCTTCGCAGTGCCCGCCTTCGCAGTGCCCGCCTTGGTCATGGTCGGCTTAGCGGTGCCCGCCTTGGTCATGGTCGGCTTAGCGGTGCTGGCCTTGACCGCCGTTCCGGACCTGGGCGCAGTCGACCGGGCACCTGCCGTGCCGCTGCTCGCGGTGCCCGAGCTTTTGGCGCTCGACGTCTTCGTACCCGACTTCGCGGCGCCCGACATGCCGGCAGCGGACCGGGTGATCGCAGACTTGCCGGTGGCGGACTTGACCGTTGTCTTCGCCGTGCCCGATTGCGTGGCGCCGCCTTTGGTGCCGGCCGTTTTGGCTGCCCCAGTCCTGGCGCTCCTCGACGTGGCCGTGCCGGTCCGAGCCGTACTGGTCTTTGCCGTGCCGGTCGTCGACCGGGTCGCCTTCGTACCGACGGTCTCACCCTTGGGAGCAGTCCCCGACGCGGCCGTCGACTTGGCAGCACTGATCTTGGTCATGCCGGTCTCAGTCATGCCGGTCTTGGCGGCGCTGGTGCTGGCCCGCGACGAGCCCGACTTCGCGGTCCCCGTCTTCGCGGTCCGGGCCTTGGCGGTCCCGGACGTCGCCATCCCCGCCTCCGTCTTGGCCATCTTCGTCTTCGCGCTGGACCTCGAGACAGAAGCGGCACCTGCTCGGGAGGTTCCCGTGCCTGCGGTCGTCGTGGTGCCGGTGGTGCCCGCGACGGACTTTCCGGTGGTGGTACGGGTGGCGGAGCGCTTGACCGTATCCGGCTTCGCCGTGGCCGTCCTCGCCGAGGTCGGGCCGGCGTTCGACGCTGCGGTACGGGCCTTGCCGGTGCCGGGCCTGGCGGTACCCGTCCTGGCGGCGTTGGCCCGCGAGGTGCCCGTCTTCGTACCGCTCGTCTTCACCGTGCCGACCTTGGAGTTGCTCGCCTTGGCCGTGGTGGACTTCGACACGGAGGAGCGCAAGGCGCCATCACCGGTGGTGGCCGGCTGCGAGGCGTTCACGCGGGCAGTGGTGGTCTTGATACTGCCCGACCTCGCAGCGCTTGTCCGGGCCGAACCGGACCGTGCCGCCGTCATCTGTCCACCGGCCACCTTCGGCTTGACGCCACCCACCTTGACCGTCTTGCCGGCACCGGCGGCGCGCGTACCAACAGACCTAGCGGAGCCGTCCTTCGCCGTATTCGCCTTCGCGGACGCGGCCTTGACGGTGCCGGCCTTGACGGAACCCGCCTTGACGGTGCCAGCCTTGACGGTGCCGACCTTGCCCGCGGACGGCTTCATCGCGCTCGTCCTGGCCGCGCTCTCCTTGGCTGCCGTCGCGATCGGCTCGGTCACGGGCTTCGGCACGGTGGATCGTGCCGAGGCGGCCCGAGCGCCTGACGCAGTGGCCGTGGTGCGTTTGGCGGCGTTGCCGATGGCCTTCGCGGTCGCGGTATGCCCGGTTGCGCCCGCCTTGGCGGTGACCTTCTTCGCCGTGCCGGCCGCCTTCTTCCCCGCGCCGGCAGCGGTGGACGCCACTCCCGCCGAGGTGACGGCAACGGACTTCGCCACGGACCCCACTGCGCCGCCGCTGGTCGCTCTGGCCTTCGTCCCAGCGGACTTGGTAGCAGCGGACTTGGTAGCAGCGGACTTGGTAGCAGCGGACTTGGTCGCAGTGAGCGAGGTGGCACTCGATCGGGCGGTACCGGTCCTGGCCGCCGACCGGGCACCACCCGACTTGGCAACACCGGCCTTCGCGGCGGCCGACGTCGCAGAGACAGCGGCCGACTTGCCTCCGATCGGTTTCACGACGGCGGACTTGGTGGCGGTCTTCGCCGCACCCGCCTTGGCGGCGGTCTTCCCCGCACCCGCCTTGGCGGCAGTCTTCCCCGCCGACGATCCGGCAGCGGCGGGCTTCGACACGGAAGCGGACGACGGCTTGACGGCGGCGGCCGAGACGGCACGCTTGGTGGTTGCCGCGCGACCTGCGGGGCTACCGGTCGACGCCTTCTTGGCCGCGGCACCGGAACGCCCAGCGGCACCGGAACGCCCAGTGGTAGATCCGGCGCGTGTAGCAGGAGATCCGGCGCGTGAGGCAGTCGAACCGACCGGCGAGGTGCGGGCGGTGTCTGTGACGGGAGGCGCCGCTGTGGCGGCGCTTGTTCGTTTGGCGCCCGCGCGGGTCGGGGCCTTCTTGGCAACGGCCATGGTGGTTCCTCCTTGCGAATGACTGCGGGCTCGTCTCCGCACGGAGACAGCGAAAATTCCGGCGTGGACTACGGTCCGGCGCCGGTTGTCTACTGCTCCTCCCCGTTCCAGCGGGCGTCTTCGGCGTCCCACGCGGCATTGCGCTTCTCGACGGTGTCCAGGGCCTTTTCGGCGTCGGACGGTGAGGGGAACGGGCCGATGCGGTACTGCATGGGGCATGCGTCAGCCAGCGTCTCCACGCGGCTGTGGCGCAGGCACCAGAAGTAGCCGGCCCCACCGAGCCCACTGTCGCTCATGAAATCACTGTGCACCTCAAAACGACCATGCGCTACTGATTCACGCAAAAAGAACGCATTTTCCACAGTAGACATTTGCCACGATCATCCGATCGTAGGAACCCTGCCCTAGGTACGTACACAGCGGCCGGGCCCGTATTCGCCACCAACGGGCAAAGCGCTCGGACAGGGTCGCCCTGGGCGGCCGATACGTTCAAACCGTCGACTGCCGACCGCTCGGACGGGCGCTGCGCCCGATGGACGCGACGACGTTCGGACGCGATTTCGGCGTGGATGCAGGGGCCGGGCGCTGCCGATAGCGCAGTTCGCGCGGCGCAGCCTGACCCGCAAACGTTCTCAAGCTGCGGTAAACGGGTCCGGCGCCCGTTCCCCTGGCGGTGGGAACGAGCGCCGGACGTATCCAGGAGCTAGCGAAGTTCTGCGGCGACCAGCTCGGCGATCTGTACGGCGTTGAGCGCCGCGCCCTTGCGCAGGTTGTCGTTGGAGAGGAACAGCGCGATGCCGTTCTCTACCGTCTCGTCGGTGCGGATCCGGCCGACGTACGTCGGGTCCTGTCCCGCGGCCTGCAACGGCGTCGGGACGTCGGACAGCTCCACGCCCGGGGCTCCGTCGAGGAGTTCACGGACGCGTGCCGGCGTGATCGGGTGTGCGAAGCGGGCGTTGACCTGCAGGGAGTGACCGGTGAAAACCGGGACGCGCACGCAGGTTCCGGAGACCTTGAGATCGGGGATGCCGAGAATCTTCCGGCTTTCGTTGCGGAGCTTCTTCTCCTCGTCGGTCTCGTTCCGCCCGTCGTCGACGATCGAACCGGCCTGCGGGACGACGTTGAACGCGATCGTGCGCGGGAACGACTTCGGGGCCGGGAACTCCACGGCGGAGCCGTCGAAGGTGAGCTGGGTAGCCCGGTCGCTGACCTTGCGTACCTGCTCGTCCAGTTCAGCGACGCCGGCTAGCCCAGCGCCGGAGACCGCCTGGTACGTGGTGGCGACCAGCGCGACGAGGCCGGCTTCGTCGTGCAGCGGGCGCAGTACCGGCATCGCGGCCATGGTGGTGCAGTTCGGGTTGGCGATGATGCCCTTGGGGCGCATCTTCGCCGCATCCGGGTTGACCTCGGCGACGACGAGCGGGACATCCGGGTCCATGCGGTACGCGGACGAGTTGTCCACGACCACCGCGCCGGCCTCGGCGAAGCGGGGGGCGTACTCGAGTGCGCCGCCCTTGCCGGCCGAGAAGATGACGATGTCCAGGCCGCTGTAGTCGGCCGTCGCGGTGTCCTCGACGGTCACCTCGCCATCACCCCAGGGCAGGGTGCGGCCCGCGGAGCGGGCGGAGGCGAAGAGCCGAAGCTGGTCCACGGGGAAGCGACGCTCGGTCAGGATGCGGCGGACCACGCCACCGACCTGTCCCGTCGCGCCGACGATGCCGATCCTCATGGGTTGAGACGGTACGGCCTGGACCGCCCGCCGACCCAGCCCCTTTCCGTTCCGGTGGTCAACACCACGCTCACGACCGACAACTGTTCCCATATTTCGGTATGAATGTTCCGCATTACGAGACAGGAAGTCTAGCGTCAGACCCATGGCGAGCTACATCCACGGGCATCACGAGTCGGTCCTGCGCTCACACCGGTGGCGTACGGCGGCGAACTCGGCGGCCTACCTGCTTCCACTCCTGCGGCCGGATCAGCGGCTGCTCGACGTCGGCTGCGGTCCGGGCACGATCACCGCGGACCTGGCGACCCGGGTCGCGCACGTCACCGCGTCCGAGGTCACCGAGGAGGCGCTCGGGCTGACCCGCGCCGAGATCACCGCCGACAACGTCGACTTCGCGGTCGCGGACGTACACGCGCTCGACTTCGGCGACGACGCGTTCGACGTCGTGCACGCCCACCAGGTCCTGCAACACGTGGCCGACCCGGTGCGGGCGCTGCGCGAGATGCGCCGGGTCTGCCGCCCGGGCGGAGTGATCGCGGTACGCGACAGCGACTACGCGGGCTTCACCTGGTTCCCGCAACTGCCGGAGCTGGACGAATGGCTCGCGCTGTACCGCCGGACCGCGTACGCGAACGGCGGCGAGCCGGACGCGGGTCGCCGGCTGCTGTCGTGGGCGCAGGCGGCGGACCTGACCGACGTGACGCCGACGGCGAGCACGTGGTGCTTCGCGAACGACCAGGACCGCGCGTGGTGGGGCGGCCTCTGGGCCGACCGGGTCACCGGTTCGACGTTCGCGTCGAGCGCCCGCGGGATCGGCGCGACCGACGAGGATCTCCAGCGCCTCTCGGACGGGTGGCGGCGCTGGGCGGCGGCGAAGGACGGCTGGTTCGTCGTGCTGCACGCCGAGATCCTGGCCCGCGCCTAAGGCTTGAAGCCCCAGTGCCACGGCTCGCGGGGGGTGTCCTCCTCGAAGCCGTACTCGCCGGCATGCTTGCGCATCCAGGCCTGCGCCTTGGCGTCCAGGTCCAGGTCGGTGGCCATGCCCCAGCCGTGCTCGCTGGTGCCGGGCTTGGCGGCCAACCCGCCCTGCGAGTAGAGACCCTTGCGCTTCGCGACGTCGACCTGCTCGTCGTACGAGCGGTACGAGTCGGTGATGCCGATCTTCACGCCGTCCTTCTTGGCGGCGGCGATCATGTTTTCGAGGGACTCCGCGGCGGGCTTCCAGAGCCTGTGGCCGGTGGTGCCGACCTTCTCGAGCGCGTTCGCCGGGATCTTGCCGTTGCCGTACGCGGCGAGCTCGGTCGGGATGCCCTTGCCGTTCAGCGTGTAGTGACCGGTGACCTTCTTGGTGCCGGACAACGGCACGGTCGGGGCGGCGGACGTGGGTTTCGTCGCCGCCACCGCGTCGGCGAGGGCCGACGCGAACTGGGTGCCGGTGGCCGACGTGGCCGCCTTCGACGAGGTGGACACGGACGTGGCGGCCGACGTCGTTGCGGCGTTGCCGGTGGCCAGCGCGACCATCCGCGACTGGAGTTCGGAGATCCGATTCGTTACCCCGCTGATGCCCTGCAACGATCTGCACCTCCACATGTCCGACCCGCGACGCTGATCTCATCGGCGGTGCGGGCCGGACCCGGAGTGCAGGTGTGGTGCAGGCGGGTATCACCCGGCCAGCGGCAGCGGCAGGTCCAGGGTGTGGGCGGTGTGTTCGACCTTGGCCTGCAGGTAGCTGACGTTCGCCGCCGACAGGTGCACGGCCGTGGGGATGACCTCGCGGACGTCGAGACCGTGCGAGCGCAGTTGGGCCGGCTTATCCGGGTTGTTGGTGAGCAGATCGATCTCGGTGGCGCCGAGGGTGACGAGCATCTGCGCGGCGGCGGTGTAGTCGCGTTCGTCGTCGGCGTGCCCGAGTGCCCGGTTCGCCTCGTACGTGTCGAGGCCCAGATCCTGCAGGGCGTACGAGTCGAGCTTGGCGTAGAGGCCGATGCCGCGGCCCTCCTGGCGCAGGTAGAGCAGGTAGCCGCCGGCCTCGGCGATGGTCTCGACAGCCTCCCGCAGCTGCGGACCGCAGTCGCAGCGCTCGGAGCCGAAGACGTCGCCGGTGAGGCACTCGGAATGCGCACGCACCAGGGGTACGGGGCCGGGGGTGCCCAGCTTGAGTGCCAGGTGCTCACGTCCGTCGGCGAGGCCGCTGAACGTGGTCACCTCGGCACTGGTCGCGTACCGGTCCGGAAAACGCAGCGGAACGGTGACCCTGGTGCGGATCGTCGCCGGCGGCGTGGTCGTCATGGCGCCTCCTCAAAGAAGCTTCAACCTTCAACCGGCTACTCGACCATACCGCGGCGACGTTGCCGGTCCGCAAGATCCAAGCCGTGATCACCGTTCCATATTCCGGATCTGGGCGACAAAAATCCGGCGGTACGGGGCGATGCCCGTACCGCCGGATGCCCCAGACGTCACGACCTGGACACATACACCCCGGCGTCGCCGAAACCCACCACGTCCGCCCGGCCGTCCCCGGTGGTGTCCACCACGAACCGCGGGTGCCTCTCCACCCGCCAGCCACCGGCCACGTAGCCGAAGTTCGTCACGACCAGTCCGGGAGGCTCGAACTTGCCGCCACCCAGCGACCGGGACACGTACACCCCGGCGTCGCCGAAGCC
Source organism: uncultured Micromonosporaceae bacterium (assembly GCA_966211315.1). Lineage (GTDB taxonomy): Bacteria > Actinomycetota > Actinomycetes > Mycobacteriales > Micromonosporaceae > CBIHNN01. The sequence continues at coordinate 20,372 of CBIHNN010000051.1, read as the reverse complement.
GACAATGTCCAGCCGCCCGTCGCCGGTCGTGTCCGCCAGGAACCGCGGGTGCCTCTCCACCCGCCAGCCACCAGCCGTGTAGCCGAAGTTCGGGATACGCAGGACCGGGTCCTCGAAGCGGCCGACCGGCAGGGCGCGGGAGACGTACGTGCCCGCCTCGCCGAAGCCGACGATGTCCGCCCGCTTGTCACCCGTCGTGTCCGCCATGATCCGAGGATGCCTCTCGACGCGCCAGCCGCCCGCGACGTACCCGTAGTTACGGACCGTCAGCTGCGGCGACCAGCCCAGATGGCTCGGCGTGTACTCGCACATGGTGAAGTCGTTCGCCTTCATCAGGCACGACACGCCACCACCGCGCGGCCTCGACCTCCGCGGCCAACGGGATGGCCGCGCACCGCTCACAGTTGTGGTTCGCCACCCCGAACCGGCCCCAGGCGCCGCCGCAGTCGCAGTTGCTGCTCGCGTACTCGTCGGGACAGCCGAAGATGTGACCCGTCTCGTGGGCGAAGACCCGGTCGATGTTGTCCGGCCCCCAGCCGTCGTTGTTGTAGTCCATGACGACCCGCGGGCCGCCGATGCTGGCGTACGCGAAGTGGCTCACCGGGTACTTGGTGAAGAACCCGCAGTACGTCCACCGGGTGCCGAACCGGGTACGCAGGCTCTCCACGTAGGAGCTGACGCCGCTGAAGTCGGCGCTGAATCCGAGCGCCGCCATCGTCGGATTCCGCCACAGTCCTTCCAGGTCTGACGCGCCCGGGTTCGGGGCCACAGTCAAGGTCACGTTGCGGATGTCGTACGAGAAGCTGATCCCCGCGAGGGGGTTGGTGGTGGCGTAGTAGCCGAGGCCGTTCTGCACCTCGGCGACCACCTTGGTGATCTCCGCGGCGCTGAACGTCAGATTCGGCGTCGGACCCTGCACGATGACGATCCCGACGGCGACGGTCCCCTCGAGATACGAGCTGGTCGGCGCGGGCGCCGGTGCACCGGGGGCAGCACCGCGCCGGTGAGGTCGGGCGTGGGCACGACGGTGGTGCAGTCCGGCATGTCCCATTCCTCGCCGGCCCGCGGCCGGTTCGCCTTCATCTCGCGGTATTCGGGCGACTCCCGCAGCACCAGCGCCGCCAGGCCGAGCTTCTCGAGTTCGCCGAGACCCTCCATCGGGGGTGCCACACCGGCGTCGGCCGTCGGCAGAGCCCCGCCCGCCTCGATCGCGAGGCGGCCGTACCGGTGGATCACCCGGGCGGCGTCGCTGCCGCCGGATGCGGGCGCGGGCTCTCCTACCGCCCCAACAGTTCTGGACCCTGGAGCACCGCCCGTTCCGTGACGTTGAGATCGCCGGCCATGTCGCCCCACTTCCGTGGTCCGTCGTGAGTGATTCGACCAGTGGGCACCGGGGACGTGGCCGGGGCGTCATCACATCGTCAACAGTCAATCACTGGGGGTGCGGGTCCCCAGGTCCGGACCTTGATCAGGGCTCCAGTCCGGGGCTTCGAAGCCGGGCGCGTCCCAGGGCAGGCCGTCGCCGACACGGTCCTTGGGTTGGTCCCGGGCGAGCCAGGCGTCGACGAAGATCCGTTCGGACTTCGACAGGTCGACGTCCGGCCGGCCGACGTACACGGTTGTGCCGGGCACGTGCGGAAGGTCAGAACCGGGCGCGATCCGGACCACGGCCAGTCGCGGGGGCAAGAGTTGGGTGACGACGCCGACCCGCCGCAGGGCGGCCACGGCGGCGGCGTACCGGGCGGGATCGTCGACGACGACGAGCACTTCGGAAGGGGTGGTCATGAACCATTGTCGCCCCATGGGGAAGGGTCGGCAGATACCCAGCGTCGCCATGCCGACACGGAGCCTGACGATGAGGTGCCTGCGGGACGATGCTGAGCCCATGACCGGCTACGACGTCACGCTCCTCGGCACCTTGACGGTGACCGACGGCGGGCGCCGGGCGGTGCTGCCATGGACCGTGCAGCGGCTGATCGCGTACCTCGCCCTGCGAGAGCGTCCGACGGGGCGCCCGCACGTCGCCGCGGCGCTCTGGCCGGGCGCGACGGGGGGCCCGCGCCGCCGCCAACCTACGCTCAGCGCTGTGGCGCACCCAGCGCGAGTGCCCCGCCCTGATCGACGCCGGCGCACAGCACCTGACGATCGCTGTGGACGTCGCCGTGGACCTGCGCCGCGCGACAGCCCACGCCGAGCGGCTGCTGCGCCGCACCGACGACGACATCCCCCCGGGGCTGCGGTTCGACCTGGCCGCAGACCTGCTGCCCGACTGGGACGACGACTGGCTGCTCGTCGAACGCGAGCACTACCACCAGCTACGGCTGCACGCCCTGGAGGCCATGGCCAACCGGCTCACCGCGCTGCACCGGCACGGCGAGGCCGTCGCGGCCGGGCTCGCCGCCGTGCACGCCGAGCCGCTGCGGGAGAGTGCCCACCGCGCACTGATCGTGGCGCACCTGGCGGCGGGCAACCGCAACGAGGCCGCCCGCCAGTACGACCGCTGCCGCCGCGTCCTCGCCGACGAACTCGCCCTGCGCCCCTCCGCCGACCTACGCAGGCTGATACAAAGCCAGGTCGACCTGGTCGGTTGAGTGCGGGTGGGGCTGCCAACCCACGAGGAACGCGTTCCGACCGTCGACATGGACGTCGTGCGAGGGTGCCGTGATCGACGTCGCGCTGCGGTGTCTCGCCGAGGCTGCCTCGCGCGACCAGCGGATCGCGGGCGCCCACGACCGGCCGGAGGACCGGGTGCGAGCTTGCCGCACCTGTGCAGCCGCGCGCTGAGTACGCAGTCGTGCACGGCGAAGTCGGGCTGAACCATGTCCTGATGGATGCCGATGGCAATCCAGTGCTGACCGATATCGAAGATGTGACACGACGCTCCCGCCGGTGCCCGTACACCACCGCAGGCGGCCGTCGCAGGGGAGAACGCCCCGGTTGCGCCCGATCAGGCTGCTGACGTACGCGTCAGGCGGCCTGCTGCAACGGCGGAACCGCGGGGGCCGACGTGTGGACATCGCCCACCCTGGCCGGGAAGGCCTGGGTGACGGCATGGCGCGCCCACCGCATCCGCGCCACTGCGGTGTCGGGGTGGTCGCCGAACTCCTGGGCTACCTGCGCCGCGCAGCCCCGCACGCCGAACCAGCGGATCGCCTGGTGGATGGCGTCGCGAACCGTCTCCGGGAAGACCGGAATGGAGTCACCCCGCTGTAACGCGGATACGAACAGCGCCTCGCACCTGACAGCCTCAAGATTCAAGCCGGCCATCACAAGCTCCTTCTAGTCCTACGCCCGATGGGATATCTACATCCGCCAGAGTGGCCTTCTCGAAGGCCGTCCGGTACGGGGGAACTACCTAACCACCTACGTAGGCCGCATCCGTACCGAGTCGGCCTCCGACTGGAGGCAAGGGACCGCGCGTGCCGCCAAGCCCTCATCGGCCGCTCCGGCTGCGACGCCCACCGGACCAGGCCTCCACGAGATCGGGCCACGTTCCGCTCCTCGGTGCACCAGGCCACCGCCTCGATCGGGCGGTGAAGCGTGGGCGACCGAAGAGCCGGCCTGACCGCCGGACACTCGCTTCTGGATCATGCGCTGACCTGGGGATTCGCGCTCACCGCCCTCCCACGGCGACGCGGGGCAGTCTCTGGTTCGGTGTGCGGCGATGGACGCTCGGGGCATCAGGCGGTCGCGGCGACCGCACACCGTTGCATCCTGCCGTCTGGGACTGTCCCCAGTGAGGACCATGGTGGACGGCCGATGTTGCACTCTGCGATGCGCGTGGTGACACTGCGCGACGTCGGGAGGTGCGGGTCGGTATCCCCAACGGGCAGGGCTACATGCCGTACGTACCGGGGAGACCCTCGGGCGTGACTGCACCACGAGGGCCACACGCCGCGCTCTGCCGCGGGGCCGTGTCTGACAGGACGGTTGTCCGCGACAGGATCCACATCGTCGAGATGACTCCACGCCGGTATCGAGTCGTCCGGCCTGACCCGATATGCACGTGTCGCTCAGATCCGCCGCAATTCCTCTTGAGATCAGCTCACTGGCGATTGTTTCCGATTTACCTGGATCTGCGGCGCACCGGTGCACGGATTCGGCCAGCACTGTAACGGGATTGAACCCGAGTTGGCACTGCGTACGTAGAAGACGCTGGGACGGAATGCTCATCGGAGGAGGACGACGTGATGGTGAAAGGACTCAAAGTGCTGTCGGTTGTGACCGCTGCCGGCCTGGTCGGCCTGGGAGTCATGCTTACCGAGTCGGCGCACGCCGCAACGAACGGGATGATGATCCAGTCCTGTCAATTCGGGGACGGTGACTATCAGGCCGCGACGGTCAGCGGCAGCAACCAGGACGGTGAGCAGACAACGTACAGCCGCTCCGTTCCCACGGGGGGATGCTTCCAGACGGGAGACTTCTGGTGGAAGGGTGACGTCACCATCACGTTCCAGAAATCTGCCAGCGGAAAGCTGGACCAGGAAAGGACGTGCACGGTTCCCGAGGACAACGGCAACCCCAACGACATCCTCTTCAGCTGCAACTTCAGCTTTTGATTGATAGCGATCGCCAGTTGGGCATATGTCCTTTATGGACTAATGTGCCGGGATGTCGATGAGGGCGATGGCGTCGGTGAGGTTCCGGCGCAGATCGAGGCGGTGGTCCGGCGGCGTATCCGGGTCGTACCCGGGTGACGCGGGTCCGGGACGCACTCGGGCCGGTCTTCGATGGCAGCGAGTACGCGGGCTGGTTCACCACCGAGGGGCGTAGCGCCGTGTCGCCAGGCTTGCTGGCGCTGGTATGCGCGCAAGGGCGGCCACCGCGACACCAGCGGACACGCTGAAGCCCCGGCATCCTCGCATCGAGGAGCCGGGGCCTCCGCCGGGTGAGGGCCGGCTTACCGGCCGGTCAACTTCTGCATGGCGTCGTTGTAGCGGGCGCCAGCCACACCGACGCGGGTGGCGGCCTCATTCAGATCGGTCATGTCGTATTCGGACAGCTTCAGCTCCACGGCCCCGATGTTCTCGTCGAGGCGTGACAGCCGCCGCGTTCCGGGAATGGGAACGAGCGAAGGACGGCGAGCGAGCAGCCATGCGAGGGCCACCTGCGCCGGTGTCGCGTTGTACGTCTTGGCGACCTGCCCGATGAGATGGACAAGAGCCTGATTCGCGGCCCGGTTCTCCTCCGTGAACCGCGGGATCGTGGTGCGGATGTCGCCGGGTGCAAACTCGGTGTCGGCGCTGACCGTGCCGGTCAAGAAGCCTTTGCCGAGCGGGCTGAAAGGCACCAGGCCGATGCCGAGCTCGTCGAGCGTCGGCAGGATCTCGGCCTCGATGTCGCGGGTCCACAACGAGTACTCGCTCTGCAGGGCGGTGACGGGATGCACGGCATGAGCACGGCGGATGGTGTCGGCACCGGCCTCGGACAGCCCGAAGTACGCGACCTTGCCCGCGGTCACCAGCTCCGCGACGGCGCCGGCGACGTCCTCGATGGGCACGTCCGGGTCGACGCGGTGTTGGTAGAACACGTCGATCCGGTCGGTGCGCAGCCGCCGCAGCGAGGCGTCCGCCACCCGGCGGATCTGCTCGGGGCGACTGTCCAGGCCGACGGACTTGCCGTCCTGGATGTCCCAGCCGAACTTCGTGGCGATGACGACCTGGTCGCGCAGCGGTTCGAGCGCTTCGCCGACGAGTTCCTCGTTGACGTACGGGCCGTAGACCTCGGCGGTGTCGAAGAACGTGATGCCGCGCTCGACGGCACCGCGCAGAACCCTCACCATCTCGTCGCGGCCACCGGGGTTCGGCCCGTAGCTCTGACTCATGCCCATGCAGCCGAGGCCGAGCGCGGAGACTTGCAGTCCTTGGCCGAGCGTCCGGGACTTCATAGGGTCCTCCCTCACGCGGGAATACGGCGGCAGCGTCTGCCGCACGCACGTGCCTACACCCTGCCACTGCGGGGACCCCGCCGCCCGGTGACCATGGGCGTGCCGAGCGATACCTCCGGCGGCCAGGGCCGTCGCTGGGCCGTCACGGGGCCGTCAAACGCCCACCAACGTCGACCACTGTAGACCATCAATGACCGGAGAAGTCCCTGTCAGAGCCCATTATCAGGGCTCTGACCAGGAGGGCGACGGACGAGTCGACCTGTACGCCGGATTCTGTAGCCGGTGTTGCCACCGGTGGCGGCCATCCATCTCGGCCTGCCGTCGCCGACAGGCTCTTGCGGCCTACCCGCAGGCTCGGGCGGGCAGCCCTCGAACGCCTGCGCCGGCCTCCGCCTTGCGGCGCGGGGCCTTACTTGGCCTTGCTCCGGGTGGGGTTTACCTAGCCACCCCGGTCGCCCGGGGTGCTGGTGGGCTCTTACCCCACCGTTTCACCCTTACCGATGCCGAGGCACCGGCGGTCTATTCTCTGTGGCACTGTCCCGCGGGTCACCCCGGGTTGCCGTTAACAACCACCCTGCCCTGTGGAGTCCGGACGTTCCTCGGCGGCAGGTTCGAGACCCGCCGACGCGACCGCCCGGTCGACTCGTCCGTCGCGGGTTCGATCGTAGTGGCGTCCTCGGGCCGGTCCGCAATGCGGCCCCGGCCCGGGCATCGTTCCGGATCCGGGTCGGCGATGGTCGAGCCGGTCACCGTCACGTCCGGACCGCCGAACACGACCCCGATCATGGGGAACGCCAAGGCCGTACGCCTGTCCAGCGCCGCCTCGACCTCGAGCGGGACGGAGATGCCCCGCCGAGCCGTACTGTCGGCGTGGAATGCCGCACGACGGCTGCACGCCGAAGGCGGCCTTCACGCGTACCGGACCTGGTCATGGGTCCTGCCGCCCTCGGCGACGAAGGGCGGCAGGACTGATGGACGGGCTCAGGTGGATGAGACCAGCTCGTCCGGGTTGGTCCGGGCGTTCTCCAGTCGCGGGTCGCCCTCGTCGGCCGTGTAGTCGGACTCGATGGTGCCGTCGAAACCGTCGGCGACTTTCGCGGCCCGCAGGATCAGCGTCACGATCGCCGTGACGAGCAGATTCAGCACGACGGCGATGAAGCCGACGTAGACCGTCTTCGGCGTGTCGAAGCCGAGGTTCGACAGGGGGAACGCCGAGCCGCCGAAATGGGCCCGCTTGGTGGCCGCGTTCGGGATCTCGTACAGCATCCACATGCCGGCACCCATGCCCGCCGCCCAGCCCGCTAGCAGGCCCCCCCGGTGGAACCAGCGGGTGAACAGGCCGATCGCCACCGACGGCAGCGTCTGCAAGATGATCACACCGCCGATGAGCTGCAGGTCGATGGAGAACTGCGGGTCGAGGAAGACGATGCAGGCGACCGCCCCGACCTTGACGACCAGCGACGCGACCTTGGAGACCTTGGCCTCCTGGGCGTGGCTGGCGTCCTTACGCAGGTACTCCTTGTAGATGTTGCGAGTGAACAGGTTCGCCGCGGCGATCGACATGATCGCCGCGGGGACCAGCGCGCCGATCCCGATCGCGGCGAACGCCACCCCCGCGAACCACGCCGGGAACTGCTGGTCGAACAGCACTGGCACGACCGTGTTGCTGTCTGTCGTACCCGCGGTGTTGCCGGGCAGCGGTTTCACCCCGGCCGCGATGGCCATGTAACCCAGGAGCGCGATCAGGCCCAGCAGGAAGGAGTACGCCGGCAGGGCCGACATGTTCCGCTTGATGACGTTGCGGTTCTTGCTGGCCAGCACCCCGGTGATGCTGTGCGGGTAGAGGAACAACGCCAGTGCGGAACCCAGCGCCAGGGTCACGTACTGCAACTGGTTGTTGGCCGTGAGGACGACGCCATCGCCCTGTGCGGGCGTCGCCGCGAACTTGGCCCTCGCGGCATCGAAGATCGAATCCCAGCCGCCCAGCTTGTACGGCAGGTAGATGACCGCCACCAGGATCACGACGTAGATCAGCGTGTCCTTGACGAACGCGATGAGCGCCGGAGCCCGCAGCCCCGACTGATAGGTGTATGCCGCCAGGATCGCGAACGCGATGATGATCGGCAGGTGCCGCGCGACGGCGCTGGTCCCGGTGACCCCCATCGTCTTGAGCACGGCCTCGATGCCGACCAGTTGGAGCGCGATGTACGGCATCGTCGCCACGATGCCCGTGATCGCGATGACCAGCGCGAGCGTGGGCGAGCCGAACCGGGTGCGGACGAAGTCGGCCGGGGTCACGAACCCGTGCCGGTGCGACACCGACCAGAGCCGGATCAGGATCAGGAAGAACAGCGGGTAGATGATGATCGTGTACGGCACGGCGAAGAACCCGGCCGCCCCCGCCCCGAACATCAGCGCCGGAACAGCCACGAACGTGTACGCGGTGTACAGGTCACCGCCGACGAGGAACCAGGTGATCCAGCCGCCGAACGACCGGCCACCCAGCCCCCACTCGTCCAGGTGGGCCATGTCCTGGGGCGCCCGCCACTTCGCGGCGACGAACCCCATCCCGCTGACGAGGAGGAAGAGGAACGCGAAGATGACGATCTCGACCACGTGGTCACTCATCGCCGCCCTCGCCTCGTCCTCTGGTAGACGATCGAGGTCGTCGTGACGCCGACCAGGATGAACGCGAACTGCACCCAGTAGAACATCGGGAATCCGAAGAGCTGCGGCTCGTCGCGGTTGTAGAGGAACGTCATGAGCGGGACCACGATCGGAATCACGAGCAGCCAGTTCCACGGGCTGCGATCGGCGGTCCTCGGTGGGGCGGTTTCAGGAACATCGGCCATCTGGTCACCTCCTGCGCAGTCGCGAGGTTACCCACCGTCGCTGAGTGACGTCGATCACTCTGCGATGAGCGGCGGAGATCCTGCGCTCAACGGCAGAAGGGCCGCGCCGGAAATCCCGGCGCGGCCCTCGCGTACGAGACGTGATCAGCGCCGTCGACCGAGAAGGTTTCCCGCCGCCGCCGTCGAGCGACCAGGAGCGCGTGGGGGCAGTTGATCGATCAACGCAGGTGCGAGGTCTCGTTCACCGACCGCACGGCCACGGCGCCGTCGGCGTACAGGTCCACCACGGACACCCCGGCCGGGTCGAGGAAGAGCCGGTGCAGGAACGCGTCCGACGACGCCAGCGCGTCGCGCAGGATCAACTTCACCGGCGAGACGTGCGAGACCACAACGACGGCCTGCCTCGGGTACGCGTCCCGCAGCGCGGCTGTCGTCGCACGTACCCGCTTCGCCACCGTCTGGAACGACTCCCCGCCCGGCGGGGCGACCGCGGTCGAGTTCAGCCACTGCGCCTGCTCCGCCGCCCAGCGCTGTGCCACCTCCGCGAAGGTCAACCCCTCCCAGGCGCCGAAGTCGCACTCGATGAGGCCCTCGTCCGTCGTCATGGGGGGCTTGCCGCACTCCTCGGCGATGAGTTCCGCGGTGCGCGTACACCGTTGCAGGGGAGAGCTGACGACGGCCGCGATGTTCCCGGCCAGGGCGGCCACGCGTGCGCCCGCGGCCATGGCCTGAACCTCGCCGTGCCGCGACAACGGCACGTCACCGCGGCCCGAGTAACGGCCCTGCGCGGTCAGCGCGGTCGCGCCGTGGCGGACCAGGATGAGCCTGGTCGCCTCGGTGGTCGGGCGGGGCGCCCAGGACTGGACCGGCTTGGCGGCCGCGCGTACGGCGGCCTCGCGAGCCGCCGCACGCCCCGGCGAATCCGGACCAGCGACCTCGCGCGGCGGCTCCGGCTCGGGCGCCGGGGGCCTGCCCTCGGCGCCGTCCATGGCACGGTTGGCCAGGGCGTCAGCGCGGGTGTTCCGCGCGCGCGGGATCCATTCGAAGGTGACCCCGTCAAAGCGGCGGACCAGCTGCGCGGCCTTCGCGGCGAGGGGCCGCAGGCCGGGATTCTTGATCTGCCAGCGGCCGGACATCTGCTCGACGACCAGCTTGGAGTCCATCCGGACCTCGACCAGCGCGGCACCCAGCTCGGCAGCGGCCTCAAGACCGGCGATCAGGCCCGAGTACTCGGCGACGTTGTTCGTGGCGATGCCGAGCGCCTCGAACCGCTCTGCGAGCACGGCACCGGTGTCCGAGTCGAGCACCACCGCGCCGTAGCCCGACGGACCGGGGTTGCCGCGGGAGCCACCGTCCGCCTCGACGACAACCCTCACAGACCGGACTCGTTCGTGCGGACCATGATCCGGCGGCATTCCTCGCAGCGGACCACGTCGTCAGAGGGGGCGTTCTTGACGCGGGCCAGCTCGGAGCCGTACAGCTCAATCCGGCAGCCGCCGCAGCGGCCGGCCTGCAACAGGGCCGCGCCGAGCCCGGACTCCGCCCGGATCTTGTCGTACAGGCTCACCAGGTCGGCGGGAAGATCCGCGGCCAGCGGCTGGCGGGCCGCCACCTTGAACTCCTGCTCCCTGGCGATCTCCGCATACGCCTCGTCCCGGCTACGCTCCGCGGCCGTACGGCGCTCACCGACCGCGGAGAGCTTCGCCTTCACGGCGTCCAGCGTGGACTGGCTCTGCTCACGCTGCTCCATCAGCTCCAGCTCGGCGTCCTCCAGCTCGGACTGGCGCCGGTCCAGGGTCTGCAGCTCGTGCTCCAACCCCTCCTGCTCCTTGACGCCGCCGCCGCCCGTCGCCAGCCGCTGCTGGTCGCGCTGCTTACGGGCGCGTACCTGGTCGATGTCCTTCTCGAACCGGTTGATGTCGCGGTCCAGGTCGTCGACGGCGACCTGGGCACGGACCCGCTCATCCTCGAGGGCGGAGAGTTCACGCGCCGCGGCGTCGATCTCGGCGAGCTCCGGCAGGGTTTTGCGCCGGTGGGCGAGCTTGGCCAGCGCGGTGTCGATCGCCTGGAGGTCGAGCAGTCGGCGTTGTGCTTCGGGGGACGCCTTCACGGCTGCTCCTTGAGTTCAGACCCGCCCGCGTGCAGGTTCCACGGGTCGGTGTCGAGATCGGACACGATCGTCTCGACGCCGAAGCGGCCGGACAGCCACGCCGCCACGTCGTCGAGCCACGGACGCTCGCTCGCCCAATGGGCGACGTCGAGCAGGGCAGGACCGCCGGCGGCGAGGTGCTCGCCCGCGGGGTGGTGTCGCAGGTCAGAGGTGAGGAACGCGTCCACCCCGGCCGCCGTTGCGGTGCCGAGCAACGAGTCGCCCGCTCCCCCGCTCACCGCCATGGTCTCGACGATGCGGCCCGGGTCGCCCGCGGCGCGTACGCCCCAGACGGTCCCGGGCAGCACGTCGGCGGCGTGGACGGTGAGCGCGGCGAGCGTCATCGGCTGCGGCAGCCGGCCGATCCGGCCGATGCCGCGACCCGTGTCGTCGTTCTCCCGCGGGGAGAGCGGACGCAGCTCCGTTAGGCCCAGCCGGGTCGCCAAGGCGTCCGAAACGCCGGGATTGGCGGTGTCCGCGTTCGTGTGCGCCGCGTACAGGGCGACACCGGCCTTGATCAGCCGGTGCACGATACGTCCCTTGTAGGTCGTCGGCGCGACCGACGACACCCCGCGCAGCAGCAGCGGATGGTGGGTGACGATCAGGTCGGCGCCCGCGTCGAGCGCCTCGACGACCGTCTCCGGCACGCAGTCGACGGCGAGCAGCACCCGGCGTACCGCGGCGTCGAGCTCACCCAGGACGAGCCCGACCCGGTCCCAGGACTCCGCCCACGACGGCGGATACCGCCCGTCCAGGGCGGCCACGACATCCGCTACGGACGGCGGCGCCTCGTCGACGGCTCTGGAGATGTTCACGGCCGCCCACTCTACTGGCCCCGCCGACCGGCGCGCTGGACGCGGCCGTCAGCCGACGGGCGGCGGCGTGATCGGCAGGTCCGGGGTGCGCTCGTCGTCCGGGTCGGGGCTCCAGCGGGTGCCGAGCCGCTGGAGCGCCAGCCGCCACGGGAAGGAGCCGCGCCGCTGGTCACCGGTGCCCGGCGGGTGCAGCGTGACCTCCTCGCCGAACAGCACGTCCACGCCCCAGCTGCGCAACCGGGCCATGCTCGTGTGCAGCGTCGGGTGGGTCGCCATCGCCGAGTTGGTGTACGGCACGACCACCGTCGGCAGCCCCAGACCGTAGCTCTCGATCAGCAGCCCGAGCGCGAGGGTGTCCGCGATGCCGACCGCCCACTTGTTGATGGTGTTGACCGTCGCCGGAGCCACGATGATGGCGTCCGGCGGCGGCAAAACATCCGTGTCGCCGGGATTCTTGTAGAACGAGCGGACCGGGTGGCCCGTTTGCGCGACAAGCGCCGCCGGGTCGACGAACTTGCGACCGTCCGGCGTCGTCACCACGCACACGTCCCAGCCGTCGCACTGGGCGAGATCGACCAGGACGCCGACGTCCCGGGCGACCGACGAACCGCAGACGATGAGGTACAGGACGCCGGGTCGCAGGGGCTGACTCATCGGCTCAGACCCCGACACCCATGTGCTCGGCCAGCTCGGCGATCGGCGCAGCCGGCGTGCCTCGGGTTCGTCGGAGCACGTCGGACAGGACCTCGTGTGCCAGCGGTCGACACCGGATCTCGCTCGGCGCCAGCCGGTCACCCTCCAGCAGCATCTCGCTCGCCTTGTCGACGTCGCCGATCTGGGTGTAACCGCGGGCGATGTCGAGGAAGTGGTGTGCGCGCCTCTCCGGCAGCAGGGCGGAGAAGCCCTCCAGGTTGAGGTTCTCGTGCGTCTCCACCGCCGTACGGCCGTCGCCGAGCTCCACGGCGGCCGCGGCCCGATGCAGCTGGACGTTCGTCGGACCGAAGCACGTCCAGTAGTGGTTGAAGTCGCCGCCGACCTGCGCCGCGGCCTGCTCGGCGCCGGCGATCAGATCCCGTACCGTCGCGGTGTCGCCCGTACGGGCGGCGGCCATTGCGCCGTTGAGCAGCAGCATGCCGTACACGCTGAGCCGTTCCGGGGTCTGCTCCGCTCCCGTCGCGAGCCGGTTGGCGATGTTGACGTTCACCTCGAGCGCGGGCCGGGCCCTGCCGAGGGCCAGCAGCGCGCTGCCGACACGGTAGCTCGCGATGCCCGCGAGCAGCTGGTCGCCGGCCCGCTGCGAGACCGCGATCGAACGGTCCGCGGCCAGCCAGGAGAGCTCGTGCTCACCCAGCTTGCGCAGCGCCGACGAGGCGATCTGGTACACCTGGCCGAGCAGGTGGGCCGCGTCACGAGCCTCGTCGCCGTGGGCGTTCGCGGTGTCCGCGGCCTGGGCGTCGCGCAGCAGCTTGGGCAGGGTACGGGCGAGCACGCCGTACTTCGCGTGCTGGTACGTCAGCCACGCGTGGCTGACCGCCTTCTTCATCTCCGGCAGCGGCGGGCAGACCGGCGTGGGCTGGAAGAACGCGCTCATCTGATCGTAGCGCTCCAGCGCGGCGCGGATCTCCTCCACCTCGACCTGGTCGATGCAGTTGATCGCATCAGGCCGGCGCTCGACGTCCTTGCCGAGCAGCAACTGCACGTCCACCTGCAGGACGTCGGCGATCTCGTAGACCACCGAGAACTTGTCGAGCCGACGTACGCCACGTTCGACCTTGTCGACCCAGCTCTTGGATTTGCCCAACCGGTCGGCGAAGACCTGTTGGGACATCTTGCGCCGACCGCGCCAGTACGCGACTCGACGACCGATGGGCAGCTCGTCCACGGGGCCTCCCCTTCACCCGTCGACGACCCCTGTCGACGGGTGCTCCTCTGACGGCCTCAAGCAAAATCCTCTCACCCATTTGTGCAGGTCGCACAGTGAGTGCGGGGACACCTCCGCCGATCCTCGTAGATTCCCATGCAAGTTGCAGAAGATTCTCTGCTATGAGAAACGACTGCGTGGCGCTCCAGTGACGGCGTCTTCCTACTGATATATGACAGGCTGATTGACCTGGGGGTTAGCCCATGCGGTGGAACGCACGCCCACCGATCGTGCCATCCGTGCTCGTTGATCGAACCCGCCTGCGTCGTGCCGCCCTGCGTCGTGCCGCCCTGCGCTACGCCGCGCACGGCTGGCCCGTGACCCCCGGCGCCGTCCTCGCCGGACACCGGTTCGTCTGCGGCCGCGCCGGCTGCCCGACGACCGGTGCGCACCCGGCCCTGGACGGCTGGGAGCAGACCGCGAGCACCGACCTGCCGCGCGTCGCCGCCTGGTGGCAGGACCAGGCGCACACCGTCCTGCTCACCACCGGCGTCGCATTCGACGTGCTGGACGTCCCCACCCATCTCGGAATGCGGGCAGTCGGCGCGAACCGCCTCGACGCCGGGATGGGCGGCGGCAGCACGGGCCCCGTCGCGGTGACGCCGACCGGGCGCTGGATGTTCCTCGTACGCCCCGGCGACCCGCTCTGCCCCGGGCTGGAGGAGTCTCCCGATGTCGTCCGGCACGGCCAGGGCTCGTGGATCCCCGCCCCGCCGACACGGACCGTCGAGGGCCGCGTGCGCTGGGCGGTCGCCCCGGAACAGGTGCAGTGGCAGCTGCCGTCCGCGCACCCGGTGCAGGACATGCTCGTCGCCGCACAAGAGGCTTCGGGGCGAGGGAACCCCCCACTTCGCCGCGCCGCCTAGATCGGGACCGTCTGAATCAAGATCTGTGATCTTCGCGCGAGTCAGCGACCCGCCGGCCACAGCATCGTTGATGCTGGTAGCGGCGGACATCCGGGCATGGGCGGGGGCAAACATGTCGACTCACAACGTACTGGTCGCACCACGCTGGGTCGACCCCTTGACCGGGGTCCTTCGGTGGGCCGGAACCAGACCGTCCGGATCGCGTCCGGCAGGGTCCCGGCCCACGGGATCCCGGCCCGCCGGCACCCACCGGCCCGTCAGGGGTCGCTGACCGAGGACTCCTCTCGCGACGATGGTGGCCGTGATCACCATGCGCCTGCCGATCGACGCGGCCGTCCCGGCGATGCTCCTCCGCGAGTACGTCACCGAGATCGTCGAGGCGCGCGGCCTGTACACGGCGTACGGGTTCACCGATATGCGCCTCCGTACAGCACTGGTACGAGCTGCGCCTCGATCAGGAGCTGCCGTAGCGGCTCTCCAGCTCCCGATAGGCGGCCAGGACCGCCGCCGTACGATCGGCGAGAGCCTGACCGGCGTCGGCGGACGACGGCACCCGGGTCGCGGTGAGCTGGGCGACGGCCACCCGGGTCTGGTGCGCCGTACGGTTGACGCGCAGCTCGTGGATGAACGTCTCGCCCGCCTGGGCGATGGCGCGCAGCGCGGTGGCGTGCAGCTCCACGTCCGCGTCGACCTCCCGCCAGAGCGCCTCGACGTGCTCGGCCTGCTCCCGCAGGGCCCGGACAGCCGGGCTGTCGGCGGGCAGGTCGCTCAGACGAACGCCGAGCAGGTCGTCGCGGAGCCGACGGATCTCCTGGCGGCGGGCGAGCACTCCAGCCAGCTCCCACAGGGCGTGGTCGAGCTGGAGTTCGGCGGTGGCCGGGTCGATCATGTGCCGCAGGTGCGCCCAGGTGCCGCGGATCCGCCGTGCCACTGCCAGGCAGCGCTCGAACGTGACCCGGTCGGGCAGGGCGGTGATGACCTGCGACGACAGCCGGATCGACGGGACGGCGATCAGACCGGGCTCGGCAGCGCGGGCCTGCTCCCGGGCGAACCGGCCGACGAGCAGGGCGCCGACGGCGGTGGTCAGCCACCACGGAATGCCCAGGGCGGACAGCACGAGGGCGAGCACCGCCACGACGGCGGCGAGACGGCCGACCGTACGGTTGCGGTGCGCCGTGGTGTACCCGTTCGGTGGCAGGGCAACGAGTTCAGTGACCTGACCGGTGTACCGGTTTCGGCCCCGGCCGGTACGCATCCGCAGCGGCTGGAGTGCCACCACGATCTTCTCGGCGTCGGCGCCGACGTGCAGACCCGCCACGGCACCTCCCACGGCATCCACGTACGGGTTGTCCGTACGCGCCGGAAGGATCGGTGCGACACGCGCACAGTTGAGGGAAAGGCGGGTGACTGCGTAGCGACCCGACCTGCGGTTGACTGATCGTCATGAGCAGTTCCGGACTCTCCAAGGCCCGCCTCGACCGGATGCACGACATCATGGCGGGGTACGTGCGCCGGGGCGACGTGCCCGGCATGGTGACCGCGGTGAGCCGCCGTGGCGAGACGTACATCGACGTGCTCGGCTCGGCCACGATCGATGGTGCGCCGATGCGCCGGGAGACGATCTTCCGGATCAGCTCGATGACGAAACCGGTCACCGCCCTGGCCGCGATGATCCTCGTCGAGGAGTGCGCGATCCGACTCGACGAACCCGTGGACCGGTTACTCCCCGAGCTCGCCGATCGGCGCGTCCTGCGCCGCCCGGACAGCCCGGTCGACGACACCGAACCCGCGCACCGGCCGATCACCGTACGGGACCTGCTCACGTTCACCATGGGCTTCGGGATGCTGATGGGACCGCCGGGGGCGTACCCCATCCTGGACGCCGCGGCCGATCTCGGCCTGGCCGGTGGGCCGCCGCGGACCTCTACCCCGCCGCCCGCCGACGAATGGCTGCGGCGCTTCGGCCGGCTGCCGCTGATGCATCAGCCCGGCGAGATGTGGATGTACCACACCGGCTCGACGGTCCTGGGCGCGCTGATCTCCCGGGTCGCGGACCAGCCGCTCGGCGACTTCCTCCGGGAACGGATCTTCGCGCCGCTCGGGATGACCGACACCGGCTTCCATGTCCCGGACGACAAGCTGCACCGACTCGCCACCACGTACTGCAACGACCCGATGACCGGCCGCCTGCAGGTGTTCGACGGCGTCGAGGACAGCCGCTGGCGGGTCACCCCCGACTTTCCCGACGCCGGCGCCGACCTGGTGTCCACCGTCGACGACTACCTGACGTTCGCGCAGCTCCTACTCGACAGGGGCCGGTACGCCGGCGGCCGCCTGCTGTCCCGGCTCTCCGTCGAGACGATGACCACCGACCAGCTGAGCGCCGCGCAGAAGGAACGCACCGGCCCCGGCCTCTTCGACAACCACGGGTACGGCTTCGGCGTCTCCGTCGTCACCCGCCGCGACGACCTGTCGATGGTTCCGGGCCGCTACGGCTGGGACGGCGGGCTCGGATCGTGCTGGTCGGCGGACCCTGCGGAGGGCGTGATCGCCGTCCTGCTGACCCAGAAGATGTGGGACTCACCCGAACCGCCACCGATCCGCAGTGACTTCTTCACCGCTGCGTACGCCGCCATCGACGACTGAATCTCATACAACCGGGTGGCAGGGGGTGTGGACGAGCAGGATGATCTCGGCCTTCGGGGCCTGGCTGCGCAGGATGAAACTGAGGTCCGAATCAGGCAGTTCGGCGGCGATGAGGGCACGGCCGTCGCGCTCCATGCCCCTCGTCACCCGGTAGCCCTGCGCCCGCCACTCGTCACGGATGCGGGAGAGCAGGTCGACGTGGCCCTCGACGGGTACCGGCAGCTCGTAGACGCCGCGGCCGGCGAACGTGTGACCGCCGGTGGGGCACGGCGTGACATGGATGGTCTCGGTGGCGAGCGACGTACCTGCGATGAGCTCGGCGACCTTCTCCGCGTACCCCCTGGTCTCCTGGACGACCTCGGCGGTCGTGCGGGGTTCGGCGTCGTCTCCGCCGTGCAGCGTCACGGCCGTTCCGGCCGCGATCACCACCGCCACGACGGCCACGGCTGCGGCCCGGAACAGACCACGCGATCGAGGTACGGGCTGCGACGGCGCCGCGGCGACGTCAGGGGGTACGGGCTCGTCGGCCTGCACGCGTTCGGCCGCACTCGCCATCGGTTCCTCCTACCTGCCGCCACCATCGGCTCGGAAGGTATCCCACACGGTCGAACCAGGTCGTCCCCTGTTCGAGGGACTGCGGTGGGAGGTGCGCGGTGACCGTGCTGACGCCATGGGTGGGCGGAGACCCGCAGCCCACGAGGGCGAACTCGGCCTCGAACGCTGCGAGTGCTGAAGCCATGACCGGAACGCCCGCCACCCAGGGTTCACGGGTCAGACCTGTGTGGCGAGCAGGACGATCAGCGGCGGGAGGCCCTGACCCAGCACCCCGCCGAGCCGCGCCTTGCGGGGGTCCGACACGAACAGCACGATGCTCGCGAGGAACATCGACGCGCACGCGAACAGCACGAGGGTCGTTCCGACCGTCTCGTCGCCCATGTGCAGGAGGACGACGCCGCCGATGGCGGCCGCCGCGAAGAACAGGTTGTAGAAGCCCTGATTGAACGCCCAAAGCTTTACGGCGGGCACGTCATCGGTGCGGACCAGGAAGAGCCGGTGCACCGTCGGGAACCGGAAGAGCAGGCTCTCCATGACGAACGCCCACAAGTGGATCAAGCCGGTGACGACCGCGAAGATCTGCGCGACAACATTCATGCGGGTCAGTATCGACCATGTCGCGTCGACGATCAGCTGCTGACGAGTCGCGGGCGGCCCCCCCCGGTGGGGGGCAAAAGCGGCGGCGCGCGCCCTGGACGACGCCCCCGCGCGGGGTTTGGGCGGGCGGGACCCACCCCCCCCCACCCCGGGACCCCCCCCATGGGGGGTGGCCTTTCGGGGGCTGAGGGGTGGGGCCCGCCCCCCGGTTTGGGGCTCTTCGGGGGGGGGCGCGCGCGATGACGTCAGCGGACGGTCGTGTTGTACGCGGTCGTCTCCAGCGAGCCCTTGCCGGTGAACACCTCTGTGCCGGCCTCGACGCTGTTGAGGTACTTGGAGCTGTCCAGCCACCCACGCCCCACCAGGTCGGTCAGGAAATCACTCAGGTTGAGCGAGGAGTCCGTGGTGTTATCGACCCGGACGAAGGAGTACACGTCCCAACCGATGTTGCCGCGATACAGGTCCCATTGGGTGCCGCCGATCGTGACCGTGGTCTGCTTGGTGCCCAGCGGCCCGGCGCCGTTCGACCGGTACAGCCACACCATGATCTCGTCGGTCGGCTTGTCCTCCCACGAAGGATTATTGATCTTGTGGAGCCACAAGTCGTAGGAGACGTTCAGCGTGTTCACGCCGTCCGGGTGCACCGCGAACTTCCAGGTGCTGTCCAGCCGGCGGTTCGCCGAGACCTGAACCGGCAGCCCGTTGTTACCGGTCTTCGTGCCCCAGTGCCAGCCGAGGACCGAGCTGGCGTACGACTTCACGGAGTTGGACTTGCCCTTCCAATCCCACTCGGTGCTCCAGCCGATCGTGTCGCCGTTGGTGGAGGTGCTCCACACGCATTGCGTACCGCTGCCGTCCTTCTTGCCCCATTGGTTGTTGTTGATCCAATATTTGCCCTGCGTGATGGTGTCGGAGTCCGCGCACTTCTTGTCGACAGGCTTCGCCGATGTGGAAGGCCCCGGGGTCGGCGGCACGGTGGGTGACGTCGTCGGTGCGGCGGAGGGACTTGCCGTCGGGGAGGCGGCCGAGGCGGTCGGCGCCGGACCGGCGTCCCCGCCAACCTTGACGAGGCTCCACTGCTGGTTGGTGGTGTTACGGTCGGTGTACTGGCCGAGGGCGGCACCGTCCGCAGTCGACCATCCCGTCACGTCCAGCGCCTTACCGCTGTTGCGGCTGACCAGGCGGACATAGCCGGTGTCACTGCTTACCAGCTTCCACTGCTGGTTCACCGACTTCTTGTCGGGCCATTGGATGACCTGGACATTGTCGCCCTTGGCCGCGCCGCGCACGTCGAGCACCTTGCCGCTATGCCGTGCCTTGATGCGGTAGTAGCCGCCGCCGTCGGAAATCAGTTGGAACTGCTGGCTCGTGCCACCCGTCCGGCTCCACTGCACGACCGCCGCACCGTCCCCGGTGGAGCCGTTGAGAATGTCGACCGCCTTGCCGCTGTGCCGGGAGACGAGCATGTAATAGGCACCGCCCTCGATGGTCACCGCGTTGCCCACCTCGACAACGGCGAGCGCGGCGGTCGTGCCGACGGCGGCGACCATCACACCGACGATGCCGGCGCGCACTCTGCTGGTCGTGAGCCGCTGCCGGCCGGGGGAAGCGGGGGCGGTGACCGTCTCTGGCATGCGTTTCCTCGCTCGGGCCCTGATGCGGGGGTGATCCACGACGTGCGGTAGCTCTCGCTACGAGACGACCGCGACGCCAAACTGGCACGGCATGCATTTGTCGTTCGCAGGACTGGTAACCGGGTCGGGAAGGTCGGTGAGAGCCGAAGTTAAATCTCCCGAGTCCCCAAGTCAAAGCGCGTCATGGCATTTAACCGGCACTTAAGCCGACCCTCAGAGGCGGCACAGCGGTGTCATGACACATCGCGGATACCCGGCACAGAGTGCCGGCGGGCATCCGCGACATCCAGCAGCCCTTGAGCCGGTTCACGATGAACTATCGTGCTCCGGCTCCGGATTGTCGTGCAGGGTACTGCGTCAGTGAGCTGATCTCAGCAACGCAAAAAGGTTGATTAGCGCGACACGGATGAAGGGCCCGTTTCGGACAGTTGTGGAAACAGGCGTGGAGCC
>CBIHNN010000050.1:0-35886 GCA_966211315.1 uncultured Micromonosporaceae bacterium | reverse complement strand
CTTCATGTCGGCCTCCCCTGAGTCCTGGTGATCGGATCGCTGCCCCCCAGCGTAGTACCACCGTCGACGCCTGTCGACAGCTGTCGACAACTGTCGCCAAATAGGCTCACGGCAGCTCCAGCCAGCCGGGCGACCTGACGGGTGCCCGGCGATGGTGGCGGTCGTGGCGGCGCAGTGTGCGCCCGCCCGGATGCCACGCCGGCGACATGCCTGTGGCGACCCGGCTCCATGGGCTGGCTCGTTCGGTGGCCGATGCACATGACATTCGTCACCGTGCCGACCGGCGTGAGGTGAATCTGCAGCGGGGGGACCGATGCGCGATCGGTCGATTCGATCGCGGACTTCCTGCTGTTACGACCATCACGGTCACCAAACGACCAATCTGGTCGCGTTTGCATAGTCTGATCTCATGCCTCGCCCAGACCCGTCAGCAGACCGATGAGGAGATTATCGACAGCGCCACGATGCTGTTCGCCCGTCACGGCTTCACCGAAACGTCGGTACAGCGGATTGCGGACGCGGTGGGCTACCCCAAGAGCGGCCTGCTCCGTCATTACCGCTCGAAGAACGCATCGCAACTGGCGGTCGCGGAACGGTGTCTGGCGAATGTGCGCGCGATCGAGGCAGGTGTGGCCGCGCGGGCCCCGGGGGGCCGGCCGCGACCGTGCGGCGCTGACCGGCGTGGCGCAGTGGCGCTGCGCCGGCCGGGGTTCGTTGCGTTGATCGTGTCCGCGCTGCTGCACGCCCCGGCCGAGCGGGAGCACGCGGTCCTGACACCGGTCATCGAGACGCTAATGCAGGCGTTCGCTGTCACCGCTGACACCGATCTGGTCCGGACTGCCCGGGTGATCGGTGCGCCGGGCGCCTTGGGGGTCGCGCGACTGGCCCTGGTCGAGCGCCTGACGTCCGACACGCTCGGCCACCTCATCGACATCAGCTACGACGCACTCGGCCACCCGCGCCCCCGGCGCACCACCATAAGCAGGAAAGGTCCGCATGACGACGAACGGCAACTCAACGGCACGACCGTGGCTGCGGCGATGGGCCGTCCTCGGCCTCATCGTGGCCGGCGCGCTCATCCAGATCGCCATGTCCACCTACTATCTCAGCGTGGCCCACGCACCGCGCCCGCGTGAGCTCCCGGTCGGCTACGTCGCCACCGCCGCCAACGCCACGCGCATCGCGGCCACCATCGAGCAGGGCGGCCAGTTCGCTGCCCGCGCGTTCGACTCCGCCGACGTGATGACCGCGGCCATCAGGACCAAGGACATCTACGGCGGCCTCGACATCACCACCAGCCCGCCGAGGCTCTACGTCGCGTCCGCCGCCGGCACCTCCGCGTCGACCACCCTGCGTACGGCGTTCACAACGGTCGTGCAGCAGCAGACCGCCACGCACGTGCAGCAGCTCGTCGCTGCCGGAACGCCCGTCCCGCCTGCGACGCTGCAGCAGCTGACCACGCCACCGGCCGTCACCGACGTGGTGGCCCTACCACCCGACGACCGCACCGGAGCGGCCATCGGCCTGCTTGTGCAAGCCCTCGCGATCGGCGCCACCGTCGCCTCGATGGGATTGGGCCGCATCGGCGCCGGCACCAAACCGTCCCTGCTGCGCGGCGTCGGACACACCGCAGCGATGCTCGGCTACGCGGCAGCCTCCGCCGGCGCCGTCCTGATCGCCGCACACGCCTTCGGCATCGTCCCAGACGGCGCGGACGGGCGGCTGTTCTGGACGTTCCTGCTGGTATCCGTGGCCATCACCGGATCCGTGGCCGGCCTGGTCGCGCTGATCGGCCGCGCCGGATCAGCCCTGGGCACCGCGTACTTCCTGTTCGGTGTCCCCATCTCTGGAGCGACCATCCTCCCGGAGTTCATGCCCGCCGCCGTCCGCGTCATCGGGCAGATGCTGCCCACCGGCGCCGGCGCGACGCTCGTACGCGACAACCTCTACTTCCCCGCCGCGACCATCACCCAGCCCGCCGTCACCCTGGCCCTGTACGCCGGAATCGGCATCGTCCTCGTACTGGTCACCAACGCCCTGGCCAACCGCTCGAAGCGCGAGTCCCTGCTCAACGTCGCCCCGAACACCGGACCCTCCGAAAAGGAGCGGCATGAGCGAGCGGAACCTGACGCCGTGAACGACGAACAGCTGGGCCAGGAGCAGCCGCAGCGGAAGGCGGCTCGCAAGCGCACCGGAGGCAAGGTCTCGGCCTGATCCTGACCGTCGTGGCCGGGTGAGCGGTGCACAACGGTGACCAGTACCCGGTGGCCGACAGTGAGATGATGGCCGACCGCAGCTGCGAAACCGATGCGCCACCGTCGCGGACCTCAGCCATGAGGTCATCGGGGTACGCATCGTCCGTGCCGCATCGATGTCACCCCGGCCAGCAGGTTGTGGCCGGTTCGCGCCGATCGGGGACAGGGTCGACCGTCCCCGATCGGCGTGTTTGCGTCAGCTTCGGCGCTGCATCAAGGCTGGCGCTGGGGTCAGTGCTGGCGCCGGACGAACAGCCGGGCGGTGGTGCCGCGTGGGGAGCGATGCCCGGTACAGCCGACCGCCGCATCATCCGTGCCCCCGTGCCGGCATTCCCTTCACCTGTGTGCCGGGACGCACCTGACGTTCGCGGTGATCCACACGAGTCAGATCATTTGATATCAGAGGCACTTTCGTATTCCTGCCACGGACCAACCGCACTTGATGAAGGGCGAAGGCAAGCGGATTGACGTCCACGGCATCGACTCCCGGGCGAATTTATCGAAGTCGGCCGCATCGGGGGCCGGTCATAGATAGATGGCACCTGTAACGGCCGACCGCCGACGATGACATTCGGTACGCCGGTCGACCTTCGGCACTCGCCCACTCAAGCCGACAATATGGTCCAAACGGTTAGCTGGTAGCATCTGCAGCCGTGCCTTACGGTCTTCTGATGACCCAGAACGCACCGGGCAACGACTTTCTACAGGTACTGTTCGTGCTCCTATTTACCCTGACGGTCACCTACGCCGCAGGTCGTCTACACCAGTGGTACCGGCAGGCCCTGGAACGTGACCTGGCTTGGCGCGAGGGATACGACCGGGCCACCCATTCCCTGTATCGCCTGGCTGTCGAGGCCGCTGGCGGCAAGCGCACTACCCGGGAGGCCGTGGACGCCCCGCAACCCTCTCCGGCGGCGGCCGAAACCCAGCCCGCGCGTGTCGCTGCGTCGGTCGTCGTCCCGATCACCGATGCCCCGTCGTCCTTCGGGCGACACGCCGCGCGGTCCCCTCAGCTGGACGACACCACCCAGATCTTCATCGCCGATGAGATCATCCGGCGAAGGACGGTTGGCCGGCTGCCGCCGCCCGACCGCGCTGCCGAGATGTGAAGCATGGCCGCTCCACCGGGGCTTCGTGACTGCCCATCGCGAGGCGGTGCGGCAACGCGCCGAGCCACAGGTGGACCCGGTCGCGTCTCGTGACAAGCTCGTCGATGCGGCTCTCGCGCAATTGCGCGAGAGCCGCGTGCTTTCTCATCCCTTTGGCCATGCAGGGCGTTCCGGCCTATGCCGTGATCGGCGAACTCGCCACGATGCCAGTGCAGGCCATCGTTGACGACGCGCACCGCAGGCCGCATACGAGCGATGGTCCGCGACGCCCCGATGCGGACCATCGACGGCGGTAGATCAGCACCACTCGGCCAATCACTCGGAAACGAGTGCGTCACCGCGCCCCAGATCAATGGGTAGCACTCTATGAGTCTTATCCGAAAGCCGCGGGCGCCTATCCGAAAACCGAACGCCGAGATCAGGCCTGCGCTTGGCGGTCTCTATCCGGAAACCGTGACCGCCTGCCCCAAAGACGAAGGCGTTTATCCGAAACCTACGGGCGACCGTCAACCGGAGACGTGAAAGCCGACATAAACTGGATAAGCGATATCCGGCGTCCACCTATACGACCGAGCGTACCACGCCTACCGGCGCCGTTGGAAATGACATGGAAACCCACGTCGATAAAGGTTGATGTCGCCGGGCGCCGGGCACGTGCCGCATCGCGATTATCGGCGACGTCGACCAGGTCGGCTCTCGTTCGCACGGTGGCGGCCGCACCCCTCAAAGCGGGCGCGGCCGCCGCCGGTCGTGCTCAGTTGGTGGTGCCCACGCCGGTGAGTATCCGGCTGCGGATGTACCGGCCCGATTCGGTCAGCACGT
Organism: uncultured Micromonosporaceae bacterium; assembly: GCA_966211315.1. Classification (GTDB taxonomy): domain Bacteria; phylum Actinomycetota; class Actinomycetes; order Mycobacteriales; family Micromonosporaceae; genus CBIHNN01. The sequence continues at coordinate 31,700 of CBIHNN010000050.1, read as the reverse complement.
CCGTGCCCGCGTACTTGGTACCTGCGCACGTGCCCTGCTTGAACGCCGAGTTCGAGTCCCGGCCGTCCGAGAAGCTCCACATCGCGTACCCGATCTTGAGGCTCTTCAGCATGTCGAGCCAGGCCGTGGTGCTGGCCAGGTCGTTGGCGCCGTCGCCGGTGAAGGTCTGCGTGCCGAACTCGCTGACGAACAGCGGCAGGCTCTTCGCGGCCCGGGCCACCACCGCCCGCCGGTCCTCGCGGTGCGACGCCGCGTAGAAGTGGAACGTGTACATGATGTTCTTGAACGTGACCGGATCGTTGATGATCTCGGTCTCGTCGCGGCCGTCGGTGAGGCCCAGCGAGGAGAACCCGCGGGTGCCGACCAGCACCACACTGTTCGGCGACTTGTCGCGGATCACGGGGATGACCTGGTCGGCGTACGACTTGATGGCGTCCCAGCTGACCCCGTTCGGCTCGTTCGCGATCTCGTAGATCACATTGGTCTTGTCAGCGTGCTTCGCCGAGACGTCGGCGAAGAACGACTTCGCCCGGTCCAGATTGAAGTTGGGGTCACCCGGCGTGAGGATGTGGAAGTCGATGATCGCATAGAGGCCGAGCTTCGTGGCGTTCTCGACGGCCTCGTTCACCTTCGCGGTGAAACCGGACGGGTCGGTCTCGAAGCCGCCCTCCTGCACGTACATGGAAATCCGGATGAAGTCGGCCTTCCAGTCGTTGCGCAGCGCGGCCAGCGAATCCTGGTTCAGACACTTCGGGAAGAACTGGATGCCGTGGCTGCTCATGCCGCGCAGCTGGATCGCCTCGCCAGCCTCGTTGCACAAGTTGACACCACAGACGCTGAGCTGCCCGTTGACCTCCACTGGGGACCCTGCCGGTGCCGCCTGGCCCTTACCCGAATTGCCCGGAGCAGCCGTCGGGGCCGTGGTGGCCGGTGGGGCCGTGGTGGCCGGTGGGGCCGTGGTGGCCGGTGGGGCCGTATCGGCCGGTGGTACCGTATCGGCCGGTGGGACCGTCGTATCGGCCGGTGGGGCCGTGGTGTCCGGTGGGGCACCGCCCTGGTTCAGCGTGCAGACCGACAGGCCCGCGGCGTTCAGGTTCGGCTTCGGCGCGTTGCGGCCGATCGCCGTTTCGATCCGGCTGATCGTCGCGAACCGCTTGTCCTTCAGCGGCCCGAGGATCGCGTTCTGGATGAAGTTCGGGCCACCCTGTCCGACCGTGGTGCGCAGCCGGTTGTTGGCCTCGGCGATCTGCGTGTCGAGCAACCCGAGATTCCGCTGCACGTCGGCTTGTTGCTGGGCCGGCACGGCCACGCCGATCGTGACCTGCGGGCAGTTGACGGTTGGCACCGCCTCGGTGGCGGAGGCGACGCGCAGACCGACACCGACGACGACCGCTGCGATTCCAGCGATCGCGCCGACCTGCCAGCGGCGTAGATTCGTGGCGGAGCTGTTGAACCGAAATCTGGACATGGGAACCCGCGCCTTCCGCATGAGGCATTACCTTCGCGACAGGCGACCGTACGGGGCCCTCCCCATCGCGGATCACCGCTTAAGATCGATTTCATGTCCGGCACAGCGACGCTTCTGCTGCGTGCCCTCGACCGGCCGCCGTGGCAGCGCTGGGCCGGCGTAGCGAGGTCAGGTCCGGGTCGCCGGGATGTGCGCTTCCGCCGAGTCCGAGTCGTCGAGCTGGCCGCCGTCTGACGGGTCGGCTGGTCGAGCGGCGGGTCCACCACTGTTTCCCTCGCCGCCAGACCCCGTGGGCACCACGCCCTTACCGGTGGCGCGACGGAGGGTGACTTTTCCCGAACGGTTCGCCCGACGATCAAGGCGTCGACGTGGCCCCGGCGTGTACCCGAAATGGGAGATCCGACACCAGTTGATCTCAGTCCTGGCGGGCCATCGGCGGCGTACCGGCGTCTAGGATGCCTGCGTGGCTGACGCCGAGCTGGTGACGAAAGAGGAGCGGCTGCGCCGTATCGAGGCAATCACCGATGCCGCCTTGTCGGGGCTGAACATCGCCGAGCTGCTCGATGAGCTGCTCGACCGGGTCCGGGATCTGCTCAAGGTCGACACCGCAACCATCCTGCTGCTGGACGGCCACACCGGCGAACTCGTCGCGACGGCGGCCAAAGGCCTGGAGGAGGAGGTACGCCGCGGTTTCCGCATCCGGGTCGGGCACGGCTTCGCCGGCCGGGTGGCCGCGACACGCCTGCCGGTCGCCATCTACGACGTCACGCCCGCCGACGTGGTCAATCCCATCCTCCTCGACACGGGCGTACGCTCCCTGCTGGGCGTGCCCATGCTCGCCGCCAACGGCGACCTCATCGGCGTGCTGCACGTCGGCACCCTGGCCGTGCGGCACTTCGGTCCCGACGATGTGCGGCTGCTACAGCTCGTCGCCGATCGGGCCAGCCTGGCGGGTCAGGCCCGAGCGCAGGTCCTCGACCGGCAGGCAGCGCTGGCCCTGCAACGCAGCCTGCTGCCCAGCCGGCTACCCGACGTACCCGGTCTGGACATGGCCGCTCGGTACGTGCCCGGGCACGACCTAGGCATCGGCGGCGACTGGTACGACGTCTTCACGCTGCCCTCCGGCTGGCTGGGCGCTGTCATCGGCGACGTCTCCGGCCACGGACTGCCGTCCGCCGTCATCATGGGACGCATCCGCAGCGCCCTACGCGCCTACGCACTCGACCGCGACGATCCCGCCCAGGCGCTGACCGCCCTCGACCGCAAAATCCACCACTTCGAAGCCGGCACCCTCACCACCGCCGTCTACGCCCTCATCGCACCCGACCGCCGCACGGTGCACCTCGCCTCCGCAGGCCACCTGCCACCACTGCTGGCCGTTCCCGGCCGATCCACCCGGCTCGTGAACCTGACGGTCGACAGGCCACTCGGCGTGGGCCGCCCACCGACCAACCGCCACACCACCGTGCTGGACCTGCCGCCGGGCGCGACGCTCGTCTTCTACACCGACGGACTGGTCGAACGCCGCGGGGAACTGATCGACACCGGCATCGACCGTCTCGTCAGCGCCGTGAAGTCCGGACCGGCCGACGCCTTGTGCGACCACATCATGGCCTCCACCGCCGAGGAGCACCCCACCGACGACATCGCCCTGCTGGTCGTCTGCCGCCGGTCATGATCCGAGTGAGCCACTCGCGTCGCCCTATGGACGCGCTGAATTCTCGACCGTCGTGATTCTCGACCGTCGTGGGCGTCACCGCCGAGGAGCTACGCACTATGCCGGCCACCAGCACCCCGCAGGTGCTCGACGAGCTGCGGAGCCACTCGCCGCTGCTGATCACGGATCGGACCGCCGGCCGACGCGTCGACGGGAGCCGGCATGTAACAGGTATGTCCACTATCCCGGATGACCGAGCCGGCACACCGCCACTTTACGATCAGGCGTGACCTCTTCAACCCTCGCCGACCTGACTGAACGGTTAGCCGAGCTCATCGTTGACGGCCGTCCCGAAACCGAGGTTCTGGCGCCCGACAGCCCATGGAACCTTTCACAGACCATCCAGCACTGTGCGCAGACCGTTCGCTACTCCGTCTCCGGCTACCCCAGGCTCAAACCCGCGCTGTTCCGGGCCACCGTCGGCGCCCTGGCGAAACGGGTCTTCCTGCTGCGCGGTGCCACGAAACATCCGTTGGCCGCAGAGATCGACGGCGCTCCGCCCCTGGCGTCTGACCTACCTGTCTCGGTCTCCGCCGCCCAGTTGACCGATGCGGTCGCCCTGTTCACCGCCCACACCGGCGTCCACGCGCCCCACCCCGCCTACGGGCGCTGCACACACGCGCAGTTCGATCGCCTCCACGCGATGCACCTCGCCGAACATCTACCCGGACTAATCAACGCGTAGCTTTCGACCAGGCCGGGGACTGCAGGACGCCCGCCCCGGCACCCGGGGTCCGCCCGCAGATCGCCGACCCAGCCGACGTGCTGCTCGCCGACTCCGGCCCGCAGGGCTCGGCGATGCGCTGGCAGCCACGGACAGGGCGGCGATTCCGTTTTCCGTTGACCAGTAGATCGGTTCGGTCCGGGCACTCGGGCGGCGTTGACCCGGTGCGGCGCGCGCAGACGACGCGAAGCTGATTGGCTGTCTTTCGACGGAAAGGAGCAATCGCCGTGTCTGCTGCCATCACGACCCCCGCATCTGCGGGGCCGAACCGGCGTCTCGACCGCAAGCTCAGCGCCATCATCGCGGGCCGGTATTCCCCCGACGACTTCGTCATAGCCGACGCCAAGGACGCGGACATGGCGTTCGGTGTCGCCGCCCCTGGGCCGGTGCCCGGCCCGCCGGACCGCTACGTGGCGCGCGGCGGGTACCTCGACGCCATGCGCCTGCTGATCGGCCAGGGTGAGCTCGACATCGTACTGACCTCCGCCTCGAACGGGGAACGCCTGGCGGCGGACGGTGCGCTCGGCGACGACGTGACCCTCGCCGTACGGGCCAACGACACCACCGACATCTGGAGTCCCCGCGGCGGTGGGTACGGCACGCGACCGTCCCGGCCGTTCCGGACCGCCGAGCTCGCCGCGATCCGGCCGTTCTGCGACCTCGTTCTCTACTCGGTCACCTTCAACAACAGTCTGGACGACGACCTGGCCACCTTGCAGGCGTACAAGGAGTTCCGCCGCGAGGCCGCCGCACTGGACATGCGGCACTTCCTCGAGGTGTTCAACCCCAACGCGCCGTCCGGCATCTCCCCGGACCAGGTCGGCGCGTTCGTCAACGATTCGATCGTGCGCGCCCTCGCGGGCGTCACGACCACGCACCGTCCGCTCTTCCTGAAACTGGCCTACAACGGCGCTGGGGCGCTGACCGAACTCGTCGAGCACGATCCGACGATCGTCGTCGGGGTCCTCGGCGGTTCGGCCGGCACCACTCGGGACACGTTTGAGCTGCTGCACCGGGCCGAGCGGCACGGCGCCCGGGTCGCGCTGTTCGGCCGGAAGATTCAGCGCGCCGAGTCGCAACTCGACCTCGTCGGCCTGATGCGACCGGTGCTGCGCGGCGAGTTGACGCCCGCCGACGCGGTCCGTGCGTACCACGAGGCGCTCGCCAAGACCGAGATCCCTGCCCGGCGCACGCTCGAGGCCGACCTCGTCGTGACCGACTCTGCGCTGCGGGCGGAATGACGACCCGGACCGGGGTGCTCTGCGCCGGCTCGATCATCGTCGATGTCGCCAAGGTGATCGACGCCTACCCCGCGCTCGATCATCTGGCGACGATCGAGCAGGTGTCCATCAGCACCGGAGGACCGGGCCTCAACATGGCCGTGGATCTGCGACTGCTCGGGGCCACATTCCCGGTCGGGATGGCCGGGGCCGTCGGGGACGACCCGCACGGTGATGTCGTTCTGGCCGAATGCGCCCGGCTGGGCATCGACACCAGCGGCGTCGCCCGGACCACGGGCGCCACCACATCGTTCACCGATGCGATGGTGGAGCGGATCGGCGGCCGTCGCACGTTCTTCCACTACCACGGAGCGAACGCGTCGTTCGACGGGGCCGGAGTCGACCTCGAACGGACGCGGGCGCGGATCCTGCACGTCGGCGCGCCCGGCGTCCACGAGCTCATGGACCAGACGCTGCCCGGCGGTGGAAACGGCTGGTCCACCCTGCTCCGGCAGGCCAGGGAGGCCGGGCTGCACACCAACCTGGAGCTCGTGGACCTGGCGCTGCAGCGGATGAGGGAACTTGTGGTGCCCTGCCTGCCGTACGTGGACAGCCTGATCATCAATGAGCTCGAGGCCGGCGCGCTGACCGGCGTGCACGCCCCCGTGCCCACTGCGGACGGTCCGGTGGACTGGGTGGCGCTGGAGGAGATGGCCCGGCGACTGATCGAGCGCGGTGTGTCCACGTTGGCGGTGGTGCACTTTCCCGCGGGCTGCGTCGCCGCCGCCCCCGACGGCGGCGTCTGGCGGCAGGGTTCCGTCCGGGTGCCCCGGGGTGAGATCCGCAGCACCATCGGCGCCGGGGACGCCTTCGCCGCCGGGGTGATCCTGGGCCTGCACGAGGGCTGGCCGGTGGATCGCTGCCTGCGTCAGGGCGCCGCGTCGGCCGCGGCGTGCGTGCGGAGCCCGCACACCTCCGAGGGCATCCCGACTGCGGACGTGTGCCTCGCCGCCGCGGAGCGGGCGGGGTATCGCCCCACCGGCGTTGCGCAACCGTGACGGGGCGGCGTCCCGGCCGATCAGGCAGCGATGGCGGTCCATGGGCGGGCCCGGTCGGCCGCTACGGCGACCAGTTGTTCCAGCCGAGGCCGGGCGACGTCGTACAGGAAGGACTTCCGCTGCTCACCCGAGAGCGGCAGCGATTCCCGCCAGACCGACCGGCCGGCGATGAATCCGGAGGCGCCGCCCTCGTCGAAGGCGATCTTCAGCACCTTGGTGAAGTCGTCGAACGCAACGCCGGCCGACAACACCGCCCACGGGCGATCGAGAACCTCGGCGAGCCGCCGGCAGCCGTCCGGGGAGCCGGGGTACTCCAGCTTGAGAAGGTCGCAGTCGATCTCGTTCAGTGCCCGCGCGGCCTCGATGATCGCGTCCTCACGCCGTTGTGCGGTGAAGTCCTCGCCCGGCAGCGGGTAGACGAGGTTCTCGATGACCGACGGAATGCCCGTCTCGGCGCAATCGGCGACGACATCGCGCACCGCCTGGAGGCACAACGCCACGAGGTCGGGTTCCCCGGCCGCGGGGGCGGGCCGGTCGGCTCGCAACTGAGCGAAGAACTTGTTCGCATCGCCGCCGAGGTCCAGCACCCATCGCGCGTCGAGCTGGGGATCGCGGTGGGTGATGGGTTCGCTGCCGAACCTGTCGCGCTCCGCCGGCTCGGATGCCACCAGGAGGCCGCACGTCTGCGCCAGCGCGTCGTTGTCCGTGATCGCGGGAACGCCGTACGTGGGATCGAACAGGATGCCGCTGGCCAGGGGGGTCAGGGCGCGCGCCACGTCGGTCTTGGACTGGCGGAGGTCTTCGTCTGTCGCCTCGATGCCGACGGCCGAGAACATGCGCCGCAGTGTGTTCCGCTGGTCCATGGCGATGATCGAGAACACGCCGTCCGTCGTGGCGATGTCGGCCAGCGTCCGAACGGGATTGGTTGTCAGGGGGGACATGGGACTCCTTCTAACGGGGGTCGGGGGGCGCGTTGGAATTGACGACGGACATGGAGGCGGCCTGCCGCGCGATGATCGCGGCGCCGACAACGCCGGGCTCGGGTAGGGCGGAGAACTCAAGGTGGTCGATGACGGCGGCCTTGGCGCGACGCACGCTGGCCATACGGGTCCATCCACCGCTGGCGACGGCCCGGCGGTGCGGCCGGACGACGCGATGCATGCAGTTCAGCAGGCTGCGCGTCTCGGCCGCCGTGTAGCGGGTGGCCGCGGCCCAGACGGCGGGCGGGTCGGCGTCGTCTCGAAAGCGCAGGACGACGTCGTCACCGGTCGGTCCCGCCCCCGACATTTCCAGGCCGGTCGGCAGCGGTCCCACCTGTAGGGCCGCCGCGTCCAGGCGATCACGGGCGGCGTCGTCGGTGACTCCGAGCAGGCCGAGGGTCCGGCGCAGGAACAGCCCCCCGCGTACGCCGCCCAGAAGCAGGGTGCTGTCGGGGACGATGTGCGAGCCCACGGATATGCCCTGTCCCACGAGTGCCGCACGATGATCGTCGGTCAACTCGCCCGGCAGCGAGCGGGCGAGGACGTCCGCGGTGCCGGTGGAGTTGAACAGTTCGTCGGGACCGGTCGCTCCGGCACCGATCGCGGCAACGGGATGGTCATGTCCCGCGACGGTCAGCGCGGCGCCCTGCACGTTGGAGGGCAGACCGCTGAAGCGAAGCGGGCCGGCCGAGACACCGGACCGACGTGCCTCCGGCAGGAGCGTCGTCGCCAGACCGAGCGTGGCGGCACCCTCGTGCCAGGTACGACCGGTGGCCTGGTCCACCAAGCCGGTACGGGAGGCCAGCGACGGTTCACTGGTGAGTTCGCCACCCAGCACGTGGACGATGTACTCGGGAATGCTCAGCCATCGGTGCTCGGCGGTGGTGACCATGCCCTGATCGGCGAACCACATCAGTTTGGCGGCACTGGCCTGGGAGTCCCACGGCAGCCCGGTACGCCGCACGAAGGCTCGGCGGAAGTCGGGATGACGTCGGCTGATCCGGGTCACCTGCTCACCGCCGCGGCGGTCGTACCAGGCGATGACGGGCGTACACGGTCGACCGGAACCATCGATGAGCACTCCGCTCTCGGCCAGGCCGGCGAATCCCATACCCAGGATGCGGATCTGGCCCGATGCCGCTGCCTTGTGGAGCGCCGTACGGAGGAGGCGGACGATGAAGTCGGTCAGCACCTCGACGGTGATCTCCGTGCCACCGCCGGCCGTTGTCGTCCATGGCGTACGTCCCTCAACCAGGGACAGCTGCCGCCCATCCACGTCCTGGATCAGCACCTTTGTGGACGTCGTGCCGATGTCGATCCCCATGACGCCGTCGTACGCACTCATGCTGCCAGCTCCCCGGATCCACGTCTGATCAGCTGAACCGGGATGTGCGTGGTCCGTCCCGGCTGGTCCGGCTCGGCCAGCCGGGACGTCAGGCGAAGCACCGCTGCCAGTCCGATGCTGCCGGCAGGGTGATCGATCACCGTGATCCCGGGCTGCAAGGTGTCGGCCATGGCGAAGTCGCCGAACCCCACCAGAGCCACATCGGTTCGTTTCTCGGCATGCAGAACCGGCACGACGCCGAGGGAGCAGCGAGTGGCGGCGCTGATGATCGCGGTCGGCGCATGTTCGGTCAGCAACCGCCGGGTGGCCTCCGCCGCGGTAGGCGGATCGGGACACTCAGCCCGGATGAGATCGTCCGATACATGGAGGCCGCGCGCCGCCATCGCCGCTTGGTAACCCGCCAGGCGGGCGCGGGACGTGGGAACGTCCGGGTGGTCGCCGACGTAGGCGATCCGCCGATGGCCATGCGAGGCGAGATGATCGACGGCACATGCCGTCGCCGCGTGGTCATCGATGCAGACGAGGTCTGCTGCCAGACCAGGCGCCGGTCGGTCGACGAGCACCACGGGCGTCGTCGACGAGAGGGGTTGCAGCCACGAGTGGTCGCTGGCGGTCGGCGCCAGGAGCAGTCCGCTCACGCGGCGGCGGATCAGCTGTCCGACCAGGCTGCGCTCCCGTTGGGCGTCCCGGTGGGTGGAGGCGATCAGTACGGACCGGCCGGCGTCCGAGGCAGCCGTTTCGACTGCTGCCACGAGTGTGGCGAAGAACGGATCGTCAACCGACTCCACGACCAGGCCGATCGTCGCGTCGGTGCCGGCGCGCAGCGAGCGTGCCATCGAGTCGGGGGTATAGCGCAGCTCCCGCATGGCCTCCTGGACTCGCCGCCGGGTGTGGTCGGCGACGTGGGGATCGTTGTTCAGCACGCGCGATGCCGTGCGCATGCTGACGCCGGCGGCCGCCGCGACGTCGCGAAGAATGCTCTGCCCGCTCAATCCGCCCCCTCTGGGTTGCCATCGATGGCAAGTCCAGTGTGCGCTGGCTTTGCCATCGATGGCAAGTCCTCTTCGCGTGATGTGCTCAGGGCCTCGAGAACGCGGCCCACGATCAGATGTGGAGGGAGATCGGCCGGCACCGGCACGTGCGGCACCGACGGCGCCGCGACCATGGCCGACAGCTTGTCCTGATAGGTCTCCTCGTCAAGCAGCTTGGCCAGGTCGCGAGCGGCTCCGCGCGCCTTGAGCCGGCGCACGATCTCCGCGGGTTCCAGGGACAACCAGACGAGAAGAGGTGCTCCCCCGGCCGCCACCAGCCTGGATCGCAGCTCTCTCCAGCTGTCCGGATCGGCCCGCTCGGTGGTGTAGGGGGCAACGAGAACCACCGGTACGCCGGCGGAGAGGTTGTCGATCGCGAGGGCGGCGACCACCTCGTAGCGGGCGGTGCGGGTCAAGCCCACGAGGCGGTGATCATCCAGGTCGTCGACATCGACCAGCCGCCGAATGACGTCGACCAAGGGCTTCGTCGCCACGTCCTGGTCCACCAGGGCCGCTCGCAGCCGGCCGGCCAGGAGGCGGCCGACGGTGCTCTTGCCGGTGCCCGGAGCACCGGTCAGCAGAACCACGGGCACGGTCACCTGGATCCCTTCCCGCATGGCGGGTGACAACGGGCTGGTCGTGAATCAGGGGGCCACATCGAGGGCTCGCAGCACTCGTCGCACCACGTCCGCGATCCGGCCGCGTGCCGGGTTGAGGTACCTGCGCGGATCCACCAGCTGCGGCTGGGCCTGGAGTACCTCCCGTACCGCTCCCGTGTAGGCCATGTTGAGGCTCGTCCCAACGTTGATCTTGACGATGCCGCGGCGAACTGCCTGGCGCAGCTCGTCGTCGGTGACGCCGGAAGATCCATGCAGGACCAGCGGGACGCTCACCGCGTCCCGCAGCGCCGCGATCAGGTCGTGGTCAAGCCGCGCACTCTGCGTCGTCATGGCATGGGAACTGCCGACGGCGACGGCCAAGGCGTCGACGCCCGTCCTGGCCACGAAGTCGGCGGCCTCGTCGGGACGGGTCCGGACGCCAGGCGCGTGCGCACCGTCCTTGCCACCGATCTCACCGAGTTCCGCCTCCAGCCAGAGATCGTGGGCATGGGCCCACTCCGCAGCGATACGGGTGGCAGTGAGGTTCTCGGCGTAGTCCAGCTTGGCTGCGTCGTACATGGCCGAGCTGAATCGTGCCTGCGCCGCCTGGTGCAGCAGCCGCGGGTCCTCGGCATGATCGAGGTGCAGTGACACCGGAACGGTTGCGGCTTCCGCGACGGCGGCGGCGGCGAGGGCGATGGGGCGCATGCGCCCACCGTGGAATCGCACCGCGTTCTCACTGATCTGCAGGATCACCGGTGACCCGGCGGCCTCGGCACCGGCGACGATCCCTTCGGCGTGTTCGAGGGAGATGACGTTGAAGGCGCCCGCGCCGCGGCCCGCGGCGCAGGCCTGATCGACGATCTCTCGGGTGGTGACGAGCGGCATGGGCGCCTCCTCGGGTCGCAGCGCTTCCGTCGACGTCTTGACAGTTCCCCGTTGAGCCGCATCAATCCACAGGAGGGCAACACCAACCCCGACCAAGGGGGGTCGACCCGTGACAGGCTCGTTCCTCGTCGGCCTGGACGTCGGCACGACGTCCAGCAAGGCGGTGGTCTTCACCCTCGACGGCCGTGAGGTCGCCAGGGGACGGGCGCCGACGCCCTGGCGCCGGGTCCCGCTGGGCGCCGAATTGGACCCCACGGAGTTGTTGACGGCGGCCCGCGTCGCCATCGGGCAGGCGCTCACGGCGATCCCTGACGGGACAGTCGTGGCGGTGGGGGTCACCAGCATGGCCGAGTCCGGGGTGTTGCTGGACCGGACGGCGCAACCGGTGGCCCCGCTCATCGCCTGGTACGACACCCGGGACAGCCACGAGCTGGCCGAGTTGACGGACGTGTTCGGCGCGGACACCTTCAGCTCCCGTACGGGGTTGCCGCTGCGGGGCCAGTGGTCGATCACCAAACACCGATGGCTCGTCACGAACCACCCGGTCGCGTCCGCCACACGACGGCTCAACGTGGCGGAGTGGATCGTACGTGGGTTCGGCGGTGAGGAGGTCACGGAGCAGTCGCTGGCCTCGCGTACGGGCTGGTTGGATCTGGCCGCGCGGCACTGGTGGCCGCAGGCCCTGGAATGGTCGGGCGCCTCCCCGAGTCTCCTGCCGCCGCTCGTGACCGCCGGCACCCCGTTGGGCCCGGTGACCGATCAGGCCGGCATCCCGGCGTTGACCGGTGCCATCCTCACCGTGGCCGGGCACGATCATCAGGCCGCCGCCGTCGGCGCCGGCGCGGCCGGGGCGGGGGACCAGCTCGACTCGTGCGGCACAGCCGACGCCCTGGTCCGGACCGTTCCGGCGGGCCTTGCTCCCGGCGCGGTCGCCGAGCTCGCCCGCGCCGGCATCACCGTGGGCTGGCACGTACTGGCCGACCGTTGGTGCCTGCTCGCGGCCACCCAGGGCGGACTCCTCCTGGAGCGGATCCTCGGCATGCTCGGCGCCGACGGCACCGACCTCGCCCGCCTGGACACCGAGGCTCTGTCGGCCGAGACGCGGCCACTGGTCGTGCACGACACCGCCGAGAACACCGTGACGATCACCGGCGTCGGCGACGGCGTACGGCCGGCCCACGTGTGGCGAGCGGCGCTGGAGACGGTCAGCGCGCAGTCCCGACAGATCCACGACGGGATGTCAGCCGTTGTCGGCGCCCACCAGAGCCTCGTCGCCACCGGCGGTTGGTCCCGCAGCGAGGCCCTGCTCCGATTCAAACAGGCGGCGATGGGACCACTGACCCGCTCACCTGTCGGGGAGGCGGGCGCGCGTGGCGCCGCCCTGCTGGCCGGCATCGCGGCCCGCGTGTACGCCGGACCGGACGACTTTCCGCGGCCCGCGTAGCGGCGGGCACCGCGACGCCCGCGTGGCTCGGATCGGCGAGCGACCACCGGAGCGATCCGCGAAGGCTTGAGCCGTACCGAACATCACGATCTGCTGAGACGAGAACCCGGCGGCGCCGTCTCGGATCGACCAACCCGCCGGTCCGCCGGACTGAGACGGAGCGAACATGATCGTCACTGTGACCCCGAACCCCAGCGTCGACTGGACGCTGGACATTCCGTCCCTGAGCCGCGGCATCGTTCATCGCGCCTCCGGTCACCATCAGGAACCGAGCGGCAAGGGCGTCAACGTCGCCCGCGCACTGACCAACAACGGCGTCCGCTCGGTCGCCGTCCTGCCGATCGGCGGCACCAAGGGCACCGAACTGAGCGCACTGCTCGCCGAGGAAGGCGTCGACTTCGTCCCGGTCCCGATCGCCGGATCGGTCCGCGTCAACGTCTCGCTCACCGAGCCCGACGGCACCGCGACGAAGATCAACGCCGCCGGCCCGGAGCTGAGCCCCTCCGAGGTCGATCGGCTCATCGAGACGGTCGTTGTCGTCGGCGAAGGCGCCGGCTGGGTAGTGGGCGCCGGCAGCCTGCCGCACGGTGTCGGGGTGGACTTCTACGCCGTACTCGCCGAACGGGTACGCGACACCGGGGCCCGGTTCGCCCTGGACAGCAGCGGACCGGCGCTCGTCGCGGGGCTGAGCGCCCGCCCTGACCTGATCAAGCCCAACGTCGACGAGCTGTCCGAGGCCGTCGGCCGACCCGTCCTCACCCTCGGCGACGTCGTCGCCGCAGGCCGGGATCTCGTCCGGCGCGGCGCCGCGACGGTTGTCGTGAGCCTCGGCGCAGACGGAGCGTTACTGGTCACCGACAGCCAGGTGGTGCACGCCGAGGCCCACGTCGCGGCGCCGCGCAGCACCGTCGGCGCGGGCGATGCCCTCCTTGCCGGCTGCCTCGCCGGTGGCGGTGACGGCGTCGCCGCGCTGCGGGAGGCGGTTGCCTGGGGATCCGCCGCCGTTCAGGTCGAAGGAAGCCACGTCCCCCAGGTCACCCAGGCCTACCGCGACACCGTACGCGTGCACCACGCGGTCGACGTCGACCGTACGCTGCGCCAGATCGGCTCGATACCGCCGGCGACGGCCACCGGTGCCGAGGGTGCGTGAGCGGACTCAGCGGTGGACCGCGGCGAGGTCGTGCCCCGGCTGCGACCCGTGGCGCCCCAGGCACGACCCGCGCGGAATGAGTCGTACCGGTAAGACGATTCTTCGCTTCAGCCGGCGGTTCGGGTGGTCGAGGCGTTCGAACAGCCTGGTTGCGGCCGCCCGGCCGACGGACACCGGGTCCTGGTCCACCACGGTGACCGACGGCTGCAGTGCGGACGCGAGCGGGAAGTCGCCGAAGCTCACGAACGCGATGTCGCTACGTCCGATGGACTGCAGGGCGGGGATGATGCCGATCGAGCAGCGGGCGTTGGAGGAGAACACGGCCGTTGGGGGATCCGCGAGGCCGATCAGGTCGATGGCGGCGTGCGCGGCGCCCTCCGCCGAGGTGCCACCCAGCGCGACCACCTGCGGATCCGGGGAGATGCCGGCGTCGGCGAGGGCGGCGCGGTAACCGTCGAGACGTCGAGCGGTCGTGGCGATGGTGAGGGTGTCGCCGACGAAGCCGATGCGACGGTGGCCATGCTCGATGAGATGGGTGGTGGCGGCGTGGGCCCCGCCCAGGTCGTCCTCCATGACGCTGTCCGCGACGATCTTCGCCGGTGGACGGTCGATGAAGACGATCTGGGTACGGCCCTGGAAACCGCGAAGGTACGACTGATCGGTCGAGATCGGGGTCGTGATCAGTCCACTGACCTGGCGACCGAGAAGCGCCTGGACGCCGGCTTGTTCGTGCGCGGGGTCATGGCCGAGGCTGGTGACGAGAACGGCGACACCCCGGGCGCGAGCCATGCGCTCCACCTCGTGCGTCAACGATGCGAAGAACGGGTCGGAGATGCTGGGCACGGCGACGCCGATCGCGGCGTCCCGCCCCGACCTGAACGTGCGCGCCAGGGCGTTGGGTACGTACGCGAGCTCGGCGATCGCCTGTTCCACCCGTCGCCGAACGTCGGCTGAGACGTATCGGTCATTGTGCATCACCCGCGAAACCGTCTTGGCGCTGACGCCCGCGCGCACGGCCACGTCCCGCATCGTGCTCACGCCGCCATCCTCCTGGGTCGTGGTGGTGGTCCAGCTCGGAGCTCGCACCGCGCGGAGCTCGGTCACCGATGACAGGCTACTCAAGATTTTCTCTATGTCACCGGTGACATATCCCGGTGACATCCCGTAGTCTCGCGTTTCAGGCACGTTGCGGAGTCCCCCGACCACAGTGCGTACCAACCCGCTCGGCCCCTGATCGTCCATCCGAGAAACCAAGAGAGTCGCCATGAAGGCCGTTGTCTACGACGCCCCCCGCTCGTACACCGTCACGGACATCGCGACGCCGGATGCCGACGTCGGCGAGGTACGCATCAAGGTCCACCAGGTCGGGATGTGCGGAACCGACCTGCACATCCACAAGGGCGACTTCAACGCGGTCTTCCCCCTCGTTCCCGGCCACGAGCTGGTCGGCGTCGTCGACCAGGTCGGTGCGGGCGTCAGCCGAGTCCGCGTCGGCGAACAGGTCACCGTCAACCCGAACGTGTACTGCGGCACCTGTGACTACTGCCTCGCCGGGCGGCCCATCCTGTGCGAGAACCTCAAGGGTTACGGCAGCAACTTCCCCGGGTTCTTCGCCGAATACGTGACCGTCCCCGAAAGCCTCGTCTTCTCCGTCGACGGCCTGCCGAAGGACACCGCCGTGTTCGCCGAGCCGGCCGCGTGCGCGATGCACGGCCTCGAAACCCTCCAGGTGCGCCCCGGCGCCAGCGCGCTGGTCTTCGGCGCCGGCCCGACCGGGTTGCTGCTCGCCCAACTGATCGCGAGCGGCGGCGCATCCTGGGTCACGGTGGCGGCTCCCAGCCAGTTCAAGCTCGACACGGCGTCCAGGCTCGGTGTCGACGGCACCGTCCTGATCGGCCGCGGCGACCCCGAGGCCAACATCGCCAAGGTCCGCGAGGCCTCACCGGGCGGTGACGGGTACGACGTCGTCGTGGAGGCCACCGGGTCCACCGCGATCGGTGACATCTGCGTGCCGGTCGCCCGCAACGGCGCAACGGTCATGATCTACGGCGTCACCCGCGCGGACGAGGTGATCTCGTTCCACCCGTTCGACGTCTTCCGCCGGGAGATCACCATCAAGGGCTCGTTCGCGGAGATCACGTCGTTCGGCGCGGCCATCGCCGCCCTGCGCACCGGACGAGCGAAGACGGACGGCATCATCACCCACCGCTTCGGGCTCGACGACTACGGCAAAGCCCTTGACGCGCTCGCCACGGACCCGTCCGCACACAAGGTCGTCATCGTCCCCTGACTCCCCCGCGATCGAGGTGATCACCATGTTGCAGTCCACCCCCGCCGCCCCGGCCGACCGGGCCGCAGTGCTGGGCGTCGACCTGGGAACCAGCTCGGTCAAGGCGGTGGTGATGCGCCTCGATGGCACCGTCCTCGGGCAGGCGACCGGCGACTATGCCGTCGGCAGCCCGCACCCGGGATGGAGCGAAAGCGAGCCGGACCAATGGCTCGACGCGACCACTCTGGCCGTACGCGCGGCGGTCGCCGTCGCCGGTGTGCAGCCGGTCGCGCTCGGACTCTCCGGTCAGATGCACGGCGTCGTACCCACCGGTGCGGACGGGCGACCCGTACGTCCCGCCATGCTCTGGTCCGATGCGCGCGCCATGCTGGAGCTGGAGACGTACCGGCACCTGCCGCGCACCGTCCTGGCCCGCCTCGGCAACCCGCTCAGCCCCGGTATGGCCGGACCGATGCTGGCGTGGCTCGCCCGCCGGGAACCGAGGGCGTACGCAGCCAGCCGGTGGGCACTCCAGCCGAAGGACTGGTTACGGGCGCAGCTGACCGACCAGATCGTCACCGAACCGACCGACGCCTCCGCCACCCTGCTGTACGACCTGACCGCCGACGTATGGGACACCGAGGTCACCGACGCGCTCGGCATCGACGCGGCGAAGCTTCCGCCCATCCTGCCGTGCGCCGCCGAGCGGGCCGGCACCCTCACCGAGCATGCCGCGCAGCGCCTGGGCATGACGGCGCGGATTCCCGTCGCCGCGGGAGCCGCCGACACCGCCGCCGCCGCGCTCGGTTCCGGGCTGGTGGCCCCGGGCGCCGTGCAACTGACCATCGGCACCGGGGCGCAGCTCGTCAAGCCCGTCGCGGCGCTGCCGCGGCCGCTGCCGGCCGCTCCGGTCACCCACCTCTACCGGGCGGCGACGGACACCGGCTGGTACGCGATGGCCGCCGTGCTCAACGGCGGGCTCACCCTCAGCTGGGTCTGTCGCGTCCTCGGCGCCAGCTGGCCGGAGCTGTACGCGTCCGCCGTGCTCCCGCCCCGTTCCGACGACCCGATCTTCCTGCCGCATCTGCACGGCGAGCGCACCCCGTACCTCGACACCGGACTGCGCGGCGCGTGGACCAGCCTCAATCCCCGGCACGAGCGCACCCACCTGCTCCGGGCCGCGCTGGAAGGCGTGGCCTTCGCCGTCCGCGACGCCCTCGATCAGCTCGTCCACCCCCGTGACGGGGTGACGCGTCTGCGAACCGCCGGCGGTGGCACGACCGATCCGGCCTGGCGGCAGCTGCTCGCCGACATCCTCGGCTACGCCCTGGCCCCGGTCGATGTCGCCGCCGCCTCCGGCCTCGGCGCGGCCTGGCTCGGTGCCCGGGCCGCCGATCTCGCCGACGAGGCGACGATCACCGCCTCGCGGTCGCGGACCGCGGCCCGCGTCACCGAACCGGACCCGCGGCACCGCGACCTCTACGAGGAACGCCACCGGGCGTTCGTCGCCCGGACGCTCGCGCTCAGGCAGCAGGAGTACGGAGCAGTTGCCGGGCGGACCGGCGCCGACAGTGGCAACGTCTTAACCAGGCCTACCGCTTAACAGACCTACCGCTCAATCGGGCCTACCGCTTAACCAGGCCTACCGCTTTACCAGGCCTACCGTCCACTGAGCGGACGCGGGCACAACACCATACCTACCCCCGTGCGGCTCGCACCTCGCCGCGCCACAGCACCAGTCCCTTCTCCCCGCATCCCGAAGAGGTGACCCCTCATGGCACCACTCCTCGAAGCCCGGGGACTGTCCCGCAGCTTCGGACACGTCCGGGCACTCGACAACGCATCCTTCGACATCGACGCCGGTGAGGTGGTCGCCCTCATCGGTGACAACGGCGCCGGGAAATCCACGATGGTCAAGGCCCTGACGGGCAACCTCCCCGTCGATGCCGGCGAACTGTTCTTCGAGGGCAGGCCGGTGAGCATCACGACTCCGCACCAGGCGTCGGGGATGGGCATGGAGGTGGTCTACCAGGACCTCGCCCTGGCGCCGCACCTCAATCCGGTGCAGAACATGTTCCTCGGTCGGGAGATCCCTCGTAAGGGCCTGCTCGGGTCTCTCGGTTTCATGGACGAGAAGAAGATGCGGGCCCGCGCCGAGGCGGGTTTCCGTGAACTCGGCGGCACCGTCCGGTCGTTCACGGCGCAGGTCGGTGCCATGTCCGGCGGCCAGCGCCAGCAGATCGCCATCGTTCGGGCGATCACCTGGGCGAACAAGATCGTGTTCCTCGACGAGCCCACCGCCGCTCTCGGCGTGGTGCAGACCAAGAACGTCCTCGACACCATCAAACGGGTCCGGGACAAGGGCATCGCCGTCGTCCTGATCTCCCACTCCATGCCCCACGTCCTGGAGGTCGCCGACCGCGTACAGGTCATGCGGCTCGGCACCCGGGTAGCCACGCTGCCCGCTGAGGGCACCACAGTCGAGCAGCTCGTCGGCGCGATGACCGGAGCCCTCGACTTCAGCACCGTCAACAGCAAAGAAGGCGCAGCATGAGCGTCATCACCCAGCCGGGCCAGGCACCCGACCAGCAGGTGGTCTCCGACGCGCCCGCGACGGACTCCTACCTCAAGCGACTGGGCAACCTGCAGTCGGTGTGGATCCTCGGGGTTCTTCTCCTCATCGTCCTCGCGTTCACCATCGCCGCGGGCGACAAGTTCTTCTCCGCCAGCAACTTCTCGTTGATCTCGCAGAACATCGCGGTCTGGGCGGTCCTCGGTGTCGGGATGACGTTCGTCATCATCACATCCGGCATCGACCTGTCGATCGGCTCCGTTCTCGTCTTCTCCTCCGTCATAGCGGCCAAGGTGATGGCCGCCGTGGGGGGCGACGGCTGGGGCGTCGCCGGACTCGGCATCGTCGCCGCCCTCGTGGCCGGGATCGCCTGGGGCCTGCTGAACGGCTTCCTCGTCGCGAAGGCCAAGATTCCGGCTCTGATCGTCACCCTGGGGTCGTTGTCGGTGGCCCTCGGGCTCGCGCAGGTCCTCACCGGCGGCATCGACATCCGCTCCGTCCCGGAAGCCCTGACCGACTTCAACACGTACATCAAGGTGCTCGGCATTCCGGCCCTGCCGTTCGTCGCCCTCGTCATCGTCGTCGTCGGGGGGATCGTCCTGCACAAGACCAGATTCGGGCGATACACCTACGCCGTTGGCTCCAACGAACTGGGCGCCCGGCGCGTCGGCATCAGCGTGGACCGTCACCTGATCATGATCTATGCCCTCTCCGGGACGATGGCCGGGCTCGGCGCCGTCCTGGCCCTCGCGCAGTTCGGCACGACCACCATCGCCGGGCAGTCGCTGACCAACCTCAATGTCATCGCCGCCGTGGTCATCGGCGGTACGTCGATCTTCGGCGGCCAGGGATCGATCTTCGGCACCGTCGTCGGCCTGTTCATTCCGGCCGTGCTGCAAGCCGGCTTCGTCATCATCGGCGTCGAGTCCTTCTGGCAGGGCGTCGCCGTTGGAACCGTCCTGGTGGCCGCCGTCTACGTCGACCAGTCCCGGCGCGCCGCCGCACTGCGCGGCGCGAAGACCGCCAACCCTCTGCTCGCCCTGTTCAGGAAGAAGGGCACGCCATGAACCGCGATACCCTCGCGCTCGCCGCAGCCGGCGTGGCGCTCCTCCTGCCCGCGACCGCATGCAGCAGTTCCAAGCCCGCCGGGACCGGCAGCGCCAACGGCGCATCCGCGCCCGCCCCGAACGCTCCGGCCGCCACCGCGGTGACGGCGCCCGGCAAGGCGTCGAAGAACTACAACATCCAGTTCATCCAGGGCGTCGCCGGTGACGAGTTCTACATCACCATGCAGTGCGGCATCCAGGCCGAGGCGGCGAAACTCGGCGTCACGGTCAACACCCAGGGACCGCAGAAGTTCGACCCGACGCTGCAACGGCCGATCGTCGATTCGGTGACCGCCAACAAGCCCGATGCCATCCTCATCGCGCCCACCGACGTCACGGCCATGCAGAGTCCCCTCGAGAAGGCGGCGCAGAACGGGAGCAAGGTCGTGCTGGTCGACACCACCACGAAGGATCCGTCCTTCGCGGTGTCGGCGATCGCGTCCGACAACGTCGGCGGCGGCAAGGCCGCGTTCGAGGCCATCAAGCAGCTGAACCCCAGCGGCGGCAAAGTCATGATCATGTCGGTTGACCCCGGCATCTCCACGACCGACGCCCGCGCGAAGGGGTTCGAGGACGCCGTCAAGGCCGATTCGACCTTCAAGTACCTCGGCATTCAGTACTCGCACAACGACCCTGCGACCGCTTCCAACCTGATGAGCTCTGCGCTGCAGAAGGACCCCGACATCGTCGGCGTCTTCGCTGCGAACCTCTTCGCCGCCGAAGGGACCGCGACCGGGGTGCGCCAGGCCAACAAGGGCGCCCAGGTCAAGATCATCGGGTTCGACGCCGGACCGGGCCAGGTCAAGGCGCTGCGTGAGGGAACGGTGCAAGCCCTCGTCGCGCAGCAGCCCGCCACCATCGGCCAGTACGGCCTCGACATGGCCGTGGCCGCCCTCGACGGCGGGCAGGTGACGCCCAAGGTGCAGACCGGCTTCACCGTCGTCACGAAGGACAACATCGACACCGCGGAAGGCCAGGCGGGCGTCTACAAGTCCTCCTGCTGACCGGCCGCGTGGGCATCGGCGTCCGTGGCCGGTGCCCACGCCGTCCGCTTCTCGAGCACATGAGCCGACGCGAACACCCGGCGTGTACCGGGGCCGAGCTTCGGCGCGGCCCGTACCAACGATCGGCGCGCGGCCCCACTCCCGGTCTCATCCGATCGTGACGGTACGTGCCCATGGTGGCGGTGCATCCAGCACGTACGCGGAATCGTCGGCGCCCCACGACGGCCGCTGCCGGCGGAACAGCCCGACCACGGTCCGGCACGGTGGCTGCGTGCTCGGCCACGGGGTCTGTCCGTCGGTCAGGGCCACGATCACGTCCGGGCGGCGCGTGGCACGCAGAGCCGTGGCGAAACCCTCCCGGAGGTCGGTACCCCCGCCGCCGATCAACTCGATCCCCTCGGTCCGGCACATCGGATGGGCGACCTGCGCGGCGGCGTCACAGGACAGCACGGAGACCAGGTCGCGCCGGCCGCCCACGGCGCGGGCGATCGCGGCGACCTCTCCGATCGCGCTGCCGAGCTCCGCATCACTGACCGAGCCGGAGGTATCGATGATCACGCAAACTCTGGGTGGACGGCGCCGCAGGCTCGGCAGGACGACACCGGGCAGAGTGACGGAGCGCCGCGCCGGGCGGCCGTAGCTGTAGTCGTCACCTGCACCTGCGCCGGAGGCAGCGGAACGAACCGCCGCGCCGAGCAGGTCACGCCACGGCTGCGGAGGGTGGAACACCTCCTCCGCCCACCGTCGCCAGCCCTGCGGGGCGTCGCCTGGACGGCCGGTGAGGCCGTCGGCGACCCGGAACCGGACAGCGTCGCGTTCCTGGACGCTGAGCCCGTGCGCACCGTCGGGCCCGAGGTCCCACGCCCGGACGCGTCCGTCGGCACCGCTGCCACAGTCGAGCCAGGCCAAGCCCTGCGTACGCGGCCCGAGCCGGAACTGGCGCAGGTAGTCCTCCATCAGCTCACCGGCGGGCAATTCCGGATGCGCCGGCTGTACGGCGCCATCGGGCCAGGGGGGCAGCCCGTCACCGTACACATCGTCGTTGATCTCACAGTCGGCGGCGATGTTCATCCGCAGCCGCTCCCCCGCCCCCGTCAGCGCGTGCTGCTCGGCGAACCGGTCGCTGCGTCCGTGATGATCGCGCAGCAGGTGCGATACCTCGTGCACCCACACTCCGGCCAGCTCCTCCAGCGGCGTCCGGTCCACGAACGCCGGGGAGACGTAGCACCTCCAGTACCGGTCGACGGCCATCGTGGGAACGTGCCGCGACTCGATCGGATGCAGCGCGAACAGAGCCGTCGCCAGGTACGGCCGGACCCGGGTGGCGTACAGCCGGGCCGCGTACAGCTTCTCGACGTCCAATTGATCACCCGCCGGCACCCGCGCCCACCGCGGCACGTTCCTCCGTCCGATCCACCCGCCTGGACAGAGCGACCGCTCCGGAGAGCCGCTCGATCGCCGGAGGAACGGCCCAGTCCTCGCGGCGCAGTGCGGCGAGCGTCGCCGCCGGTACGACCACCACGTCCGGCGCTCCCGTCTCCAGCGCCCGGACGAGCAGCACCCATGCCGCGTCCCAGCGCGCCTGGTCCGGCCGGTTGCGGACTGCCGACACGACACCGTCGAGCACCGCCTGACGCAGGTCACCACGCTCGGGCAGGACGGCCGCCGACGGGTCCGCCAGCAGTGCCTCGGGGTCCGGCAGGTCCATCCGGTCGAGCCAAGCCAGCAACTCAAGCCCCGGACCGTCACCGACCGTGCCCCGGACCAGCATGGACAGCACGTCTCGAGAGGTTCCGGCCGCGGTGGCGAACGCGATCAGGCGCAGCGTCATGTCCCAGCTTCGCGGAGATGGCCAGGGGCCGCCGCGGCGGGTCTCGTTGTTCGGCAGCTTGTGGACCAGGCCCGGACGGGCATCGAGGAACTCGCACACCACCCGGCGCGCGGTCGTCACGGCGGTCTCGAGCCGGGCCGGGTTGAGTCCCGGCAGCACCGCCCGGGGCCAGGTCCCGCCGAGCCCTCGTACGACGACGTCATGGTCGTACGTCCACTGTAGATGGACGAACCGGTTGGCCAGCGGCGCGCTGAGTTCCCAGCCGTCGGCCGCCGACGAGCGCGGATTCGCCGCGGCGACGATGCGGATGCCGCTGGGCAGGCGCAGAGCCCCGACCTGGAACGGTGGCGTCGATCTCGTCGAGTTCCCCGGCGCGTTCAAGCACCAGCCGGAGCATAGCCGCCTGGACCGCCGGCGGCGCGGTGGACAACTCGTCCAGGAAGAGCAGCCCCCGGCCCGCCTTGACCATGCGTACCGCCCAGTCCGGCGGCGCCATCGGGACGCCCTGTACGGCAGGGTCAGCACCGACCACCGGCAGGCCGGAGAAGTCGGACGGTTCGTGCACGCTCGCGATGACCGTGGTCAGCGGCACGTCGAGGGCGGCGGCGAGCTGGTTGAGCGCCGCGGTCTTGCCGATCCCCGGCTCACCCCACAGCAGTACGGGCAGATCGGCGGAGACCGCCAGCGTCAGCGCCTCGAGCTGGGAGTCGGCACGCGACTCGGTGGCGGTGTCGCCGAGCAGCCCGAGCAGGGCCGCAGCGGTATCGAGCTGTGGAGCGGAGGCAACAGACATGAACATGATTGATCACCTTGGGGTTTGTGTCGAGGACCGTTCAGCGGCCGAGGGGAATGCCGAGGAAGCGCTGACGAAGCCGACGGTCAGCAGGTGGAGGTCGCGTGCCGGGGGCGCGTCCGGCCACCGGCGGATGCAACGATCAACCCGGCCCGGAGCAATCTGAGGTCGGGCGGCACCCAGGTCGCCGCGTCGGGCAGAACCGGCCACGCCGGGTCGCGACCCTCGGTCGGGGCCGCCACGAGCCGGGGCGATCCCGACACGCTCAGCTCCAGCACCAACCGACGTCGAGCACTGAGCCGAACGGTCACCGGGCCACCGACCCGTTGCTCGGCATGGAGCAGCAACGCCGCGTCGGCAGCCCAGCGATCCGTGGCACAGCCGCTGTCCGGAGGCACCAACCCCGCGGGGTTCAGCTCCGCCGGGTCCGCGGTGGGGCTGCGACCCACGGGCCACCGTGCGGCGCCGGAGCGTTCCCCGAGCTCATCCGCCTTCGCCGCATCCCACAGGTGGCGGTGCAGGTCGAGGCGGAACCGCCGGTCTGGACGCGGATGTGGGTGCAAGCCCGCTCCCTCTGCGGGCCGGCGCTCGTCCCACAGCGCAAGGCTGATCCGCTGCCCGGCATCCGCCCAGGTCGGCGGCGTACGAACCACCAGGTGTACGGCACCGCCACCGTCGTGCTCCGGGTACCGGGTCAGACAGATGGTCAGGCCCGCCCGTAACCTGCCGTCCGGCGCCGTCCTGGGCATGTGCCAGCGCAGCAGATCAGGAGCCAGGCGGCGCAGATCGGCCCGTACCGCGGCCGCGAACTCCCGACCGTGTGCACGGCGACGGCGCGCAGATTGACATCGACGTCGACGCGGGCGGCGGCACACGCCCCGGCCCAGTCGCCGACGGCGCGGCGGGCGGTCGCGGATTCGATCATCGGCGGCGGTACGGCGAACTCACGCACGCGCTGCCAGAGGCGAAGTCGAGGATCCTCATACGCGTTCCAGGAGTGCATCAGCACTCACCTTTGGCGGATGGGACCTCCGATCTGATCCAGAAGGTCATCATCGGCGGCAGCGCACAACACCGCACCACCTCTGATCGACCCGCGCCCACGCTAGTGCGCCCCGCCACCACCGAGGTTGACCAGAACGACCCCAAGCACGATCACGGCGATCCCGACGTAGGCCAGCGGGCTGATCCGGTCGCTGAACACGACCAGGCCGACCGCCGTGATCAGCGCCGTGCCGACCCCCGACCAGATGGCGTACGCCGGTCCCATGCTGAGCCCCTGCTTGAGCGCCAAGGACAGGCAGACGAACGCCACCGCGTAGCTGACGGCGACGGTGACACTCGGCCAGAGCCGGGCGAAACCCTCCGAGGCGCGCAGCGCGCTCGTGCCGACCACCTCGAACACGATGGCGACTGCCAGTAGCACGATCCCGTACACGAAGGCCCCCTGCGGCGGGCCCAGCCGGGCGTCGCGCGTGGTAACGGTGGACGAACCCGGACCCGGTCAAGGATATGCAACCGTCGCAAGCGAGCCGGCCCGATCACCCGGGACGCCGACGTGCGTACCGGCGCGAGTTCCTGCCAGTCGACCGCCCGCCCATCCGAATTCATAGGCGGTCAAAACCCAAGCATTCAGACCAGTTCACTGTTCGGTGATAAGCGGACGCGCCTGTCCGCGGTGTGTGCGCCGCCGTACGTGCGTAGCGTCGTACATGACTGGTCCAGACTCCGCCGAATGGAGACGATGTTACGGAAGTGACCGCTGTGACCAGTGGGGTCCATGGGGATCCCTGTTTACGTTGTTGTTGTGTTCTTGGTTCGTTGCCGCCCCCTGCCGCAGTCTCATCAGTAACGTGGGAAATCCGACAATGCATCCGCGCGAGGATCGGCTGATATGGCAGGTACTACCGACACGAGCATGCCCGGCCCGCAGATGGGATCCGGCGCTTTGCCTTGGGGATTCTTTGGTATCGGCGGGGCTGCGCTCGGCCTATATATAGTCGTACCCGTACTGTCCGAGTTCGTGGTGCTCGCGGTGTCGGTCCTGGCGATCGTCGCGGTCATCAGCGGCACCAGGCGGCATGAGTCGGGTGACCGTCGACGGCCATGGTATGCGATGGCCGGCGGGATGGCGTTCTTCGTCAACGGCTCCATTCTTCGAGCGATCGTGCCGGGCGCGACCGCGTCCCCTCCCGGCATCGCAGCGATGCTTGTGGACGCCTCCGTGCTGCCCGGATACCTCTGCGTGGCGTACTGCCTGCTGCAGATGCTTCAACGTCGGCTGGGTGCCAAGGATCGGCTGGCCCATGCCGACGGACTGCTGGCAGGGGTGGCCGCGGCGCTCCTGACGTGGTCGTTGTGGCTTGCTCCCCGCCTGGAAGCGGACCTCTACACGGCACCCCAACTCGTCTCGACGACTTATCCGCTGGTCGATGTCGTTCTGCTCTTCGTGACGGCGCGGCTCGTTGCCGCAGAGGGCGTGCGGCGTCCTGCATTGTGGCTATTGACGCTGAGCATGACGATGGTTTTCATCGTGGATCTCGCGTACGCGCTCTTTGCCGCCGGGGCGCCAGCCCAGGTACTCCGGCTCTTCGATATGGGCTTCATACTCGCCTACGCCGCCATGGGGGCGGCCGCGCTGCATCCGACCATGCCGACGCTCTGCGATCCGCAGCGGGTCATTACCAGCAACGCCGGACTGGCGCGCGCCGTTGGACTTGCCGCCGTCGTGATGGCACCCGCGGTGCTCGCCACCCTCGTGCCCGCGTCGACGGTATGGGACAAGGCTATTCGCGTAAGCCTCGCCGCCATCCTGGCATTCACGGTTATCGCTCGGGTCGCACGTTCGCAAGCGTCGCAGGCGAACGCGGAAGCAGTAGCCCGTTACCGATCCACCCATGACGCGCTAACCGAACTGCCGAACCGGGAACTCCTGACGGCGACCGTGACGACGTGGTGCGATCATGCCATCAGCAACGACCAGGAGATCAGCCTCGTCTTCCTCGATCTTGATCGCTTCAAACAAGTGAACGACAGCTGGGGCCACCGGATCGGTGACGAGCTGTTGTGCACCGTGGCTGGTCGATTGTCGACGATCGTCCGCAAGGAGGACCTCGTTTGCCGCCTCGGAGGCGACGAGTTCGTCATCGCACTAGCGAGCCCATCACACTCGGCCCTTGCGGTGTCGCTCGCCGCACGTCTCCTCGAGGCATTCCACGAGCCATTCACCTTGAGCGTGGGCGAGGTGACGGTTACACCATCGATCGGGGTTGTGCGCACCGATGGGACGACGGAGGCATTGGAACTGATCCGCGACGCCGATCTCGCGATGTACCAGGCTAAGGACTCTGGCGGAAACACCTACGCGCTGTTCGACGAATCCTTGCGGGATCGCGCAAGGGCCAGGGTCGAGCTCGAGCAGGCGCTCCGTGGGGCGCTCGGGCGCGGGGAGCTGAGCGTCAACTATCAGCCCATCGTGGACGCCGCATCCGGTGAACTGTCCGGCTTCGAGGCTCTCATGCGGTGGACGCACCCGGAACTCGGAGTCGTGCCACCGGACCGGTTCATCCCCGTCGCGGAGGCCACCGGGCTCATCGTCGCCAGCGGCGCCTGGCTGCTCGACGAGGCCTTGGACCAACTCGCCAGGTGGCAACGCGATCGCGACGTGACGATGCCTCCGCTGCACATGTCCGTCAACATCGCCACGCGCCAGCTCCGAGACGCGGATCTCGTCTCCGTCGTGCACAAAGCCCTTGAGCGGACAGGACTTCCGTCCTCAGCACTCTGGCTGGAGGTCACCGAATCAGTGCTGCTCAAAGACGCCGATTTGAGCCGCGCCACACTCGACAGTCTCCGGGACCTCGGCGTGACGCTGTGCATCGACGACTTCGGCACGGGCTACGCCTCGCTCTCCTACGTCCGGGAGATCCCGGCCGAGATCACTAAGATCGACAAGCGCTTCATCGATGGCATCGGTACCGAGTGCGGCGACGAGGCGATCGTCATCGCGGTGATTGCCATGGCGCATGCGGTCGGGCAGCGCGTTGTCGCCGAAGGAGTCGAAACTCTCACTCAGCGGGACTGGCTCGCCGAGCGAGGCTGCGACCTGATTCAGGGTTGGCTGTATGGCCGTCCGCAACCCGCGGGAGCCCAACATGCCTGGAGCAGGCGGTCCCTCCAACCGCTGGTGCCGAACGCCGCTGTGGCAGCACGATAGTCACGCAGTACGAGTTCAGCAAAGCCACATGACGCCGTGACAGCGGGCATGACGGCACGTAAGTTGGGACCAGGTGAACCTGTCTTGGCCGTAAAGCTTTGCCAGTATTTGTGCGTCGCCGCCGCCACCCAGTGAAGGGACCGCATCAGGTGCAGGAAATCTGGTCGAATAGCGACTTCGTCTACATGTGCCTTCGCGACCGAAAGCGGACCGAAGCATTTCAAAAAGCAATCAATGAGGTGGTCAAACCCGGAGACAACGTCATCGAGATTGGCGCAGGAAGCGGGATTCTGTCGCTCTTCGCCTGCACTGCAGGAGCAGCCCGAGTGACCGCGGTTGAGATCGATCCGGCACTCGCAGACCTCGTCGCCACATCAGCCCGCGACAACGGCTTCGGAGACCGGCTGTCCGTCCTCTCCGGCGACGGCCAAGACGTCGACCTGCCCGAAGCGGACGTCGTCATCGCTGAGCTGATCGACACAGGCCTTCTCGACGAGCAGCAACTACCCGTCATGAACTCATTGGTGAGCCGCGGCGTTATCACCAGCCGGACCCGAGTCATCCCGTACGGGTATCGGACCAACCTCCAGCTCGTCACCATAGACCAGCACATGTACGGATTTAAGATCACCACACTTCGCCACGAATGGCCGTTCTACGCCCGCGACACCGAGTGGACGGACGTATCCATCGAGGACGCGTCGGACAGCGTCGTCGCGTGGGAGGAAAGATTCGACACCGGACCGCACCCAACCACCGTCCGACGAGAATTCGGCTTCGCCACCCGGGCGGGCACGGTCATCAACGGCTTGAAGATCTCCGGCGTCGCCCTGCTGTCACCAACACAGGATCTGGGCGCATGCGACACCCTCAACGGGGACAAGGTCGTGCCCGTGCCTGAACGCGTTGCGGGCGACCACGAGGTATTGGAAGTCAGCTACACGATGGGCGCAGGACTCGGTGCGTTGAGCGCTCGCTGGCTGGACCCGCATTAGCATCGATCATTCGCGCGTAACGCCTGCCTGCATGGATCCCACGCCGGGCATCATGATCCGTCGATGGCTTGGCGGGGCGGGCGTGGTTGATGGACCTCTGTCGCGGCGGTGGGCACGGCCTCCTGACCGGCGTGCCCACCAGGTGACCGGCGGCCGCTCACCGCAGCCGATGCGAAGCGCGGCACGGCGTCACAGAAATCTCGAACCGACCTCCGGGTAGAACGTCGATCCGTCCAAGGCCGCCTGAACGGCGGCCATCGCTCGACGAGCGAGGAGGCGACAACCGCTGCTGCGCACTTGCCGAAGGTGGTGATGTCGCGGTCGGGTCATGCGATCGCGGCCATGAGCATCGTGGCAACACCAGCGGGGAGCACCCGGAATCGGCATCGCGCAGTCCGACGGCAACAAACCCCGGCCTCCAGACTAGGATCCCGAAGCGGCGTCCGGTGCTCCAGGCGCGGCGGTGGACACCGGAGGATGCATGGACAGCGACACGACGGCGGTCTCCACGGGAAATCCCTGCCCGTTCCTGCGTGCCCTCGTGGCGCAGGGAACGCTCGCGGACGACATCCAGCCGATCTCGACGCTTGACGCCGCGATCCGCCGGGTTGCCGCCGCAGGCGACGGTTCGCCCACGCTCCCGGCGGTGGCGATCCACCTCATCGCGTTGATAGCCAACGGGTTTGGTCCGCTCCAGATGCTGCGTACCGAGCGGTACGGCATGCGGCTGGACGCGCTGCGCAACGGCCCGCTGGACAAGAAAGGGGCCGGGTCAGGCATCCTCGATCAGCAGGCCAACCTCGTCGGGGCCGAGCTTGACCGGCTGGACGGCTTCGCCAGCGACAAGAGGCTACCGGACGGCACGACGGAGCGTGGCCTCGACGCTGCCGAGCTCGTCCGCTACATGGACGCGAACTTCGAGCGGGCCGCCGAGCACCGCCGCGCGATCGACCGCAAACTCATGAACGGCGAGTGGCCTGTCCTGCTGCGGGTGCTGGGACGCGACGGTGTGGACGGCCGCTACCTTCCGGTGGCGGACGTACGGCGTCTGTTCGCGGAGCAGACGCTGCCGCAGCGGATGCTCGACCGGCTCGCCGGAGCATCCTGACCGTCATCCCCCGTTCTGAGGCAGAACCCGTCGGGTGCCGGAAACCTGAACCGTTCGGATACCCGGTTTCGGCAACGCGGCCTTCACCTACTCGTTGAACAGGTACGCGCCACCAGCCAACGCAACCGTGCCTCATGGACACTCTGTAGGTAGCCGAGGACGGCGAACCGATGGAGCGAAGCCGGTGAGGCACCCGGCTGAGAAACTCGGCACCGGCTGCGGGTCGGCGTCCTCGATGCAGTACCGCGAGGAACGCCTTTACATCGTCACCACCGACGACTTAATCACCCGCATCGATGCCGGCGACGGCGCGATCCGGTCGGCGGTGAGCGGCGCCGTCCCTGAAGCGAATCCGGCCGCCACCAGCAGCCCTGACTCCAACTCCAACACGAAACATCCCTACGTAAAGCACGCTTGTCGCCCTCTCAGGCGTGGCAGGCGCCGGCGAGACGGTACGCAGGTAGGCCGTTGCAAGCTCCTCCAGTGTCGGCTGGTGCTGGTCCCAGCCGGTGGCGTCGATCCAGCCGCCGGCCTTCACCAGGACCGTCTGCTGTCGTTCGGTGGCGCGCGCCTCGACCACCGCGGACGGCGTGAAGCCGTGCCCGCCGGAGCGATGCGGGCCGATCATGAGCCGGTGACCGGAGGCGAGGTCGTCGATGTCCCCGGCGAGCCGTTCCCGCCCATCGGACAGCAGCAGCAGGTGGTCGCACACAGCCTCCACGTCGGCGAGCACGTGTGAGAAAAGCAGAACCGTCATGCCGGCCGCTGAGTGTGCGGAGGCACCTCGGCGAGTCCGCCGAGCATGTCCTGAGCGAGTACGCCGAGCGGCGACATCTGGGTCGGTTACGTCGACGAGGCTGCGGCATCCGGCCGTGGCCTCGGCGGGCGGCAGCGCATCCGTCACCGGTGGTCCGCCTGCTCCATCTGGGGATCTGTCACTCGCTGCTCCATCCAATTCGGGCTCCGCTCGTGCCGATGAGCGGATGTTGCGTGGCAGCGGCGGTGATCGAGAGCGCAACACCCCAACAGAGCAGAGCAGCAGCGGCCCGTTAAGCTCCGTGCCGCACCGGGGGGCACGCGACCGGACGTTCGGCGTCCGCCGCCGAACGCGTCGACAAGTCGGGAGGGCACGCATGGCAGAGCAGGATCCGACAAGCCAAACAGGACACACTGCGACAGCGCATGCCCTGCGGCCGACCGGGAACGGCCCGACCACGTGGCGGCCGGCGCTCGAGACCGACCGCGTCCGCTCGGCCGCCGCTGGCCTCGGGGCGTTACGGCTGGCCCGGCAGGAGCCCGGCCCGGCAGGCGAGTCCATTAGGGGCATCGCGCTCGCCGCGGGTTCGACGATCGCACTGGTCGTGATCGTTCTGATCCTGTCCCCCTTCGGCGATGCCGGCTGGGTGAAGATCTTCCGTTGGCTGCTTGTCGTCCTGATCGCCGGCGTACTGATCGGCCTGATCCGGGCGGTGCGCGCGCTCGTACGAGCCCGGATGGCGGTCTACGTTTACGACTATGGCGTTGTTGGCACGGCTCGGAGCGGAATCAGGACGATCCACTGGGACCAGGTAACGCAGATCGTCGTCTTCTCCACCGCGAGCGTGCACGTGGTCGCGGAGGGGCGGCCGATGATCATTCCGGACGCTGTGGTCGGCGGAGGGTCAGCGGACAAGGCCGAGTTCCTGAACGCCGTCGTGCCGCCGCTGGAACAACGGGGCGTGGAGGTCCTACGATTCTGACCGTGCCCGTGGGCGCCATTACTCGACGGCGCTAGCGATCTTTGGTCGCTAGGACATCCCGGGCCCGGAGGGTCATTCAAGACAAGTGTGCGGGCTCTGAAGATCTCCAGGCCGGTGACGATGCGTAACACATCGGGGAAGTCGGTCATGATCCGGTGGTAGCCGGTCTTGAGGATTTTCCAGTTCTTCACGTGGGCGATGGCGCGTTCGACGGCGGCGCGGAGCCGGTTGACTGAGTAGTTGTCGGCCTTCTGCGCGGTGGTGAGTTACCCGCCGGGTGGCTTCTTGTCCGGCGTGATCGGGCCGACGCCCTGGTAGCCGCAGTCGCCGAACCTTCCTGGTCCGCTGGGTGTGAGGTGCTCGGCCCAGCGTTCGGCGATGCCGGACAGTGTTCCAGTGCTCGATGTAGGCGCGGATCCGGTGGATCAGAGCGTTGACCGAGG
>CBIHNN010000049.1:0-35949 GCA_966211315.1 uncultured Micromonosporaceae bacterium | reverse complement strand
CGGCTACTCCGCGGCCTACGTTGGCAAGGCGAACGCGGATTCGCGATCCTGATCGCACGCTGAAAAACCTCGCGTCATGCCACCATCAGCCCCAGGGCTCCGGCAAGGTAGCGATATGACAGTTATGGGTGTTTCGGGTAGACGCTCCTGATGGCATGAAGGAGCGGGGCCTCGCTCCTCGTGACTCCCGGCGGGATGCTCGGGGTGCTCACGTCAATCGACGAAGGAGGCCCCACCATGCTGGCAGAGTACGACGGTAGGCAGATCGTGGGTATCGATCTGCATCGGCGGCGGACGGTGATCGTGCGGATGACCGAGGCGGGCGAGCAGCTCGGCTGTGTGCGGATCGACAACGATCCCCTCGTTTTGGCGGCGGAGATCGCGAAGGCCGGGGAACATCCGGACGTGGTGCTTGAAGCCACCTACGGCTGGTACTGGGCCGTCGACGTCTTGCAGGACGCCGGCGCCGAGGGCCATCTCGCGCACCCGCTCGGTGTGAAGGGCTTCGCCTACCGGCGCGTGAAGAACGACCAGCGTGACGCCGCCGATCTGGCCGATCTGCTGCGGATGAACCGGCTGTCGGAGGCGTATGTGGCGCCACCGGCGGTGCGGGAACTACGGGAGTTGGTCCGGCATCGGGCGAAGTTGGTCGCGTTGCGGTCCGGGCTCAAGGCCGGCGTGCACGCGGTGCTGGCCAAGCAGGGTGTCTTGATCCCGGTCAGTGATCTGTTCGGGGTCGGCGGCCGGCAACTGCTGGATGTCGCCGGGCTGGACGGCCCGTACCGGGCCCGGATCCACGCGCAGTTGCGGTTGATCGACGCGTTCGACTTCGAGATCGACACCGTCGCCAAGCAGCTACGTGCCCGGCTCTGCCACGACTGCGGCTACCTGGAGATCCAACGGATCCCCGGAGTCGGCCCGGTCCTCGCAGCGGTGTTCGTCGCCGAGATCGGCGAGGCCGGCCGGTTCGCCGACGCCGCGCATCTGGTGTCCTGGGCCGGGCTCACCCCGAAGCACCGCGAGTCCGACCGGACCGTGCACCGGGGGCCGATCACCAAGCAGGGCAGCGGCCTGGTCCGCTGGGCCGCGGTCGAGGCCGCCCAGAAGATCCCCGCTACGGCCGGCTGGCTGGTCTCCTCGAGAGCCCGGATCGCCGATCGCCGGGGCCGCAACATCGCCACCGTCGCGGTGGCCCGTAAGCTGCTCACCCTGGTCTACTACGGCCTGCGTGACGGGCACATCCGTGCCCTCGCCCCAGCCCGGATCGCAGCGTGAGCAGGCTCCACGTGACCGGATGCGAGATCGACTGTGGTCTGACCCCCACCCGCGGATGGCGCGGTCGCCGTTCCTGATTGATCCCACCCGGTCACGGCCGTAGATCACCATGCTGACACGCGGATGGATGACCGGCAGCCGAGCCCTCGGCCTGCCTTCCGGCACAGACCCCGGAACACGGTGAACACGGCCAACCCCACAACCAGCGCCCCGGCGCCCTCACCCAACGGCTCCCCGGCCACGGGTTGATCTTTCGCCCGCAGCCATAACCTCGCACGGCCATCACCAGACTCAGCACCAGGCAAACCCCCTGAAACCATCCGCTACGAAGGACTTGACCGGCCCCGCTCCTTCATGGATGACCAGTATCGGACTGGTCCGATCCATGTCCACCACGAGAAACGCAACCTCGTCGTCTACGAGGGCCCTGACGCTGGTGGCGTGCCCGCGCTCATGGACGAGTTGGCGACCAGCCTCCGCGCGGACCTCGACGTCGATCCGACTTCCCGTCGCTCCCGCGGCTCCCCGCACATCTGGCACGGATCTGGCACAGGACGGAACGCTGAGTCAGTGAGGACGCGCACCCTGGCGGCAGCGCGAGCAGCCCGTTTCGGGCCACCTCGACGACGTACTGGTGACAGTTTCGTTTCCGGCTCGGCTCGTGACGAGCTGTCGTGACGAGGAAAGCGCGGCCAAGATCGTTCGACTGCTGGTCGGGTGGTGGGCGCGGCAGGTTTCGAACCTGCGACCCCTCGCTTGTAAGGCGAGTGCTCTCCCACTGAGCTACGCGCCCGGCACGGTGGTGACCGGAGCCGACAGCTTACCGTGCGGCCGCCGTCAAGGACGCCAGGGCCGACTGCCACGCCGACTGATCGCGGGACTCGCCGGACCCGAGCATCTCGGCGAAGCGGATCACGCCGTCGGTGTCGATGAGGAACGTGCCGCGGTGGGCGAAACCGGCCGATTCGGAGAAGACGCCGTACGACCGGGCGACGGCGCCGTGCGGCCAGAAGTCGGCCAGCAGGGGGAAGTCGTACATTTCCTGACCGGCCCACACCTTGTGGGCGTAGACCGAGTCGACGCTGACGGCGAGCACTTGGACTGCGTCGTTCTGATAGGACGGCAGGTTGTCGCGGATCAGCGACAGTTCACCCTGGCAGGTGCCCGTGAAGGTGAGCGGGTAGAAGACCAGCAGGACGCTCTTCCGGCCACGCAGATCGGAAAGGCGTACCTCCTGGTTGTTCTGGTCCTTGAGGGCGAAATCGGGGGCCTGGGAGCCGACCGGGAGCATCACTTGCTCTTGCGGGCGCCGCGGGGCGTGACGAGTCGGTGCGCGGTCCAGTCCTTACCGGCGTTGACCGTGGAGGTCTGCTGGAGGCCGGCGGTGGGGGCGGATTCACTGATCTCGCTGGGCTCGACGTGGCCGTCGCGGCCGGCCTTCGGCGTCAGCAGCCACACGACGCCACTGTCGGCCAGGGGGCCGAGAGCGTCGGTGAGCACTTCGAAAAGGTCACCGTCGCCGTCGCGGTACCAGAGGAGGACGGCGTCGACGACCTCGTCGGTGTCCTCGTCCACCAGGTCGCCGCAGCGGTCGGCCAGGGCGTCACGGAGTTCGTCATCGACGTCGTCGTCGTATCCCATCTCCATGACCACCATGCTCGGCTCGATGCCGAAACGGTCCGCCAGGCTGCGTACGCCGTCGGCGGCCTGACCAGCGGTCGCGCTCACTGTCGCGTGCCTCCTTGTCGTCTGTGATGGGCGGCGGTCGCCGACCCACGCGTAGTCCACACAGTTACGGCCCTGCACGCAAGTGGCGCACCGAGTTCGGAGCAATTTACCCCGTCAGCAGGGCGTGGGCACCCTGCGTGATGGCATTCGCCCCGATCAGGACGTGCCGGGCGGCAGGTCCGGGCGGGACGAACGTGTCGGCGGCGGCGATCCGCCGGACTGCTCCGACGAAACCGCCGTCGACGAGGGCGGCCAAGACCGTCTCGCCGACGCCCCCCGTGCGCCGGGTCTCGTCGACGATGAGGACCCGGCCGGTGGCGGCGGACTCACGGACCAGGTCGGCGACCGGCAGGGGCGCGAGCCACCGCAGGTCGACGACACGGGAACCGTACCCCTCAAGAGCCAGGCCGTGGGCGGCGCGCAGCGACATTCGGACGCCGTTGCCGAACGTGAGGATGGTCAGGTCGTCGGCGGAGCCGACGCCGTAGGTGCGGGCCCGGCCGGCCGGAATGTGCCCTGCCGCCCACTTCGCCGGAGCGGCGTACGGCGCCAGCCAGCCGTTGTCACCGGATTCGTGCAGGTCACGGAGGTGGTAGCCGGCGACCGGTTCGACCAGGACGCAGACGCTGCCGTCTACGGCCGCGCTGGCCAGGCACGACCGCAGCAGCGCCGCGGCGTCCGCCGGGCGCGCCGGCACCGCGACGACAAGACCGGGAACATCGGACAGTACGGGCACCACGTCGTCGCCTTGACCATCCCCGTCCGGTCCGGTGTCCGGCTGAGCCGGATCACGGGCGAGCCCCGGCAGCCGGATGACCATCGGGTTCCGGTACGCACCCGCGGACCGGAACAGCAGCGTGGCCGCCTCCCCGCCGAGCTGGTCGGCGACCCGCCGCACGTCACCGACCTCGACGATCGGCAGCTGCGCGGCGAGCCCGGCACCCAGCGCCAGCCCGAACGTGGTGACGTCGTCATCCCCCGACCCCACGGCCACCGCGCCGGGCTGGGTGACGAGCGCGTCGGTCAGCGCCGCGTCGAGGGTTTGGGCGAGGGTGAGCGGACCGGCGTCCTCGGGCAGCCGGCCGGCGAACGCGGCGTGCCGAGCTCCTGCGGCCGGTCCGGTGGCCCGGGACGCGGCGTCCGCGACGGCCCGGGCCACGCGCAGCGGCCGGCGCGGCGCGAGCGGCGCGACGATGTCGGCACCGCTCGCGAGCTTCGGCTCGGCGATGACCTCCTCTGCGAGCTTGCGGATCTGCCAGCCCAGCTCGTCGTACCGGGCGAGGACGTCGTCCGGGGTGGTCAGCCCCGCCTCTACGAGCAGGGCGGCCGTACGCAGCAGCGGGTCCCGGGCCGTGTCGGCCGTCGCCGTGAGCAGGCGCACCGTGGACAGCTGTAGCACCGCGGGGCGCCGGTGCTCCCGTACCCAGTCCGCGGCATCGGTCGCGGCGTCATACGCGGCCGCCAGGTCACAGCCGTCCGCGGTGGTGTAGCGCAGCCCGGGGCGGGCGGACAGGCTCACCTGGGGCCAGTCACCGGCCAGGCCGTCGTCCTCGCAGATGAGCAGCAGCGGAAGCGGGACGCCGTGGTGGTCGTACCGGCCGGCGGCGGTGAGGGCGGTGTCGTCCACGGACCCGGCGCAGAACGAGGCGACGACGATCGCGTCCGGGTCCCGCCCCTTCCTGCCGCCCCCGGTCAGCGCGGCCGCGAGGCCGAAGGCCCGAGGCAGGTGGGCGGACGGGTCGATCGTGGACGGGACGACGTTGAACGCGGCGCTTCCCGGGACGGCCAGCCGTCCACCCGACCCGGGGTCGTACGCGGAGGCCACGACGCCGCGCAACACGTCCCGGGCGACCTCGCTTCCCCCCGCCGCCCGGGCCAGCAGGAACGCCACGGATCGGGGCTGGAGCAGGGCAGGGTCGGTGGCATGTACGGCGGCCGCCACGGCGGCGTCGCCCTCGTGCCCGGCGGAGCCGATCGAGCGGTACGCCTCGCCGAAGCTGAGCAGCCAGCGTGCGGCGAGGTCGAGGTGGCGGGCGGTGAGCTGGGCGTCGAACAGCGCCGTCGCGCGTTCCCCGCTCAGGCGGCTGCCGTCACGGACCGGCTCGGCGGCCCCACGCCGGTTCTCGGGCGCGGCGAGTTCCGCGACGGCCGCCCGGAAGCGCTCGTCCAGATCCTGAGGGGTCGTCACGTTCCCACTATCGCCGTCCGTGTCCCGTTCGCCCACTCGTCCCCGGCCGGAGACGACCTTTCACCGGCCCGCGCTCGGGAAGGTGCCGCCGACGGGTGGCAGACTCGGCCCATGCGCACTGAAGTGATCACGGTCCGGACGGGGTCCCGGCCTGTGGTGCGGGACATCACCGGCCCGGCGGCGGCGTTCGTCCGCGACGAGGGCGACGGCCTGCTGCACGTGTTCGTGCCGCACGCGACGGCCGGG
Source organism: uncultured Micromonosporaceae bacterium (assembly GCA_966211315.1). GTDB lineage: Bacteria > Actinomycetota > Actinomycetes > Mycobacteriales > Micromonosporaceae > CBIHNN01. The sequence goes on along the minus strand of CBIHNN010000049.1, from coordinate 30,512 downwards.
GTGGCGATCATCGAGACCGGGGCCGGATCCGACGACGACCTGCTCACCGCGCTCGACGACGTACTGCCGGCCGACGACCGGTGGCGGCACCGGCACGGATCCACCGGGCATGGCCGCGATCACGTGCTGCCGGCGTTCATCGCGCCATACGCGACGCTGCCCGTCATCGCCGGGCGGATCGCGCTCGGGACGTGGCAGTCGATCTGCCTGGTTGACCCGAACCAGGACAATGCGACACGCGAGGTGCGGTTCAGCTTCCTCCGCGGATGAGAGTTACTCGCCGGTACGTGTGTCAAGCGTCGCGCTGGGCCCCGTAGGCGTGACGAACAGCGCCAACTAGGGGCAGGATGGCAGGTAACGAGACCTGTCCCACAATGTGCGTGACCCCCCGGTCGATCCCGGGGGTCAGCCCGACTTTTGAGGAATGCCTGTGGCCACGGAACGCAAGCGCCCGGTGATCAGTGACGGCCTGCCGAGCCAGCTTCCGGACATCGACCCCGAGGAAACCGCCGAGTGGGTCGAATCGCTGGACGGCGTCGTCGACGAGCGCGGGTCCAAGCGCGCCCGCTACGTGATGCTGCGGTTGCTGGAACGGGCCCGGGAACGACAGGTCGGCGTCCCTCCCCTGACCTCCACCGACTACGTCAACACGATCCCGCCGGAGCAGGAGCCGTGGTTCCCCGGCGACGAGTTCCTGGAGCGGCGGATTCGCGCGTACGTGCGGTGGAACGCCGCGATGACGGTGCACCGTGCGCAGCGCCCACAGATCGGCGTCGGCGGCCACATCTCGTCGTACGCGTCGAGCGCCAGCCTCTACGAGGTCGGCATGAACCACTTCTTCCGCGGTAAGGACCACCCGGGCGGCGGGGACCACATCTTCTTCCAGGGGCACGCGTCCCCCGGCATGTACGCGCGGGCGTTCCTCGAGGGGCGACTGACCGAGCACCAGCTCGACGGGTTCCGGCAGGAGTTGTCCCACCCCGGTGGCGGCCTGCCGAGCTACCCCCACCCGCGGCTGATGCCGGACTTCTGGGAGTTCCCGACGGTCAGCATGGGCCTGGGCCCGATGAACGCGATCTACCAGGCCCGGTTCAACCGGTACCTGCACAACCGCGGGATCAAGGACACGTCCGACCAGCACGTATGGGCGTTCCTCGGTGACGGCGAGATGGACGAGGTGGAGTCGCTCGGCGCGATCGGCGTGGCCGCCCGCGAGGAGCTCGACAACCTGACGTTCGTCGTGAACTGCAACCTGCAGCGGCTCGACGGGCCGGTCCGCGGCAACGGAAAGATCATTCAGGAGCTGGAGTCGTTCTTCCGCGGCGCCGGCTGGAACGTCATCAAGGTCGTCTGGGGCCGGGAGTGGGACCCGCTGCTCGCCGGCGACACCGACGGCGCCCTGGTCAACCTCATGAACGTCACGCCGGACGGCGACTACCAGACGTACAAGGGCGAGTCCGGGCTCTACGTACGGGAGAACTTCTTCGGGCGGGACCCGAGGACGCGCAAGCTCGTCGAGAACATGTCGGACGACGAGATCTGGGGCCTCAAGCGCGGCGGCCACGACTACCGCAAGCTGTACGCGGCGTACAAGGCGGCCACCGAGCACACCGGACAGCCGACCGTGATCCTCGCGAAGACCATCAAGGGCTGGACGCTGGGCTCGCACTTCGAGGCCCGCAACGCCACCCACCAGATGAAGAAGCTGACGCTGGAAGACCTCAAGGGCTTCCGGGACCGGCTTTACCTGGACATCTCCGACAAGCAGCTCGAGGACAACCCGTACCTGCCGCCGTACTACCACCCGGGGGCGCAGTCGGACGAGATCGAGTACCTGCACGAGCGGCGCAAGGCGCTCGGCGGCTACCTGCCGTCGCGGCGGACCGCGGCGAAGTCGCTGCCGCTCCCGCCGAGCGAGCGGTTCGGGGACGTGAAGCGCGGCTCCGGCAAGCAGAAGATCGCCACGACGATGGCGTTCGTCCGGCTGCTCAAGGACATCATGAAGGACAAGGGCTTCGGCGAGCGGTGGGTGCCGATCATCCCCGACGAGGCCCGCACCTTCGGCATGGATTCGCTCTTCCCGACGAAGAAGATCTACTCGCCGCACGGCCAGACATACACGTCGGTCGACCGGGAGCTGTTCCTGTCGTACAAGGAGTCGACGAACGGGCAGATCCTGCACGAGGGGATCAACGAAGCGGGTTCGACGGCCAGCTTCATCGCCGCGGGCACCTCGTACGCGACGCACGACGAGCCGATGATCCCGCTGTACATCTTCTACTCGATGTTCGGTTTCCAGCGGACCGCCGACGAGCTCTGGGCGGCCGGGGACCAGATGGCCCGCGGTTTCCTGCTCGGCGCCACCGCCGGGCGGACCACCCTGAACGGCGAGGGCCTGCAGCACGAGGACGGTCACTCCCTGCTGATCGCGGCGACGAACCCGGCCGTGGTCGCGTACGACCCGGCGTTCGCGTTCGAGATCGCGCACATCATGGAGAACGGCCTGCACCGCATGTACGGCGAGCGGCAGGAGAACGTCTTCTACTACCTCACCGTCTACAACGAGCCGATCCTGCAGCCGTCCGAGCCCGCCGACGTGGACGTCGAGGGCCTCCTCAAGGGCATCTACCGGTACGCGCCCGCGCCCGAGACGACGGGCCCGAAGGCTCAGCTGCTCGCGTCCGGCACGGGCATGCAGTGGGCGCTCAAGGCTCAGCAGCTGCTCGCGCAGGACTGGGGCGTGGGCGCCGATGTCTGGTCGGTGACATCGTGGACCGAGCTGCGGCGCGACGCAGTCCAGGTCGAAGAGCACAACCTGCTCCACCCGGGGGACCAGCCGCGGAAGCCGTACATCCAGGAGAAGCTGGCGGGTACGGATGGACCGGTCGTCGCGGTCAGTGACTGGATGCGGGCCGTGCCGGACCTGATCTCCCGCTGGGTCCCGAACGACTACACCTCACTCGGCACGGATGGCTACGGCATGTCCGACACCCGCCACGCGCTGCGCCGGCACTTCCACGTCGACGCCGAGTCGGTCACGGTGGCAACGCTGCGCCAGCTGGCGCTGCGTGGCCAGGTTCCGGCGCACGTTCCGGCCGAGGCCGCGAAGAAGTACGCGATCGACGACGTCAACGCCGCCCCGGTCGGCGAGACGGGCGGCGACAGCTAGTCCGAACGGTTGTCACGGGGCCGGTCTTCCTCGGGAGGCCGGCCCTTCTCGTCGGCCTGCTCGGCGGCCCCTGCTCGCTTTCCCGACTTCGTCCGTGCTGACCGCGGCGATCTCCGTGCGCGGGAGCCTGCCGGTCGCCACGATCCGCCCGGTGAGCTGGGTTCTCCGCCCTCCGGTTCGCTGATGCGGCTACGGCGCTGTGGGTGGCGGCGTTCGGCGAGGTCGACGGGTCCGGGCGGAAGGCGATAGCGGACGCCCGTACGCTGTACGGGTGACTGTTCGCGTGCGTTTCGCCCCATCCCCGACCGGCATGTTCCACGTCGGCGGTGCCCGTTCGGCCCTGCAGAACTGGGTCTACGCCAAGCAGCAGGGCGGTGTGTTCGTGCTGCGCGTCGAGGACACCGACGCCGCCCGGAACAAGCCCGAGTGGACCGAGGGCATCCTCTCGGCGCTGGACTGGATCGGCATCGCCCGCGGCACATACGAGGGCCCGTACTTCCAGAGCGCGTACGCGGGTGAGCAGCGCGCCGCCGCCGCCCGGCTGCGCACCGCCGGGCGGGCGTACTACTGCGACTGCACCCGCGACATGGTCCAGGCCCGCACCGGCTCCCAGTACCAGGGGTACGACGGCTTCTGCCGGGACCGCGGACTCGAGGCGGGCGAAGGCCGGGCCCTACGTTTCCGTACGCCCGACGAGGGCGCCACCGTGGTCGTGGACCTGATCCGCGGCGATCCCACCTTCGAGAACAAGAACATCGAGGACTTCGTCATCGCCCGCGCCGACGGGTCCCCCGTCTTCCTGCTCGCCAATGTCGTCGACGACATCACGATGGGCATCACCCACGTGATCCGCGCCGAGGAGCACCTGCCCAACACCCCCAAGCAGCAGCTGCTCTGGGAGGCGCTCGGGGTGAAGCCGCCGATCTGGGCACACGTCCCGGTCGTCGTCAACGAGAAGCGGCAGAAGCTGTCGAAGCGCCGCGACAAGGTGGCCCTGGAGGCCTTCCGGGACGAGGGCTATCTCCCCGACGCCATGCGCAATTACCTCATGCTGCTCGGCTGGGCCCCGGCGAACGACCGCGAGATCGTGCCGTGGTCGGTGATCGAGAAGGAGTTCAAGCTGGAGGACGTCAACCCGTCGCCCGCGTTCTTCGACGAGAAGAAGCTGCGCGCGTTCAACGGCGAGTACATCCGGGCCCTGTCCGAGACGGAGTTCGTGGCCGCCTGCGAGCCCTGGCTCGCCGGCACCGCAACCATCCCCGCCCCGCCGTGGCGGCCGGACGCGTATGAGCCGATCGCGTTCGCGGCGGTCGCCCCGCTCGCGCAGACCCGCATCGCGGTCCTGTCGGAGATCGTCCCCAACGTCGACTTCCTCTTCCTCGACGAGCCGGCCATCGATGAGGCCGCCTGGACGAAGGCGATGAAGGAGGGCTCGGCCGAGCTGCTCGACGCGGCGATCGCGGCGTACACGGCGCTGGAGGACTGGCAGGCCGAGGCGTTGAAGACGACGCTGGAGACCGTCGGCGCGCAGCGCGGCCTCAAACTCGGAAAGGCCCAGGCCCCGGTACGCGTCGCAGTCACCGGCCGGACCGTCGGACTGCCGCTCTTCGAGTCCCTCGAGGTCCTCGGCCGCGACCGTACGCTGGCCCGCCTCCGGTCCGCCCGGGCCCGCCTGACCTGACCCCGGGTCCGGGCACCGCTGACGACGCGGCTGACGTGGCGCAGTCGTCAGCCGGAGGTGCGCCGGCGGCGTACCCACAGGGTGGCTGCCGTGGCGGCCAGCAGGACGATCACGCCGACGGCCACCGGCCAGCGGGACAGGCCATCCTGGGACGCCAGGTCCACCGCGGGCGGCGTGGTGGTCGGTGCGGCTGAACGCAAGACCTCGGACGGGGACGGTGACGGAGACGGGCTGGGCGCTACACCGTTCGTCGCGGTGAAGCGGATCTTGCCCTTGACGGGGTGACCGTCGTGGGAACCGACCTCGTAGGAGACGACGTACTGGCCGGGAGCGCCCGGCTTGACGCCGATCGTGACGGACCTGCCGTCGATCTTCGGGTCACCGGAGGCCGCCGGGTCGCCGTCCGGGCCAGCGATCGTCACGGAGGTCTTCGCCGGATCGAGCTTGGCGAGGAACGTGAGGGTCACACGTTCGGGTGCCCGATCGACGGTGGCACCGTCTTCCGGCGTACTACTGGCGAGTGAATTGTGGGCGAACGCAACGGCACTCGGAACAGTTGCGCACAACGCCCCGATGATCACCGCTAGCAGGACTTTCATCATCGCCGTCATGCTGGTGCGCACGCGCTCCTCCGACTCGGTACTATTCTGCAGCCGATCTATGATCACTGATGGGCTCCTTCCGATCCCAGATAGTTTCAAATCGCTACCGGCCGGATGCGGCGGGGCGCTGGATCACGGAATCTGAGAGTTGTGGGCGGGTGATACAAATCGGCAGGACAACGGGGGAGGCCGGCGTGAGCCGTGAGGTGATTCGGCAGGTCGTCGCGGTGGCGGGAGCGGGGGCGGTCGCCGTCGCGCTCCTCGTGACGCCCGCAATCGCCGCAGCGGCACCGCCCGCGAAGGCGGGCGCAGTCGCCCCCGTAGCCGCCCCCCGCCTCGGCGAGGAGGACGCCACCAAGCCGACCACGGTGAAGATCGCCAGTGAGAAGCTCGCCGCCGACCTGACGGTCACGGAGCAGGCTGAATCGATGCTCTTCCAGGACCTGATCGAGCAGGTCACCTGGCTGTCCACGCTGCCCGGACAGATCGGTGCCCCCGCCGAGGACAAGCGTGGGCCGAAGTACACGCTGACGGTCCTCGCGGGGGCTACACCTCAGCAGACGTACGAGCTGTACCCGTCCGCCGAGGGCGGGCCGCGGGTGTATCGGCCGAGCGAGCAGCCGAAGGGGAAGGTCAACGACGGCTGGTTCTACGGCCGCGTCACGATGTCCGAGGACCTGCGGCACTGCGGCGCACCGCTGGTCCCGTCGAGCGAGCTGCTCGTCGGCGGTGAGGGCGGTGGCGGCAAGATGGACGGGCCGCAGCTCACCAACCCGGATGTGAACCTGCCCGAGGTGCTCGGCGAACTCAAGCAACTCGTTCTGCTGAACGGTGTCGTCGTCCTCGCCATCGCGGTGGGTCTCGCCGGGATGTCCTGGGTCATCCGCCGCAGAATCTAGGGTCCGACGCATGCGGTGTCCGGGCTGACCAGCGCGATCAGATCGTCCACGTCCGCGTCGAACTCGTCGTCCGCCGCCTGCGGCAGCGCACCCGTCACCTCTGCCGTGGTCAGGCCGAGCAGGAAGCCGGCCCAGAGCCGCGCCAGGCGTGACACGTCTGTCGCCGCCACGCCCGCGTCGTGCAGGGCCGCGTGCAGGGCCGCGGTCAGCCAGGCCGTACCGGCGCCGGGCCGGTTCAACAGCAAGGGGTACGCGCCCGGATGCGCCCGGGCGAGGGCACGTGCCGCGCGGGCCAGGGAGCGCAGCCGGTGGCGCCAGTCCCCCGGCTCAGCCGTGGACCGTTCGAATTCGTCCTGGAGCAGCTCGACGAGCCCGTCGAGCAACGCGTCCTTACCTCCGACGTACGGGTAGAGGGCCATCGAGGTGAGCCCGATGCGCTGGGCGACGGCGCGCATCGACATCGCGGCGAGACCCTGTTCGTCGACGAGGGCGAGCGCCTGATCCAGGATGAGCCGCCGTTTGTCGTCCACCTGCCGAGGGTGCCCGGTGACACGGCACGTTCCGCACCGGGCGCGCGATGGTGTCACCCGTTTGGTGAAAATCCGCCGGTCCACGTTCAGTGGGGCCGGGGTCAGCACCAGCGGCCGGGTGGGCGGCCGCGGCCGGCGGCGCGGCGGCGGGGGCGTACGGCGCCGTGCAGGTGGGCGCCCGCCCAGCCCGCACGGTCGGTGAGGCAGCCGCCGCGGGAGACGACGTCGGTGCCCGCGTCGTGCTCGGTCACCACCGGGCAAGCCTCGTCCGCCTCGACGGCCGCGCCGTCGACGATCAGCTGCTCGGCTTCCCGATCCGTCATCTCAACCTCCTCACGTCACCTGCCGTCCGATCTCATCGGAACCGCACCAGCCAAGTTGACCGAACTTGGCGAAACCCTGCCAGATCACTCACCGCAACGATGGTCAAGGCGTACCGCTACTAACGACGCACCTGCCCCGTACGCTCCGCCGATGCCGGACCGTCGTCACCGATCCGGGCTGGCGGCGCTCAGGCGGCTGCGGCGACCAGCCGGGGCCGAGTACGTCGGACGGCCAGTGTGACACCAGAATCGGCCGCGTCAACCCACACATCAGCACGAATCTCATCGGCACCACGCCCAGAGCCACCCGGCCGGCCGGTGCCAGGCCGGGGCGATCAGCAGTACGGCGCAGAGCGCCGCGGTGGGGGCGTCGAGGTGTGCCCGGCCGGGAATCGTCGCCGTGCACGTCAACGAGGCCGTGCACGTCAACGAGATAGTCGAGCGGCGGCGGTGACGCAGTGCGACATCTATGAGCGATCAGAGCGTGCGGATCAGGATCCTCGCGGCGGCGCCCGTGGCCCGCGGCGGGACGCTCAACGCGCGCCCATATGCGGACGGTCGCGGTCATCGCAGGCATCGTGCTATGTCGGGGCCGTGGTCGCGGCCCCGCTCGTGTCAGGCTGTGGGTGTGGTGACAACGGTAGTGGGCGGGAACGAGAACGGCATGGGCCCTCTCGCGGAGACGCTACGCCGGATCGAACGCTCCGCCGGCGCGCTCGCCACCGCCAGCGTCGCCCGGATGGACGAGACGTTGCCCTGGTTCAAGGGTCTCCCAGCCGACCAGCGCTCCTGGGTCATGCTTGTCGCCCAGGCCGGCGTGCGGTCCCTCGTCGAGTTCCTGCGCACCGGCAGGGGCGGCCACGACAGCCCGCAGGAGATCGCGGACGAGGTGTTCGACGCGGCCCCGCGTGCCCTCGCCCGGTCGATCACGCTGCAGCAGACCGTCGCGCTGATCCGGGTCACCATCGACGTGGCCGAGCATGAGGTGACCAAGCTCGCCGCGGCCGGCGAGGAGGACGCGCTGCACACGGCCCTGCTCACCTTCTCCCGGGAGATCGCGTTCTCCGCGGCCCGGGTGTACGCGCGCGCCGCCGAGTCCCGCGGCAATTGGGATGCCCGCCTGCAGGCCCTGCTCGTCGACGCGCTGCTGCGTGGCGACTCGTCGGACGTACTCGCCAGCCGCGCCGCCGCCCTGGGCTGGACGGACGCGCCCCCGGTGACCGTCGTGGTGGGCCGCTCCCCCGGTGGCGAGATCACCGCCGTACTGCACGCCGTCTACCGGGCCGCCCGGCGCGCCGGGGTCGAGGTGATCGGCGGCGTGCACGGCGACCGGCTCGTCCTCGTGGTCGGGGGCGCAAAGGACCCCGTCGTCGCGGCGGAACGGCTGCTGCCCGGATTCGGGGAGGGACCGGTCGTGGTCGGTCCGGCCGTACCGACGCTGGACGGCGCCACCGAGTCGGCGCGCGCGGCTCTCGCCGGGTTCCGGGCAGCGGTGGCCTGGCCGGGCGCCCCCCGGCCGGTCGCCGCCGACGACCTGCTGCCCGAGCGCGCCCTCGCCGGGGACGCGGAGGCCCGCCGGGTCCTGCGTCACGACGCGTACGGGGCGATCGTACGGTCCGGCGGCGGCCTCCTGGAGACCCTGGACGCCTTCTTCGCCGCCAACGGTGTCCTGGAGAGCGCCGCTCGGGCGCTGTACGTCCACCCGAACACGGTCCGGTACCGGCTGAAGCGGATCGCCGAGGTCACCGGTTTCTCGCCGCTGGAGGCGCGCGACGTCTTCGCCCTGCGCCTCGCGCTGACCATCGGCCGCCTGGATCCGGCCGCTTCGGTGAGTGGCCACCAGGGCGGCGACATAGCTCGCTAGCGGTCATGATTCGGTAATATGGTGCAAGCGTATCGTAACCGACGCCACACTTTTGTAGGGAACCAACAAAGGTAATAGTGCAGTTTGGTGCCTGGCAGTACAGCCGTACCGGTCGGTCATCGTGAAGAGTCGAGACGTGCTCGCCGTACTCTCGCCCGGCCAAGGCTCCCAGAAGCCCGGCTTCCTCGCTCCCTGGCTCGACCTGCCCGGCGCCCAGGCCCGCCTGCGCTGGTGGTCGGCCATGGCCGGCGTCGACCTCGTCCACCTCGGCACGGAGGCGGACGCCGACGAGATCAAGGACACCGCACGCACCCAGCCACTGCTGGTCGCCGCCGCACTACTCGCCGCCGAGCACCTCCCCCTCTACGACGTGCAGCTGGCCGTCGGCCACTCGGTCGGCGAGCTCGGCGCCGCCGCCATCGCGGGCGTCCTGCCCTCGGAGATCGCCGTCACCCTGGCCGGCGTACGCGGCCGTGAGATGGCCGCCGCCTGCGCACTCGAACCGACCGGCATGAGCGCCGTCCTCGGCGGGGACCTGTCCGAGGTGCTCGCCGCCATCGAGGCGTACGGGCTGCACCCCGCCAATCGCAACGGCGCCGGCCAGGTCGTCGCTGCCGGGGCCACCGACGCCCTGGCGAAGTTCACCGCTGAGCCGCCAGCCCGGACCCGCGTGATCACCCTGCAGGTCGCCGGGGCGTTCCACACGCCGTACATGGCGCCCGCCGAGGCGGCCCTCAGCGCCGTCGCCGGCGGCATCACCCCGGCCGACCCGCAACGGATCCTGCTCTCCAACCTGGACGGCGCCGCCGTCAGCCACGGCCGGGAGATGGTGCAGCGGCTCGTCCGTCAAGTCACGGCGCCGGTCCGCTGGGACCTCTGCATGCGAACGCTCGCCGACCTCGGTGTCACCGGGATCATCGAGCTGCCGCCCGCCGGTACCCTGGCCGGGCTCATCAAGCGCGAACTCAAGGGCCCGAACCAGCCCGAGATCGTCACCTTGAACACGCCCGACGACCTGCCCGCCGCCCGCGACCTCATCGCCCGGCACGGCATGGCCCCCAGCTTCGAACCGACCCCACTGTTCCGGGTAGTGGTAGCCGCCGGTGCCGGCACGTTCAGGCCCGCTGAGGACCTCGCCGAGGGCGACTCCGTCCGCGTCGGACAGGTCATCGGCCAGGTCATCAGCCGGCAGGGCGCCACCGACGTGGCCTCGCACCAGGCGGGCGTGCTCACCGAATGGCTCGCCAACCACGACGACCCGGTCGCTCCGGGGCAGCCGCTGGCCCGAATCGGCGGAAGCCTGTGAGCGCGAGGAGTGCAGCGAAGCGGAGCCCCGCAGCCGCGAACGAAGGGATCGCCCTGTGACCGGATCGAAGATCGTCGCGATGGGACATTACCAGCCGTCGCGGTCCGTGAGCAACGCCGACCTCGCGGCCATCCTCGACACCAACGACGAGTGGATCCGCGACCGGGTCGGCATCGCCAGCCGGCGCATCGCCACCACCGAGACCGTCGCCGACATGGCGACCGCCGCCGCCGAGAAGGCCCTCGCCTCCTCCGGGCTCAGCGCCGCCGACATCGACCTCGTCGCTGTCGCCACCTGCTCATCGATCGACCGATGCCCGAACGTGGCCACCCGGGTCGCGGCGCGGCTGGGCATCACCGCGCCGGCCGCGTACGACCTGAACACGGCCTGCTCCGGCTTCTCGTACGCGCTCGGCACCGCCGACCACGCGATCCGTGCCGGGGCCAGCCGCAACGCGATCGTCATCGGTGCGGAGAAGCTCTCCGACCTCACCGACTGGACCGACCGCACCACCGCCGTACTCTTCGGCGACGGTGCCGGGGCGGCCGTGGTGACCGGGACCGCGGACGACGAGGACGCCGGCATCGGCCCGGTGCTGTGGGGTTCGGCGCCCGAGAAGGGCGACGTCCTGAAGATCGAAGGCTGGCAGCCGTACATCAAGCAGGAGGGCCAGGCGGTGTTCCGCTGGGCCACCACCGCGCTCGCCCCGTTCGCCGCCGAGGCGTGCGCCCGCGCCGGCGTCAGGCCGGAGGAGTTGGCCGCGTTCGTGCCGCACCAGGCGAACACCCGCATCATCGACGGCATCGTCAAGCGGCTCGGCCTCTCGGACGATGTCGTGATCGCCAAGGACCTCATCGAGTCCGGCAACACCTCCGCGGCCAGCGTGCCGCTGGCCCTGTCGAAGCTGGTCGAGCGCCGGGAGGTGCCCTCGGGGGCGCCAGTGCTGCTCTTCGGCTTCGGCGGCGGCCTCACATACGCCGGGCAGGTCGTCCGCTGCCCGTAGGCGGAAGGCAACCCGTCGCTCATCACCACCATCGAAAGGAACCAAGAATGGCAACCCGTGCTGAGATCACCTCCGGCCTGGGCGAGATCCTCGAAGAGGTCGCCGGGGTGAACCCGGACGACGTCGCCGAGGAGAAGTCCTTCACCGATGACCTGGACGTCGACTCGCTGTCCATGGTCGAGGTCGTGGTGGCCGCCGAGGAGAAGTTCGGCGTGAAGATCCCTGACAACGAGGTGCAGAACCTCAAGACCGTGGGTGACGCGGTCTCCTACATCGAGGCGAATTCCTGACCATGGCTGGCATCGACGTCGTCGTCACCGGGCTCGGCGCGACGACCCCGCTGGGCGGGGACGTCGCGTCTACCTGGGACGCTATGCTCGCCGGCCGCTCCGGGGTGGGTTCACTCACCCAGGAGTGGGCCGCGCAGCTCACCGTCCGTATCGCGGCGCACCTGGCCGTCGAACCCTCCGACATCATCGACCGCGTCAAGCTGCGCCGGCTGGACCGTTCCCAGGCGATCGCGCTGATCGCCGCCCACCAGGCGTGGGACGACTCCGGCCTGGCCGGCTCCGGGCTGGACCTGGAGCGGCTCGCCGTCAGCGTCGGCAGCGGTATCGGGGGCGCCACGACCCTGCTCAACCAGGACGACATCCTGGAGGCCTCCGGGCCACGCCGGGTCAGCCCGCACACCGTTCCGATGCTGATGCCCAACGGCCCGGCCGCCTGGGTCGGGCTGGAACTCGGCGCCAAGGCTGGGGTTCACTCGGTGGCCAGTGCCTGCGCCACCGGCGCCGAGGCCATCTCGCTCGGCCTGGACATCATCCGCTCCGGCCGGGCCGACGTGGTCGTGGCCGGCGGTACCGAGGCCGTCATCCACCCGCTGCCCATCGCCGGCTTCGCCGCGATGCGGGCCATGTCGACCCGCAATGACGAGCCCGAGAAGGCATCCCGGCCCTGGGACAAGGCCCGCGACGGCTTCGTCCTGGGCGAGGGCGCGGGTGTCATCGTCCTGGAGCGGGCCGACCACGCCGCCGCCCGCGGGGCGCGCGTCTACGCGCGGCTCGCCGGGTCCGCGATCACCTCCGACGGGTACGACCTCGTGCAGCCCCACCCGGATGCGCTGGGCGGCATCCGTGCCATCACGAGGGCGATCCAGGACGCCGGGATCGCCAAGTCGGACATCGTGCACGTCAACGCGCACGCCACGTCCACGCCCGTCGGGGATATGGCCGAGATCGGTGGCATCATGAAGGCCGTCGGCAACCACCCCGTCATCACCGCGACCAAGTCGATGTCCGGGCACCTGCTCGGCGCCGCCGGCGCGCTGGAGTCGATCGCCACGATTCTCGCGATCCGCGACAGCGTCGTCCCGCCGACGATCAACCTGGACGACCCGGAGGACGGCCTCGACCTGGACGTCGCCGCGCACAAGGCCCGGCCGATGGACATCCCGGCCGCGCTCAACAACTCCTTCGGCTTCGGTGGCCACAACGTGGCACTGATCTTCACCCGGCCGTGAACCGCCACAGTCTGGAGACTGCTGTGACCACCACCTCCGCCGAATCCGGCGCGGCCTTCGCCGACCACCGGGATCCCGAGCTGCGGCTACGCGCCCTGTTCGACCACGGCACGCTGCGCCTTGCCGGCGCCCGCGACAACTCCGGCGTCCTTTGGGCGCGCGGCGAGATCCACGGCGCACCGGTCGTCGCGTTCGCCACGGACGCCACGACCATGGGTGGCGCCATGGGCATGGACGGCTGCCTGGACGTCGTCGACGCCGTCGACACCGCCGTCAAGGACCGCATCCCCGTGGTGGGACTGTGGCACTCGGGCGGCGCCCGGCTCGCCGAGGGCGTGGTCGCGCTCGACGGCGTCGGCCGGGTCTTCGCCGCCATGGTCCGCGCTTCCGGCCGGGTCCCGCAGATCTCCGTGGTCCTCGGCCCGGCGGCCGGCGGCGCCGCGTACGGGCCCGCACTGACGGACATCGTGATCATGAGCAAGGCGGGCCGGATCTTCGTCACCGGTCCCGAGGTCGTCCGCAGCGTGACCGGCGAGCAGGTCGATATGGAGCGCCTCGGCGGCCCCGAGCCGCACGGCCGGCGCTCCGGTGTCGTCCACATCACCACGAAGGACGACCAGTCCGCGCTGGACCAGGCCCGGAAACTCGCTGCCCTGCTCGGCCGGCAGGGGCGGCTCACCCCGGCCGATGTCGCCGACGACTCCGAGGACCACGACCTGACGAAGGCGATGCCGGCGGAGGCGAGCCGGGCGTACGACGTCAAACCGGTCGTCAAGGCGCTGCTGGACGAGCCGGGCGTGGAGCTGCACGCCAAGTGGGCGCCGAATGTGGTGACCATCCTGGGTCGCTTCGCCGGCCGTACGGTCGGGGTCATCGCCAACAACCCGCTGCGCCTGGGCGGCTGCCTCGACGCCGCGAGCGCCGAGAAGGCCGCCCGGTTCGTCCGGATGTGTGACTCCCTCGGCGTACCGCTGGTCGTACTCGTCGACGTGCCCGGCTACCTGCCCGGTGTCGGCCAGGAGTGGGAGGGCGTGGTACGCCGCGGCGCGAAACTGCTGCACGCGTTCGCCGAGGCGGTGGTGCCCCGGGTGACCCTGGTGACCCGCAAGGCGTACGGCGGCGCGTACATCGCGATGAACTCGCGCTCGCTCGGCGCCACCGCGGTGTTCGCCTGGCCGAATGCCGAGGTCGCCGTGATGGGGGCCAGCGCCGCGGTCAACATCCTGCACCGTAAGAGGCTCGCCGCCGTTCCGCACGAGGAGCGTGAGGAACTGCGGGCGAAGCTGATCGAGGAGCAGGTTCAGGTGGCCGGTGGGGTCAACCGGGCCATCGAGATCGGCGTCGTCGACGAGGTGATCGAGCCGGTGAAGACCCGGCTGCGGATCGCCGAGGCCCTGGCGAACGCGCCGGCCGCGCGCGGCGAGCACGGCAACATCCCGCTGTAGGGCGGCGCTAACAGCTCGTACGGGGCAGGCCGGGAACGTCCACGGGCGATCTCCCGGCCGCCTTCGTCTTCCCGGCCAGAACGTCGGCGAGTGCCGCCATCGACGCCGGGCTCGACGAGTACGTCGCCAGCAGCACCTTCGAGTCCGACTGAGCCAGCAGGTACGGCGTGTCCATCGCCACGGTCACCGCCGAGCCGGGGCGCAGGTCGGCGGGCTTGTCGTTGTACCCCACGAGGTGGACGACGGCGCCGCCCGCGTCGACCACCGTCACGCCCGCGGCCCGCAATGCCTTGACCAGGTTGCTCTTGGCGGTGTTGCGCTCGCTCGCGGCGGTGACCGTGACCGGACCCGTGATCAGCTTGCCCTTGCACGAGCCGCGCAGCAGCGTGATGGACGCGGCTGCGGCTGGCCTGACGGCCGCCTGGTGGCCGGTGGAGGCAAGCGTGCCCAGGTCCGGCGCGGCACGACCGGCGAGGGTGAACCGGAGCGTGAGGACGCGGGTGGCGGCCTCGACGAGCCGCGCCTTGGGCAGGGTGCCGTTACGGACGCCCGCGACGATCCCGGCGTGGGCGGCGCCGACGTGCGGCGGCATGAGCAGCAGGTCGTTGCCCGCGTTGAGGGCCTTGACGGCGGCCTCGCCGGCGGGCCACGCCATCGCGGGGGTCATGTTCATCGCGTCGGTGACGGCGACGCCGGTGAATTTCAGCTGACCACGCAGCAGGTCGGTCATGACCTTCTTGGAGAAGGTGGCGGGCACCCCGGGATCGAGGGCCGTGACGTCGAGGTGCCCGGACATCACCAGTTCGGCCCCGGCGCCGATGCCCGCGGCGAACGGCGGCAGGTCGTCGCTGTCCAGCGCGGACCGGGACTGGGTGACGACCGGCAGGTCCTTGTGGCTGTCCGCGCCGGTGTGCCCGTGCCCCGGGAAGTGCTTGAGGCTGGCCGCGACGCCCCCTGCGCGCAGGCCCTTGACGGCCGCGCCGACCTGGACGGCGTTCGCCTTGGCGTCCCCGCCGTACGAGCGGGACCCGATGGCGGGGTTCTGCTGTGGGCCGAGCGTGTCGGCGACCGGCGCGAAGTCGATGTTGACGCCCATCGCGGCGAGCTCTTCGCCGGCGGCCTTCCATGCGGCCGTGGTGTGCTCCGGCTTCCCGGCAGCCCCGAACGCCATCGCGGCGGGCAGCAGGGTCACGCCGTCGGTGACCCGGGTGACGACGCCGAACTCCTGGTCGGTGCCGACGAGCAGGGGCGCCGCGCCCGAGCGGGTGCTTGCCGCCGCCTTCTGGAGTCCGTCGGTCAGGGCCCGGACCTGCTTCGGGTTCTCGACGTTCCTGGTGACCTGGTTGCTGGCGGTCGGATCATCCTTCTCGGCGGAGAAGCTGACCAGGATGAGCGCGCCGAGGTGGTACCTCGCGACCATCTCGGCGGGGGTGGCGACGCCGCCCAGTTCCTTGTTCTTCGCCGCGGACTGGGGCGTCACGTCGGTCGCCGAGTTGCCGTAGGCGTACGGCATGAGGACCTGGCCGGCGAGTTCCTCGTCAGTGAGCGCGGCGACGACGGCCGCGGCCCGTTCCGCCGGCCCGCCTGCGGGCACCGGCAACGGCGACGCGGGCGGGGGCGCGGTGGCGCTGCTCACCGGGTGCGCGGTGGCGTCATGGCTGCACGCGGCGAGAGCGAGAAGCAACAGGGGTACGGCGGCAGCCATTCGGGCACGTCTCATCGCCCCCCATTCGATCAGGTGCACGCCTGTCCGCCAACCGGCCGGTCGGCTCTTGATCCACCCCGGTCCGCCGTCAGCCGACCCGGGTCAGCAGCGTGACCGGTGCGCCGTCACCGGCGTACCGGTAGGGTTCGAGTTCGGCGTCCCAGGCCGAGCCGAGCGCCTTGTCGAGGGCGTGCGCCAATGCCTCGGGCGCCCGCGACGCGGCCATGATGGCCCGCAGCCGGTCCTCGCCGAGCTGGATGTCACCCGAGGCACCCATCGTGCCGTGGAACAACCCGCGTCCCGGCACGTGCATGAAGCGTTCGCCGTCGACCCCGTCGCTCGGCTCCTCGGTCACCTCGAATCGGATCATGGGCCACTGTCTGAGGGCAGCAGCCAGCTCGGCACCCGTCCCGGGCCGCCCGGTCCAGCCGCATTCGGACCGCCGGGCGCCGGCATCTACCGGCTGGGCGGTCCATTGCAGCGTGACCGGCGCGGTCAGGACGCGCGCGATCGCCCACTCGACGTGTTGGCACACGGCGAGTGGGGTCGAGTGGACGTATACGACGCCACGCGTTGGCACGGTGACCTCCCGGAGACCGAGGTGCGTCTTCCCCTACGACCTCGACCCACGGTTGATCGTGTTTCATGATGCCGGGTGGTGCGGACGGTGCGCCAGAGAAACCGCAATATCGACTATGTCTTTGGCCGTAGTGGCACAACGGGCTTAACGGTCGGACTGGCCGCGGCGGCACGGGGTCCTTCGGCTCGTGTAAAGTTCAGTCGGCTCTCTGTGCCAGCCTTTATCAACACGCTTTGATCAACACGCGCTTGATCAACAACGCTTCTAGGAGTACCGCCGTGGCGAGCAACACCTCAAAGACCGCGCGCGCATCAGTCCGCGCAGGCCAGGCCGGTCAGGGTGGCGCCCTGAGCGTGCTGGGTGAGTACAAGTACCTCATCCCGCTCAACAAGGGCAAGCACGCCTACGTCCGGAACCTGACCAACGGCAAGACCGTGCACTTGAAGACCGACTCGGACGCGTTCGTCGACGAGATTCGGGTGCTGACCGCCGCCGGTCACGGCGCCAAGATCCGCGCCGAGCTGGTCGCGCTGAACACCGCGTACCCGACCGACGGCTGGGACGCGACCGAGAAGCGCCTCGCCGAGGCGGGCGTCTTCGAGGGCTGAGTCCCGTACCACTGACAACGCCGCGGCCCCGAGGGGACCGCGGCGTTGTGCCGTTCAGGTCCGGTGGCGCCGTTCAGGGCTGGTGGTGCCGTTCAGGGCCGCAGGACGACCCGGCCCGTGTCCAGGTCGTAGACCGCGCCGACGACATCGACCCGGCCATCCGCCACCGAGGCGGCGACCACGTCGAGTTCCCGCAGGCGGCGTACGGTGCGCGCCACGTGCACCCGGGTCGCCCGGGCCGGTACGTCGTCGCCGTCCAGCCCGACCTGCAGCACCGCCGGGGCGATCTCGTCGACGAGGTACGTCACCGACCCGGTCGGCCGCTCCCCCTCGCGCAGCGCCTCCAGGGTGCTGGCGACCGCGCCACAGCGCTCGTGGCCGAGCACCATGATCAGCGGCACCTTCAGCGTCGTGACGGCGAACTCGACCGAGCCGAGCACCGCCCGATCCAGCACGTGGCCGCCCGAGCGCACCACACAGATCGAGCCGAACGTCTGATCGAAAATCGCTTCGAGCGGAACCCGCGAGTCGATGCAGCCCAGCACGACCGCGTGCGGAGCCTGCCCGCTCGACGCGGCGGCCGCGGCGCTGACGTCGTGCCCGTGCTCGGGCCGGCTCTCGACGAACCGGCGATTGCCGTCGATCAGCCGACCCAGCGCCAAAGCGGGGGTCACCGTATGGAGTTCGGCCGACAGATCTGAGGTCATCTCTCGAAGCTCCCGGGGAGACGGACGAGACGGAAGAGGACTGCGAGACAACTCACGTCGACGATCCTGCCAGGCGGGACGAGCCGTTCGGACCTCTTCCCGCTGACGGGCGTGCGAGATCGATTTGCGTAGTAGCAATTTACGTGAACAGGCGTGATGCTGGTTACCCGCGGGTACAACGGGCCGTGCGACGTACGGAGGTGCCCATGCCAGAACGGCTGGACGTGACGACTGACGACGGCGTACGCGTCAACGTGGAGACGCTGGGTCCGCGGGACGCCGACGTCACCGTGGTGCTCCTGCACGGCTGGTGCCTCGACCGGCGTACATGGCACCACCAGGCGTCCGCCCTGCCGGAGGCCCTCGACGGCGTGGCGAGCGTCCGCGTGGTCGCGTACGACATGCGCGGGCACGGCCGGTCGGGCACGACGCGGCTGCGCTGCGCCACCCTGGGACGGCTCGGTGACGACCTCGCCATGGTCCTGCGTGAGGTGGCCCTGACCGGCCCGGTCGTCCTGGCCGGGCACTCGCTGGGCGGCATGGCGATCATGGAGTACGCCGAACAGCACTCCGCCGAGTTCGCCGAGCGGGTCGCCGGCCTGGTCTTCGTCGCGACGACCGCCGAGGGCCACACCCACACCAAGTACGGCCTCCCGTCTCCGCTCACCGGTTTGCTGCGGACTGCCGAACAGGTCAGCGCCGGCGTGCTCGCGCGTTGCGGGGCGTGGCACCCGCACCGGGCGGTTTTGCCGGCGCTCCAGCCGGGCGTCCGCTGGCTGCTCTTCGGCGATCACGCCGACGAGGCCGACCTGCGGGTCACGATGTCGGGGCTGGCCCGCGCGTCGTTGCGGTCGATCGGCGGCTTCCGCTCGTCAGTCGGCGCCCAGCTGCGCCTCGAGACCCTCGCCGCGCTCGGTGACCTGCCGGTGGAGGTGCTGGTCGGCGACCGGGACCGGCTCACCCCGCCCCCGTGTGCCCGATCCATCGCGGACGCGTTACCCGGCGCCCACCTGACGATCTGTCCGGGCTCGGGGCACATGCTGATGTTGGAATGCCCGGACATGGTGACGGATGCGCTGACCCGAGTGGTCGCGCAGGCCGTCGGACCGGTCCAGCGGACCAAGGTGACCCGGTGGCGCCGGGGATACGACCAGGCGGCGTGAGCGTGGTGACGTCGACACACCGCACCCGCTGGGGGTAGGTTCGTTGGCCGGTCTATTTCGCCGCACCCAGCCGGGTGCGAGGGGGACCGAAGCCGATTTCTTCCCGGGGAGCTGACCACAGGTGAGCGACGCCACCGTCCTGCAGCAGGAGATCGCGGTCGAGCAGGAGCACGCCGACCGCGTCTACGCGCGTCTCGCGCAGCTGCGTACCGACGCGACGCTGGCGGAGAGGGAGGGCTACCGGATCTCGTCCACCGGGACGTTCCAAGCCCTCGTCGAACGGGACGCCATGGTGTTCCATGCCGCCCGTCGCCGGCGGGCCCTGGACAGCGAGCACGAGGGTCTCGTATTCGGCCGACTCGACCTGACCAGCGGCGCCGTGCACCACGTGGGGCGGCTGGGGATCCGAGGCGAGCACGCCGAACCTCTCCTGGTGGACTGGCGCGCCCCGGCGGCGGCCGCGTTCTACCGGGCCACCCCCGCCGACCCGCAGGGCGTTATCCGGCGTCGCATGATCCAGTCCAGCGGGGAACGGATCACAGGCGTCACCGACGACCTGCTCGACCCGGACGCCGCCCCCGCCGACATGCAGGTGGTCGGCGACGGCGCCCTGCTGGCCAGCCTCTCCAAGGCCACCGGGCACGGGATGCGCGACATCGTCGCCACCATCCAGCGCGAGCAGGACGAGGCGATCCGGTCCCCCGCGTCCGGCGTGACGATCGTGTCCGGCGGCCCCGGCACCGGCAAGACCGCAGTCGCGTTGCACCGGGCCGCGTACCTGCTGTACTCCGACCGGAACCGGTTCGCCGGGGGCGGCATCCTGGTGGTCGGCCCGTCCGGCGTGTTCGTCGACTACATCGCGGCGGTGCTGCCGTCGCTCGGCGAGGACAGCGCGACGCTGCGCTCGCTCGGGTCGCTCGTCGAGGGGTACGACGCCACCGCGGTCGATCCGACCACGATCGCCGCCGTCAAGGGTTCCCTGCGAATGCGTACGGTGCTGGAGCGGGCCGCCCGGGACCCGTACCCGGGGGTGCCGACGGAGTTCCGGATGCTGTACCGGGGCACGCTGCTGCGGCTGGACGGGCACACCCTGCGCCAGATCTGGCAGCGGGCCGTGCCGAAGGGGGCCCGCCGCAACGAGGTCCGCCGGGCCGGCTTCAACGGCGTCTTCGACGCGCTGTGGTCCCAGGCCCGCTCGCTGAAGATCGGCGGGCTGCCCGCACGCCCCGATTTCGAGGACGAACTCTCCGAGCGGCAGGACTTCCGGGACTTCCTGCGCGCCTGGTGGCCGCGGATCCGCCCGATGCACGTGCTGAACTGGCTGCGGGATCCGCAGCGGCTGCACTCGTACACGCGGGGGATCCTGTCGCGGCAGGAGATCGAGCTGCTCACGGGCGCGTTCGAGGGCCCGCTGACGGTGGCGGACGTGGCGCTGCTCGACGAGATCGACGAGCTCATCGGCCGCCCCCCGAAGCCGAAGCGGCGCAGGAACAACCCGTTCCACGCAGGCGGCGGCGTGCAGGAGGTCAGCACGTACGCGGACCGGCAGCTCGCCGCCCGCGACATCACCCGCCCCGACGACTACCGCGAGTACGCGCACGTCGTCGTCGACGAGGCGCAGGACGTCTCCCCGATGCAGTGGCGCATGCTCGGCCGCCGCGGGAAGTTCGCGTCGTGGACGGTGGTCGGCGACCCGGTCCAGACCGCTTGGACCGGCCACGCCGACGAACTGGACCGGGCCCGCGACAAGGCGCTGGGCGGCAGGAGGCAGACCACATACACCTTGACCACGAACTATCGGAACTCGTCGGAGATCTTCGCGGTGGCCGCGTCGGTGATCCGCGCGGCGATGCCGGATCTGGCGCTGCCCGCGGCCGTGCGCAGCACCGGCGTCGACCCGGTCGACACGGTCGTGACCGCGGCCACCCTCCCGGACACGGTCCGCGAGACCGCGGAGAAACTGCTGGCCGAGGTCGACGGGACGGTCGGCGTGATCACGCCCGTGCCGCGCCGCGCCGAGGTGGCGTCGTGGGTGGCCGGGCTCCCCGAGCGCCTCCAGGTCGTCACCAGCCTGCAGGCCAAGGGCATGGAGTACGACGCGGTGGTGCTCGTGGAGCCCGGGATCATCCGGACCGAGTCGAGCTCGGGGATCCGTACCCTCTATGTGGCCCTGTCCCGGGCGACGCAGCGCTTGGTGACGATCGGCACCGACCCGCGCTGGCATCCCTGACATCGCTTCACGGTCTGGGCCGCGGGATGGCGACCGCCGTGTACGGCGTCGTCGGCGTGGGTGTGACGCCGAAGCGAGCGTTCGGCAGGTAGAGCCGGTTCTTGAACGACGCGATCGTTGTCGGTACGTCGAAGCGCCGGTCGGTGACCCGCTTGACGACCGTGCCCTTCGTCGCGGCGCGGTCGAGTTTGACGACGGCGAGCCGGTTGAGGCGGTTCTGCATCACGTAGAGGGTGGTGCCGCGACGCAGGATGCCGTCGCCGTTGGCGAGGGATTCGCCGCCCAGGTCCACCTCGGTGGCGGCGCCCCCTGTGGTGACGTTGAAGAGTTTGCCGGTGTTCGACTGGATGACGAGCAGGCCACGGCCGTCCGGGGTGGTGTCGATGCCGTTGGCGTTGGTGCCGGTGGTGTAGACGATGTCGCCGGTGAGCGGGACGGTCGTGACGGTTCCCCGGACGACGCGGTACAGCTGCGGGTTCGCCGAGTCGGTGAACCACGCACCCGAGGGGGTCAGCGTGACGTCGTTGACGAACGCCGGCTTGTCGGTGAACCTCCAAGCCCTCAGGAGTGCGCCGGACCGGCCGTCGATCAGACGGCCGTCGCCGCCCGTGCCACCGGCGACGTAGAGGCGGCCACGGTGGTCCAGTTTCATGCCCAGTGATGGGGTGCCGGGGCCCTGGGTGATGACCTTTCCCCGGCCCGTGGCGAGGTCTACGCGGTAGATGTCGCCGTCGAGGCGGGAACCGAAGAACGCCCAGTTCTTCAGGCCGGTGGCGATGCCCTCCGGCTGCCACCCGTCGGGCAGGGCGATGGTCGTGGGAAACTGCGGTCTGTGGTCGGCGGCCTGCGCGGGCATCGCGGCGATCGCGCCGAGCACGACCGCGGAGGCCACAATGGCGAGGGTACGACGGAGCACGGCTTTGTCCTTCCGACGTTCGGACTTTCGTTCGTTGTACCCCCCGCAACGCGTGGCGGCTCATCGGCGATTTATTGCACACATAGCGATGTGAACATATATTTGTCCCGGCCGCTCGTCAGACTGGAAGGTGAGCTCATGGGTGCGGGGCACGACCACGGGGCACAGACGCTGCACGCCGGGGCACGCCATCGCGGGCGCCTCGTCCTCGCCGTCGCCATGCTCGCCGGATTCATGCTGGTCGAAGCGGTCTTCGCGCTCGCCACCGGCTCCCTGGCCCTGCTCTCCGACGCCGGTCACATGTTCACCGACGTCCTCGGCATCGCCATGGCGCTGGCCGCCATCTCAGCCGCCGGGCGCGCCGCCCGGGACCCCCAACGCACGTTCGGCCTGTACCGTCTCGAAGTCCTCGCCGCCCTCGCAAACGCCGTCATGCTCACCGGCGTCGCCGTCTACGTCCTCATCGAGGCGGTCCAGCGCTTCAGCGCCCCGCCCGCGGTCCCCGCCGCCCCGATGTTCCTCGTCGCGCTCGGCGGCCTCGCCGTCAACATCGTCGCGTTCGCGCTGCTGCGCTCAGGGGCCGAGGAGAGCCTCAACGTCCGCGGCGCGTACCTCGAAGTCGTCGGCGACCTGCTCGGCTCCGTCGGCGTCATCGCCGCCGCCGTCGTCATCTGGACAACCCAGTGGTGGTGGGCCGACCCGATCATCGCCGTGCTCGTCGGCCTGCTCATCCTGCCCCGCACCGTGAGGCTGGGCCTGGCCGCCGTGCGGATCCTGGTCCAGGCCGCTCCCGAGCACCTCGACGTCACCGCCGTACGCGACCGGCTGGCCGCCGTGCCCGGGGTCCACGACGTCCACGACCTGCACGTCTGGACGCTGACCTCGGGGATGGACGTCGCCTCCGCGCACCTGAGCCTGGAGCCGGCAGCCGAGTTCGGGGCCGTGCTCGCCGACGCACGGGACACCCTGCACGAGGAGTTCGCCATCGACCACGCGACCCTGCAGGTGGAGCCCGTCGGAGCCGACGCCTGCCAGGCGGTCAAATGGTGACTCACCGCCCGGAGTCAACGGTCGCCACGACGATACGGGGTACCGGTGCCGCTCAACGTCACCCGGCACGGGCCACCGGAACGCCCGTGGACGTCCTCGCCGAACGGGTGCGGCCGCACCCGGTTGCACCCGGACGCACCCGGTTAAGGAGCACGCATGAACCGGATCCTCATCACCAACGACGACGGCATCGACGCGCCCGGCCTGCGCCACCTGGCGAGAGCCGCCGCACAGACCGGCGCCGACGTCGTCGTGGCCGCCCCGCACGCCGAGGCGAGCGGCTCCAGTGCGGCGCTGACCGCGGTGGAACGCGACGGGCGGATCATCGTGGAGCCGCGGGACCTGCCCGACCTGGACGTGCCCGCGTACGCGGTGTCGACGTCGCCCGCGTACATCGTGGTGCTGGCATTGCGGGGGGCGTTCGGGCTGCCGCCGGACGTGGTGTTCTCCGGCATCAACCGGGGCGCGAACGCGGGTACGGCGGTGCTGCACTCCGGCACGGTCGGTGCGGCACTGACCGCCGCCGCGGCGGGGCTGCCCGCGCTGGCCGTCTCCCTGGACGTGCTGTCGCCGACGGCAGCTTCAGCGGCGAGCGGCGGTGCCGCCATCGCCGAACTGGACCGCATCGACGACGAGCACCGGCACTGGGCGGGTGCGGCACGGCTGGGCGCGCGGCTGCTACCGACGGTCACCGGGCTTCCGGCGGGAGCCCTGCTCAACCTCAACGTGCCGGACGTCCCCGAGGACGAACTGCGTGGCGTACGCCGCTCACACCTGGCATGGTTCGGGCAGGTGCAGGTCACCATCGCGGAGGCCGGCGAGGGCTATCTACGGACCGCGGTCCAGGCGTCGTCGGACCGGTTCGCCTCCGGCAGTGACCTGGCCACCCTCGCCGACGGGTACGCGGTGGTCACTCCGATCCGGGCAGCCGCCGAGGCGACCGACGTCGCGGTCGACATCGACGACCTGCTGCCGGTACGGCTTCCGGCGTAGACGGACGCGCGATCGAGGACCTCCCACAGCCGCAGGGCGATGTGGGCGCTGCGCGGGCGGTCCTCGGCCTTCTTCGCCATGCAGGACCGGATGAGGTCACCGATCTCGAGCGGCATCCCCGGCACGGTGAGCACGGGGGTCGGCGCCAACCGCGGCCTAATCTCCGCGTCCAGCGGCGAGGCGTTCAGGTACGGCGACCGCCTGGTCAACATCTCGTACAGCAGCACGCCGAGCCTGTAGACGTCGTCGGCGGGCCGGCCGGTCGCCGACACCGGGTGGGCGAGGGGCCTCGCGCGGCGGAGCGGCCGGCTGATCACGATCGGCAGGGCGGACGTGTCGCCGGTGCAGGCGGCGGCGGTGGCCAGCCCGAAATCGATGATCTTGATAGTGCCGTCCCGGGTGCACATGATGTTGCGCGAGGCCAGGTCCCGGTGAACGATCCCGCGCCGGTGCGCCACGGCGAGGACGTCGGCGGCGGTAGCCGCGATGCGGACCGCCTCGGGCCAGGGCAGCGGACCGGAGGTCAGCCGCTCCGACACGGGCACCCCGGTCAGCAGTTCCAGCACCACGTACGGCAGGACGGTGCCGTCGGGCAGCGGGGCGTCGCCGTAGTCGAAGACGCGGGGGACGCTCGGGTGCCGCAACCGATCGGTGATCAGCGCCTCGCGGCGTACGTCATCGCAGGCGTGTGGATCGTCGGCGAACATGGGCGCCAGGATCTTCACAGCGAGTAACCGTCCGCGCCGGGCGTCCACGGCGTGGTAGACGGTCGACACCCCACCCTGGCCGACCGTACCGATCAGCACGTATCGCCGCAGAATGGCTGTGCCCATCGGAAGTCGCGCCACGAGTGGGCACTATTCCCTACCGGTACGGCGCGGACAAGACGGCGCGGCAAGGGCCACGCCAAGATCATGCGGGCGTCAGGCCGTGCGCAGGGGCGGCTCCGGGACGACGTTGTCGTCGACCGTGACCTGGTACGGATCCGGGGCGCCGAACAAGCCCAGCAGCCCGGTGATCCACAGCTGCCGGTGCACGAACTTGCTGGGGCGGGTGACCTGCAGCTTGACGCCGCTGACGGAAGCCAGCTGGAACGCCGCGACCATCGCGCTGATGCCGACCGAGTCGAGGAGGGTGACCTCGTGCATGTCGATCTCGATCCGGTCCGGACGGCCCGCCGCGAGTACCGCCGCGACGGCGTCCTTGACCTCGTAAGCCGTGTCGACGTCAATCTCGCCGGTGGGCAGGATCCCCACCACGTTCCCGATCATGGCCGACGTCTTGATCGACAGGCTCAACGCGAGCACCTCCATCCGCCCGGAACCCGGGCGTCCTCCGCAGTTCGCAGGGGCGTGAGCTGTGCCCGACCCCGCGGTCGCCCATGAGGCGGGCGGCCAGAGGTACCCCTGCGCCGGACCGTCGAAACGACCCGAACCTAATCGTCGAATCTGGGAACCACCTGAGTTTTTCCCACGCCCGGCCTGAAAAGCGGCCTCACCGGCCGCGGACGAACCTGCCCACGGTAACCGGCCGCGTCCAGTCCAGTGACGGCCGGGCGTCCGAGGTTTGCCACCCCCGCACTTGGGCAAGGAGCGTGTGGCACCCCCCGAACGTGCCTCACGTCCAGGCCGGCAAAGCGGCCCGCAGGGGGTCGAGTCGGATAAGGTTCCGCGAGTGCTGACCACGGGACACCTGCTGGACAACCGCTACCGGCTGGACGAGAACATCGCCACCGGTGGGATGGGTGAGGTCTGGCGGGGCACCGACGTGGTGCTGGGCCGAACCGTCGCGGTGAAGGTGTTGCGCACCGCGATGCTCTCCGACCCCGAATTCGCCGCCCGGTTCTACGGCGAGGCCCGGATGCTGGCCGCGTTCCGCCACCCGGGCGTCGTCGAGGTCTACGACTACAACAGCGCCGCCGAGGGCCTCGCCGACGAGCAGTGCGCATACCTGGTAATGGCGTTCGTCGACGGCGAGCCGCTCACCACCCGGCTGAAGGACGGCAACCGGCTCGGAGTCACCGAGACCATGTCGATCGTGGCCCAGTGCGCGGAGGCTCTGCACGCGGCCCACCAGCACGGCACCGTGCACCGGGACGTGAAGCCGGGCAACCTGATGGTCAAGCCCAACGGCACGATCATCCTCGTCGACTTCGGGGTCGCCCGATCCACCAGCGTCACCAGCGTCACCGGGATCAACTCGATCGTCGGCACGGCCCTCTACATGGCCCCCGAACAGGTGTCCAAAGGCGACCTCTCCCCCGCCACCGACATCTACGCGCTCGGGACGGTCGCGTACCAGTGCCTGGCCGGGCACCCTCCGTTCGACGGAGACAACGCCCTGTACGTGGCGCTGCAACACGTCGAGGACGAGCCGCCGCCGCTGCCGGCGGACGTACCCCCGCAGGTTCGTGACCTGATCTCCCGGGCGATGGCGAAGCACCCCGGCGACCGGTTCCCCAGCGCCGCCGCGTTCGCGGACGCCGCCATGGACGCGAGCGACGCAGTCACCCGCTCCCGGACGACCTGGACCCAGCCCGGCTGGTACGAGGAAACCTGGGCCGACGCGACCCGGGCGGGCGCCACCGCGCTCACCGCACCGCTGCCACCCGCGCCGGTGCCCGTACCCCGGCGGACGCCGCGGGCCGCGCCGGCGCTGCCGGACACCGATGCGGCGCTCCGGCGACGGCGCTGGGCAGTGATCGCGCTCGCCAGCGTGATGTTCATCGCCCTCGGGATGATCGTCTTCGCCGCCCGCCCGTGGGATTTCGGAACTCCCGGGTCGGTGCCCACCGCGCCGGCCGGTGAACCAGCCGCCGTGACGCCGTCGGCGTCGACGGAAGGCCGGCTGACGGTCGACAAGCCCTTCGTGCCCAGCGTCGGCGCGACGACGAGCGCGCACCCCAGCACGCCGACCGTCCCTGCGCAGGCCGACCCGACGCCGCCGTCCCCGCCGCCGACGAAGGCCACGCCGTCGCCGAGCCCCAGCACGTCGCCGTCGGTGCAGCCCGGCACCAACAGCACCCCGTCCTCGTCCTCGCCGAGCGCCTCGCCGCCCGACTCGCCGCCCCCGGGAGGCACCGATTTCGAGGCCAGCAGCGGCAAGCCCATCACCACCGAGTGAGAGGTCGCCGGTGACCGGCGAAGCCCTCAACCGGTCGCGGCCACGTTGCGCGCCCTGCCCGCCGCCGTCCGGAATGCGGGCCAGTGATCCGGCCTCAGGCCGGGGGTGAAGGCCCGCGCTGGGAGGGCCGCCAAGGCCCGAGCAGTGCCGTTGACCTAGGCGCGACAGATCCTGGTACGGTGACCGGAGTGCGGGACGAAGGGCCGGAGTACCGGTGCTCGCCGGAAGCCCCGAAGTGCCAGGACGGACACAGCCTGGTTGTCGCCGCAGGGCTTGCGGAGACGTTCAACGCTCGTGGAGTGGACGTAAGACCGGGGCTTGCCTCGGCGGACTGCGGTGAGGCGAGAACCCGCTCGGACCTTGCGCATGTGTTCCACGCGCAGCGTGGAGGGAATCTCCGTCCTTCAGGGCGGAGAGGATGTCAATGGCGGAGACCGGCGAGGGCGCGTGCGGCTTCGCCGGGTTCGGCCCGGCCACGGGTGAGCCGGGCGTCGCCATGGTCTACACGTGCTACCTGCTGCCCGAGGTGTGGCGGCACGGCTACGGCACGCGTCTGATGGCCGCCGTCGTCGATGTGCTCGCCGGTGCGGCGTACCGGGAGGCGACGCTGTGGGTCCTCGAGGGCAACGATCGTGGCCGCCGCTTCTACGAGGCAACCGGCTGGTACGCAGACGGGGCACCGGCACCGAGGACGCCGGCGCCTCGACGGTGCGGACGGTTCGCTACCGCCGCGCCATCTGAGCTGATCACCGTCCGAAGACGTCACCGGGGCTGGCCGGGCCTGAACCGTTCCGGCTGAACGGGCCTGCTTGCAGGTCGGCGGGCCGGGCGCAGCTTGCGCACGTCGGCCTACCGGCCCAAGGCGTCGACGTCCTGCGGCCTCCAGCCAGCCGTCAGCAGCACGTCCTCACCCCACCGGCGCAGTCGGCACGGGAAGGGTGAGCGGTCGTTGCTGCAGTACACGCCCTCGGGCCACTCGGAGGGACCGTGCAGGTACACGGCTCGGACGGCGAGGCGCAGCACGTCCCGATTGGCTGACGGGCCGAGCGGCAGAACGCCGCGCAGGTCGGCCCGGTAGAGGATCTTGTGGGACCGGGGCACATCAGGCGTCCGTCGGATGGGATCGGCACCGGCGGACGTAGCGACGACCGGGTGAACGCCGACGTCGGCCGGGCCGCGACGGCCGAAGGCGGCGACGTTCGAGGTGTTGTACCCCGCCCCGGTACGTGACGACGTTCTCTGGTCGACGGCGCGGTGGTGGCCGGCGACCAGGGGTGAGTCTGCGGACTCGCACCGGTCGCGGTCGCCGTTGTGCACTGAGCGGACGGTCGTCGGAGTGCCGCCGGCCGCCGCATGAGTGCAGGTTCGCGCTGCCCAACGCGGACACCTGGGGGCCGTCCGGTGCAGATAGGAGAAGCCGGCCGCGATCGCGGCCAGCAGACTGGCCAGTGCGATCAAAGCCATAGGCTCGATCATTCGGATCATCTCCGACGAGTTCGTGCGGGGTGAGGGGATGCGGCGCTGGTCGCGATCTGTGGCGGCTTGACCGTCACGAGGGTCTGCCGACGAGGCGGCGCACTCCGTTTCAGTATTCGCGGAGTAGGTATCTGTGAAACACAGATTATGAAGTGCGCCAGGCGATGACAACCGGCCTCGGGTACCGGTCTTGCCAAGGGCGGCTATTTGGCACTTCCTGCGCCTCGCCCATCACAGGTTGTGATCCAGCTACCTGTGGTTAAGGTCCACTCGGCCCCGAGTCGGGCGGACGCGAACGATCCCCGGGACGGGCCCGGGGATCGTGGACTTCGACGGTCGCAGCTAAATGTCGTAACGACCGTTCTTGACGTCGGCAAGGAACGCCCCGAACGCGGCAAGGCTCACCACGTGTGCGCCTCCGTACGGGCGCGTACTGTCCCGAACGGCGGTGACCCCGGACAGGTCGACTGCGACTTCGACGCAGCCGGTGTTAGCTCCGTTGCTGCGCGCGGCCTTGCGCCACGTCGCTTGAGACAGGTCGATCATGACTTACTCCATCGTTTCCGCGAGTTGCTCGAGGTGCTCCGTCGTCGCGGGTGGATCAAGCGCGTTCCCGCGGATCCGCTCGAAGACTCCGGAGAAGGCATCCACCACGCTCGCATCGCTCACCTCCTGAATCGCGGCGTCGTTCTCCAGGTAGACCATGCTCGGCTCGTCACCAGGAAAGTCGAAAACGCTGATGAGGCTGCTCATGCCAGGGTGCGGCCCGTCGGCGAACCGCACGAGGCGCACCTCGACGTTGGGGCGGCGGCTCATCTCCACCAGGTGGGCGAGCTGACCCCGCCGCTGCGCCTGGGTGCCCCACCGGTACATCAACGACGCTTCCGTGATCACCGCGACCAGCTGGGGCGGGTCTCCCGCGAGATCGAGGATCTCCTGCCGGCGGAGCCGTGCCTCCAACGCCCGTTTCCGCCACTGCGCGGGCTGGCTGCCGACCCCCATCTGCGCCTCGATATAGGGCGGCGTCTGGAGCAGGCCCGGCAGGATCAGCGGCATGTAGACGCGGATCTGGGTCGCGTCGGCCTCGTAGCCGGGATACTCGCTGTCGCCGAACACGTCGCCGTACTCTCGCCACCAGGCCCGTGAGCGGGCGAGTACGGCGAGCCGCTCCAACTCCTCCCGCTCGGCCTCGTCGACGCCGTAGATCCGCAGCAGGTCCCGGATGTCGCTCATCTCCGGCCGCTTCCAGACGTTGGCCTCGAAGCGGCCGACCTTGCCGCGGCCCCAGTTCAACTTGTCGCAGACCTGGTTGGCGGTGTAGCCGTTCTTCACCCGGAGCCCGGCAAGCCGACGCGACAGTCGGCGCTTCGCGACGGTGGCGCGGTACATGTCGGTCACCCGGATTCTCTTACTTGACAGGTTCTCTTACTTGACAGGGGCGTTCCGATCATCACACGCCCATCTAAATTGTGAATCACAAAAATCGCCGGCGCTTCGGCGGGACGGACAGACCTTGCGTCGGTTGGGTCGTGCTACGCGACGGTCGAGCTCATGCAGGAGCGGGCCACGGGCGTTTCAACATCATCCTGTGAGGCCGAGGATGGTGAATGGCCTGGCCAT
>CBIHNN010000048.1:0-36389 GCA_966211315.1 uncultured Micromonosporaceae bacterium | reverse complement strand
GGGCGCGCGGGCCCCGGCCCCGTGGGGGTGACCGCGCGGGGCGGGGGGGGGGTCGGCGTGGTTGGGCGGGGCCGCGGCGCCCGCGGCCGCCGACGACTCCACGAGGGTCACGCGGGCACCGACGCGTTCGGCGAGCGCGCCCGCGAACAGGCCCACGCCGCCGTACAGGTCCCAGGCGGTCTCGCCGGGTTGCGGGTCGAGCAGCTCCAGGACGGCGGACACGAGGGTGTCGGCGGCCACGGGGTGGACCTGCCAGAAGCCGTCCGCCGGAACGGTCCAATCGCGACCGGCGGCTACCTCGCGGACGACCGGACCGGCGACCGGACCGGCGACCGGACCGGCGGTGGAGCCGGGCTCACGAAGGTCATCGGAGACGCAGACGCCGTCCGGGAGGACCCGAGGGTCACCCTTCGCCGGGGCGACCGCCAGGATCGACGTCGCGTCCGGCCAGAGCGTGGTCGTCACCGGCAGCTCCTGCACCGCCGGATGGGCGATGCGGCAACGGTCCACGGGAACGACCTGGTGCGTACGGTGGCGCAACAGTCCCGCCCGGTCGGACCCGTCGACGGCGTACCGGACGCGGGTCCGCCAGCCCAGCGGGCCGCCCGGCAACGGCAGGACGCGTACCTCGACGTCGGGAAGGCCCGCCAGGCGTGCGAGTTGCTCGCGTACGACGGACGCCTTCCAGGCGAGCTGCGCGTGCACCGAGGCATGTTGCAGGTCGCAGCCGCCGCACAGGCCGGGGCGCGCCCACGGGCACGGCGGCTCGACCCGATCCGCGGACGGGACGCGGATCTCGACCGCGTCGGCGCGCAGGAAGCCGCGATGCACCTCGGTGATCTCGGCGACGACGTCCTCGCCGGGCAGCGCGTGCCGGACGAAGACGACCCGGCCGCCCGGCCCGCCGATCCGGGCCACGCAGTGACCGCCGTGTGCGGGGGCACCGACCGTGACCTCGACCCGGTCGCCCTCGACCAGGTCGGCCGGAGCCTCGTCCAGGACATCGTCGGTCACGGCGTGGCCGCCAGGTCGTCGTCCTTGGGAGTCGAATTCGAGGCGCGGGTACGCGGCCCACGCTTCGGCGCCCGGCTCAGCTCGCGGTCGAGCCGGGCCAGGTCCTTACCGGTCGTGGACTGCAACTGCCACGGGACGCTGGTGACCATGACCCCCGGCTCGAACAGCAGCCGGCCCTTGATCCGCAGGGCGCTCTGGTTGTGCAGGACGTGCTCCCACCATTTGCCGACGACGTACTCGGGGACGAAGACGGTGACCACGTCGCGCGGTGAGCTGCGGCGCACGTTCTTCACGAAGTCGATGATCGGCCGGGTGATCTCCCGGTACGGCGAGTCGACCACGGTCAGCGACACCGGGATGCCGCGGCGTTCCCACTCGGCCTGGATGGCCCGGGTGTCCTTGTCGTCGACGTTCACGGTGACAGCGGTGAGCGTGTCCGGGCGGGTGGCCTGCGCATACGCGAGTGCCCGCAACGTGGGCATGTGCACCTTGCTGACCAGTACGACCGCGTGGTTCCGGGACGGCAGGACCGGCCGTTCCTCGGTGGGCTGCAGTTCTGCCGAGACGTGGTCGTAGTGCCGCCGGATGGCCAGCATGAGCACGTAGATGACGAGCATCGCGACGATCGCGATCCACGCTCCGAGCAGGAACTTCGTGATCAGCACAACGATCAGGACCGCGCCGGTGAGCACCATGCCGAAGCCGTTGATCAGCCGGGAACGGTGCATCCGGCGTCTGACATTCGGGTCACGGCGGGTCCTCAGCAGGCGGTTCCAGTGCCGGATCATGCCGGCCTGGGACAGCGTGAACGACACGAACACGCCGACGATGTAGAGCTGGATGAGCCGGGTCACCTCGGCCTGGAAGCCGGCGATGAGCACCATCGCCGCGATGGCCAGGAAGACGATGCCGTTGGAGAACGCCAGCCGGTCGCCACGGGTGTGCAGCTGGCGCGGCAGGTAGCGGTCCTGGGCGAGGATCGAACCGAGCACCGGGAATCCGTTGAACGCCGTGTTCGCGGCGAGGAAGAGGATCAGCGCGGTGACCGCGCCGACGACGTAGAGCATCATCGAGCCGGAGCCGAAGACGGTCTCCCCGAGCTGGGTGGTCACGGTCTTCTGCTCGTACGCTTGCGGACCCGCCAGGATCTGTGTCGCCGGATCCTCCACGTACTGCAGGCCGGACTTGCGGGCCAGCAGCACGATGCCGACGAGCATGACGATCGCGATGGAGCCGAGGAGCAACAGCGTCGTGGCCGCGTTCTTGCTCTTGGGCGGCTTGAACGCCGGTACGCCGTTCGAGATGGCCTCGACGCCGGTCAGCGCCGCACAGCCCGAGGAGAACGTTCGCAGCAGCAGGAACATCATCGCGAAGCTGGTGAGGTGGGTGTCCTCGGCCGCGATGACCAGGCCTGCACTGGGGGCCACCAGGGGCTGGCCAAGCACGTAGACCTTCACCAGCCCGGTGATGATCATGCCCATGATCACGATGATGAAGCCGTACGTCGGGATGGCGAACGCCGTGCCCGACTCCCGCAGGCCGCGCAGGTTCATCGCCGTGAGCAGCACGACCGCGCCGAGCGCGAACTCGACCTTGTGGTCCGCCACGTACGGCAGCACCGAGCCGAGGTTGCCGACGCCGGCGGAGACCGACACCGCCACGGTGAGCACATAGTCGACGAGCAGTGCGCTCGCCACGCCTACGCCGAACTTCGGCCCCAGGTTGACGGTCGCCACCTCGTAGTCGCCGCCGCCGGACGGATAGGCGTGCACGTTCTGCCGGTAGCTGGCCACTACGGTGACCATGACCACCGCGACGGCAAGCGTCACCCACGGCGCATAGCTGAAGGCCCCGACGCCCGCGATGGAGAGCGTCAGGAGGATCTCGTCGGGCGCGTACGCCACGCTGGAGAGCGCGTCGGACGCGAAGACGGGCAACGCGATCCGCTTCGGCAGCAGCGTGTGCTGCAGCTTGTCGGACCGGAACGGGCGGCCCAGGAGAAGCCGCTTGGCGAGTGAGGTGGGACTGGCCACAACGGGTAAGCGTACGGGCGGCTGACGTCGCCCGCGTCCCACCCCGGACACGAACCGGGCCCGGCCACCACGACGGGCCTCCCCATGGCACGCTCTTGGGGGAATCCCCGTCAGGAGGCGCGTACGTGCACGTCGTGATCATGGGCTGTGGGCGGCTCGGTTCCACCCTCGCCCACAAGCTCGAGGCACAGGGCCACTCCGTGGCCGTGATCGACCAGAACTCGGACGCTTTCCGCAGGCTGGGATCCGAGTTCAGCGGGATCACGGTCACCGGGATCGGCTTCGACGGCGAGGTGCTACGGGCCGCCGGGATCGAGACGGCCGACGCGTTCGCGGCCGTCTCCAGCGGCGACAACTCGAACATCATCTCGGCCCGGCTGGCCCGGGAGACGTTCGGCGTATCGCGGGTGGTCGCCCGCATCTACGACTCCCGCCGCGCCCAGGTCTACGAACGCCTCGGCATCCCCACGGTCGCCACGGTCCGCTGGGCCGCCGACCGGATGGTCCGGCACCTGGTCCCCGAGGGCACCATCGAGGTGTTCCGGGACCCGACCAGCGTCGTGTCGATCGTCGAGGTGCCCGTGCACCGCGACTGGATAGGCCGCCCGCTGCGCTCACTGGAGGACGCCGCGAGCAGCCGCACGGCGTACCTGATGCGCTTCGGGATCGGCTCCCTGCCGACGCCCAACACGGTCCTGCAGGACGGCGACCAGATCTTCATGCTGGTCACCGACGAAACGGTCGCCTCGGTCCTCACGATCGCCGCGTCCGCGCCCGAAGGAGGGCAATGACCATGCGGATCGCCATCGCCGGAGCCGGCAACGTGGGGCGCTCGATCGCCCAGGAGCTGATCGGCAACGGCCACGACGTCATGCTCATCGAACGCCAGCCCCGGCAGCTGCGCCCCGAGCGCGTACCGGACGCCGAGTGGATCCTCGCCGACGCCTGCGAGCTGACCAGCCTGGAGGAGGCTGAGGTAGCCAACTGCGACGTGGTGGTCGCCGCGACCGGGGACGACAAGGCCAACCTGGTGCTGTCGCTGCTGGCCAAGACCGAGTTCGCGGTGCCGCGGGTGGTCGCCCGGGTCAACCGGGCCGAGAACGAGTGGCTCTTCACCGAGCAGTGGGGCGTCGACGTCGCGGTCAGCAAGCCGCGCCTGATGGCCGCCCTGGTCGAGGAGGCGGTCACGGTCGGCGACCTGGTCCGGTTGATGACGTTCCGGCAGGGGGAGGCCAACCTGGTTGAGATCACGCTGCCGTCGGCCGCACCGTATGTGGGCGAGCCGCTGCGGGCGGTCCCGCTTCCGCGAGACTCGGCCCTGGTGGCGATCCTGCGCGGCAAGCGGGTCCTGGTCCCGACGCCCGACGACCCGCTGGAGGTGGGCGACGAGTTGATCTTCGTCTGCACCAGCGCCGTCGAGGACGAGGTCCGCGCGGTCGTGCTGGGCGTGGCCCCCTAGGAGGCCACCTCCTCGGTCCGGGCGA
The DNA here is from genome assembly GCA_966211315.1 of uncultured Micromonosporaceae bacterium. GTDB lineage: Bacteria > Actinomycetota > Actinomycetes > Mycobacteriales > Micromonosporaceae > CBIHNN01. Next base: position 31,858 of record CBIHNN010000048.1, on the reverse strand, counting down.
CCCGCCGTACGGCCCACACGGTGAGCGCGAACATGCCCACGTACATGGGCCAGCTGATCGCGATCCGGACGATGCCAATGAGATTGTCCTGGTTCTCCAGGTACAGCCAGAACTGCAGCCCGGCACGGATCACCAGCGAGGCCGTCCAGAGGTAGGTGAGCCACTGGAAGGTACGGAACAGGGCGGAGTTCTGCAGCCAGTCGTGCTTGCCCTTGTTGGCCATGACGGCCCACACGTACCCGATGATCGGCCTGCGGACCAATGCGGAGATCAGGAGGATCGCGGCCTGGCCGAAGGTGAGCAGGATGCCCGGCAGGTAGAAGTTCCTCGCCTCGCCGGTCCTCCACGCCAGGTACGCCCCGAACGCTATGCCCACGATCCCGTTGACCGCGTGCCGGACGGGCTCCCGGCGAAACAGCCGGTAGCCGCCGATCAGCACGGCCGTGCCTACGGCGCCGCCGATCGCCCAGTACAGCGCGGTGTGCTTCGGCAGGTTCAGCAGGGAGCTGCCCAGCACGACGTTGAGCAGGACAAATGCGAGCACCGGGATGCTCGACTCGATCAGGCCGCGCATACCGCCGAGCTGCTCGGCGATCTGCTCGCTCATCGATGGCAGCCGCTCGTCGTCCTCGTCGGGCACCCGGTGCAGGTTCAGCTCCTCGACGACCTCTTCGGCGACCAGGTCCGGAACGCTCAGACGCTCCTGACCGGTGACCGCGTGATGGGGGTCTTCGCTTCCGGGGCCCGTCGTCACCGGGGCGCCTCCAGCTCGTAGAACGGGTTGTACATGACCTTGCGGTCGTCCCGCAGGGCGATGCGACCGCGGACGGTCAGCTGGCGTCCCGGCTCGATGCCGACGATCTGCCGCCGGCCGAGCCACACCAGAGTCACGACGTCACTGCCGTCATAGAGATCGGCCTCCAGCGTCGGCAGATTAGTGCGTGGCGTATAGGCCACTGTACGTAGTCGTCCGGAGACGGAGACGAGCTGCCCCCGCCGGCACTGCCCGGCCGGGACCGCACCGCACTCGGTGCTCTCGCGCTGCAACTCCGCGGCGTCCAGCTCTTCCTCGGAAGCGGTGAGGCGCTGGAAGAACCGGCCCAACGTGGATTGTCGTTCGTCGGTCGTCATGGCTTTGAACTCACCCTTCTCGACGACCTCGTCTCCACCGGCGGGAAACGGCGGCGAGCACACTGTGTGACAGCAGCCCTGATCACAAGGGTACGCCGGTCCCGCCCGCCGGACCCCGGACTGCGGTCAGGAGCGGGCGTGCCCGTCGGGTCCGTGATGGTGGCCGGCGTGCTCGGCCTCAGCCTGCCCTCGGGCGTGCTCGGCCATCTCCTTCGGCAGGCGCAGCGGCAGCGGCTCCCGCACCGGCCGCGCGTCTGACCCCCGGTCGACCACGAGACCGGTCAGGCACTGCCGCAGCAGTCCCTCCCGGTCGGCGTCCGACGCGGCGGCGCCCTGGAACACGCCCCGGACCATCCAGCGCGGCCCGTCGAAGCCGACGAATCGCAGGTCGACCGGCCCCTGCGGGGTCTCGGCGCGGGCGCGAAGCTCGGGGCCGTATTCGCCGTTCAGCTCCTGCGACGCCACGCCGTCGGCCACCATGGATTCCGCGATCTCCGCGCGGACCTCGTCCCAGATGCCCTCCGACTTCGGCGCCGCGAACGCGCCGAGCTGCAGGGCGCTGTCATTCCAGACGAGCACCACCTGCTGCACGGTGCCGTCCGGGTCGGCCTGCACCCTGACCTCCACCCCCTCGACGGCCGGGATGTGCAGGCTGCCGAGATCCAGCCGCTCCACGTCCCCGGGCGCCGCCGACGCGTCGTACGGGCCACGCGCCGGGATCTCCGGGACGCTGGCGGACGACCGCGGCCGGCCGGGCTCGCCGCTGCTGCGGACGTGCCGGCCCGGGCCCCCGGGCTTGCGGGAGAAGATCACCGAAAACACCTTCCGTCTGTGGTCACAGCATCACCGGCGCACAGCGCCCGCCAGGCCATGATGCCCGCCGGTGGAGCCGTGGCCCCCGAAACCACGACCGGAGCCGGGCAACTCGTCGGCGGGCTCGAACACGGCCCGCTCGACCCGCTGCACCAGCAACTGCGCGATCCGGTCACCCCGTTCGATCGTGACGGCGTTCGCGCGGTCGTGGTTGATGAGGTTCACCAGGATCTCGCCGCGGTAACCGGCGTCGACCGTACCGGGTGCGTTGAGTACCGTCACGCCCAACCGGGCAGCGAGCCCCGACCGCGGGTGCACGAGACCCACGAAGCCATCCGGAAGCGCGATCGCGATCCCCGTACGGACCAGGGCACGTTCGCCCGGCTCCAGGCGTACGGGCTCGGCGGCCACCAGGTCCGCGCCCGCGTCACCGGGGTGCGCGTACGACGGCAGCGGCAGGTCGGGGTCGAGGAGGCGGACGGCCACCGGAACCAGGTCTGTCACGCCGTTCATCCTCACATCGGCGGGACGCCCCCGGGAGCCCGGGGTCCCCTCCCCGTACGCTGCACGCGTGGCCGCATCCCCTCCGCCCCCCGCCTACGCCGAGCGGTTGCGAGTGCCGTGGTGGATGTGGCCGGCGGGGCTGACCGTCGCCGCCCTGCTGGCCACCGAGGTCTGGCTCGGCGGGTTCGACCTGCCGGACTGGCTCCCGTACGCGGTCGCGTTCGCGCTGTGCGCACTCATGCTGATCCGGCTGGGCCGGCTCCGGGTGGCGGTGGAGGGAACCGAGTTCCAGGTGGACGACGCCCGGCTGCCCGTACGGGTCGTCGCGGACGTGATCCCCCTGGACGCGGACGGCAAGCGGGAGGCGCTCGGTGTGGGTGCGCATCCCCTGGCGTTCGTGGTGCAGCGCCCGTGGGTGCGCGGGGCCGTCCAGGTCGTCCTCGATGACCCGGAGGACCCGACCCCGTTCTGGGTGGTGAGTACGCGGCGTCCAGTGGCCCTGGCGACCGCTCTGCTGGCCGCGCGGGATGTCGAGCGCGCCGCCCGCCCGGAACAGAACCGCCCGGAACGGAACCGGCCGGAACAGGACAGCTAGGAGCCGAGCTCCTTGGGCGCGATGTCGCCCTCCAATGAGTGCCGGCTGAGATCGCTGCGGAGTTCCTCGCCGAGCGAACGGGTGGCGCGCCGGTTCAGGTAGCCCGCCACGGCGGCACCGGTCAGCAGCGGTCCCAGCGTGGTCATGTTGCGCCCCAGGGGACGCAGCAGGGTCTGTCGCAGCTCCTTGCGGGCGGCCGTACCGAGGACCACGCCGACACCGGCGCCGGGGATCATCGGGTTGATGCCCCGCTTGCCGGCCCAGGACTGGATCATGGCGGCGGCCCGCTGCGCGGCGGTGCCTCTCAGCGGCATCCCGTACACCTCGTGCAGCTCACCGACGAGCTTGAGCTCGATGGCGACCACGGCGACCGTCTCGGCGGCCAGCAGGACGGGGGCGGAGAGGAGGGTCGGTGCGACGGCCCACTCGACGGCGGCGACGCCGCCCCCGGCAGCGCCCACCGATGCGGTTGACCGGGCGGCATTGCGGATGAGGCGTTCGGCGAGCGCGTCGGCAGTGAGGCCGTCGTGGTGCCGCTTCAGAGTCTCCAGGTCGCGGACCGGGAGGTGCGGCGCGATGTCGCCCAGCGCGTCGGCCATCCACTGGACGGCAGCCTTCGGTCGGAACAGCTTGCCGACGCCGCGGCGGCGGACCTGACCGGCAAGCCGGCCGAGCAGCTTGCGCCGCTTGCCCTCGGACACCTCGTCGCCGGTCAGGGCGACGACGGTGGCGCCGAAATCGTCAGCCCCCGGATCACTCACGGGCTGCTCGTGAGCGGCGGCCGGCTCCTGAGGTGTGGCCGGCTCCTGAGGTCCCGGGTGGAGGGTGGGCGTGTCGGCCGAAGGCGTGTCGGGCTCGCTCATGCGTCCTCCCCGGGCCGGTGCACTGACGTCGGCCGGAACTGCGACCTCTGTCAGAAGCGGTGACCGTTCGAGTCAAGCAGGCGACCGGCGCGGTCGCACGCCGGACAGGCGCCGGAACACCCTGGGCGTGACGACCACGACGGCGTGGTGCGGTGGCGCGGGTACGCCCTTAGGCGCACTCGCGGCAGATCAGCTCGCCATTGCGTTCGGCGGCGAGCTGACTGCGGTGGTGGACGAGGAAGCAGCGCGCGCAGCGGAACTCGTCCTGCTGCATCGGCAGCACCTTCACCGTCAGCTCCTCATCTGCCAGGTCTGCACCCGGCAACTCGAAGCTCTCGGCGACCTCGGCCTCGTCCACGTCCACCGCACCCGACTGACTGTCGGTCCGGCGGGACTTGAGCTCTTCGAGACTGTCCTCGCCGAGGTCGACCTCGTCGCGACGCGGGGCGTCGTAGTCGGTGGCCATCGGTTCACTCTCCTGTATCGATCTGTCGCTTGGCGTAGTCAACGCCAGCGACGGTGTTTCGGTTCCCGGTCTCGACTACCTTTTTCCTGACCGAGCGCACCCGGCGTCGGTTGTCGGCCGCAGGCATCGCCGCCTCCTCGGAAACTGCCCCGACGAGCGCAGCACCTTACCGTTACGACTTGACGCTTGTACGCGCGGTGGTCCCCGATTGTTCCCGATGTGACTGAGGCGACATCACGGTAGGGGCACCCCTGCGTGGAACATCGTCGGCGCGCCGGAAGTATTCCCTGTTTCCGCGACGATCGCGCGGAGCAGCTAACCTCACCCTCGTACGCCGAGTAAGCAGCACAACCACATCGCGCCGACCCACGGGTGATCCACCCACCGTCGGTCATCTGAGCCGGGAGCCAAGATCATGACCTTTGCGCGCGTCCGTGCGCTCATCGTCGTCGGCGTCCTCGCCCTGGCAGCCGTGGTCTTCGTCGTCGTCGCCCTTGTGAAGGACACCCAGAGCGGGGCCACCGGCAAGGTGACGTGCCCGCCGGGAGCCGTCCTCGTCGACATGTCCCTGCCCGAGCCGAAGCAGATCACCGTCAAGGTCTTCAACGGGACGGACAACAACGGCTGGGGCTCGCAGATCACCGAGGACTTCAAGAACCGCAAGTTCAAGACGCAGGAGCCCGAGGACAACAAGAAGGTCGTCGAGGGGGTCGCCGTCCTGCGGTTCGGGCCCAAGACGGTCGGCTCGGCACACCTGCTGCGGGCGTTCTTCCTGGGTGAGGCGACCCAGGAGTACAACGCCAAGCGGGAGGACGCCGTGGTCGACGTCGTCATCGGCACGAAGTTCCGGCAGCTCGCCACGCCGACCGAGATGCGCCAGTCCCTCGCCGACCTCGGCGAGCCGAAGGTGCCCGCCGGAGCCTGCCCGATGGCAAAGCCCGCCGCGAAGTGACGTCCGCGACGCCGGGCCTCACGGCCCGCCTGCGGCGTCGGCCGCGCTGAGCACGTCGTGCAACCGGTCGAAGAGCGCCGGGGGCGCGGCGATGACCATGTCCGGCCCGGCGGACGCTCCGTCCATGCCGGACACGCGCAGACCCGCCTCGCGCGCGATGAGACCGCCCGCGGCGTGATCCCACAGATGCAGGCCCTTTTCGAAGTACGCGTCCAGGGTCCCCTCCGCGGCCATGCACAGGTCGAGCGAGGCGGCCCCGAACCGGCGGATGTCCCGGACCTGAGTGATCAGCCGGGTCAGGACGGCTGCCTGATGGGCCCGGCGCGCCGCGTCGTACCCGAAGCCGGTGCCGATCAGCGCCTGGTCCAGCCCATCCCGGGCCGACCCGCGCAGAATGCGCCCGCCCCGGTACGCCCCACCGCCCAGCGTGGCCGTCCACTCGTCGCCGGTGGCGGCGTTGCGAACCACGCCCGCCACCACCGTCCCGTCGACCTCCGCCGCCAGGGAGACGGCGTACTGCGGCAGGCCGTAGAGGTAGTTCACGGTGCCGTCGATCGGGTCGACGATCCATCGGACGCCGGTTTGTCCGCCTCGGGCAGCGGTGCCGTCGCCGTACTCCTCGCCGAAGACGGCGTCCCCGGGCCGCAACCGGCGGAGATCCTCGATGACCTGCCGCTCGACGGCGGTGTCCGCGGCCGTGACCACGTCGGTGTCGGTGCTCTTGGTGGCGACGTCGGTGATCGCCTCCGCACGCATCCGTACGGCGGTCTCCGCGGCGCGCGCGGCCACCTCGACGGCGACGGCGAGCAACTCCGGCGCCACAAACCCGGTGCCGTTAGATACCATGCGATGCGCTCCCTACCACGACTCAGCGACCCGTCCCATCTTCCCGACCACGGTGAACCCTCCACCCGGCGGCCCCCACGGCATGCCGGTGGCGTGCTGCGGCGCGAGGTTGACCGCGGACGGCGCTACAATTCACGCCTGCCCACTGCCGCGGACAGCTCCCTCCTCGGGCCATCCACGGTGCGGGGGTTCCAGAACAACACCGGCCAGCCACGTTGCCGCGCGATGCGTCGACTGAGGCCGTGCTCAACACCATTGCCTCCGGAAGGTCTTTCGTGACAGACGCCCACCAGACCGGCGCCGACGTACGTACGCTCACCGAGGCCCTGATCGCGTACGCGCAGGGCGCTGGCGGCCAGATCACGTCGGCTGAGGTCGTTCAGACCGTCGAGTCCGCCGAGGTGACTCCGGCGCAGGCCAAGAAGATCCTGCGCGCACTGGTGGATGCCGGCGTCACGGTCGTGGTCGACGGCTCCGCGAGCACCCGCCGCCGGGTGGCCGCCGCCCGGTCCGCCACGCCCGCCTCCAAGGCGACCACCGCCAAGGCGACCACCGCCAAGACCACCCGCTCTCCGGCTCCGGCGAAGGCGGCTCCGGCGGCGGACGGCGCCGAGCCGGCGGCGGACGCCCCGGCCCACAAGACCACTCCCCGCAAGGCTGCGCCTGCCAAGAAGGCCGCGCCCGCCAAGGCCACCGCCCCCACCACGGGGCCGGCCAAGGCCACGAAGGCGGCCGCGAAGGCGGCCGCGAAGACCGGCGCGCCCGACGCCGAGGGTCCCGAGGTCGACGGCGAGGAGATCGACCCTGAGGAGCTCGCCGCCGAGATCGAGGAGGTCGTCGTCGAGGAGCCGGCCGCCCTGGTACAGGCTGCCGCGACCGACGCCGCCAGCTCCGCCAAGGACGGCGACTTCGAGTGGGACGACGAGGAGTCCGAGGCTCTCAAGCAGGCTCGGCGCGACGCCGAGCTGACCGCCTCCGCCGACTCCGTCCGGGCGTACCTGAAGCAGATCGGCAAGGTTCCGCTGCTCAACGCGGAGCAGGAGGTCGAGCTCGCCAAGCGGATCGAGGCCGGCCTGTACGCGGCCGAGCGGCTGCGTGCCGCCGAGGACGGCGAGGAGAAGCTTGAGCGCAACCTCGAGCGCGACCTGCGGTGGATCGGCCGCGACGGTGAGCGGGCCAAGAACCACCTGCTCGAGGCCAACCTCCGCCTCGTCGTCTCCCTGGCCAAGCGCTACACGGGCCGTGGCATGGCGTTCCTGGACCTGATCCAGGAGGGAAACCTCGGCCTCATCCGCGCCGTCGAGAAGTTCGACTACACCAAGGGCTACAAGTTCTCCACGTACGCCACCTGGTGGATCCGCCAGGCCATCACCCGCGCCATGGCCGACCAGGCCCGCACCATCCGCATCCCGGTGCACATGGTCGAGGTCATCAACAAGCTCGGCCGCATCCAGCGCGAGCTGCTCCAGGACCTGGGCCGCGAGCCCACGCCCGAGGAGCTGGCGAAGGAGATGGACATCACGCCGGAGAAGGTGCTGGAGATCCAGCAGTACGCGCGTGAGCCCATTTCACTCGACCAGACCATCGGTGACGAGGGCGACAGCCAGCTCGGCGACTTCATCGAGGACTCGGAGGCGGTCGTCGCGGTCGACGCGGTGTCGTTCTCCCTGCTCCAGGATCAGCTCCAGCAGGTCCTGCAGACGCTGTCCGAGCGGGAGGCGGGTGTGGTCCGGCTACGGTTCGGCCTCACAGATGGTCAGCCCCGGACGCTGGACGAGATCGGCCAGGTCTACGGCGTGACCCGCGAGCGAATCCGCCAGATCGAGTCGAAGACGATGTCGAAGCTCCGCCACCCGTCGCGGTCGCAGGTCCTCAGGGACTACCTGGACTAGACCGAACAGTCAACTTTTGGTGCCCGTTTGGTCACCTCCCGCACAACAGTGGGTGGTGAAAAAGCTGATGTGCAGAAGTGATCGTTGACGTGGCACCCTTGGTGCACGGCAGACTGGCCCCAACCAAGTGTGACCTCGGTCCCCCCGGGGCACATGGGGAACGCCGCATCCAACGCAGGTGTTGGACGATGGGTGAGCACGAACCGAGGAACATGTTCATCGGTGACGACCAGAGGAGGAAGGCGATGACCCCGACCCTCACGCCGCCGGCGGGAACGGTAGCCGGCTTGGCTGCCGATGAACGGTGCGACCGCTGCAACGCGTCCGGCAAGCTCCGGGTCACCCTCGCGGGTGGGAGCGAGCTCGTGTTCTGCGGCCACCACGCCAATAAGTACGCTGACGACCTGGTGAAGATCGCGGTGGTTTACGCGGCTGATCCCGACTTCAGCTGGCGCGGCGCCGACATGATGGCGAACTGAATCCAACTCTGACGAAGCGAGCTAGCCAGCAGGGGCGCCCTCGGTGTGGGGCGCCCCTTTCGCGTACCCGATCACAGCGTCTGGACGGTGGCGATCCGTTCCTCGAGCTGCTCGATCGTGGCCTGAGCGCTGGGCGGGCCACCGCACAGCCGGCGCAGCTCCGCGTGAATCTTGCCGTGCGGCAGCCCCGTACGGTGGTGGTGCGCGGCCACCAGAGTATTCAACTGCCGGCGCAGGCTGACCCGGCGCTCACCCGCTGAAAGGTTCGGGACGGCGGTGGGCTGCCGCGGCTCGGGCGCCCCGGCGCTGTTGCGCTTCTGCGCCGCGAGCTGATCGGCCTGCCGCTTGTTCAGCAGCACGGCGACCTGGTCGGCGGTGAGCAGACCCGGCAGGCCGAGGTACTCCATCTCCTCCGGCGTGCCGGAGACCGCGCCGGTGCCGAACGAGGCGCCGTCGAAGATGACCTGGTCGAGTTCCGCCGTCGCCGACAGCGCCTCGAACCGCTTCTCCAGCTCCCCGGCCGCGTCCTCGGCCTTCTGCGCCCGCTCCAGCAGGGCGTCGTCGAGGCCGTCGTCCTGCTTCGGGGCGCCGAGCACATGGTCGCGCTGGGCCTCCATCTCGCTGGCGAGGCCCAAGAGGTGTGGCACGCTCGGCAGGAACACCGTCGCCGTCTCACCCTCGCGGCGGGCCCGGACGAACCGGCCGATCGCCTGGGCGAAGAAGAGCGGCGTGGAGGCGCTGGTGGCGTACACGCCGACGGCCAGGCGGGGGATGTCGACGCCCTCGGACACCATCCGGACAGCGACCATCCAGCGCTGCTCGGAGAGGGCGAACGAGGCGATCCGCCTCGACGCGCCGTCGTCGTCGGAGAGCACCACCTCGGCCTTCTCGCCGGTCAGGTCGCCGATCAGCTTCGCGTACGCTCGCGCGGTCTGCTGGTCGCTCGCGATGACCAGTCCGCCCGCGTCGGCCATGCCGTGCTCGCGGAGCTTGGTCAGCCGGTTGTCGGCGGCCCGCAGCACGGCCGGCATCCAGTCACCGCGCGGGTCGAGCGCGGTCCGCCACGCCTGCGCGACCAGATCCTTGGTCATCGGCTCGCCGAGGCGGGCGGCGAGCTCGTCACCGGCGCTCGTCCGCCACCGGGTCTCCCCCGAGTACGCCAGGAAGATCACCGGCCGGACGACGCCCTCGCGCAGCGCGTCGGCGTAGCCGTACGTCGAGTCGGAACGGGACCGCTGCAGGCCGTCCTGCCCGCGCTCGTAGAGCACGAACGGGATGGGGTTGTCGTCGGAGCGAAACGGTGTACCGGTGAGCATCAGTCGCCGTTCGGCGGGCTCGAACGCTGCCTTCACCCCGTCACCCCAGGAGCGTGAGTCGCCGGCGTGATGGATCTCGTCGAGGATGACCATGGTGGGCCGGGTCATCGTGCGCCGCCGGTGCACGGCCGGAGCCATCCCGACCTGCGCGTACGTGAGCACCGCCCCGTGGAAGTCCGCTGAGGAGTGGATGTCGGCGTTGCGGAACGAGTCGTCCAGCTGGATCCCGACCCGGGCCGCTGCCTGGGCCCACTGCGTCTTGAGGTGCTCCGTCGGACACACCACGGTGACCGCCTGCACCGTCCCGTCGGCGAGCAGCTCGGCCGCGATCCGCAGCGCGAACGTGGTCTTGCCGGCGCCGGGCGTCGCGACGGCCATGAAGTCGTCCGAGCGGCGGCGCAGGTACTCCACGAGGGCCTTGCGCTGCCAGGCCCGCAGGGGCGGGAAGGACTCCAGAACCGGCAGTGGCGGGCTCACAGGGGCTCCATCCGGCAGGGGGCACACAAAAACGCCCCCACGACCGGCTGGCCGCAAAGGCGTCCCCAGCATACCGGCGGCTGTTACGCCGGTCGCGGATGATACGGCCGGGCTCACCCTCGCGCGCCGCGACCGGCGGGTGTCAGGTCGGGATCGGGGCGGACCAGCGGCGGCGGAGCGCCACCAGGCGTACCCCGGAAATCAGGGCCGCAGCGGCGGCCAGCGGAACCGGCCCGGCGAGCTGGACCTGAACGAGCGCAGGCGGGTGAAACTGTGGGTCGAGCCAGAAGACGGCCGCGATGACGAACCCGACGAATCCGACGCCGAACAGGTCGAGCCGCTTCGCCACAGCGGCGGACACGCCCCGAGGCCGCGAACGCCGCGACCCCGGTCAGCTCGGCGACGAGCAGGGCGGCACCGGTGGTCAGACCGTCAGTGCTTCATCGATTCGTAGATCTCCTTGCACTGCGGGCAGACCGGCGAGCCCGGCTTGGGCGTCCTCGTGACCGGGAAGGTCTCGCCGCACAGAGCGATCACGTGCGTCCCCATTACCGCGCTCTCGGCGATCTTGTCCTTGCGGACGTAATGGAACATCTCCGGTCCGGTGTCGGCATCCTTGGTTTCCGGACGCTCGAGAATCTGGGTGCTCACGACATACAACCCTTCATTGACTGACCCGCCGGGGTCCCCCGAGCGCGGCGGAACGAAGCTCCAACCCACAAGTCTGACAGCTCACCGACCTGCGGTCCAACGATCAGAGCCGACAGGGGCCGTCGTACGGTATCCAGCGTGACCAACTCAACACCCGTACGCCACGGTGATCACGTTGTCGAGGCCCGCCGGGAGGGGCGGCCGATCGTGGCGCTGGAAAGCACGATCGTGTCGCACGGGCTGCCGCGGCCGGACAATCTGCGGGTCGCCCGCGAGATCGAAGAGGCCGTCCGCGACAACGGGGCCGTCCCGGCGACGATCGGGATGATCGGGGGCGAGATCGTCGTCGGGCTGGACGACGGCGAGCTGACCCGCCTCGCGTCCGGCGACGACGTGGCGAAACTCTCCGTACGGGACCTCGCCGTGGCGGCCGCCCACCGGGCGTACGGGGCCACGACCGTGGCAGCGACCAGCGCGATCGCGGCGGCGGCCGGGATCGGCGTCTTCGCCACCGGCGGGCTGGGCGGTGTGCATCGCGAGGCCACCGTCACCTACGACGAGTCAGCCGACCTCGTCACCCTCGCCCGGACGCCCATCGTGGTGGTCTGCGCGGGCGTCAAGTCCATCCTTGACGTGGCCGCGACACTGGAACGCCTGGAGACGCTGGGGGTGACCGTCGCCGGCTACGGGACGCGCCGGTTCGGCGGCTTCTTCGTCACCGACTCCGGTTTCGAGCTGGACTGGTCGCTCGACTCCCCCGAGCAGGTCGCCGCGGCCATGACGGCCCGCCGGGAGCAGGGCGTCCACCACGGAGCGCTGGTGCTGAGCAACGCACTCCCGCCGGACGAGCAGCTCGATCCGGAACTGCACGACCGTACCCTCGCGGAGGGCCTCGCCCGCCTGGCCGCCGACGGAATCACCGGCAAGGCCGTGACGCCGTTCCTGCTCAGCCACTTCCACAGCGCAACGGAGGGCCGCAGCCTCGCGGTCAACGTCCGCGTCATCCTGCGCAACGCGGCCCTGGCCGCGCGGATCGCGGTGGCGTTTGCGTGACGTACTGGTCGTCGGTGACCTGGTCACGGACCTGCTTATCGCCACCGACCGGCCGCCCGCGCCGGGCACCGACACCGCCGGGACCATCGTGGCGTGCGGCGGCGGGCAGGCCGCGAACACCGCCGCCTGGCTGGCGTCGCTCGGCACGCCGGTCACCCTGATCGCGGCCGTCGGCGATGACGCCGCGGGCCGCGAACGTGTCGCCGAACTCACGGCCACGGGTGTCCGCTGCGCCGTCGCCGTCCACCCCGCACCGACCGGCACCGTCGCGGTCCTGTCCGCCGCGGGCGACCGTACGATGATCACCGATCGCGCGGCCGCCGACCTCCTCGCAGTCGGGAACCTGCCGGACGCGGCCCACCTGCACCTCTCCGGCTACGTCCTGCTGTCGCCCGGTTCCCGTACAGCCGGCCGTCAGGCATTGACGGAAGCGCAGGTCAAAGGCATGACGACCAGCGTCGACGCGGCGTCCGCGGGCCCGCTGAGCGCCGTCGGCCCGGCAGCCTTCACCGATTGGGTACGCGGCACGGAGCTGCTGCTGGCCAACAGTGACGAGGCCGCGCTGCTGGAAACGGTCGCCCCGCTCACCTCGATCGCCCGGCACGTGATTGTCAAGCACGGTGCCGCCGGGGCCGAGTGGCGCACGGCTGACCGGCGCTGGACGGCGTCGGCCGTACCGGCAACGGTTGTCGCCGCGACGGGCGCCGGGGATGCGTTCGCGGCCGGACTGCTCGCGGCCTGGTTGAGCGGCGCCTCGCCGGAGGAGTCGCTGCGGGCCGGGACCAGCGCCGGGGCCGCGGCAGTCAGCCGGCTCGGCGCCCGGCCGTAGGGCCGGTCAGTCCGGGTCGATCGTGCGGCCGACGGGCCTGTCCTCGGCGGTGAGGGAGCGCTGGACATCCGCGGGCGGGCTTTGGGAGCGGCGACCCTTCGGCTTGGGTGGACGGTCGTTGGCGATCAGGACCGCGGCCCACGGCAGGAAGACCATCGCGGCGGCGCAGAGGATCAGCCAGACCGGCAGTAGCGGCACCTTCACACTGATCAGGACGCCGCCGATGATCAGGCATAGGGCACGGATGCCCATCATCGTCACGTACCGGATCTGCCTGCTCTTCAGCTGCTCGCTCTGGCTGCGGGCGGCGTCAGTGATCAGGAGCGGCCGTTCAGGCTGCTTCTTCACGTGATCCTCCTCGGTCCTCACCCTCATCCTTGCACTCGGGCCCGCCGGCGCCCGTATCGACGCCGGCGGGTGCGTGCCCCGTGCGTGGTACGCTCCGCAACGTGGGCAGCCGCTTCAGTTTCACCGAGGAAGGGCTGGCCAATATCAGGCTGTACGACGTGACACCGGCCGAGGTGTGGGAGATCCTGCACGGGGGACGCCGGGTGATCCGGCATATCGGCGACGACGTCCTGGTGGTCTACGGAGCCACCCGGCGCGGGAAGCGGCTCGCCGTCCTCCTCGCCGAGGCTGACCACACCGACAACGACTGGGACGTGCTCTCCGCCCGCGAACTCGGCGACGCGGAGGCCAAGCGGTACGACGAAGCGGTCCGGAGGAGGTAGTCGGGATGAACAGGGACGACGCTCTCAAGGAGTTCCAGGCCGGCGGGGACGCCCTGGCCGACCACATCGGTGGCCGAGCCCCGGTAGAGCTGCCGCACCCCGACACAGACGTCCCGATGGTGAGCCGCTCGATCCGCCTCCCCGTCGACACGTATGACCGGGTCCGCGCCGCCGCCGACGAACGTGGCATCGGCGTCACCACGCTCATGCGCCAGTGGATCGAGGCGGGCCTCGCCGACCTGGACGACTCGGCGACCGTCTCCCTCGCCGACGTTCGCCGCGCCCTGGCCGCCCTCGCCCACCCGACGGCCGCCTGACCCACGAGGCCTGTCACGAACGCGGCGGTGTCAGGTGTTGCTGGCGTCGGTGCGTTGCTCTGCTATCCATGCGGCGACCTGGGCTCGGCTGGTGAAGCCGAGCTTGGTCAGGATGTGCTCGACGTGGCTTTCCGCGGTGCGTTGGGAGATGACCAGGGTGCCGGCGATCTCTTTGTTGGACAGGCCCTGGGCGATGAGGTCGGCGATCTGGCTTTCGCGGCGGGTCAGCGGCGTCGGGGTGTCCTTCGGTGGTGGTGGCGCGGTCGCCTGGCGTCGCTCGTCGAGGGCGTAGTCGAGCGCCGCCTCGACGGGCAGGCTGCGGCCGTGGTCGAAGGCGGCGGTGAACGCCGCGTCGCCGAGAGTCTCGCGAGCCTGCCGCAGGCAGGTGTCGTGGTCGCGGATCAAGCTGCCGAAGATGGGCATCCCCAGATCCCGCAGGACACCGTCGACGGCGCCGAGCAGGGTGGCAGCGCGCGGATACTGGCCCTGGTCGACCGCGATCCAGGCCAGCACGTCCAGGCCCAGGGCGATGTTGTACCGGTCCCGCATGCCGGAGGTCCGCCTGAGCCGCAGGGCTTCCCGCGCCCGGTCGGTGGCCTCCGCGAGCCGGCCCTGCCGCCAGGCGGTCACGACCACTATCCATAGGGCGTTCGTCCGGTAGTAGATCTCCCCACGCGACTCGGTGAGCGCCAGTACCTCCTCGCCGCAGGCCTGCGCCCGGGAGAGGTCGCCGATCATCCCGGTGGTCGTCCCGAGGGAGAGCAGCACGGCGAGGCGCACCTCCAGGTCCGGCCGCGGCGCACTCGACAGGAGCGTCAACGCCTGCTCGTGAAGGTCCAGTGCGGCGGGAAGGTCGCCGCGATACTGCGCGGCCGTCCCGCGGTAGAGGACGGCGCGGGCCAGCTCGGGGGAGTTCGCCGCCTGGGCGAACTCGTGCGCCTGCTCCAGCAACCGCTCCGCTGCGCTGAGATCGCCGAAGTGCAGCTCAAAGGTGGCGACCAACGTCAGCGCCTGGGCGCGCAGGTCGGCCGCCGCGTCCGCTCCGGCCTGGGCCAGCGCCCGCTCCAGCCACTGCCGGGCCTCACCGAACTGGCCGCACACCCACCAGTACGTCCGGGGCAGGGTCATCAGCAGGCGCAGGGCGGCCTCGGCCCGGCTCGGTTCGGTCAGGCAGTACTCGATCGCCGCACGCAGGTTGGCATGTTCGCGGCCCAGCCGGTCGATCCAGTACGGTTGCCGGTCGCTGATCCACTCGGCCCGCGCCCGGGCCGCCAGCTGCTGGCACCAGTCGCGGTGCCGCCGCCGCAGTTCCGCCTGTTCCCCGGCCTCGACGAGCTTGTCCTGGCCGTAGTCCCGGATGGTCTCCAGCATCCGGTACCGCGCCGCCTCGCCGTCGTGGTCATCGCGAACCAGGATCGACTTGTCCAGCAACCCTCCCACCAGATCCAGCAGATCCCCCTCAGGCAGCAGCTCGTCAGCGCAGACGCCGTGCACCGCGTCCAGCTCGAACCCGCCGGCGAACACCGACAGCCGCGCCCACAACAGCCGCTCCGGCTTGGCGCACAGGTCGAACGACCACTCCACACAGGCCCGCAACGTCTGCTGCCGGACCGGCGCGCTGCGACTACCCCGGCTCAGCAACGCGAACCGGTCGGCCAGCCGGTCCAGGATCTGCTCCGGCGCCAACACCCGGACCCACGCCGCTGCCAACTCGATCGCCAACGGCAACCCGTCCAGACGATGGCACAGTTCAGTCACCGCGCCGTGGTTGTCCTCGGTCAGCCCGAACCCCGGCACACCCGCCTGCGCTCGAGCCACCAACAGGGCCACCGCCTCGTACCGACCCAGGTCGGCCGGGCTCGGCCGCTGAGCCGGATCCGGCGCCGACAGCGGCGGCACCGCGAACAGCATCTCCCCGGCGATGGTCAACGGTTCCCGGCTGGTGGCCAGAATCCGCAACTCGGGACAGCTCAGCAGCAGACTGTGAGCCAGGATCGCACTGGCCGGGATCAGATGCTCGCAGTTGTCCAGGATCAGCAGCATCTGCCGGTCGGCCAGCTGCTCGGCCAACCACCGCAGCGGCGAACCACCGCCCCGCTCCCGCAACCCCAGCGTCGCCGCCACCAGATACGCCAACACGTCCGGGTCCTGCACCTGCTGGGCGAGCAGCCCCGGCCCGTGCAACTCGGTGAGATCGACGAACCACACCCCGTCGCCGAACGCCCGCCGTACCTCCGCCGCCACCCGCAGCGCCAGCCGGGTCTTACCGGTCCCACCGACCCCGGTCAACGTCACCAACCGCGACCCGGACAGCAACCGCCTGACCTCGCCCAGTTCCCGGCGCCGCCCGATGAAGCTGGACAGGTCGCCGGGAAGGTTCCCGACCCTACGAGGATCCGCGCCTGGCATAGTGGTTCGACGCTACGCTGAGCACCCACACCCTGCCACCGCGTGGCCGGTCACCCGTTGGTGTCAGTGGCCGACCCATCAGCGACACCCACCGGATGCCCCTTTCGCGACGACACGCACAGCGCCGCCATAGCGAGCGACCTCAAGGTCATCCCCTTTGAAGCATGGATCCTCGACGATCTGTCCTACAACTACAGCGATGCGACGGGATACCGCCTGCCACGCCATCCATTGATGGAAATCATCTTCTCTCGGTTCAGCCGAGGCCGTAGCTCGGCGACCTGCGGAGCGAGGGCGGCGCGGGCACGTTCGCCGCGGATGGCGGTGAGGGTCAGGGGCAGCAACAGCAGTCGCAGGGTGATCGTGCAGATGACGATGGCGGCGGCGCCGCCGACGGGCCCGAGTAGCCCGGCGAGTTCGGTTATGAGAGGGCTGACGACGGCGACGACGTCGTCCAGGACGGGAATGGTCACGGCAACGCTCCTCAAGCGGCAGGCGCTGGGCGGGAGGCCGCGCGGAGCAGCGTCACGCGCGGCCACGAGGCCGCGTCACCACGATCATGCGGGGGTACGGGTCACCCCTGCGGCGATCGACAGAACGCGGGCCGTCCGGCCGATCCACTGAGAGGCGATCAGCGAGACGGCAGAACGACACCCGGAGCACGGGGACGGGAACGCACCCGCCGCGTCGGGATCCCGCGGCCGGGGTACGCCGGCGACGCGACGACGGGTGGTTTCACCACGAGCGAGGGGGCGACCAGCGACGCCAGTACCGATGCGCTCTAGCTCCAAGCCGCAGCGGAAGGGGTTGACGTCGACGCCTCATATCAGGCGTAGGCAGACACGCGGTGGTGGGGACCGAGATCGCGTCTGCCACCATGAACCGGGTGCGGGCACTCGTTCAGACCGTCAGCCGGGCCAGCGTCACCGTCGGCGATGAGATCGTCGGCAGCATCACGGACGGCCTGCTGGTCCTGCTCGGCGTGACCCACGACGACACCGCACGGACCGCCGCCGACCTGGCCCGCAAGGTGCACGAGCTGCGCATCCTCGATGACGAGAAGTCGGCCTCGGACGTCGGCGCCCCGTTGCTGGTGGTCAGCCAGTTCACCCTGTACGCCGACACCCGCAAGGGCCGCCGCCCCAGCTGGGGAGCCGCCGCCCCAGCCGAGATCGCCGAGCCGCTGGTCGACGCCTTCGTCGCGGCGCTGCGCGAACGGGGTGCCACGGTGGAGACGGGCCGGTTCCGTACCCACATGCTGGTCGAATCGGTGAACGTCGGACCACGCACGGTCGTGCTCGACCTCGCGTAGAAGCAGCACGTGTCCAGTGTGTCCAGAAGAAGCCGCTCGACTCGAACACCGACCGGGCCGGCGGCGAACAGCCGTTCACCTTCCGGCCATGGAGGGCACCACCGAATCGGCGTGGCCCAGGACCTCGGCCCTCGGCCACGCCGAGGTGGGTTAGAAGAACAGGCCCCGGCGCTGGGCGGACTGGCGTAGCCAGCCGTCCAGCTGACCGGCCCAGTCGGTCTGCTCGGCGGTGGCCCAGTCGACGTCGAAGCGGCCGAACGCGTCGTGACCCTCGGTGAAGACGCCGCCGCGCTTGTCGACCTCGAGGATGATCTGGAGGCGCTGCGGCGTCGGCAGGAACGTCACCTCGAGCTGGTTGATCCCGCTGGCGTACTGGGCCGGCGGGTGAAACTCGATCTCCTGGTAGAACGGCAGGTGCTGCTCGGTGCCGTACACGGTGCCGCGCTCGACGTCGGCCCGGCTGAACCGGAAACCGAGCCGGAGCAGCGCGTCCAGGATTTGTTCCTGCGCGGGCAGCGGGTGCACCGCCACCACGTCCAGGTCACTCTTGTCGACGGCGCGTGCCACCTCCAGCTCAGTGGCGAGCCCCATGGTCATGCCGTGCAGATGCTGGCCGAACACCTCGGTGATCGGCGTCTGCCACGGCACATCGAACCGGAATCCGATGTTGTTCTTGGCACCGGGCTCCAGCCGGAACGGCCCGGTTAGCCGCTGGCGATGGAACTCCTGGTCAGTGGCGTATTCGCTGTCGCCGCTCTCGACCTCGACCCGAGTCAGCAGCGACAGGGCGACGTACTCGACGTCGACGGCGTGTTCGCCCCCGACCACGTGGACCTGGCCCTCGAGGTACCCCCCGGGGCGGCAATTCGGGTTGGTGAGCACAGTGTCGACGGTCGGACCTCCGACACCCAGCGCCTGCAACATCCGCTTGAACACCACGTCGTCCTCCGCATTTCGTACCCAATACCGGCACACCGAGTATCCGTCACCCTGAGCTTTCTCAGGGTGACCCTGAATGTGGGCGGATCCGCCGGTTGCCTCACCTCCGCTTAACGCCGCTCCGGCCAAGCTTCTGAACACCTGCCGCACTGCGGCAGGTGAATGGACGACACCGGGGGAGGGGACTGAAAGGTGGTCCTGCAGATGAAGGTTCAAACGGCGGCTTCCGCCGACGACATGCTGGCAGACGGTGTCGAGCCGCAAGTCGACCTGGACGCGACCGACGAGCGCGGCGTCTCCGCCGACCTCGTCAGGGCGTACCTCAACGGGATCGGCCGGACGAAGCTCCTGACGGCGGTGCAGGAGGTCGATCTCGCCAAGCGGATCGAGGCCGGCCTGTACGCCGACGAGAAACTAGCCGACGCTCCCGACGATCTCCGCCAGCTTCTGACGATCATTGTCCGCGAGGGTCAGGCTGCCAAGAACCATCTCCTTGAGGCCAACCTTCGCCTGGTGGTCAGCATCGCGAAGCGCTACACGGGTCGTGGCATGGCGTTCCTGGACCTGATCCAGGAGGGAAACCTCGGCCTCATCCGCGCCGTCGAGAAGTTCGACTACACCAAGGGCTACAAGTTCTCCACGTACGCCACCTGGTGGATCCGCCAGGCCATCACCCGCGCCATGGCCGACCAGGCCCGCACCATCCGCATCCCGGTGCACATGGTCGAGCAGGTCAACCGCATGGTCCGTACCCGCCGCGACCTCGCCACCAGCCTCGGCCGCGAGCCGAAGGTCGCTGAGATCGCCGCGGCGATGGGCGTCTCGGAGTTCCAGGTCATCGAGCTGATCTCGTACGACCGCGAGCCGGTCAGCCTGGACCAGGCCGTCGGTGAGGACGGCGAGAGCGCCTTGGGCGACTTCGTCGCCGCCACCGGCACCGAGGAGCCGGGCGGCGACCTGGCCCGCGGCGAGCTGCGCAGCGAGGTCCAAGTCGTCCTCTCCACGCTGTCGGAGCGCGAGTCTGCGGTCATCCGCCTGCGCTTCGGCCTGGACGACGGCCGCCAGCGCACACTCGACGAGGTCGGACGCGAGTTTGGCCTGAGCCGGGAGCGCATCCGGCAGATCGAGAAGGTCACGATGCTGAAGCTGCGCGACCCCTCGCGCACCGCCCGGCTGGAGGCGTACGCAGGCTAGCGCCCACGTAGGAGGACGAAGCCGGTCGCGGTTTGCGACCGGCTTCGCTTTCATGAGAGGGGTACGGGTGGCTCGCGCTGAGGTTCCTGCTTGAGCTCTGCGCTCTGGCCATCCCGGCTCTCTCCGGCCTCGCATAGGGCGGATGCGCAGGTGGGTGCGCAGGTGGATTGTCAGAGGCGACGAGGGCCGGTGTCCGGGCGGGGGACGGCTTCGCCGCGTTCGACGACCGCGTGCAGGACGGCGTAGCCGTCCGGGCGGGCGAGGACCGGGTTCAGCGACAGACAGCGGATCTCGGGGTTCTCGTCGACGAGGCGGCCGACGCGAAGCAGCAGGTCGATGAGGGCGTCGCGGTCCACCGGGCGGGCGCCGCGGTAGCCGTGCAGCAGCGGCGCCGCGCGGGGTTCGTCAACGAGCGCGGCGGCGGACCGGTCGGTCAGCGGGGCGGCGCGCCAGGCGCGGTCGCCCAGGAGTTCACCGGCGACGCCGCCGAGGCCGAAGCCCACGACCGGGCCGAACGCCGGATCCTCGACGACCTCAACCGTGCAGGCCACACCGGGCGCCACCATCGACTGGACCAGCATCCGGTCGCCGAACACCGGGGCCATCTCGGCGTACGCGCGGCGGACGGCGTTTTCGTCGGACAGGCCGAGACGTACGGCGCCCAGGTCGATGCGGTGCCGGAGTCCACCGACGGCGGCCTTCAGCGCCACCGGGTACCCGAGCTCGGCGGCGGCGGACACGGCCTCGTCCAGGGTGACGATGTCACGGGACGGCAGAACGCGGACGCCGTACGCGGCGAGCAGGTCAGCGGCCGAGGACCGGGTACGGGCGGCCGCCGGATCCACGTCGGACAGATCCGGGATGACGCCCGGCGGTTCCCGCAGCCAGCCGGCGTACGTCGCGACCTTGCCCATGGCGCGGACGGCCTCCTCGACCGACGGGTACGCGGGCACCCGGGACGGCAACCGGCCGACCAGGAACGTGGCGACGGTCGGCTTCTCCCCCGCCAGTGCCACGCTGGCGACGGCGGAGGCGAAGTCGGCGTCCTCATCGGCGAGCTGGCCGGGCAGCGGCGGGGCGAAGACGACGACGAGCGCGTCCACGGCGTCGTCCGTGGCGGCATCGGCCAAGGCGTCCGCGAATTCGTTCGCGGACGCCTGCGGTCCGAGGTCGCGGGGGTAGCCATCAGCCAGGGTCAGGCCGTTGGCGCGGCAGGCGGCGACAGCGAGCCCGGACAGTGCCGAGGCGTTGCCGACGACCGCGACGCGGCGGCCGCCGGGCAGCGGCTGGTGAGCGAGGAGGACGCCGACGTCGAAGAGCTCCGCGACGGTGTCGACGCGGATGACACCGGAGCGGGCGAACAGGGCCGTCACGGCGCGCTCGTCCGGGCCCGGGCCTTCGAGGGCCGGCGGCCGGGTCGCCGACGACACGGCGACGACGGGCTTGACGCGGCTCATCCGGCGGGCCAGCCGGGCGAACTTGCGCGGGTTGCCGAACGTCTCCAGGTAGAGCAGCACAGCGTCGGTGCCGGGGTCGTCCTGCCAGTACTGGAGCAGGTCGTTGCCGGAGACGTCGGCCCGGTTCCCGGCCGACACGAAACTGGACAGGCCCAGCCCGCGCCGGTCCGCCTCGGCCAGCAGGGCCACCCCGAGGACACCCGACTGGCTGAAGAAGCCGACCCGGCCCGCAGCCGGTAACCGCGGGGCGAGTGTGGCGTTGAGGCGTACCTCAGGGTCTGTGTTGGCGATCCCTAGACAGTTCGGGCCGACGACCCGCATGCCCGCCGCGTGCGCCGCACGGATCAGGTCGCGCTGCGCGGCGGCCCCCGCGGGATCGGCCTCGGCGAAGCCGGCCGAGATGACGACCAGGCCGTACGCGCCCGCGGCCGCCGCGTCGGCGACGACCTCCGCGACAGACTCCGGGGGTACGGCCACGACGGCCACGTCGATCTCGTGGCCGACGGCCGTGCGGTACGCGGGCAGGCCTCCCACCCGCTCCGCCGTCGGGTGCACGGGCACGACCGCGCCGTTGAACCCGCCGTCGCGCAGGTGACCGAGGACGGCGGCGCCGATCCCCTGCCCGCTGCTGCTGGCGCCGTAGACGGCGACACCGCGCGGATGCAGCAGCCGCCCGATGGACCGCGACTCGGTGCGCTGCTCGCGGCTCTCCTGGACCTCGCGGGAACGGTCCGTCGGGGCGATCGGGAAGCTCAGCTCGACGACGCCGTCGGTGTACCGGCGGGTCACCGGGTAACCGGCGTCGCCGAAGACGCGCAGCATCGCGCCGTTCGCGGGCAGCACCTCGGCGGTGAACCGGCTGATCCCCACGCTTCGGGCCGCCTCGGCGAGGTGTTCGAGCAGCACCGAGCCGATCCCGCGGCCCTGGTGGGCGTCCTCGACCACGAACGCGACCTCGGCGTCCGGCGACTCGAACCCGAGGCGTTCGTACCGGCCGACCGCCGTGATCCGGTTCCCCGCCAGCACGACGAAGGCCTCACGCTCGTCGTGGTCGACGTTGACGAACCGCTCCAGGTCCTTCTCCGGAATGCGGGGGTACGGCGAGAAGTACCGGAAGTAGCGAGTGCGCTCGCTCATCCTGGAGTGCAGTGCGACGATCCCGTCCGCGTCCTCGGAGGTGATCTGTCGCAAGTGGACGGTGGTGCCGTCGGAGAGCAGCACGTCAGCCGAGCGGTCGTTGTTCATCTCAGTCCCGGGCGTCGTACGGGTCGAGACCGTGGCTCGGGAACACCGCGGTCCGGGTGGCGAGGATGGCCCGGTCGACGGGATCGGGATCGGTGCCGGGCTGCCAGCGTTCGCCGCTGAGCTCGACACCGTCGGACATGCTCAGCGGCACGTCGATTCCCGGTCGCCTGGTTCTGGCGAAGGACTGCCAGGACGCCGGCGTGACGGTCATCGGCGCGATCGGGTCACCGGTGGCGGTCGCCAGAAGGTGGGTCCAGGCCCGGGGAACCACCTCGACCAGGGCGTATCCCCCACCGCCGGTGGCGACCCACCGTCCGTCGCAGAGTTCGTCCGCGAGAACCTTGAGGGTCAGGTAGGTGGCCCGCTGGCCGTCGACCGAGAGGCGCAGGTCGGCGAGGGGGTCGAGCCGGTGCCCGTCGGCGCCGCACTGGCTGAACAGCAGCTGTGGCCGAAAGGCGCGCAGCACCGACGGCACGACCGCGTGGAAGGCGCGATGCCAGCCGTCATCGTTCGTCCCGGGCGGTAACGCGATGTTGACCGCGCTCCCCTCGGCACCCGGCCCGCCCGTCTCGTTCGGGAAGCCGGTGCCGGGGAAGAGGCTCAGCGGGGACTCGTGCAGGCTCACCGTCAGCACCCGCGGGTCGTCCCAGAACACGGCCTGCACGCCGTCGCCGTGGTGCACGTCGACGTCGACGTACGCGATCCGCTCCGCGCCGAGGTCGAGCAGGCGGGTGATGGCGACGGCCGGATCGTTGTAGACGCAGAACCCGGAAGCCCGGGCGGGCATCGCGTGGTGCAGGCCGCCCGCGACGTTCACCGCGCGGGTGCAGTCGCGCCGCCACACCGCCTCGGCGGCCGCCACGGTAGCGCCGACGATCCGGGCGCTCGCCTCGTGCATGCCCTCGAAGACCGGGTTGTCCGCAGTGTCGAGGCCCCAGCCGGAGAAGAACGGGTCGTACGGGGCGGCCTTCACGGCTTCCAGGTACTCGGGCCGGTGCACCCGGGTCAGCAGCTCGTCGGAGGCCGGCTCGGGACTGATCAGGTGTACCCCAGGACGGTCGAGAATGCCCAGGTCGCGGGCCAGTGCGATGGTGAGCTCGACGCGTACGGGGTCCAACGGGTGGGCGCCCATGTCGTAGCCGAGCAGCGCCTCGTCCCAGACCACCACGCTCACGGGTTCGGTCCCGTGGCGATCGGACGGGCCGGGTCGGTGATCCACTCGCTCCACGAGCCTACGTAGAGCGCAGCGTCCGTACGCCCGGCCCGGTGCAGGGCGAGGACCGTGCGCGCCGCACCCACCCCGGACCCGCAGGACCGGCCGCCCCGCCCGGCGGGGCGGACAGCGGCGCGGGTGTTGACCGCGCCGGGGCGGTGGCCGGCGCCCCGGGCGCCCCGCGCCGGCTCGGCGCGGTACCGCTCGGCGGCGCGCGCGTCTACCAACACGCCGTTCCGGGCGAGCTCGGCGGCTCCGTCGGCGTCCAGCACCGGCAAACCGCCGGGGCGTACGACAACGTCGCCCGGTGGGATCTCAGTCTTGTCGGCGGTGACGGGCTGCCCGGCCGCGACCCAGGCATCGAAGCCGCCGTCGAGCACCTGTACGGCGTCGACCCCGGCCCACCGAAGCGTCCACCAGGTACGCGAGGCCGCGAAGCCGTCGCCGCCGTCGTACACGACGACGGGGTGCCCCTCGCGTACGCCCGCGCGTCGCAGCACAGCCTGGAGCTCATCCGGATGTGGCAGCGGGTGGCGACCTCGCGCGCCGGGCGACCCGCACAGGTCGGCGTCCAGATCCAGGAATACCGAGCCGGGTATGTGGGCGCTTTCATAGTCGTCCTGCCCGGACGGCCCGCCGAGCCGCCACCGGACGTCGATCACGGTCGGCCTGGCTCCGCTCGACAGGCGACGGGCGAGCGTCACGACGTCCGTGAGCGGGTCTCCGGGTGCAGTCACAGATTCAGTCAACACCATGCTCGGCCGGGTGGCGGCGGCCCTGCTCCGGGTCGGGAGGCCTGCCGGGAGGGCTACCCAGTCATCGCGGCCCCGGCCAGGCGTTCGCGCCGGGTCAGCGGCGTCGACGCGTTCCGGGGCGGTGACGACGCGGACTGCTGCCCCTCGCCGAGGGCGGTTCGTCCCTGCTTCCCTGATCGTTCTGCAGCACCGGAAGCCCCGCGGACGTCATCCTTGTTCCTCCTCGTTCCGGTCGTCACCGTGGTGCCGTCCACCTGGCTCGACGCCGGGCCTCGCACCTCCGATCTGGTGCTCTGGCGGTCTGGGGTGGCGCATGTTGCTCTGGTGGTTTCGGTGTGGTTGCGGCGCCGGGGAGGCCGAACGGGTTTCGGTGAAACACCGAAATCTGAGGACGCGGTGGCGATAGTGATAGTGCGGTAGGCGGGGACGTCACCGCGAGGGACCACCAGGCGCCGACGGGGTCGTGCCTGCACATCGTCGGGGAGAGAAAATATGAGTGTCGAGCCCGTTGCGAACGCGCCCGTGGTCACGCGGCGTTCCCTGGCTGACTTGAGCGTGAACACGAAGGTCCTGGCCGCGGTCGGCGTCGGCGCGTTGGTGGCGCTGACCGTCGGGATCACCGGGCTGCTGGGGCTCAGTCGCGCCAGCACGTCCGCCCAGTTGATCTATAACAGCAACGTGGCGAGCATCAAGGCTGTGGGGCAGCTCAAGGCGACGGTGGCGCAGGCCCGAGTGGACATCGCCAATCAGGCGCTTTCTCAGGACGCCGCCTCGGTAGCGAAGTTCACCGCTGCGTTCACGGCCGACGGGCAGGCCTTCGAAACGGCGATGGCCGCCTACCGCAACGGTATACCGGCCGGGAACCCTGCAACGATCGCCGACCTGGACAACCAGTGGCAGACGTATATCAAGGTCGCACAGACCGAGCTGCTGCCCGCCGGCGCCCGCCATGATCTGACGGCCTGGTCCTCGATCCGCGACACCCGGACGTTGCCCCTCCTGACGAAGATCTACGCCCTGGTCAGCGAACTGGACGGCACGGAGACGGCCGCTGCGGCGAAGAACGCCGCGGCCGCCAAGGGGGGATACGAGTCCAGCCGGACCATCTCGATCGCCATGCTGGTCGTCGGATTGACGGTTGCCGTGGGTCTAGGCGTCCTCGTGTCGCGCAGGATCGTGCAGTCGCTCGCGAAGGTGAAGCACGTCTGTGAGGGCCTCGCCGCCGGTGACCTGACCCGTACCAGCGGGCTCACGGCACGGGATGAACCCGGCCAGATGGGCCGCGCCCTCGACACCGCCATCATCAGGTTGCGCGACACGGTGTCCACGATCGACGCGTCCGCGGCCTCCCTGGCCAGCGCCTCCGAGCAGATGACCGGGACCGCGGCGCAGATCGCCGCGTCGGCCGAGGAGACGTCCGCCCAGGCACAGGCGGTCTCCGCCGCAGCGGAGCAGGTCTCCCGCAGCGTTGATACCGTTTCGTCAGGCAGCGAGGAGATGGGTGCCTCGATCCGGGAGATCTCCCAGAACGCCACCGAGGCGGCGCAGGTCGCTCACGAGGCGGTCAGTGTGACCGCCGCCACGTCGGCGACGATGGGCAAGCTGGGCGAGTCGTCCGCCGAAATCGGCAACGTCATCAAGGTCATCACCTCTATCGCCGAGCAGACCAACCTGCTCGCCCTCAACGCCACCATCGAAGCCGCCCGCGCGGGCGACGCCGGCAAGGGCTTCGCCGTCGTCGCCTCCGAGGTCAAGGACCTCGCCCAGGAAACGGCCCGGGCCACCGAGGACATCTCCCGCCGCGTGGAAGCCATCCAGACCGACACGACCGGAGCAGTCACCGCGATCGAGGGCATCTCCGCAGTCATCGCCCGGATCAGTGACTTCCAGACGACGATCGCGTCCGCGGTCGAGGAACAGAGCGCCACCACTGCCGAGATGAACCGCAGCGTGTCGGAGGCGGCCTCCGGTACGGGCGAGATCGCCCAGAACATCACCGGCGTCGCCGACGCAGCCCGGCTGACCAGCCAGGGCGTCACCGAAACCCAGCAGGCCACCGCGGAAATGGCCCGGATGTCCACCGAGCTGAGCGGCCTGGTATCCGCCTTCCGCTTCTGATCGGCAGGCGTGACCTGTCACCGGCAGAGAGCACCCGGCGAGTCGTCGGGTGCTCCTGGCGGGCTCGTGCCTGGCGAGGGGTAGATCGTTTGCCGCAGAGATTCGGCAGTGGATGCAGGCTCGTCTAGGCTTGAGCAGCAATGCAGCTCCTGGAGGTCGGAAGCTATGAAGCCGAGCGTACTGATGGATCGCCTGGTGACGGATCGTCGCCGGAGCGCTACTGGGGTCGGTGGTACCGATTAACCACCTTGTCGACACCACCGAGATGTACCTGCGCACCATTCTCGAACTCGAGGAGGAAGGCGTACCCCCGCTGCGCGCCCGCATCGCCGAGCGCCTGCACCAGAGCGGCCCGACGGTCAGCCAGACCGTCGCCCGGATGGAGCGCGACGGCCTGCTGCGCGTCGAGGGCGACCGGCATCTCCACCTCACCGACCTCGGCCGCGGGCACGCCGTATCCGTGATGCGCAAGCACCGGCTCGCGGAGCTGCTCCTCGTCAACGTCATCGGGATGCCGTACGAGGAGGCGCACGAGGAGGCCTGCCGCTGGGAGCATGTGATGAGCGACGCGGTGGAACGCAAGGTGTACGACCTGCTCAACCGGCCCACCCGCTCCCCGTACGGCAACCCGATCCCCGGACTGGATGCCCTCGGCAGCCTCGATCTGCCGGACAACGGGAAGGCCTTGGACGCGATGGCCGGCGAGCGGAACCTGGCCTTCCCCGGGCTGTCCGGCGCGGTGACGGTCCGGCGCATCTGCGAGAGCGTGCAGACCAACGGTGACGTCCTCAGGCAGCTGCACGCCGCGGGCGTCGACCCGGGCGCCACGGTCACCGTGGCGCAGGAACGCGACGGCGTGATGATCGACCGCTCCGGCGACCAGGTACGCCTTCCTCGCGAGGTCGCCTCCCGCGTCTTCGTCGCCGCGGGCTGAGTTACTGACCGACGCTCTCCAGGGCCTTACCCAGCTCGACCAGCCGGTCGGCGAGCTTCTCGCCGTCCGGCGCCGGCGGGTTCGCGGGAAAGGTGAACAGCAGCGTCTTGGCCTGCTGATCTTTCGTGAGCCAGCCGATCTCCACAGCGGGACCGGCGCCGGGAACCGGCGGATGCACGACCCGGTACGCGGCCGCGCCGAGCCCGTCGACCTGCTCACCCTTCTCCGGCTTGACCGTCGCCAGGAACACCCCGGCGTCCGCGGCCGTCCGCTCGAGGACGGAGAAGACCAGGTCGGGACGCGTACTCCCCTCGGCCTGCACCACGCACGTCGACGTCACACCGGCCGCGTCCGCCGCGGCGACGTCGAAGTGAACACCGAGCTTCTCCTCGATCTGACCGAAGTCGAGCAGGATGCAGGCGCCACCGGCCGCCGCGGCGGGCTGCTGCTCGACGGGGGCTATCGGGACCGCCGCCGACGGCCCGGAATCGTTCGCCGAACAGGCCGCTGTCGAGCCCAGCACGGCGGGCAGCAGGACGGCACAGACGGCGAGCGCGGACTGACGCGAGCGCACAGGTTCCTCCCGGGATTCGCGGGACACCGTACTACTCCGTTGTCACATATGGGCAGTGGCGACAGCCGTTGCCGCAGCAGAAATTCCGTTCGGTCAGGAAGCGGGCGGTGAGGACGAACAGCCCGGTGTCCGGATCCCGGTAGCCGGCCTGGCCGGACGCGCACGCCGCGGCATGCGCGGCGAGGATCTCGGCGCGACGCGGGTGGCCCGGCGGCAGCCGATCCGGATGTGGCTCGTTGAACCCGCGAGTGGCCATACCGGGAACACTATCTACGCTGGCGGAGTGGCGTGTCCGTCCCACGATCACCTCAGGGAGGCCGCACATGATCAACGATCGGCTCGTCGACGCGGGCTCGCTGCCCATCGCCGTACGCGACTTCGGCGGCGACACCCCGCCGCTGCTGCTCGTGCACGGTACGGGCGGGAACCTCGCCACGATGACCACGCTCGCCCGGGCCCTGCGGCCCCGGCACCGGGTGGTCACGGTGGACCTGCGCGGGCACGGCCGCTCAGGCGACGGCGACTTCTCCTGGGACGCCGCCGTCGGTGACCTCGCCGCCGTGGCGGTCCACCTGGATCTCGCCCGGCCGTCCGTCGTCGGCCACTCGCTCGGCGGGATGCTCGCCGTCAAGTGGGGCCAGCGGCACCCCGACTCCCCCGGCGTCGTCAACCTCGACGGCATCGGCGCGCCCACGCGGGTGGCCCAGCTGCCCGGTCTCGACCCCGACAAGGCCACCGCCGAGCTCGCCAGGCTCACGGCGGCGTTCGACCCGATGGCGGCGCCGGCCGGGCGGGAGGTATCAGCGGAGCAGCAGGCCGCCATGATCGAGGGCGTACGCGAGCTGGCCCGGCAGGTCGGCGCGGCCGAGAAGACCCTCATCGAAGGCTTCCGGCGGAACCTGGCCGTCACCGACGGTGTCACCACCCTGCGTCCTTCCGCGGCCGTCACCGCGCAGCTGCGGGACGCGATGAACGGTTTCGACCCGCTGGGCGAGCACGTCGCGGTGCAGTGCCCGCTGCTGGTGGTCCTGGCCACCGAGGATCCGCCGCAGCAGCAGCCGTATGCCGAGCTGTACGCCGCGTACCGGCCGTGGGTCGCGGATACCGTGGCGGCGGCGGCCCGGCAGAACCCGCGGATGCGTCACCTGCGCCTGGCGGATGCCAGCCACGCCATGATCGACGAGCGGCCGGAACGGCTCGCCGCGCTGATCGGGGACTTCCTCACCGGGCGGTGACCCGTTCCGGCAGGGGTTTCGCGGCGCCTGATGCCAGCAGACCCAGCAGGAGTGCGCCGCAGACCGCCAGGAGCGCGCGCAACGGGCCGAAGTCCTCGGCCAGGAACCCGATCAGGGGCGGCCCGGCGATGAAGGCCGCGTACCCGATGGAACTGGCGACCGAGACCCGGACGGCCGCCCGGACCGGGTCGTCGGCGGCCGCACTCATTCCCACCGGGAAGCCCAGCGACGCGCCCGCACCCCAGAGCGCCACCCCCAGAACGGCCACCCACAGGGTGCCGCCGAACACCACGAGCAGCAGCCCGGCCAGCGCGACCGCCCCCGTCACCCGCAGCACGGGCACCCGGCCCCAGCGTTCCATCGTCCCACCGGACAGGGTCCGCGCCGCGGTCATCGCGGCGGCGAACACCCCGAACACGACCGCGCCCACGGCGTCGCTCGTGCCGTAACCGTCGACCGCGGCGATCGCCAACCAGTCGTTCGCGGTGCCCTCGGTGAAACCGAACCCGAGCAGGATGAGGCCGATCAGCAGCGTCCGCGGCTCCCGCCAGGCCTTCCACACCC
Organism: uncultured Micromonosporaceae bacterium; assembly: GCA_966211315.1. Lineage (GTDB taxonomy): Bacteria > Actinomycetota > Actinomycetes > Mycobacteriales > Micromonosporaceae > CBIHNN01. The sequence goes on along the minus strand of CBIHNN010000048.1, from coordinate 1,994 downwards.
CCGAGGCGCCGCCGCGGGCCTCCTCGACGGCGGCGGTGGGCGGCACGAGGTACCGCACCGTCGGCACCATCGTGGCAGCTACCAGGGCGGCCGTCACGGCAAGCTGCGCGGTGACGGAGACGCCGAGGGCAGCGGCGCCCGCGCCGAGACCGGCGCCGGCTATCGTGCCGACACTCCACCCGGCATGCAACCGGGGCATGAGGGTACGGCCGAGCCGCCGCTCCACGTCCGCGCCCTCGACATTCTGCGCCACGTCCCAGGTACTCGTCCCCAGGCCCGACAACACCAGCCCGGCTCCCGCCAGCACCGTCGAGTGCAATGCGAGGCCGGTGGCCAGCACCGACGTCCCCGACACGACAGCCGCCGCCCCGATCGCCATCGTCCGCGCCGGACCCACCCGGTGCACCAGCGGTCCCGACAACGGCAGCGCCGTCACGGCCGCCGCGGACAGGCAGAGCAGAAGCAGGCCGTATCCGGCGGCGGTCAGATCGAGACCCGCCCGGATCGCCGGCCCCCGCGACAACCAGCTCGAGAACGCCACCCCGTTCACGATGAACGCGACCGACACGGCCACCTTGCCGCGCTGGAGCACGGATTCTCCGTCGAGATCTGCCATCCGCCGACGCTACCGTCACCGCGCGTACTGGTGCACGCTCGATGGCTGCGTCAGGCGCTCGGCGCGTGCTGTTCGTCGGCACCGTGGCCGTCACCGCCGCGGACAGCCATCGATGCCATTGTCCAGTCGCGTTTCTGCCTAGCCGCTTGGTGTCGCTGCCGCCTACCCCTTCACTGGGTCCACGCTCAACACTAGGAGAGGGCGATCTATGTCTCATCTCACCAAACGGCTGCCGGTGCTCACCGTCGCGGTTGCGGTCGCTGCACTGCTCGTGCCGGGACATGCGACGGCGGCGCCGCCCAGCGCAGCCGCCACCTCCACGTCGCCGGGTGCGGTCACCGGTGCTGCGGCGCCGCTGTTCGATCCGGGGACCGGCCGCCGGTTCACCGCGGTCGACACCGCGCGAGCCGACGCCGTCATCGCCGCGTACTGGACACCGCAACGGCGCGCGGCGGCCTTACCGGTGACGCCGTCGGCGCGGCCGGGCACGTCGGCGGTATCGGATCAGTCCGCCCAGGAGCGGACTGCCAAACCGATCCTGGGTGACGCGCCAGCTGCTCCCACCATCGCCGGGCCGAAGGGCAAAGAACTGGCGTCCGCCGTCAACTTCACCCAGGCGGCAGGCAAGGTCTTCTTCCACGACCCGTCCGACGGCCTGGACTACGTCTGCTCCGGCGGCACGCTCAACACCCCCAAGCAGCGCATCGTGATCACCGCTGGGCACTGTGTACACGGCGGCAAGGGCAAGATGTGGATGGAGAACTGGGCCTTCTACCCGGGCTACCAGAACGGCGAGGGGGCGGCCGGTCACTTCGCCGCATACACGTTCTGGACCACCCAGGGCTGGGTCAACGACAGCAACTTCGGGTACGACACCGCGTTCGTCCCCACCAACGTGAATCAGTACGGCCAGAAACTCATCGCTCGGGTGGGCGGAAACGGGATCATCTACAACCCGGGCCGGCCGTACGTGACATCGATCGGCTACCCGACCCACGTCGGCAACGGGGGCGAGCAGCAGACCTACTGCCAGGGTCAGCTGTCACGCCGCGACCTGTTCAACGGCGACCAGAAGCTCAACTGCAATCTGCGCCGGGGCGCCAGTGGCAGCGCCTGGCTGAAGGACTACGACACCTCGTATCCCGGCCTCGGCTGGGCGGTCGCCAACTACTCGTACTTCTTCGGGGACCAGAACCCGAGCCCGGCTTTCGGCCCGTACTGGGACACCTGGACCAAGAACCTGCGTGACACCGCCGAGAACAGCTCCCCATGATCGTCCGACCGGTGGGGCCCCGGGCCCCGGTGTGCACGGGCCCACCCGCACCAAACCCCCCCGAAACCCGTAGCAAACTCATGCGCAAAAACGCTGGTGCAATGA
>CBIHNN010000047.1:0-36423 GCA_966211315.1 uncultured Micromonosporaceae bacterium | reverse complement strand
GTGCGGTGGTGCGACTCGGCGGTGGTGTGCAGCCGGTCGATGGCCTCCATCGCGATGTTCACCGCGGTGTCGAAGCCGAAGGTGTAGTCGGTTGCGTTGAGGTCGTTGTCGATCGTCTTCGGCACGCCGACGACGTTGACGCCGAGGTCGTTGAGCTTGGTGGCGACGCCGAGGGTGTCCTCGCCGCCGATCGCCACGAGTGCGTCGACGCCGTGCTCGGCCAGGTTGGCCTTGATCTTCTCGACGCCGCCGTCGATCTTGAACGGGTTGGTCCGCGAGGAGCCCAGGATCGTGCCGCCGCGCGGCAGGATGCCGCGGACCTCGGCGATGCCGAGGGGCTTGGTCAGCCCCTCCAGCGGGCCCTTCCAGCCGTCGCGGAAACCGACGAACTCGTGACCATAGGTGGCGACGCCCTTACGGACCACCGCCCGGATCACTGCGTTCAGGCCGGGGCAGTCGCCGCCGCCGGTGAGCACGCCGATGCGCATATTCGCTCGTCCTCCCATGTGGGGTCACAGATCTAGCCCTGCGAGCCCCAGGAACGCGAGTCGAGAATGACCGTCGGCAGCGTTGCCGGCCCGGGGCGGGCCGCACCAGCGCACTGTAGTCGCCCGGCCGGGGACGGCAAAGTTCGCCTCGCTCAGAGGCGTACGGACTCGTTCTCTCCGGGGTCGGGCGGAGTGCCCGTCACCGCCGCCTTGGCGAATCCGAGTAGCTCGACCACCCGGCTGGAGTGGGCCGACTCCCAGTACTCGGCGGAGGTGGCGTGCACCTTGAGCAGCGTCACGCCGGGGGTGTCGAGACCGTCCGGAAACCACGCCTTGAGCAACGGGTTCCACAGCTGCTCAGCCTTGGCACGGTCACTGACCTGCTCGGCGGTTCCGGTCACGGACACCCAGGACTGCTTGGTGCTGAACGAGACATTCACCTCGGGATGCGTACGAATCTGCGCAGACTTCGCTGAGTCGGCGTACGCGAAGAACCACAGGTCCCCGTCGAACTCGGCCTCCTGGAGCGCCATCGGCCGGCTCACCTGCCGCCCGTCGGCCGTCATCGTGGTCAGCATGCAGATGCGCGCGTCCCGGACCAGCTCGGTCACCTTGGCACGGTGGTCGGTGTCAGTCATGACGGCCGGATGCCCCGTTCAGGGCCGCAGAAACACCCGAGCAAACCCGATCAGGGTTTGGGCAACGCGGGCATCGCGTTCCAGCGGGCCAGGTTGTGCCGGGCGTCCACCAGGGCGTCGTGCCGCCCGGCCTGGTCGGGCAGGGCGGGGCGGCCGACGTCGTCCCAGCGCTGGCGCAGGTCCTTGGTGAACCGGGGGATCTCCCGCGGCAACGCCGGCATAGCGCCCCACAGCTGCGCGAGCGCGACGTGGTCGTACGCGGCGTACCAGGCCCAGAGCTCGAGCTGCTCGCCACGGCCGGTGATCGGCTCGATCAGGAACGCGTACAGGTCCTCGCGGAGGCGTTCGCGGGAGCGCCAGGCCGGGTCGGCGGGCGACGGCAGCTTGTCGAGGACGTTGCGCCGGACCCACGGGTTGGCGCGACTGTCGTCGAACTCGGTGGAGACCGCGTAGAACTCGCGGCCGAACTCGTCGACGACGCCGATCGACACGAGGTCGACGGTACGGCCGTCCTCGACGAACTCGCAGTCATAGAAATATCGGTAGGCCATCGCCGCACATCCTTTCGCACAGCGGTGACACCGCACGGGTCAGGGTCCGCCGATCTCGGCGAGGGCGTCCCTGGCGGCGTGCAGGCCAGCCCGGTCCGCGGCCGGATTGTCCGGCGAGTACGGCTCCGGCCGGGGCGTGTCGCGGGTCTCCGCGCCGATCGCGAGGCGCCGGGCGTACCAGTCGGCCTGCACGGCCCAGCGGAAGCGCACCAGCACCGGCAGCGCCGACTCGACCTCCTCGCGGTCGACGGCGCGGGCGGCGATGTACCCGTCGATGAGCTCCGCGGCTCGCTCCGCTCCCCCGGCGTACCCGACCGCGCAGGCGAGGTCGTAGACGAGCGGGCCGGTGGCGCAGGCACCCCAGTCGAGCAGGCCGCAGCTGCCGCTGCGACCGTCCACGACGAACGCCTCGGCCGCCGGGTCACCGTGCAGGACGCCGTAGGTGAGCCGGTCGGCGACGGTGAGCCTGGTCATCGCGGCGACGGCCTCGACGATCGCGGGGCGCAGCCACGGCTCCACGGCCAGATGCGCCGCGTCCGGGTGCAGCCAGTGCCAGCGTTGCAGACCCGGGTGCCGGAACCCCTCGAGAGCGCGGTGGGCGGCGCCCAGCCGATCGCCCCACCACTGCTGGTCGACGGGGTCATGGCCGTCGAGCATGCTGCCGGCGACCCGCCGGACGAGGCCGACCGCGCCGAAGGGGGTTTTCGCTGTCAGCGCACCGCCGAGGGTACGAATCGGCTCGCCGATCGCAAAGCCGCGGCCGCGCAGATGAGCCGCCGCCGCGAGTCCCGCCTCGAGCGGCTGGCGGGCGCTGTGGTCGACGAGCCGGACCACGTACGCGCCGCCGCCGGCCTGGACAGCCCACGCGCGCGACATCCAGCCCGTGGGCAGCGGGCTGACCTCCGCGGGGCGCAGGTGCCAGTCCTCCCGCAACACCGAACGGATGATGTCGTCGTACATCACCGCGCGATTATCCCCCACGCCCGGTGAGGAATCGACGCCTGAATGTGCATTCATCAATCCAAAGGCTAACCTCAACGCTACCGGGGGTGTACACAGCGCGACGAGGGCGCCATGATCGGTGGTGGCACTTAGCCACCGCCTGACGGAAATAGCGCCGAAGGCGTGCTTCGTGCTAGTAGTGATCGTTCGCGTGTCCTGACCGGAGAGGAAAAGTTCCGTGGAGCGCCTTCCGGATCACGGCGATGCACTGACCGGCGTCGACATGTTCGCCGGCCTCGAACCCGAGGTGCGGCAGCGGGTGATCGCCACCGCGGTACCCCGCACATATCGAAAGGGTCAGCTGCTGTTCGTCGAGAACGACCCCGGCGAATCGCTGATCATCCTGCGCCGCGGCGCGGTCGCGGTGTTCCGTACCGCACCCACCGGCGAACGCGCCGTCCTGTCGGTGGTCCGGCCGCCTGACGTACTGGGCGAGGTGTCCCTGTTGGACGCCTCCACCCGATCCGCGTCAGCCGAGGCCATCGAGGACTGCACGGCCCTCGCGCTGTCCCGCGGCGCGTTCATGGAGCTCGTCCACTCGAACCCGCGGATCCTCGACGCGGTCATGCGCTCGCTGGGCGGGCTGATCCGCCGCCTCACCGAGCAGAACGCCGACCACGTCTTCCTGGACCTGCCCGGCCGGGTGGCGAAGACCCTCGTCCGGCTCGCCGGCGAGAGCCACGCACCGATGATCACGATAGAGCTGAACCAGAGCCAGCTCGCCGAGATGGCCGGCGGATCGCGGCAGAGCGTCAACCAGGCGATCGGCTCGTTCGCCACCCGAGGCTGGCTGCGCACCGAGGGCCGTCGCATCGTGGTGACGGACGTCGCGGCGCTGCGCCGCCGCGCCGGCATGGCGGACCGCTGAGGCGAGCTACGCCGCCAGACCCGCGGGTGCCCCCGGCGACGGCGGGGGTACGGCCTTGAGCGTCTGCGCGTACACGTCGACGTACTCGCGGCCGGTCAACTCCATGATCTCGTACATGACCTCGTCGGTGATCGCCCGCTCGACGAGGCGGTCCCCCGCTCGTGCGGCGTACCGGTCGAGGTGCAGCGGCCTGCCGATGGCGATGCGGACCCGCATGATCCGGGGAAGACGCCGGCCCGGCGGCTGAACCTGGTCGAGGTTCAGCATGCCGACGGGGATGATCGGCGCGCCGCTGCGCAGTGCGAGCCGGGCCACCCCGGTCTTGCCGCGGTACAGCCGTCCGTCCGGCGACCTGGTGCCCTCCGGGTAGATGCCCGCCAGGCCGCCGCCGCGGAGCACCTTCAGTTGGGTCTCCAGCGCCGCCCGCGCCGCCTCCCCACCCGTACGGTCGACCGGGATCGTGCCGGTGCCCTGGAAGAAGAGCCGCATCAGCCGCCCCTTGAGCCCCTTGCCGGTGAAGTACTCGGCCTTCGCGACGAACGTGATCCGCCGCTCCAGGATCAGCGGAAGGAAGATCGAGTCCACGAAGGAGAGATGGTTCGCCGCCATGATCGCGGGCCCGCTCGCGGGTACGTTCGCCAGGCCCGTCACCTGCGGGCGGTAGATCACCAACAGCAACGGGCCGAGCACAACCCGCTTGAGCAGCCAGTACAGCACCGATGTCCCTCCTGCGGCGGTCACGCCCGCTTGTCCGTCAGCGTCGGCACTGTCGGCTTCGAGCCTACGGATGCGGAGCGGCACGCCACAACGCACTCCCGTAACGGGTGCCTGACGTGTCACCATTCAAGGCACGGTCAGCGCGGCAATCCACCAGGCGAGCCGCACGGCCCATGACAGGGCGCCGCGGGCGGCGCCGGCGAGGAGTGTGCGGGGTGTCAGCTGGTGGCGCCCGTCGCGGGCGACGGGACAACGGGCTGCGCGCAGCAGACTACGCGGTGGCGGGTGATGTGGATCCCCGTGTCGGTGAGCACCTCCTCGACGTGCTGGCCGCCGGCGGGATCGCCGCATACCTGCAGCCGTCCGCCGACCTGAACCCGGTCCTGCGCGCCACCACCTTCCCCGCCCGCCCCACCGACCGCCTGTACGTCGACAGCACCCACCTCGCCCAGGCGCGGGAGCAGCTCGACCGCGTTGTCGACGACATTCCGTTGACCAGCGCCCCACGCCAGCCGAATGCCGGCCCGGGAGACTCGGAGAGCGGCGGCAGGTCCGACGCGGGCACCGGCCGTGGCGGCCGCCAGTCCGACATCGACGCCGAGTGGGCGCGGATCATCGCCGGCTTTCACACCGACCTCGACCCGACCGCGGCGCCCTGGCCGGCCGCCGAGGGGCTGCCGGTCCGCTCGGACCCGACGGCGGACCCGGATTCGGACCCGAAGCCGGAGCCACCCGCCGACCCGCCTCCCCGTACGGGGCTGACCTCGGCCGTGGACGTCGCGGGCATCGACGCGAACCGCTGGCGCGGCGACTCCCCGTCGCTGCTCGACGGCCTGGACGCCGAGGACGACGAACGGTATGTCCCGCCCCCGCCGCCACCCTTGCCGACGATCTCCAAGTACACCGTCGCGGGCGCGCTGGCCGTGCTCGTCGGGTTCCTGCTGTTCCTGTTCCCGACCGTGCTGCCGATCGGGCGGGACATCGCGTCGCTGACCGGGTTCGCCGCCGTCCTCAGCGGCGCGGTCACCCTCGTGTGGCGGCTACGCTCCGGCCGCGACGACGAGGACGACGAATCGGGTGACGGCGCCGTCGTATGATCGACGCACACCTGTACCTCTGGGCGAGGCTGCCGTAGCCTTGTGTTAAGGACAAACCTCCCACGGCCGTACTTCTACGGCGGATCGAGGTCACATGCGGCAGAGCTCCCTCGTGGTAGTCGCCAACCGGCTGCCCATCGACGACAACGTCGCCCCGGACGGGGCCTGCGAATGGCGGCGCAGTCCCGGCGGGCTGGTCGGCGCGCTACACAGGCTTTTCCAGCAGACGCCGGCCACCTGGGTCGGCTGGGCCGGCGGTATCGGTCCGGCGCCCACCCTGCCGGACATCGGCACCGTACGGATCCGGGCCGTTCCCCTGTCCACCGATGACCTGGCCCGGTACTACGAGGGCTTCGCGAACTCGACGCTGTGGCCGCTGTACCACGACGCCGTCGAGCAGCCCGTCTACGACCGCAGCTGGTGGGAGGCGTACGAGCAAGTCAACCGCCGGTTCGCGGAGGCGGCCGCGGAGGTGGCCGAGCCGGGGGCGGCGGTGTGGGTCCAGGACTACCACCTGCAGCTGGTGCCGGGGATGCTCCGGGAGCTGCGCCCGGACCTGCTCATCGGGTTCTTTCTGCACGTGCCGTTCCCGCCGCCCGAGCTGTTCATGCAACTTCCCCGCCGGGTCGAACTGCTGCGCGGAATGCTCGGCGCCGACCTGGTCGGATTCCAGCGCCGGCAGGGCGCGCACAACCTGGCTCAGCTGGCCCGGGTCCTGCTCGACGCGAAGGCCAGCGACTCCTCGATCGTCCTCGACGACGGCCGCGTCGTGCGCACCGACGCGTTCCCTGTCTCGATCGACGTGGCGGAGATGCAGCAGCTGGCCCGCAGGCCCGACGTGGTGGCCCGGGCGCGGCAGATCCGTGGGGACCTGGGCCGGCCGAGGCGCGTGCTGCTCAGCGTCGACCGGCTCGACTACACCAAGGGCATCGAGCACCGGCTCACCGCGTACAGCGAGCTCCTGCGCGATGGCGACGTGAAGGTCCACGAGACGGTGATGGTGCAGCTGGCCGTACCGAGCCGGGAACGCGTCGGCCACTACCGGCTGCTGCGGGACCGGATCGAACGCGAGGTCGGCCGGATCAACGGCGAGTACGGTCGCGTCGGCGAACCCGCCATCCACTACCTGAACCAGTCCTTCGACCGCGCCGAGCTCGCCGCGCTCTACCTCAGCGCCGACGTCATGATCGTCACCCCGCTGCGCGACGGCATGAACCTCGTCGCCAAGGAGTACGTCGCCGCCCGGGAGGACAGCACGGGCGCCCTGGTACTGAGTGAGTTCGCCGGAGCGGCGACCGAGCTGACCCAGGCGTACCTCGTCAACCCGCACGACCTCGACGGCCTGAAACGCACCCTGCGAGAGGCCATGGAGGCGAACCCGGAGGAACTCGGCGCCCGGATGACGGCGATGCGCGGCCACCTGCGCGATCACGACATCCTGGCGTACGCGCGGGCGTACCTCAGCGCCCTGGACGCCAGCGGCTCCCTCGCCGGGCAGCTGCCTGGCTGAGTCGCGAACGACCATCCCTGGACGGTGTCTCGTGCCGCGTTCGAACGCCCGTGGGTGCCCGGAACCCGGGTCAGGTGCGTGACGTCGCTGGCCGCGGCGGCGGCCGTCCCGGGCGGCCGACCGGCCATTCGGCCGGTTCGGTCAGCCCCCGGCCAGGCGGGCGGCGTGGGCCGCCTCGGCGTCCGTGATCTCCGACGGGCCGCTGTGGATGACCGGCCAGGCGGTCAGCGCCACGGCGATGCGACGGCGTACCTCGGCTCGTCGCCGGCCTCGGCGGCGAAGAGGATCCGCAGGTGAAGCAGGTCGCCGTCGCGGGTGGCGGCGGTGTGGTGGGCGGCGATCGGGCATGGCCCGTCGTGCTCCCAGTGGCCGCACAACGCGACCGTCACCGCCGCGCCCGGCGCCGCCGCGTCGCCGTGGGGCGGAAGGTGCAGCGCCGCGGCATGCGCGTACGGGAGTCTCACAGCTGCTTCTCGAGCCAGTCCAGAACCGCGTCGAGCGGCTCGGCCCAGCGGGCGTCGAGCATCAGGTCGTGGCCCATGCCGGGGAAGAGTAGCGGCGCGCCGCCGTACCGGGCGGCGGCCTTGTCCAGGGCTTTGCGGGACACGATGCGGTCGTCGGGGCTGCCGGCGACGAGAATCGGCGGCGTGCCGACCATCGGTTCGGCGGCGCGGTGGGTCAGGAGTTGCCATAGGGCGCGTCCGCCGGGGGCGGTGAGGCGGGACACGTACTCCTTGGCCTGATCCTCGGGAAGGTCACGGAAGAGCTGTCGGCGGCTCAGCCGCAGGCGGCCGCCGACAGCGGCGGGAAGCGTGCCCGCCGGGTTCGCGCGCAGGGCCGCCACCGCGGCCGACGGGCCGTGCAGCACCGGCGCGAGCAGGACGGCCGCGCGCGCCGGGTAGCGCGCCAGCGCCCGCGTCACCACGAGCGCCCCGGCGCCGTGTCCCACGAGGATCGCGCGGTGCGGCAGGCCCGCCGCCACCTGGACCACATCATGGGCGTACGCCCGCAATGTCCCCTTCGTTCGCAGATTCAGCGCGTATGCGGGGAAACCGCGCTCGGCGGTCGGCCCGAGCCAGTGCTCGGCGAAGGACCAGGCGCCGTGGCCGAACCCGGGCACGAACACCACCGGCGGCCGATGTGCCGCATCATCCTCGGGCAGTGCGCTGAGCACCTCGCGGCGCACCGCCGGGACGGGCTTCGTCCACTCCTCGAACCGGATCAGCCGCTCGGTCATGACGCGGGTTCCAGCTCGGCGAGCAGGTGTTCGATGGCGCGCAGGTAGTCGGTGTGGCTGACCTCGAACCAGTGCCGTGATGTGTGCACCATGTTCGTCCTGCTCCACCGGCGTACGGGCCGGGCAGACTCCACGGACTGTACGCGGGCGGCCCTCGCCGGGTCGGTACGCCGCAGCCGGAGCCAGCGCGCCACCGCCACCGCCTGCCAGTGCGCGAGCGGGAACAGGCCACCGTCCGCCTGGACCAGGCCGACCACGGCGAGCGTCGGGTGCCGACGGGCGAACGCGTGCAGATGCAGGTCGGGGCGGCCGTCGTCGTCGGTGTCGAGGACCTCGCGGTCGAGGAACTCGAAGCGCGGCAGGTAACCGGTCGCGGCGACCACCACGTCAGGCTCGACACGGCGGCCGTCGGTGAACTCGACCGTGGCGCCGTCGAACCGGGCGACGTCCGGCACCGGTGTGATCCGGCCGTGGCCGACATAGTGCACGAGATGGCTGTTGACGATCGGGTGGGACTCGTACGGCCGGTGGTCCGGGGCCGGGAGGCCGAAGCGGGCCGGGTCCCCGATGCTGATCCCCTGCGCCTTCCTGTACAGCCACTGCCGCATCCGCAGCGGTAGGCGCCAGGCCAGCATCTCATCGTTGACCTGGTCGGCGGGGCGCCCCAGCAGGTACTTCGGCGCGTACCAGTAGCCGCGGCGGGTGGAGTGCCAGCATTCGGCCGCCTGGTGCGCCGCCTCCACGGCGATGTCGCAGCCGGTGTTACCGCCCCCGACCACGAGAACCTTCCTTCCCCGCAGCACCGCCGGATCCTTGTACGCCGAAGCGTGCAGGAACTTCCCCCTGAACGACTCCAGCCCCTCGTACGCGGGCAGCTTCGGGGACCAGTTGTGGCCGTTGGCGATGATGACGGCCGCGTACCGGCGGGTACTCTCGATGCCGCCGCCGGTGGCGTGGGTGGTGACGTCCCAGCGTTCACCCTCGGCGGGCTGGACCCGGACCACCTCGGTGCCGAACCAGACGTCCGACAGCAGGCCGAAGTGCTCGGCGTACCGGGTCAGGTACGCCAGGACCTGGCTGTGGTGGGGGTAGTCGGGCCAGTCGTCCGGCATCGGGAAGTCGGGGAACTGGGTGAGGGGGCGCGAGGAGATGAGATGGGTGCTCGCGTACACGGGACTGCGGTCGTGACGCCAGTTCCAGGCCCCGCCGACGGACGTCTCACGGTCGTAGCAGTCGACGTCGAAGCCGTGCTCACGGAGGTTCTTGACCGCGGTCAGGCCACTGGCCCCGGCCCCGATGACGCAGACGGCGTCACCGCGGTCGTACACGTCGGAGTCGGTCACGGCAGTCGATCTTTCCGCTTATCCGGTGCGGTTGTAAAGCCGCAGTTGGGCCATGACCGGCAGGTGGTCGCTGGCCCGCCGGGTCGCCTCGGTGGTGACCACGTCATGCCGGACCACCTCGACGTCCTTGCTGACGAACAGCGCGTCCAGCCGGTACCGCGGCCCGCTCGCCGGAAACGTCGGCGTGTACCGCTGCGCCGGTCCCGCGGTGTCGACGAGCCCGTCGGCGACAGCCTGCCAGGACGGCCCGTCAGGGCCCTCGTTGACGTCGACCCCGGCGATCAGCGCAACGTCGACGGCGGACAGCTCCGCCTTCCACCGGGCCGCCTGGTCCGGACGTTCGGCGGGGTCGGTGGCCAGGTGCGACCCCGACACCACGAACTCGACGCCGCCGACAGAGCAGCGGGCGAACGCCGCCCCGCGCATGTGCCGGCCCGGTGTGAGCGGATACCGCAGGCACCAGGTGTCGATCACCTTCACCCGCAACGTCGACACGATCAGGTTGCCCAGCGACGGCAGGCCCCCCGCCACCACGACCATCCCGAACGAGTCGGCCAGTTCGGCGCAGCCGTGCCGCCACCGGAACCGGCGCGGCGCCTCCTGCACGACCACCACGTCCGGCTCAAGCCGCCGTACCTCGGCGGCGAGGGCAGCCCGATCGTCCTTCCGGCCGTGCACGTTGTAGGTGAGTACCCGCAGGTCAACCATGTCTACAGGCGCCGGGCCAGGTCCGCCGCGCCGATGACACCGGCGGAACTGCCGGTCTCGGCGGCCTTCAGCTCGGCCACCGGCAACGTCCCGCGGACGGCCAGCGCCTCCCGGTACGACCGCTCCGTCGGGCCCATCAGCAGGTCACCGGCATCGATGACGCCCCCGCCGATGACGAGGATCTGCGGGTCGAAGATCTGCACCAGGTCAGCCATGGACTCGCCCAGCCACTGCCCGATCTGCGCGAACGAGTCCCGCGAGACGGGGTCGCCCTTGTGCGCCGCCTCGGTCACCATCGGGCCCGTTACCGCGTCGGCGTGGCCGTTCGCGAGTTCGAGCAGGATCGCGGCGCGTTCCGGCTCCTGCCGCGCGCCGGCGCGCGCGAACCGGACCAGGGCGCGGCCGCTCGCGTACTGCTCCAGGCAGCCGAGCCGCCCGCACCCGCACGGGTGCCCGTCCGGCACCGACAGCACGTGGCCCAGCTCCGCCGCGATGCCGTGCGTACCGCGGACCAGGTTCCCGCCGAGCACGATCCCGCCGCCGATCCCGGTGCCGACCGTAATCATGATCATGGAGTCGTCGGCGTCCTTCGCCGCCCCGAACTGGAACTCAGCCCACGCCGCCACGTTCGCGTCGTTCTCCACCACCGTCGGCAGACCGACCGCGTTGCGCACATGATCGCGCAACGGCTCGTCGCGCCAGGCCAGATTGGGTGCGAACAACACCGTCGACCGCGAAGCGTCGATCCACGCCGCCGCCCCGATCCCGACCGCCGTCGCATCCGGATACGCCGCGGCCAGCTCGGCGGCCACCGAGATGATCGTGTCCCGCGTACCGACCGGATCCTCCGCGGGTGTCTCCCGGCGAGCACGCGTCAACACGGCGCCCGTCTCGTCGACAACCCCGCCGGCGACCTTCGTTCCGCCTACGTCGATCCCGATGGTCAGCACAGACATCCCTCTTTCGCCCCTAATCGCCGCCACGCTCCCCGTCAGGACCGGGCGTCGCCCTCCACATGATCATGGAGCATGGGGGTCGCCCGTGTCGCCGCGGCCCAGGGATCGCCACTTCCGTTCCCACTGGAAGCACCGTCGCCCCCGCCACCCACGTCACCACTCGCCGCGGCTTGGCGGGCGGCGGACGGTTCGGGCTGGGAAGCCGCCGACTCCGGGTGGTCCGTGGTGGCGGGTTGCGCCGTGGCGGCGGCCCAGACGTCCGTTGTCGCAGGGTGTGAAGGCTGCGGCGGTCGCCGCGCGGCCAAGCGCCCCTTCGACGCCACCGCCTTCTTCACCATCGGCTTCTTCACCGTCGGCTTCGGAGCTCCCTCGACGGGCGCCGCGGCGGACCCGGCCCGCGGCCCGGCCTCCCCCGGCGGTACGGCTCCACCCCGCGACGCTGCGTCAGCGGACGGCCCAGCGTCAGCGGACGGCCCAGCGTCAGCGCGCGGCGACGCGGTCGCCGTCGTGGATTCACGGTCATCGAGACGTGCCGCAGCCGAATCCGTGGACCGATCATCGGCGGACGCCGGCGCCACCTCGGGCGGCTCCGGCGTGGCTCGGGGCGGGGGGCCGCCGGGCGTACTCCCGGATGTCGACGCCGGTGGAGACTCGGCCTCGGCAGCCGCCGACCAGGGTGAGCCCGCCGGTTCCGACTGTGCGGCACGGAGGTCGGAGAGGGACCGCATCAGGCTGGCCAGGCCGGCGGCGAAGTCGCCGGCACCGGTGGCGAGGCGTTCCATGGTCCTGGGGTCGGGGTCGCGGAGGCCTGCGACGATCCGGCAGATCGGGCAGACGCAGCACTCGGCGCTCCCCGTGGCCCAGCCCTGCTGGTGGGGGACTCCCCCGAACGCTCCCACGGCCTGCCCGAGGGCGCCACCGAACAGTGCGCCGAGACCGGAACCACCGAGACCGGAACCGCGATCCGCGCCGCCTGCCATCGCCAGGACTGTCGCGACGAGGCGCTCGGCCTCTTCGCGGGCCGAACCGGGCGTGCCCCGCATGTTCACTCCTTACGCCGCGACTGCGGTTTCGACCCGCTGCTTGAGCTGCCTCAGCGCGGTGTCCATGATCATTTTTTCGGCCTTGCGGCGAAACATCCCCAGCATGCCGATCGAGAGCTCGACCTCGAGCGTGTACGTGACGGTGGTGGTGCCGTCGCCGTTGGCGGCGAGGTCGTACGAGCCGTTCTGGACCTTCTGCATCTTCGAGGGCGCCGACAGCGTCCACTCGATCCGCGAGATGTCCTCCGCGTACTCGTAGGTCAGCGTGTAGTCGTCGGCCATGATGCCCGCGTCAATGACGAAGCGGACCTGCGAGGCGTAGCCGTCCTCGTACTCCTCGACCACCTCGACACTCTTCATCGCGGCCGCCCACTCCGGATAGCGGGCGAAATCGCAGATCACCCGGGCGACCTGGGCGACGGGGGCGTTGATTGTGATCGACTGCGTTGAGGACTCCGCCATGCAAGGCAGGCTACCGGGAAAGGCCGACATTCCGCCGAGCGGCCCGCGCAGGCGCGGTTATCCACAGCCGCACATCACCGCCGCGCCACCGGCCCGTCATGCGGCTACGATCCGTCACGTGTCCGCTCCCGCCAGCATCCCCGCCCGCGTCCATCCGCTCTCGGTGGCCGCCCGCGTCGTCATGCTCGCCCTGGTGGCGGTCCTGACACTCATCGCGACGCGCGACGTGAGCCAGTTGTGGTGGATCGCGCTGCTCGCCGTCGCCGGCATTCCGGCGGTGTTCACCCCCCACCACGAGGTGGCTGCCACACTGGGGCGCTACGCCGAGGTCCTGGTGGTCGGGCTGGCGGCGGGTTCGGTGGCCGCCGCGGCAGACCTCAGGGGCACAGTCGACGGCGGCTTCGGCGCGATGGCCGTCCTGCCGTACCTGCTCGTGCCGTTGATGGCCGCCGCCCTGCGCCGGCACACCGGCGAGGGCGCGTACCTGGTGACCGCCGGCGCGACCGCGCTGATCGTGGGCGGCGTGATCGGGCCGGGTCACCCGATCCAGGAGATCGGCTACCTCGCCGCCTCCGGCCAGTGGCTCGTCCTCGGTGGCATCGTGATCTTCGCGGCGGACGCGGTCCGGGAGGGCCTGCAGTCCCGCGAGAGCAAACCGCAGCCGTACGCCGAGGCCACCCGTCTGCTGACCCAGCTGCGCAGCGTCGCCCGTTCGCTTCCCGGCGCCACCCTCGATCCCGGCGGCATCTCCGAGCACCTGTTGGAGGAGCTGCGCGGCGTCGCCACCGCCAACCGGTCCGCCGTGCTGTCCGCCAGCGGCGGCGGCCGGCTCGTCGTTCTCGCCCAGACCGGCGCCGACCGCGTGGACTGGGAGGTCACCCTCGACGCCGACTCGGCGATCGCCGACGCGTGGGCCAGCCAGCAGCCGCACACCGCGAACCGCTCCCAGGCCCGGTCGAGCCGCCGCGGCGACGCATCGTCGCTGGTCGTGCCGCTGGTCGCCGGGGTCCGCACGATCGGCCTGGTGATCATCGAGGCCGATGCGCCGGGCGCCTACCCACCCGCCGTCGTCGATCAGGTCACCGCGCTCACCGGCCCGGCCGCGCTCCGCCTCGAAGCCGCGCTGCTCTTCGACGACGTCCGGTCCCTGGCCACCAACGAGGAGCGGCAGCGCCTCGCCCGCGAGATCCACGACGGGGTCGCGCAGGAGCTGGTGATGGTCGGGTACGGCATCGACAACGCCCTCGCGACCCTCCCCGACGACGACGCCGAGACCGCCGAGGACCTACGCACCCTGCGCGGCGAGGTCACCAGGGTCATCACGGAGCTGCGGCTGAGCCTGTTCGAGCTGCGCAGTGAGGTCGACCGGCACGGCGGACTCGCCGCTGCCATCGCGGAGTACGCCCGCACCGTCGGCACGTCCGCCGGACTTCGGGTGCACTTCACCTTCGACGAGTCGACGGCCCGGCTGCCCGCCGCCACCGAGGCGGAGCTGCTGCGCATCGCCCAAGAGGCGATCACCAATGCCCGCAAGCACGCGGGCGCGTCCAACCTCTGGGTCACCTGCGCGGT
This sequence comes from uncultured Micromonosporaceae bacterium, assembly GCA_966211315.1. GTDB lineage: Bacteria > Actinomycetota > Actinomycetes > Mycobacteriales > Micromonosporaceae > CBIHNN01. The sequence goes on along the minus strand of CBIHNN010000047.1, from coordinate 22,231 downwards.
CGACCCGCCGTACGCCCAGATCGAGATCTCCGACGACGGCCGCGGCATCGACGGCGGCCGCCCGGACGGGCACTACGGACTTGCGATCATGGCAGAGAGGGCGGAGCGTATCCGGGGCCGGTTGGAGATCACTCCGCGACACCCCAGCGGAACAACCGTCGCCGTAGTACTCGGAACGCCCGCTCGGCGCGATAGCGTGCGGGATAGCGTTTCCGCATCAGAAGGGGAGTAACCCGAGCATGTCGACCAGTCCGACTCCGACCACGCGGACGAAGGTTCTCCTCGTCGACGACCACGACCTGATCCGGAAGGGCCTGCGGCACGCGTTCGAGCGGGACCGTCAGTTCGAGGTCGTCGGTGAGGCGGCAACCGCGGCCGAGGCGGTCCGCCAGGCCGGTGCGCTACAGCCCGACGTCGTCATCATGGATCTCCGCCTGCCCGACGGCAGTGGTCTCGAAGCGACCCGCGCGCTGCGCAAGAACAACGCCAACATGGGCATCGTCGTGCTCACCATGTACGCGGGTGACGACCAGCTTTTCGGTGCTCTGGAGGCCGGAGCCAGCGCATTCGTCCCGAAGACCGCCCCCGCCGACGAGGTCGTCGCCGCCGCTCGGCACGCCGCGTCCGCTCCGAGCGCCTTCACCGCAGCCGACCTCGCCGAAGCCATGAAGCGCCGCCTCGCCCCCTCCGGGCCGCAGCTGTCACCGCGTGAGGGCCAGGTCCTCCGGCTCCTCGCCGACGGCATGAGCGTCGCGGGCATCGCCAAGCAGCTCTTCGTCAGCGAGTCCACCGCCAAGACCCACATCTCGAAGCTGTACGAGAAGCTGGGGGCGGCCAACCGGGCGCAGGCCCTGATGACGGCACTGCGGCTCGGCCTCCTGGAAGCCCCCGACGCACCGAAGTTCTGAAACCAGCCCGGCCCGTGGCCGCTTCCGCTGACGCGCCGGTGGTCTGATTGGTCCGATTTTGCGTCAGCCGCGTATCCGGGCCGAGCCCGACGACTGGGCAGCGTACCGGGGCGGCCGGCTCGATCTCGGGGGCGGGTCGCGACGGGGCGATCAGGCCACTGAAGATCAGCACCAACGGCCCCGGCGCAGGCTCAGCCTCCCAGGAAGGGCGCAGGCTCATCCGTCCAGGAAGGTGGTAAGGCGGGCGGACTGAGTCTCCCAGCGCCACTCCTTCTCGATCCATGCCCGCCCGGCGGCACCCATGGCCCTGGCGGCTTCTGGATCACCGAGCAGGTCCACAAGCCGGGACGTGAGGGCACCGACATCGCCGCCACCGACGACGTAACCCGTCTCCCCCTCCCGGACGGCGTCGGGGGCACCGCCGGAGTCGCCGGTGATGACCGGCAGGCCGACGGCCGAGGCCTCAAGATAGACGATGCCGAGGCCTTCGACGTCCAGACCGGCGTTGCGGGTGCGGCAGGGCATGGCGTAGACGTCACCGGCGGCGTAGTGGGCGGGCAGTTCGGCCCACGGGACGGAGCCGGTGAAGACGACGTCGGACTCGACACCCTCGGCGACAGCCAGGCGGCGCAGCCGGTCGCGGTACGGCCCCCCGCCCACCACCAGAAGCGCGGCGCCGGGGATCCGGCGGCGTACGGCGGCAAGGGCCCGGATCAGCAGATCCTGCCCCTTGCGTGGGACGAGGCGGGACACGCACACGATGACCGGCCGGTCGGACAGGCCGTGACGGGCGCGCACGCCGCTTCCGTCGACGCCAGGGTGGTACGAGTCAACGTCGACGCCGGGATGCAGGCGGTGCAGCTCGGTGCGGTCGCCCACGGCGGCAGAGATCCGGGATCGGGTGTACTCGCCCAGGTAGGTGATCACGTCAACGCCGTCGGCTATGCGCCGGAGGGCCTGACGGGTGCCCGGGGCGGTCGCCCACCACGCCTCGTGCCCGTGGGTGAGAGCGACCGCACGCCGGATGCCGGTGCGGCGGCGCAGCCCGTGGGCGAGGAGACCGAGCGGGGCGGCAGCCCCGAACCAAACGGTGTCGCAGTCGTGCGCCCGGGCGATCTCGGCGGCGCGCCGGGCGATCCGCGGGGTCGGCAGCAGCACGCCGGTCTTCTCGCGGATCACCTCGAACGGCTGCTCGCTGTCGAAGGCGGACGGGTCACGCCACGTGGACGCGTAGACGACGAGCGAACCGGCTGGGCGGCGTACGGCCAGGTTGTGCACGAACTGCTGGATGCCACCGGGGCGGGGCGGGAAGTCGTTCGTGACGAGCAGCGTGCGCACCGTCAACGCTCCCCGCGGGCGTACGCGCGCGCCGCCGCCACCCGCTCGACGGTTGACGGGTGACTGGCGTAGAGCAGGTACTCGACAGTGGGCGGGTCAGGGTCGGCGAGGTTGACAAGGGCCAACCGGCGCTGCATCGCCTCGAACGTCACCGGGTCACCCGTGAGTTCCAGTGCGTGGTGGTCGGCGCGGGCCTCGATCCGGCGCGACACGAAGGCCTGGGCTGGCCCGGCGGCGAGCCCGCCGATGGTGGCGAGGGCGACGAGCAGCGCGACGGCGCGGGGTTGCCCGATGTCGGTGACGCCGACGAGGCGGAGCAGAGGAGTGAAGCCGCCGACGACATAGAGCAGGATGACGGCGGCGGCGGCGCCGGCGGCACCCAGGATCGTCCCGGCGAGGACGTCGTTGCGGGCGGCGTGACCGAGCTCGTGTGCGACGACGCCGGCGACTTCGTCGGGGGTCGCCTCCGTGAGCAGGGTGTCGTAGACGACGATGCGCCGGGTCGGGCCGTACCCGGAGACGTAGGCGTTCACCGCCCGGGTGCGCCGGGACGCGTCGGCGACCAGCACATCCTTGACCGGTACGCCGTCGCGCCGGGCCAGGTCGAGCAGCTCGGTGCGCAGGGGACCCTCGGCCATCGGCGTGAACCTGTTGAAGATGGGCTCCACGACGACCGGCAGTACGAACGACAGCAGCGCGACGAGCACCGCGGCCCCGGCCGCCCCGAACGCCCACCACCAGCGCGACGCGAGCCGGGTGACGCCGTAGAAGCCCAGCAGGGCGATGCCGCCGATCACGGCCCCGACGGCGTACGACTTGAGCAGGTCGACGGCCCATCCGCCCCAGCCCTGGGTGGACAGCCCGTACGTGACGACAACGGAGTTGCGCCAGGCGGCGAACGGCAGCCCGGCGATCTCGCCCATGAGCACGACGGCGAACCCGCCGATCACCGCCTGGGCTGCCCAGTGATTCCCGAACGGACGGCTGACCAGGTCGACCAGCCGCGGGCCGAGCGGGCTGAACCCCAGCCCGAACGCCACGATCAACGCGACGCCGAGCCCCAGGTACATCGGCACGCGCAGTTCGGCCCGGAATGCGCGGGCACGTGCCACCTGGTCGGCGGGGAGTTCGCGGAGCGCGGCCAGCTGGTCGGGTCGGGGCGCGGGCGGCCGGTGCCACGGCATGGTGAGAGCCGCGACGGCCCCCGCGACCAGCACCAGCGCGACGAGGACGACGACCGCCCAGAGACGCGGGGTCATCCGGCCATCCTAGGGTGCGGCCACGGGCCGATCATCGCGACTGCGATCGGGTAGGTGGCGCGGTCACGCGACGTGCCGGGTACGGCGCCGGCCGGTCGGCGGCTGCGGCGGGCTCAGCGGCTGCCGAAGTAGCGCCGGTGGGGTCGACAGGATTTCGACGTCGAGACCGGCGAGGTCGAACGCCTCGATGGCGCGCCGCTCGGCGCACGTCAGATCGGCCAGGCCGTCCGGGGCGTCGAACAGCGCCGTGACCACGCAACTGTCACAGGCTGATCCGCGTACGGTGCAGCGACCGCAGTCGATGAGCATCGTCCCTCCCTCGGCGCGGACGACCCGGGGCCATCCGCTTGCATACCGTCACGCTAAGCGAGACGTACGACAGGAAAGCACGGCCATGATCACGGAGCGTCCCGGCGGTAACGCGGGCAGAAACGATCAGGAGCGGGCAAGGCGGCGCAGCAGAGCGTCAGCGCCCAGCGGGTGAGCGCCGTGGCGGCGTACCCCGTCGGCGACCTCACGGTCGGACGACACCACGACCACCGGACGGCCCGCCGGCTCCGCGCGGACCAGGCGCCGGATCAGGTCGTCGGCGGTCTCGCCCTTACGGGAGAAGAGAACGCGGACGCCGCGCGGAGCGGGCGGAAGCCCGTGGACGCGTTCGGCGCCGTCGAAGACGCAGGTGATCTCGTCGCCGGTCTGGGCGGCGATGCCGCCAAGGCCGCTGATGAGCCGTTTGCGCTGCTGTTCGAGCGACATCTCCCCGAAGCCGCGCTTGGTGACGTTGTAGCCGTCGACGACGAGGTGCGCCCGTGGCAGCGCGAGCAGCTGGTCGAGGCGAGCGGGGTCGTCGGTGTCCTGGGCTCGCGCGCGGACGGGCGCCGCGCCTTCCGGCAGGTGGGCGTGGGCGGCGGCGACGAAGTCGGCGGGCATCCGCTCGGGCGGTTCGGTGCTGAGTTCACGGCGCAGGCCGACCGCGGATTGATTGATCGTGTCCAGCAGCAGCCAGAGTCGGGCGTTTTCGGCGGCGCGCAGGTCACGCACGCTCTGGCGGCCCGTGGCGGCGGCGGCCTCCGCGTCGGCGATACGCGCCTTCAGGCGGCGTACCTCGGCGTCGTGTTCGGCCGCTGCGCCGCGGATCCGGCCCTTCTCCGTGGCCAGGAGCTCCGCACTGCGCCGCTCGGCCGCCTGCGCCTCGCGGAGCGAGCGGCTGACGACACGGACCTCCTCGCGGAGCTGCCCCAGCTCCTCGCGGACCCGGCTGAGCTCGTCGCGCAACTTGTCGGCCTCAACCTTCGCGACAGCACGGTCGTGCTCGGCGCGCGCGGCTCGCTGCTCGGCGTCGCGGACCCGTTCGGCGATCGCGGCGCTGTCCGCCTCGGCCCGGACCAGGTCGCCGGCGGCGCCGACGAGGCCGTGCCAGCCGGTGGGCCGGGCCAGGTAGGCCAGCGCGGCGACCTCGACCGGGTCGGCGGCCGCGGGCAACATACCCGCCGTGACGGATTCGCCGAGGTCACCGGCGTCGGTAAGGGCCCGCTGGGCGACCCGCCGGCGGAACATCGAGTCGCTGGCGAGCTGCGCGGCGATCATCGAACCGCCCAGCTTGGCGCGCCGGTTCGGCGCGAAGTTCGCGACCTTGCGCAGGGCCGCCGGGACCTCGTCGGCGGCCAGGCCGGTCAGCGCCGCTGCCGCCAATGCCGTCACCCGCACCCGGACGGCCTCGGGGAGGACAGGCTCCTCCTCCGGGAGGTCGGGCTGAACGGTAGCGGACATGTCTCCAGTCTCGCACCGTTCCGGCGGCGCGCGCCCAGGGACGAGACGATCTTTCCGAGTACGTCCGGACAGGATGTCGTACCCGACCCATAATGTGCCGGCCGTGACACAGGCGAGCTTCCTCCAGGGCACTCTGGACACCCTCTTCGCGGCCGGCGGACACGATCCGGCATCGCTGGCGTTGCGGGACACGACCTTCGTCGTGCTCGACCTGGAGACGACCGGCGGGACGCCGGACGGCGGCGGCATCACCGAGGTCGGCGCGGTGAAGGTCCGTGGCGGCGAGGAGCTGGGAGTGCTCGCCACCCTGGTCAACCCGGGTGAGCGGCTACCGCCGTTCATCACGGTCCTGACCGGGATCACCGAGGCGATGCTGATCGAGGCGCCGCCGATCGAGCAGGTCCTGCCGAGCCTGCTCGAGTTCCTCCGCGACTGCGTCTTCGTCGCCCACAACGCACCGTACGATCTGGGCTTCCTCAAGGCGGCGTGCGCGCAGCACGGCTACGCCTTCCCGCAGCTCAAGGTGCTCGACACCGCGGCACTGGCCCGGCGGGTGCTGACGAAGGACGAGGTGCCCAATCGCAAGCTCGCCACCCTGGCGGCGTACTTCCGGACGGCCAGGACTCCGACGCACCGGGCGCTCGACGACGCGCAGGCCACCGTCGACGTGCTGCACGGGCTCATCGACCGGCTCGGCGGGCACAACGTCTTCACGCTGGGCGACGCGATCGAGTTCGCCAGGGCGGTCACCCCGGTCCAGCGCCGCAAGCGGCACCTGGCCGAGGGCCTGCCGCACTCCCCCGGCGTGTACGTCTTCCGCGCCGCCGACGAGCGCGCCCTCTACGTCGGGACGTCGGTGGACATCGCGACCCGGGTGCGCAGTTATTTCACGGCGGCCGAGAAGCGGGCGCGGATGTCGGAGATGATCGCGGCCGCCGTCCGGGTGGAGGCGGTCGAGTGCGCGCACTCACTGGAGGCGGAGGTGCGCGAGCTGCGGCTCATCGCGGCGCACGCGCCGCCGTACAACCGGCGCTCCAAGTACCCCGAAAGGGTGACCTGGCTGAAGTTGACACACGAGGCGTACCCGCGGTTGTCGGTGGTGCGGGCCCTCGTCGACGACGCCGCGACCTACCTCGGGCCCTTCGCGTCGCGCCGCGTCGCGGAGCTGGCGGCGGCAGGCGTCTACGACGCCGTGCCACTGCGCCAATGCACTCACAAGCTTTCCACCCGGACGACCACGCCGGCCTGCGCGTTGGCTGAGCTGGGCAGATGCCCCGCGCCGTGCGAGCACAAGATCACCCCCGAGGAGTACGCGGACACGACCGCCGCCCCCTTCCGGTCGCTCACCCGCGACGATCCCGAGGTGCTGGTCGCCGCCCTGCTGACCCGCATCGACGTCCTGTCCCAGGCGCAGCGGTACGAGGAGGCCGCCGTGGTTCGCGGCAGGCTCGCCGCCCTGCTCAGGGCCTCGGTGCGGATGCAGCGCCTCGCCGCGTTGACCCGGCTGCCGGAGATCGTGGCGGCCCGGCGCAACGCCGACGGCGGCTGGGAGATCGCCGTCGTCCGGCATGGCCGCCTCGCCGCCGCGGCCACCTCGCCGCCGCGGGTCCATCCCCGCCCGACGCTCGACGCGGCGCGTGCGACCGCCGAGACGGTGTTGCCGGGTCCCGGCCCGATCCCGGCCGCCACGGCGGAGGAGACGGAGCGCATTCTGGCCTGGTTGGAGAAACCGGACACTCGATTGGTGGAAACGGCCGGTGACTGGGCGTTACCCGCCAGGGGTGCCGCACGGTTCAGTACCCTGCTGTCCAGGGCCGAAGCGGCGGCCTCGGCGAGAGACTCGTCCGTTCGCTCATAGGCAACTGACCGATCGGATCGCAGGCTCTCGCATAGGCTGTTAGGCACGTTGGAGGCCCGGCCGCTGCGTTCGGTTTTCCACCACGTATGCCCCCCGGGCCTGGACGACGCGTGAGGAGGTGTCCGAGTGGACGTCGACGCCGGCCACGGCGCCGCCCTTGGACGCCCGCTGTCCGCCCCGCCCGGCGAACTTCCACTGCTGCGGCGGCTCCGCTCGATATTCAGCTGGCCCGGCAACGACGACGACCCGGTCGGCACGCTCACGCGGACGCACCGCAATATCCATCCTTCAGCCGACGCCGGGATGTTGCGCCGGGGCTACCTGATCGCCGAGAGCATGCACCGCGGGCAGATGCGCAAGAGCGGTGACCCGTACATCACACACCCACTCGCCGTCGCACAGATCTGCGCCGAACTCGGCATGGACACGACCACGCTGGTCGCGGCGCTGCTGCACGACACGGTCGAGGACACCAGTTACACGCTGGAGGCGCTGAAGGGCGATTTCGGCCCCGAGGTGACCCACCTGGTCGACGGCGTGACGAAGTTCGACAAGGCGTTCTACGGCAAGGCCGCCGAGGCCGAGACGGTCCGCAAGATGATCGTGGCCGCGGGCAAGGACGTCCGGGTCCTCGTGATCAAGCTGGCCGACCGGCTGCACAACATGCGCACGCTCGACGCCCGCTCCCCCGCGTCCCGGGCCCGCATCGCCACAGCCACCCTCGACGTGCTGGTGCCGCTCTGCGACCGGCTGGGCATCCAGGCCCTCAAGCGCGAACTCGACGACGTGGTGCTCTACCACCTGGAGCCCGGCGAGTACGAGCGCATCGACGCCCACGTACGCGGCCGCGAAGGCTGGCAGGAGTACCTCTCCACGGTGATCGGCTCCGCCCGTACCGCCCTGCGCCGCAGCAAGGTCGACGCCCAGGTGACCGCCCGCCCGCGGCACTACTACTCGATCTGGAAGGACACGGTCGCCGGCGGCTACGGGGCCCCCTTCGATCTGCCGCGCATCGCGGTCATCGTCGACGGTCCCGACACCGACTGCTACGCGGCCCTGGGCGCAATCCACGGTCAGTGGCGCCCGATCGCGGGTCGGTTCAAGGACTTCATCGCATCACCGAAGAACAATTTCTACCAATCGCTGCACACCACGGTGACGGGTCCCGACGGCCGCCTGGTCGAGGTGCTCATCCGTACCGAGTCGATGCACAGGTGCGCCGAGTACGGGGTCGCCACCGGGTACCGCTACCCGCGTGCCACCGAGCCGGAGCGCACTCGCGCCGAGCAGCTCACCTGGCTGCGCCGGGTGCTCGACTGGGAGCAGGACACCGCCGATTCCGGGCAGTTCCTCGCGTCGCTGCGCTGTGACCTCGCCGACGGGCAGATCCAGGTCTTCGCCGAGGGCAGGCAGGTGCTGCTACCCGCCGGGTCCACGCCGGTGGACCTTGCGTACGAGCTGAGTCCCGAGAAGGGCGACCAATGTCTCGGCGCCACGATCAACGGCCGGTTGGCCCCGCTCGGATCCCAGCTCGACGACGGTGATGTCGTCGAGATTTTTTGTGAGTCGGACGGGACCGTCGGCATCGCCGCTACCGGCCGTACCGCGGGTCCACGCAAGGAGTGGCTGCGTTTCGTCAAGTCGCCGCAGGCTCAGCGCCAGATCAACCGCTGGTTCGCCGAGGAGAACGCGCCCGTGCCCGGCATCAGCATCGCCGACAAGGTGCGCCTCGGCCGCGCCACGATCGGGCTGACGCTGCGCAAGCACGACCGCGGCCTCGCCAGCGAGGTGCCGCTGCGCCGACTCGCCGAGGAGCTCGGCTATCCCGACCTGGAGACGATGCTCGTCGCGGTCTGCGACCGTACGCTCGAGCCGGACGCGGTCGTCGAGCAGCTCATCGCCCTCGTCGACCACCCTGACTGAGAACGACCCTGATCACCACTACGCTGGTGTGGTGAGATCCCCGCGACCGCTTCGCGCCGTCGTCTACAACGTCTTCTACCGCCTGCCGCCCGTCGTGCGCCGCCGCATCGTCCGGATCTTTGTGCAGAAGTACGTCGTCGGCGCCGTGGTGCTGCTGCACGACTCGGAGGCGTCGGGCGCGGGTCGGATCCTTCTGCTGCGCCAGCCGCCCGGCCGCGGCTGGGGACTTCCCGCCGGGCTTCTGCAGCGCCGCGAGGACCCAGCCGTCGGCGCCACCCGCGAACTCGCCGAGGAGACGGGCGTGCGCCTTGCCCCGTCGGCTCTGACTCCGGCGGCACCGAGCGCGGTGGTCCACGCCGGTGGTTGGGTGGACGTGGTGTTCGAGGCGTCCGTACCGGCGTCGTCGACGACACTGACCGTCGATGGCGCCGAGGTCCTCGAGGCGGCCTGGCATCCTCTCGACGCACTTCCCCGCCTGACTGCGCCGACGGTACGGCTGCTGAGCACCTACGGCATCGCGCCGTGAGTCCGGAGGTCTGCGGCGTCGTCCTCGCCGCCGGGGAGGGCCGGCGGCTGCGGCCTCTCACGGAGATCCTGCCCAAGGCGCTCTGCCCCGTCGGCAATGTCCCCCTGCTGGACCGGGCGCTGGCCCGGTTCGCCGGGCTGGCGCTCACCGGGCCGGGCTCGGTCGCGGTGAACGCCGCCTACCTCAGCACTCAGGTCTGCGCCCACGTCGCCGACCGGGTCCACGTCTCGGTCGAACCGGACGGCCCCCTCGGCACCGCCGGCGGGGTGGCCCGGCTGCGCGACTGGATCGACGGCCGAGGTGTCCTCGTCGCGAACTCGGACGCGTACCTGTCGGCAGCGCTGCCGCCCGGAGCCGACGTCGGGGGGCTGCTCGACGGTTGGGGCGGCGACACCGTTCGGATGCTCACGCGGCCGACCGCGCCGGAGGAGACCGCCGAGTTCAGCGGCCGCCGCTTCGCGGGGCTGTCGCTGCTGCCCTGGCGGCTGGTGAAGGACCTGCCCGACGGGAACGGCGACCTGATCCGGGCGATCTGGCGGCCCGCGGAGGCCGCCGGGGCCCTCGACCTGGTTCCGTACGACGGCACGTATCTCGACACGGGTACGCCCACCGACTACCTCGCCGCCAACCTGCACGCGGCGGGGCCCGCCGGCCTCGTTGACGGGACCGCCACCGTCACCGGCCCCTGCGAACGCTCGGTCGTGGGGGCGGGCGCGGTCGTCCACGGCCGCCTCACCCGCTGCGTGGTCTGGCCGCACGCGGTCGTCGCCCCGCACGAGCACCTCACCGACACCATCCGCGTCGGCACGGACCTCACTGTCCCCGCCTCTGACGGGGCCGCAGGAGCGCGCGGGCCGGGCTCGTAGCGGGAGCGGCGCCCGGCCCGTGCCCGAGCCGTGTGCTGCGGCGACCAAGCCGCGGGACCGTGGCGTCGATAGCATGAGGACATCCCTGCAGTGACCGTGAGGAGTGCCCCCGGTGAACACCGCGATCGTCCACATCGACTGTGCGACCGACTCGATCCCCGAGGTCGCCGAGGCACTGGCGGCGCTGCCCGGCGTCAGTGAGGTGTACTCGGTGGCCGGCCACGTCGACCTCATCGCCATCGTGCGGGTGAAGGATTTCGAGGACATCGCGGAGGTCATCGCGGGGCGGATCTCTAAGACGCCCGGTGTGCTGAACACCGAGTCGCACATCGCCTTCCGCGCGTACTCCCAGCATGATCTTGAGGATGCGTTCTCGATCGGTCTTCCGGACGCCGACTGACCCCACCGGAAACGCGGAAACGCCCGCCGGCGGGACCGGCGGGCGTTTCCGTGCGGTACACGGCCTCAGCGGCCGCTGGTGATCTCCTCGCGTTCGGGCTGCGGCGACACCGGGGGCATCCCCGGCGACACCGGGAGCATCCCCGGGGAGACCGGCGCTTCAACCGGCTTCTCGATCGGGAAGAAGAAACCCTTGATCGCGGGCCCGAGGGCGCCGACGCGGTTCATCTTCTTCGGTACGACCCAGCCGGCGTAGTCCAGCGGGAGCGGGTGGCCGTGCTCGTCGACCGAGCCGAGGGGTTGATGCACCTCGATGAACCGGCCGTCCGGCAGTCGCCGGATGATGCCCGTCTCAACGCCGTGTGCCAGGACCTGGCGGTCGTGCTGCTGTAGGCCCAGACAGATCCGCAAGGCGACGTAGTACGCGATCGGCGGGATGACGATGAGCCCGATCCGGCCCGCCCACGTCATCGCGTTCAGGCTGATGTGGAACTTGTCGGCGATCACGTCGTTGCCGCCGGAGATCGTCGCGACGAGGAAGAACGACAGCGCCATCGCGCCCAGCGCGGTGCGCTCCGGAACGTCGCGGGGACGCTGGAGCAGGTGGTGCGACGCCTTGTCCTTGAACCGGCGGGCCTCGATGAACGGGTAGAACATCGGAACGGTGGTCAGCGCGCCCAAGCCGACCACGGCGGGCCAGAACAGCGGCGGGATGACGTAGCTGCCGATGTGGAGCTCCCACGCCGGCATGAGCCGGACCAGGCCGTCCATGAACATGACGTACCAGTCGGGCTGGCTCGCCGACGACACCTCGGATGCCCGGTAGGGGCCGAACAGCCAGATCGGGTTGATCTGGAACAGGCCGGCCATCAGCGCCACGACGCCGAAGACGAGCATGAAGAAGCCGCCCTGTTTCAGCGCGTACCGCGGGAACATGCGCTCGCCGACCACGTTGCTGTTGGTCCGCATCGGGCCCGGCCACTGGGTGTGCTTCTGCTTGAAGACCAGACCCAGGTGGATGCTGATCAGGGCGAGGAGACCGCCCGGGATGAGCAGCACGTGCGCGATGTAGAAACGCCCGATGATCAGCTCGCCGGGGAACTCGCCGCCGAAGATGGACGCGGAGACCCACGTGCCGACCACCGGGATGGAGAGCATGATCGCCGAGGCGATACGCAGGCCCGTACCGGAGAGGCCGTCATCCGGCAGGGAGTAGCCCGTGAACCCGGCGAGGAAGCCGAGCAGGAAGAGCACGACACCGATCGCCCAGTTCGCCTCGCGCGGCTTGCGGAACGCGCCGGTGAAGAAGACGCGCAGCATGTGGATGACGATCGCGGCCATGAACAGCAGCGCCGCCCAGTGGTGCATCTGCCGCATGACCAGACCGCCGCGGACGTCGAACGACAGGTTCATCGACGACGCGTACGCCGCCGACATCTCCTGGCCGCGCAGCGCGGTGTAGCTGCCCTCGTATGCGACCTCGCGCATCGACGGGTCGAAGAACAGGGTCAGGAACGTACCGGTGAGCAGCAGGATGATGAACGAGAAGAGCGCGATCTCACCGAGCAGGAACGACCAGTGGTCCGGGAAGACCTTGTTCAACAGCCTCCGCAGCGGGGTGGCCATCTGGAAACGGTCGTCCAGCTGGCGGGCGGTGGCGCCGGGCAGGGCCCCGACGTCGAACTTTCGGCGCTTCATGGCCGCTCCCAGAAGTCTGGCCCGACGGTCTCCCGATAATCCGAACCTGCCACGAAGAACCCTTCACTGTCCAGCTCAAGGGGCAGCTGTGGCAGACGGCGGCTCGCCGGGCCGAAGATCGGACGGGCGTTGTCGGTGATGAGGAACTGCGACTGGTGGCACGGGCAGAGCAGCCTGTTGGTCTGCTGCTCGTACAGGCTGGCGGGGCAGCCGGCGTGCGTACAGATTTTCGAGTAGGCGACGAAGTTGCCCCACATGGCTCCGGCGTTGATCGACGCGGCGTTCCGCCGGGTCAGCTCCGCGTCATCTTCGCGCAGGTGGATCAGCAGGGTCGGCGAGTCCGCGTGATGGTTCGTCGCCCCGCCCGGGATACCCGGGAAGACGGTCATCTGACCACCGACGCTCACGTCGTCCGGGCGGATCGGGGTGCCGTCCTCGCGGGTCAGCCGGACCTTCTTGTCGTTGTTCTGCGCCGGGTTGAAGCCGGTGCGGAACATCATCGGCTCCGGGTCGCGGTGCGGGTTCTGGATGAGCCCGCCGATCAGCGGCGCCGCGGCGACCGCACCGATCGGCAGCAGGCCCAGCGCGACGGCGCCCTTGAGCAGGGGACGGCGCTGCACGCCCAGCTCGTCGACCAGGTAGACCATTGTCTGGCCGGTGATCTGGCGGTCTTCCTCGGTGGACATCGCCTCATGGCGGTCCTGGATCGAGATCTCCCGCGGCAGCAGCTTCTTCGCCCAGGTCAGGATCGCGAAACCGATGCAGAACAGGGAGATCGCCAGCGTGACGCCGAGGATCGGGGTGTAGTAGTCGTTGAGCGTGTTGCCGAGCTCGAACTCCCACGGCCACACGATGTAGAAGACCAGGAACGCCAGCGCGGAGAGCCCGGCCAGCATGAACAGCCCCGCGATGAGGCGTTCGATGCGCTTCTCGGCACGGGTGCCCGGCTGCGGGAACTGGTGCTCGTAGTGGACGATCTCGATGTCGTCACGGCGCCCGCCCTCGCGGACGATGTCGAACCGGGACAGCCGGGGGTCGCTCAGGTCGACCTTCTCCCGCTCGTCACCGTGCCCGGAGTCGTGCGGCGCGGGCTTGAGGTCGGTCATGACTTCCCCGCAATCCACAGACCAGCGAAGACCAGAATGGTGATGCCGACGACGAAGATCGCGACACCTTCGGTGATCGGCCCGTACCGGCCGAGGTTGAACAGCCCGCCCGGGTCCTTGTCCTCCTGGATCTGGAACCGGATGTACGTGATCAGATCGGCCTTCTGGTCCGGCGTCAGCTGGTTGTCGCCGAACACCGGCATGTTCTGCGGGCCGCTGAGCAGGGCGCCGTAGATCTCCCGCGGTGTGGGGTCGTGCAGGCTGGGCGCGAACTTGCCGGAGGACAGTGCGCCGCCGCCACCGCCGTACCCATGGCAGGAGGTGCAGTTGAGCCGGAAGAGCTGGCCGCCGCGGGCGAGGGCTCCCTCATCCGTCTCGATGTCGCGCACGATGTCGCCGCTGGGGATCTGCGGGCCGCCGCCGAGTTCCTGGATGTACTGCGCGAGCTGCCTGACCTCGTCCGGCTTGAACTGTGGCTGCTTCTGTTCGGCCTGGGCCTCCTGCCGGGCCATCGGCATCCGGCCGGTGCCGACCTGGAACTCTGTGGCGGCCGAACCCACGCCGATCAGGCTGGGGCCGCGGCCTTCGACGCCGCGCGCGTCCTTGCCGTGGCAGCTTACGCAGCTGTTGTCGAACAGCGCCTTGCCCTGCATAGCGGCGCCACTGAGCTGGGGGGTGTCTTCGGCGAACGCGCCCGGCGCGAACACCGTGTACACGCCGCCGGCCAGCGCGAGCGCGGCGAGCATCCGGGCCGCCGAGCCGAGGCGGCGGCGGACCCTGCTGGGGGCGCCGCGCCGCCGGCCGAACAGCCTCGGCCGCACGTCGCCTCCGCGGTCGGCGGGGGTGTCGAAAGTCATGGCCTGTGTCCTCTAGGTGGTGAACCGTCGTGCTCTTGGACGGGATGACGCCGCCAGTTGTGACCCCGCTCGATCACTGCAGCCAGTAGATCATCGCGAACAGGGCGATCCACACGATGTCGACGAAGTGCCAGTAGTAGGACACGACGATCGCCGATGTGGCCTGCGCCGGGGTGAACCGGCCCATGGTCGTCCTGATCATGAAGATGATGAAGGCGATCAGACCGCCGGTCACGTGCAGGCCGTGGAAGCCGGTGGTCAGGTAGAACATCGACCCGTAGCCGTCACCGTTGATCTTGACGCCCTCGTGGACCAGGTTCCGGTACTCGTTCACCTGGCCGAGAACGAAGATCAGGCCCATCACGAAGGTGATCGTGAACCAGCGGCGTAGGGCGTGCACGTCGCCCTTCTCCGCCGCGAACACGCCGAGCTGGCACGTCACCGAGGACAGCACCAGGATCACCGTGAAGGTCGTCGCGTACGGGATCTTGAGGACCTCCGTGTGCTTCTCCCACTGGCCGTAGTCCGCCGCGCGGATCGCGAAGTACATCGCGAAGAGCGCCGCGAAGAACATGAGCTCGCTGGAGAGCCACACGATGGTCCCCACGCTGACCATGTTGGGACGGGTCAGCGAGTGGATCCGGCTCTTGTCGATGGCTGGGGCCGCAGTCACGCCGTCATTATTGCCCCGCGATCAGCTCGACATGTCGCGGGGGGCCCAATCCGTCGCGTGTCCGGTGAAGAAACCCGGCCCGGGCGCAAGCGGCCCAGGCCGGTGCGCCTAGCCTCGAACGGTGCAGCACGTCGGTCTCCCGGTCCTCGCCGGCGGTCTTCCGCCGTTCACCGTCACGCAGGTCTTCACCGAGGCGAGCCTGAACTCGTGGCTCGCCGTCCTGCTGGTGGTGGCCGCTGCGGCCTACCTCTACGGGGTCTACCGGCTTCGGCTTCGCGGCGACACGTGGCCCGCCAGGCGTACGGTGGCGTACCTGCTGGGCGGGCTCGGGATGATCGCCGCGGTGACCCTGAGCGGGATCGGCGCGTACGACACCACGCTGGTCTCGGTGCACATGGTGCAACACATGGTGCTGTCGATGATCGCGCCGATCTTCCTGGCGCTGGGCGCTCCGGTCACCCTCGCCCTGCGCACGCTGCCCGCCCGCCCGCGCGGGGTGCTGCTACGCGTCCTGCACAACCGGGTGGCCCGGGTGGTGACGTTCCCGCTGGTCGCGTTCGGGCTGTTCGTCGTCAACCCGTTCGCCCTGTACTTCACGGACCTCTACCGGCTCACGCTGGAGAACGGATACCTGCACGAGCTGGTCCACGCACACTTCATTCTCACCGGCTGCCTGTTCTTCTGGCCGCTGCTCGGGCTGGACCCGCTGCCGAACCGGTGGCCGTACCCGGCTCGCGCCCTGCTCATGGTCCTGTCCGTGCCGTTCCACACGGTCCTCGGCCTGACAATCATGCAGAGCACCACGCTGCTCGGCGGCGACTGGTACCCGAACCTTCACCTCACGTGGGCCGAGCCGTTCGCCGACCAGAACGTCGCCGGCGGGGTGCTGTGGGCGGGCGGCGAGGTGGTGAGCGTGACCATGCTGGGCGTTCTGGTGTTGCAGTGGATCCGCCAGCAGGACCGCGAGGCGCGCCGCATCGACCGGGCGCTGGACCGCGCCGAGGCCGATGAGAAGGCACGCGAGGAACAGTCGTAATGTGATCTTCGCTGCATCGGCGGGGTCACGTTCCGATATGACCTCGGCCCCGCGCGGAGCGGGGTGATGGGTAGGATCAGGCCGCAGCTACGAGCGTGGGAGCCGGCGACACCATGACCGATGTGAAGACGTACACCGTCCTGCTGTACAGCGACGACCCGAAGGTCCGCGACAGCATCCGGCTCGCCATCGGCACGCGCCCGGCGGCCGACCTGAGCGTCGAGTTCGTCGAGGCGACGAGCTGGCAGGACTGCCGCGACCTGCTCGACGACTACGTGATCGACCTCATGGTCCTCGACGGCGAGGCCGCGCCCGCCGGCGGCCTGGGCATCGCTCGGCAGACCAAGGACGAGTACCGTGACCCGCCGCCCACCTGTGTCGTCATCGCCCGTGCCGCCGACCGCTGGCTCGCCGCGTTCGCCAACGTCGACCAGACCCTGGTGCACCCGCTCGACCCGGTGACCACCGGCCAGACCATCGCCACGATGCTGCGCGCCCGCGCCGCCGGTGAACCCGTCAAGGGCGCCATCGGCGCCGGAGCCTGACCCTTCATTTCCATCCACCCCTGCACCCCCCGGAGTCGCACCATGGGCGCACGGTCCTGGCCTGCCCTGATCAGCACGCTGCTGCGCGGCGAGGACGTCGCCGCGCAGGACACCGCCTGGGCGATGAGCGAGATCATGACCGGCATGGCCACGCCGGTGCAGGTGGCCGGCTTCGTCGTGGCGCTGCGCGCCAAGGGCGAATCCCCGGCGGAGCTGGCGGGTCTGGTCGACGCGATGCTGGCCAACGCCGTCCCCGTCGAGCTTCCCGAGGGGGTACGCGCCCGCGCGGTCGACGTCGTCGGAACCGGTGGCGACGGCGCCCACACGGTGAACATCTCCACGATGTCGGCGCTGGTGGTGGCGTCCGCCGGGGTCACCGTGGTGAAACACGGCAACCGGGCCGCCTCGTCGTCCTGCGGTACGGCGGACCTGCTCGAGCACTTCGGCATCCCGCTCGACCTCGGCCCGGCGGGGGTGGCCCGTACGGTTGCCGAGGCCGGGATCGGCTTCTGTTTCGCCGCCCGGTTCCACCCGGGGTTCCGGCACGCCGCCGTACCGCGGCGTGAGCTCGGCGTACCCACCGCCTTCAACGTGCTCGGCCCGCTGACGAACCCCGCCCGGCCGAAATCCGCCGCCGTCGGCTGTTTCGACCAGCGGATGGCCCCGGTCATGGCCGAGGTGTTCGCCGGCCGCGGTGACTCGGTGCTCGTCATGCGCGGCGAGGACGGCCTGGACGAGTTCTCCACCGCCGCCCCCACCCGGCTCTGGATCGTGGGCGACGGCAAGGTGGAGGAGACCGTTCTGGACGCCACCGACCTCGGCATCGCCCGCAGCGTCTCGGGCGATCTGCGCGGCGGCGACGCGACGTTCAACGGCGCCGCCGCCCGTCAGGTCTTCGCCGGCGGGAGCGGCCCGGTGCGCGACGCTGTACTGCTCAACGCGGCCGCCGCGTTCGCCGCACACAGCGGCTTCTCCGGCGGCCTGACCCAGTCACTGCGGGCCGGAATCGACCGTGCCCGTGACGCGATCGACTCCGGCGCCACGACGGCTCTGCTGGAGCGCTGGCTGGTGGTGGCGGCGGCGGCGCGTACCGCCGAGCCGGCCTGACGGCACACTGCGCTCGACCCACGGTCGTTGTTACATTTTGGTATGAATCCGACTCGCCGCGCTGATTTCCGCCCACGCCGCCGCCAGTCATGGCAGCGTCGAAATGACAACCGGGTAATTTCCCGCTCCGGCGAAGAGGAGACACCCGTGCACGATCGCGACGACATGACGTGTGCCATCTGTCAGGCGGACATGATCTTCGAGCTGCCGACTACCGAGGACGGCCTCGACGATTGCCCCGAGCTGGTCTGCACCGGCTGCGGCAGCGCCATCATCACGACACCGCTGACCATGCGGGTCTGGTGGCTTCCACGCGGGACGAAGATCGCCCCGCAGCAACGCCGCGCCGCCTGACCGGCAACCGATCGACGAGATCACCGCGTCCATCCACGGGGATCGGACGCGACCGCGACGGCCTGGCGCTGACCCAGGTCAGGACCGTTCTCCGGCGTCAGGGGCGAACCGGAGAGCTCGCTCCGCTGCACGATCTCGACGTCGTGAAGCGGTGAGGTAAGAAGCCCATGGGGTAAGAAGCCCATGGGGTAAGACACGAGCCCCCGGCCGAGGTGGCCGGGGGCTCATTGTCCGTGAGCGGGGATCAATGCTCGGCGGGCTGGCGGGTGCCGGAGTAGTACTCGAAGAGCAGACCGCACGCACCGAAGATGACCATGATCAGGCCGAGCGCAACGAGCCACCACATCCAGAAGACCAGGCCGATCCCGGTGATCGCCGCCGACAGGGCCAGGCCGAACGGCCAGTAGCTGCCCGGGCTGAAGAAGCCGATCTCACCGGCGCCCTCCGCGATCTCAGCGTCCGCGCGGTCCTCCGGGCGGGGGTCGATGCGGCGGGCGACGAACCAGAAGAAGCCACCGCACATCGAACACAGCAGTCCGGAGAGGATCAGCGCGACCGTGCCGACCCACTCGGTACTGCCGGTCTGGCCGTTGGTCCACACGCCGTAGACGACCGCGGCGGCGAAGAGGAACGCCGCGACACCGGCGAAGATCTTGTATTCGGTCTTCATGGGTGGCGCCTCACTTCCCCGCGACCGCGGACTGCGGCGGCGGGTTCCAGTTGTGGGTGGTACGGCGGCTGTCCCACGGCTTGGTGGTGGTCGCGTACTGCTCGTCGGCGGGGTAGCCGGCCGCGGCCATCGCCTGCTGGGTGCTCTGATTCGCCCTCTTCGCCGCCAGGTACCTCTCGAACCTGTCGGGCGAGGTGACGACCAGCTCGAAGTTCATGAAGGCGTGGTACGTGCCACACAGCTCGGCGCAGCGGCCGACATAGCGGCCCTCCCTGTCGAGCGTCAGCTCGAAGGCGTTGCGCAGGTTGCCCGGCAGGACGTCCCGCTTGAACAGCAGCTCCGGCACCCAGAACGAGTGGACGACGTCCTTGGCGGTCTCCTCGAAGCGGATCCTCTTACCCGTCGGGAGGACCAGCAGCGGGATCTGCTCGGTGGACCCGGTGGTCGACGCGACGGTCCTGGCGTCGACACCGGGCGCGTCCCGGTAGTTGAACTGCCAGTTCCACTTGAACGCGACGACCTCGACGGTCATGTCTGGCCTGGCGGAGAGCTTGTTCACGTCCGTCTGCACGATCGCCGTGTAGTAGAAGAGCACCGCGACGACCAGGACGGGCGTGACCGTGTACAGCACTTCCATCGGCATGTTGAACCGGGTCTGCACGGGCAGCTCGTCACCGCGCTTGCGGTACCTGATGACGCACCAGAAGATCAGACCCCACACGAACACGCCGACGACGAGCGCCGCGATCGTGGAGCCGATCCAGACATCGTACATCCGGTGGGCCTGCGGGGTGATGCCCTCGCCCGGCCATCCGAAGTGGCCGAACTTCTCACCGATGTCGCTGCTCGAGCAACCGGCGATCAGGGCCAGCAGTGTCGCGGCTCCGACACCGAGCCCGGCGAGCCGTCCGGCACGACGCCGCACGACCGAACTCTTTGCGACCACCTGCTCCTGCCTCCTTAGCAGCGCCGCCGGTCCGTTCCAGGCTCCGGCAGGCGTTGGGTCACCGACGGTTGGGGACATTACTCGACGTGGCCGTACCCCCCCGGCCGGGGGTCCGATCTCCCGCCGTCGGTGTCTACCCACAACGAGCAGGACGATACCGTTCCGGAGGTGACAGACACGGCCGATCCGGTGTACCTCGATGCCGCGACCACGGCGCCGCTGCATCCTGTGGCCCGCCAGGCGCTGCTGGCGGCCCTGGAGGACGGCTGGTCGGACCCGGACAAGCTCTACGCGCAGGCCCGCCGGGCACGCCGGCTTCTCGACGCGGCGCAGGCCGCGGTCGCCGAGACCCTGGGGGTACGCGCGGAGGAGGTCTGCTTTACCGCCGGGGGTACACCGGCCGCGCACGCCGCCGTGCTGGGCACCCTGGCGGGCCGCCGCAGGGCCGGCTCGGCGCTGGTCCACTCGGCGATCGAGCACTCGGCGGTACTGGACGCCGCGACCCTGCACACCGCGGCGGGCGGCACGGCCGTAGAGATCGGCGTGGACCGCCTGGGCCGCCTGGATCTGGACGCGTGGCACGACGCCGTGGTGGCCCGCGGGGTGGCCGTCGCCGCCCTCATCAGTGCCAGTCACGAGGTCGGCACGCTACAGCCGATCGCCGCCGCCGCGGAGGCCTGCGCGGAGGCGGGCGTCCCCCTGTACGTCGACGCCGCCCAGTCCGTGGGCCGGGTCTCCGTCCCGCCGGGATGGTCGGTGCTGACGGCGAGCGCCCGCAAGTGGGGCGGCCCTGCGGGTGTCGGGCTGCTGGTGGTGCGCACGGGCACCCGCTGGACGTCGCCGTACCCCGGTCAGGACCGGCACCGGGCGCGGACGCCGGGCGCGCCCGATCTGCCGGCGCTGGTCGCGGCGGCCGCGTCCCTGCGCGCCGTGGCCGCGGACGCCGCAGCGGAGGCGGCGCGGCTCCAACCGCTGGTGGACCGGATCCGCGACCGGGTCGCCGCGACGGTGCCGGACGTGGAGGTGGTCGGCGACCCGGCCGACCGGCTCCCCCACCTGGTGACGTTCTCCTGCCTGTACGTCGACGGCGAGGCGCTGCTACATGCCCTGGACCGGCGCGGCTTCGCGGTCTCGTCGGGTTCGTCGTGCACGTCGTCGACGCTTCGCCCGAGCCACGTGCTGGAGGCGATGGGTGTGCTGAGTCACGGCAACGTCCGGGTTTCGCTGCACCGGGAGACGACGGAGGCCCAGGTGGAACGCTTTCTCACCGAACTGCCCGGCATCGTCGAGGAGTTGCGCAGGCAGGCGGGGGTGACGGGCCTGTGACCCTCGACTGCCTCGGTCAGCGCTGCCCCCTCCCGGTGATCGCCTTGGCCCGGGCCTTGCCGGGGATGGCGATCGGGGAGGTCATCCGGGTGCTGGCGGACGATCCCGCGGCCGGGAACGACATTCAGGCGTGGTGCCGGATGCGCGGGCAAGAATTCGTCGGGGCACCGGACGCACATTCCTTTGACGTCCGGCGGTTGTGGTAGCCGGCTACTCCAACGGCACGTGGTGATCTATCCGGCGGTGCGCCTCCGCTGGTAGCGGGATTGGCGGGCTGGCCTGGACCGGTTCCGAGAACAGCGACTATGCCCCAGTTAGGGGGGATAGATTCGCGGTGACAGGCAGGCGGGTACGAGGAGGGGTCGTATGGGCTGGTTGCGCGGACGCAGCGAGTCGCCCTCGGCGGCGCAGGGCGCCGGCGCCGGCGAGGACGTGCAGGCGATCGCGACGGTCCTCGGGGCGCTCAGTGGTGCCCAGACTCCGCAGGATGCGGCATCCGCGGCGCTGGATGCGGTGCGGTCGGCGTTCGGGTGGGCGTACGGCTCCTATTGGCAGGTCGATCCGCAGGCTCACGCGTTGCGATTCTCGGTCGAGTCCGGCGACGCCGGGCCCGAGTTCCGCAAGGTCACCCTGGAGGCAACGTTCGCCGAGGGCGTGGGCCTGTCCGGGCGGGCGTGGCGTACACGTGACCTGGTCTTCGTCGCCGACCTCAGCGAACTGACCGATTGTGTACGGGCACCCGCGGCCGGGCGGGTGGGGGTGAAGAGCGGAGTGTGTCTGCCGATCACGGCGCATGGGCAGGTGATCGGCACGATGGACTTCTTCGCCACCGAGACCCTGCACCCGAGCCCGAGCCGTCTGGACGCGCTGCGCACTGTCGGCGCCCTGGTCAGCCAGGCCATCGAACGCCTCGCTGCGGCCGAGGAGGCCCGCAGCGAGACCGCCGAGGCCACCGCGGTGATCGCGGTACTGCGGCAGATGGGGGCGGCGAAGACCAAACGGGATGCGGCGTCCGCGGCGCTGGATGCGGTGCGGTCGGCGTTCGGGTGGGCGTACGGCTCCTATT
>CBIHNN010000046.1:0-36534 GCA_966211315.1 uncultured Micromonosporaceae bacterium | reverse complement strand
AAACGGGCCCTTCATCCGTGTCGCGCCAATCAACCCTTTTGCGTTGCTGAGATCAGCCCAGTTCGCCGTCGGCAAGTCGGATCCGCGCCTGGTCACTCTCGGGAATGCGCCCGCCGTCGAAGATGAACGCCAAGCTGTCGTCCCATGGCCCGTGTGGGGCTATCCAGTCCACGACGAGGAGTCGGCCGCCCGTGTAGTCGATGTTGAGTTCTTCAGCGACCTCGCGGCGTGCCGCGTCCAGGGGTGCCTCGTTGGCCTCGGCCATCCCGCCGGGCAGGTCCCAGTCCGGCTTGTATTGCGGGTCGACGAGCAGGATCCGTCCGGTCTCGTCGCAAAACAGGACATCGGCGCTGACTCGTTTCCGCGGCTGGGTGCGGTTCCCTTCGGCCAAGTAGGCCTGCCAGGCTTCCGGATCACGCTGGTAAAGGGGAACGTCGGAGGTCACAGTGCTCCCGTATCGCCCGGGTCAGCGCTGGCCGGCAGTTGGCGGGTCATCCACCGACGCGCCGTCAGCTCCTCGCGCAAACACCGGACGAAGTCATCCACCGGTCGGTTACCCCGGTACGGTTCGAGCCGGTGGGCGAGAGCCTCCAGTTGCCGGAACACCTGCACCGAGCCGAGTGCCGTCGTCGCGTCGAGCGCCTGCCGGGCGATCCCGCACGCTTCCTCCGGGCGGTGCTGGGCGATGAGGATCGACACCAGTATCAACTGCGCCAAGGCGCGGCTGCGAACCCGATCGGGCGGCCGAAGGCCGATCACGTGCTCCACGTGCGTCCGCGCGGCGGCGAACTGCCCGATCCGGTGCAGACATCGGGCGGTGTCCACAGCCAGGGAGGCGTCGTCGTAGCTGCTCGCCCACGGCGACGCAGCAACAGCCGGAGCACTCGCGAGGACGCGTTCAGCCCGTCTCAGATCATCGAGGCACGCTGCGGAATCGCCGACGGCCGCGTGACCTCGAGCCCGCAGAGCGAGCAGTCGCGCTTCCAGACCCCGGATGGCGGCCGGCGAGCGTCAGCTGGTTCTGGCCCTGGCGGGCGTAGGCGATCGCAGCCTTCGGCCGGCGAAGGTGATGCGACAGGTGGCTCAGGCTGCCGAAGATGTGCGCGGCGAGCTGGCGGTCCCGCCCGGCCACGGCCATGCTCGACGCCCGCTCGAAGTGTTGCCAGGCAAAGCCGTCGTGTCCGCAGTCGTGAGCCATCCAGCCGGCCATCTCCGTGAGGCTGGCGGCAGCCGCGAAGACCCGTTCCCCGTTGCGGTCGAGAGTCTGGCCGAACACGCGAGGCGCGACCGTCCGCTGCAGATAGCTCATCACCGCCGCGTACAGGTGTGCGCCGCCGACCTGGCGGTCCGCAACGCGGAACGAGCGCACCACGTCGAGGTCGTCACCGGCCGCTGCCGCCGTGGCCGCCCCATGCGCTGTCTGGTCCACGAGCGCCGGTGCTGGGGGAAGCTGCCCGGCTGGTGGCGGCGCGAGAAAATCGGCGAGTTCCTCAACGGTGATCTTGAGCACGGCGGCGAGTCTGGGCCGGTGCCAGGGCTGCGGTTGCGTCTCGGCGCGTTCCCAGCGCACGACGGTCGAGCGGTCCACGCCCATTTCCTCGGCCAGGCGCTCCTGGCTCAAGCCGACCGTCTTGCGGCGGTGCGCCAGCCCGCCCGCCAACACCACCACGACAGCCACGCCCACCGCCGCGCCGAACTCGCCACCATCGAAGCCGAGATCGAATCCGCCCACACCGTGATCGACCGCTACTTGACCGCCTTCGAGAACGGCACCACCTGTGCGCCCCGCATCGCCACACTGGAGGCAAAGATCATCCAACTCGACGCCCGCCGTACGGAACTGACCGACCTCATCAGCACCGAGTCCACCGCATCCGGCGCGGACGTCCTCGACGCACTGCGCCACCGGATCCGGCGCGTCATCGCCACCGGCGCACCCGCACAGCGCAAGTAACTGATCGAGGCCATGGTCGCCGAGATCCGCATCGACGGCGACACCGTCTACCCGGTCTTCCTGCTCCCCCGAGACGAAACCCCCGCCGAAACATCTCGGCGGGGGTAGAAGAGCCACCGTTTCGCACAATGGTGCGGTCGGTGGGGCGGACGGGACTCGAACCCGTGACCGATCGATTATGAGTCGACTGCTCTAACCCACTGAGCTACCGCCCCCTGCTGCGGCGGCGATCCTATCCTGCCTAGTGACTGCCATACCAGTCAGTAGGACGCGAGACCAGCTCACGAGGTGATCGGCGACCGGAGCGCCGTGCCGACCGTACGCCCGCGGCCGGCGAGTGGGCCCGGCGGATCGAGGGGCTGTGGCGGTGGTAGCGACGATGCGGCCGTCCGGTGGAGCCGACCGATGATCAGGACGTCGCATGCGGCCGGCAGCAGCGGCACAGCCCGGAACGTGAGGTGCTCCTACGGAAACGACCCGCCGAAGCGGGCCGTCTGGAAAGAGGAGCTCCCTCGTTTGGACTCGAACCAAAAACCTGCCGGTTAACAGCCGGCTGCTCTGCCAATTGAGCTACGAGGGACTGCATGCAGTGTCGCCCGGCTGCGCCGTGCGACCGGGACAAGAATACACAACATCCGGGCCATCCCGCGGAGGGGGTGGGTAAGACACGGGCGCGTTGATCCGGCCCCCGGCGGCACGGACCGGACATTTTAGCGGTTCCCGGACCAGGGGCATGACCTGCCGTCAGGATGGGTAGGTAACCGTCGCAGACGCCAGGCGCGTCACGCACGAAAGGAGCCGCCCATGCGCGGGAAGCTTTTGTTCATCGGCGGTCTGGCTGCGGGGTTCGTCCTGGGCGCCCGAGCCGGCCGTGAGAAGTACGAGGAGATCGTGGTCAACGCCAAGAAGGTGTGGGACCACCCGACGGTCCAAGAGGCGGCCGGTGTCGCCCAGGCGCAGGCCAACCGCCTGTACGCCGAGGGTAAGGACAAGCTGGCTCATTCCAAGATCGGCGAGAGGCTGCAGACCAGCGGCGAGAGGCTGCAGACCAGCTCCGACGAGAACGCGCTCGCCGGGTCGGGTTCCAGCACCATCTCGACGTCCAGCCCGAACACGACGACCACGGGTACGACGTACTGACAGGTCGTTGACGAGGGTCCGGCAGGCGAACCACCTGCCGGACCCCCGTCTTCCCGGGACGCCGTTGTCCCAGCTCAGGCGCACACCGCGGGCTTGAGGCCCAGAGTGGCGAGTTCATCTCGGGCGTACGCGAATTCCGCCGTGACGGCCGCGGTCAGGCTCGACGGCCGCTCCTGCGGCGGCAGCACGTCCCAGCTCTCCGTCGCCACCACCACGTGGTCACAGCCGGGCAGTGCGCCGGTGACTAGTTCCCGCAGCGTCCCGCGCCATACGTCCGTGGTGGCGGTGAGCGGCGCGGCCGGAGCGGCGTTCAGGGGGACCTGGTAGCGCACCCGCCACGGCCCCGGCGGAAGATCGCCGAGTGCCTGGGCGAGATCCTCGGCGTACACGCCGGTGGCGGTCTGGGTCTGGTGGGCGTGCCGGGGTTCGACGTAGCCACGCAGGGCTGCCACCGCGGTGGTCGGGTTCTGGGCCTCGATCGCCGCGGTGACCTGCACCCGGACGACGGCAAGCCCTGCGGTGACCAGCCGGCCGAGCGCGTCGGCGGGCTCCTCCCAGGCGCAAGCCAGGTTGGCCGTGTCGAGGCAGATGCCGAGCCGGTCGTTGTCGACGCGGGAGAGCAGGCTCGCGGCGCTGCGGGCGGAGTCGATGGCGCACCCCGGCTCCGGCTGGAACCCGACCCGTACGGCCCGGCCGGTGCGCCAGGCGATCTCGGCGAGCCCGCCGGAGAGCTTGCGGAGGATTCGCGCGGCCGCCTTCGCCCGGTCCTCATGCCACGTCTCGGCGGCGCCGAGCGCCAGCGTGGACACCGAACCTCGGACGGCATCCTCGGGCATGAGGTCGACGAGGACCCGGGCGAGGTCGAGGGTGTACTCAAGGCGTTCGACGGTGGTCCAGTCGGGCTGGTATCGGGCGCTCTTCGCGACGTTCTCGGCCGCCTGCCGCCAGGCCACGCCGTCGACGGTGACGACTTCGAGTCCGCGGACGTCCAGTTCTCGCCGGAGCCGTACGCGGGCCCGGGCATCCCCGGCGAGCGCCTGCGCGACGGGCGGCGGAAACCACGGGCTGACGCCGAGGGTGGCGGCGTCGAGGCGTTCCCGGACGGTGGCGTACCGGTCGAGCGAGGCGATCAGCTCGTGAAGGTCGCCGGTGGGCGGAGCGGCGATGCCGCTACTGAGGAAGATCGGGCGACCGGACGGGTGGCGCAGCCGCATCAGTTCCCTCCCCGGACGATCGACATGGTTCCCCGCCGGAGTCGAGTGTGGACCGGGTGGTCAATCGTACGGTGCCTCTTAGCCCGCATGTCGTTTCCCTTCGTCCGCGAACCCACGCTGAGGTACACGTCCACCTGGGACGACGGATCAGCGATGCAGAGCCCCCTTTGGAGACCGCAGCCCAATGATCATGGCTACTGCTGCCCTGACCTGCGGTTAAGAACGTTCAGGCAGGGCGGCGCCCGAAGTGGGGCTATCCGCCTGAACGGACATAGTGCGCATCTATCCCAACGGTACGTGGTGCGAAGAACACCACGCACCGTTGCCGGTGGTCTACGGCATCAGCCGGTACTCAATCCCTTCTCGCTGCCCTCTTTGATCTTGCTGTCGTCACGCAATTCCACGAACGGTTCCTTGTCGCTCGGGTGGCCCGCCGCGATCGCCCGGCTACGTTCCAGCTCCGCGTCCATCTCCGCGCCCAACAGGATCGCGATGTTCGAGATCCACAACCAGACCAGGAACGCGATCACACCGCCGAGGGTCCCGTACGTCTTGTTGTAGCTGGCGAAGTTGCTCAGGTAGAACGCGAACGCGGCCGACGCCACGATCCAAAGGATCACGGCGAACAGGCCACCGGGGCTGACCCACCGGAAGCCGCCGTGCCTGGCATTCGGCGATGCCCAGTAGAGCAGCGCGAACATCAGGCTGACCAGGACGACGAGCACCGGCCATTTCACGATGTTCCAGACCGTCACCGCCGTCGATCCCAGCCCGATCACGTCACCGACCACCCGGGCCAGGTCACCCGTGAACACCACGATCACCGCGGAGGCGACCAGCATCACGCCGATCGCTGCGGTCACGCCCAGCCGGATCGGCAACGTCTTCCAGATCGGCCGGCCCTCGGGCACGTCATAGATCGAGTTCGAGGCCCGCATGAATGCGGCGATGTAGCCCGACGCCGACCAGAAGGCGGCCAGCAGACCGAAGATCGCGGCGATACCCGCACCGCCACCCGCCGCCTGCGCCTGCTGCACCACGATCCCGACCGCACCTTGGCACTCGGCGCGACCTGCACGATCGTGTCCTGCACCGCTCTCGTGGTGTCCGGACCCAGCAGTCCCAGGATCGACACCAGCACCAGCAGACCCGGGAAGATCGACAGGACACCGTAGTACGTCAGCGCGGCCGCCCAGTCCGTCACGTTGTCCTCGGAGAACTCACGGAAGGCCCGCTTCAGCGCGCCCATCCAGCCCTTCCCCTTGATTTCCGACAACTTGTCGGGACGATCCTCCTGCTTCGGCGGCGGCGACGTATCGCCCGCCTTCGTGAAGTGGGCACGCGTCGCGTCGTGCGCCGCGTCCTCGGCCGTACGGCGGGTGCTCATCTCGGTACCTCCCGGGCGTCCGCATCGTGTCCGGTGCGTACCACCGTCATGCCCGAGGTCCGCCGCCTCTAACCACCATTCGGAGGCCGACTCAGGGGCATAGCAGCCGGCCCATCCGACGTCCCGCCACGGCCACGCCGACGCCCAGCGCGACCGCCAGGTAGAGCCCGTCGGCGAGCTGCACCCAGCCGAGGTGTCCGATCGTGATCCCCCGGACCAGGTCGACAGCGCGATACAGCGGGGTCACCTCGACGAGCCACCGCAGCACGGCCGGGTACGCCTGCGCCGGCACGAACGTGCCCGAGAACAGGAAGAGGGTGAACTGCACCGACGCGACCAGGTCGAAGTCCTGCCAGCTGCGCATGTACGTCGACAACGCCATACCGATGGCGCCGAAGGCGAACCCGACCAGCACCGTCGCCGGGAACGCGGCGAGCGCCCGCAACGGCGTGGTCAGCCCCATCACGACCATGATCACGAGGAACGCGGCCGAGTACAGGTTTCCCCGGATCATCGCCCAGCCCAACTCACCGAACGCGATCTCGATCGGCTTCACCGGGGTGGCGAGGATGCCGTCGTACAGCTTGACGAACTTCATCTTGCCGAAGAAGTTGAACGTCGTCTCCGACAGCGCCCCCGCCATGGCCGACGAGGCCAGCATCGCCGGCGCGACGAACCCGGCGTAGTCCACCACCTGGCCACCGGGCAGCGTCAGGTCGCCGATCAACCCGCCGACCCCCACCCCGATCGACAGCAGGTACAGGATCGGCTCGACGAAGCCCGAGATCACCACCAGCCAGTACGCCGACCGCAGTGCGGCGACGTTGCGCTCCACCACGCTCGCCGACCGGCGCGGCGCCCCCTCGAAGCTCAACAGCCGGGGCAGGACCAAGGTCACCATCGTGTCCTCCTCAGACCACGAGCCGGCGACGGAACCGGCGGTGCGCGAGCCAGCACCCGGGCCCGGCCCAGAGGGCCAGACACAGCAGATGAACGGCGACCGGCCACTGCGGAGGTACGCCCAGCGTGGCAGCCCGGCTCAGGTCGACGCCGTGCCAGAGCGGCAGCGCGTACGCGAGCCCGCGCAGCAGGCCCGACAGCGACTCCACCGGGAAGAACACCCCGGAGAACAACGACATCGGCACCAGGGCGAACCGCATCAGTAGCGCCAGATAGCTGTCCGCCGAGATCGACGCGCTGTACGCGAACACCGGTGCCGACACCGCCAGCCCGAGCAGCATCGCCAACGGCAGCGTGGCCATGGCCCACGGCGAGTGCAGGGTGCCGAACCCCGCCGCCACCGCCAGGAAGGCCGCCGTGCTGGTCAGTATCCGGAATTGCACGAACGCCAGATGACCGCCGAGGATGTCGCCGACGCGTAACGGCGCCGCCGCCTGCGCGAAGTACACCCTCATCCACTCGAAGTTGCCGAGCACCGGCCAGCTCGAATCCCCGAACGCCACCTGCAGGGCCGTCGAGGCGATCAGCCCCGGCACCACCCAGTCCAGGTACGGCACCCCGCCGACCCCGCCCTGCACGTACGCGCCGACGCCCACGCCGAAGCCGAGCATCGTCAGCAACGGCAGGACGAACGACGACAGGACGCTGCCCCGCCACGTACGCCGATAGCTGACCAGGTGGTATTCGAAGACCGCGGCACCGGGGGACGCCATCAGTCCACCAGGGTCCGGCCGGTGAGGTGCAGGAAGACGTCTTCCAGCCCGCTGCGCCGGACCAGGACGCTCGCCGGGCTCAGGGCCCGGCGGGTCACCTCGGCGACGGCCGCGTCCCCGTCGGCGACGTAGAGCAGGATGCGGTCGGGCAGAACCTCGACACGGTCGGCGGCACCGGCCAGTTTCTCGGCGAACGGCTCCTGCGACTCGGCGGCGAATCGCAGCTCGACGACCTCGCGGGTGGAGTAGCGGTCGATCAGGTCGTGGGGGGAGCCCTCGGCGACGATCCGTCCGCCGTCCATGACGACGAGGCGGTCGCAGAGCTGCTCGGCCTCGTCCATGTAATGCGTGGTCAGGACCAGGGTGGCGCCCTGCTGCTTGAGCCGGAAGAGGCGTTCCCATACCAGGTGGCGGGCCTGCGGATCCAGGCCGGTGGTCGGCTCGTCGAGCAGGACGATCTCGGGCTCGTTGACCAGGGCACGGGCGATCGTCAGCCGGCGCTTCATGCCGCCGGAGAGCGGCTCGACCTTGCTGTCGGCGCGCTCGGCGAGCTGGACGAAGTCGAGCAGCTCGTCGGCGCGCCGCCGGGCCACCCGCCGCGGCACCCCGAAGAACCGGGCGTACGTGGTCAGGTTCTCCCGGACGGTCAGTTCGATGTCGAGGTTGTCGAGCTGCGGGCAGACGCCGAGCCTGCCGCGGATCGCCGGGCCGTCGCGGTGGGGATCCATCCCCAGGATGCGCAACTCGCCGTCGGTGGGCGGCGACACGCAACCGATCATCCGCATGGTGGACGACTTGCCGGCACCGTTGGGACCGAGGAAGCCGAAGGCCTCGCCACGGCGGACCGACACGTCGATGCCGTCCACCGCGGTGAAGGACCCGAACCGCTTGACCAGCCCGCGGGCCTCGATGAGCGAATCCACGGCCCGACCCTAGCGACCGCGTACGACAATCGCGCGCGGGTTACGGGTCCGTCGCTCCGGCGGCCTTCGCCTGCGCGACGAGGGCATCGGTGGCGTGGGCATCGGCCGGTACGCCCTCGTCGTACCGGACGGTCCAGGTCAGACCGTCGACGCCGGGGACGCGCCGGGCGACCACGCGTACGCCGCCGTCGGCGCCGAGCCGGTGATGCGCGGTGTACGCCACGGACCGGGTCACCCGGGCGCGGACCTGGTACGGCAGCTCCCCCGGCTCCAGCAGCAGGTACGTGACCGCCGGTTCGTCGGTGACGACGACGTACCCGTCGCGGTCCTCGACGACGCGGGCCGGGATGATCCGCAGCTCGCGACCCGACCAGGCGGCCTTGTGCACCTCGTGCCAGCCGAGCCGGTCGCGCCCGGGCAGCCACAATCCGAACGTGGTCGCCACGATGACCTGGCCCTGCGGGACGTCCGTCCACGCGACGATCCGCTCGTCCCGGTCGAGTGGGGGCCGGCGGTCGGCGGACAGCTTGGAACGCCGTCGGAACAGACCGAACACTAGAGACCTCCGACGGATTGTTCCTTGAGCGCCCTCGCCTGCTGCTCAAGCGAGAAGAGTTCCCCGGCCAGTGCCAGGTACTCGTCCTTGTTGGCGACCGGGTTGATCCGCTGCACCTTCGATTTCAGGTCGCGGATCCGGCCCGTCACGGGGCCCCATTGAAGCCGGGCCAGGGTGATCTGGACGTACCGCGGATCGGGTTCGCCGTCGATCAGCAGCCGCTGGACGGCCAGTTCCCCGACGAGTGCCTTCGCGCCCAGATCGGTGCAGGCATCGCGGACCGACTCGATCCAGCCGGCACCCCCGACGGCCGTGGCGGTGCCGCCCGCATCGGCGATCGCGGCCCGTACGGCGGCGTGCACCGGGTGGGAGTACATCTCCGCGCCCAGCGTGTCGAACATCGGCCCTGCCAGCACCGGCACCTGTAGGGCCAGCTTGAGGGTCTCCCGTTCCAGCGTCTGCTGGCTGGTGAGGACCGGGGCAAGGGCCCGCTGCGGCGCGGCGGCCGCCTGGTGGGAGGCCACGGCCCGCAGTACGGGCTCCAGGTCCATCCCCAGGTCACCGGCGAGCTTGCGGGCGTACTCGGGGCGCTTCTCCCGATCTTTGATCTTGGCAACCAGAGGCGCCGCGCGGCGCATGGCCTCGACGCGCCCCTCGACCGTGTCCAGGTCGAAGCGGGACAGCACCTGCCGCAGCGCGAAGTCGACCAGCGGCTCGCGGCGCGCGACGAGGTCACGGACCGCAAGGTCGCCCTTGGCCAGGCGCAGGTCGCACGGGTCCATGTTGTCGGGGCTGACCGCGATGAAGGTACGGCCGACGAACCGCTGATCCTCCTCGAAGGCGCGCAGCGCGGCCTTTTGTCCGGCCGCGTCCCCGTCGAACGTGTAGATGATCTCCCCGGCCACCTCGTCGGTGTCCATCAGCAGCCGGCGCAGCACCCCGATGTGGTCGGCACCGAAGGACGTCCCGCAGGTCGCGACCGCGATCGGCACGCCGGCCTCGTGGCAGGCCATCACGTCGGTGTAGCCCTCGACGATGACGACGCGGCCCTGCCGTGCGATCTCCCTCTTCGCCAGGTCGACGCCGTAGAGCACGTGTGACTTCTTGTAGATGGGCGTCTCGGGGGTGTTCAGGTATTTCGGGCCGTCGTCGTCGGGGAAGAGCTTGCGGGCGCCGAAGCCGATGATGTCGCCGCCCAGGTCCTTGATCGGCCACATCAGCCGCTTGCGGAACCGGTCGATCAGCGAACCGCTGCGCGCCGGTTTCGCGAGGCCGGCCGTGGTCAGCTCCGGCTCGGAGAACCCTTGCCGGCGCAGTTCCCTGGTGAGCAGGTCCCAGCCGTCCGGGGAGAACCCGCAGCCGAACCGCTCGGCCGCGTCCCGGCCGAAGCCGCGCTGCGCCAGGAACTCGCGGGCGAGCCGAGCACCCGGCGCGGCAAGCTGCTCGGCGTAGAACGCGGCGGCCGCCCTGTGCGCGGCGACCAGCCTCTGCCGCTGCCCGACGGGCTGGCGCGGCACGGGCGCCCCGGTCGATTCCTGGTAACGCAGCTGGATGCCGGTACGGCCGGCGAGCCGCTCCACCGACTCGATGAACGAGAGGTGGTCGGCGTCCATGAGGAACTTGATGGCATCACCACCGGCCCCACAGCCGTGACAAAAGTACACATTCCGAGCGGGCGAGACGGTGAACGACGGGGTCTTCTCATCATGGAAGGGGCACAGGCCCTTGAGGTTGCCGCCCCCGGCCGACCGCAGCGTCACATGCTCGTTGATCACATCGGCGATCGACGTCCGCTCGCGTACGAGTGCGATGTCCTCGTCGTAGATCCTGCCCGCCACGCGTACATCCTGCCCCGCCCGTGGCCCCGTCGGCCACGCGGGTGTCACGACAGGCGATGATGCCACCGCACGGCAGCCGGATCGGTCAGGGAAGCCACCTGGTCGATCACGACACGTAATCGAGCGGCGTCGTTATCCGCCTGCTTCCACAGTGGTGCGAAGACCGGGTCGAGCGGGTCGGGAGCCAGGACGCAGAGGCGTTCCACCAGGTCGGCGAGGATCTGGCGCTGCTGCTCGTGCCAGGCTTCCTTGGCGCGGGGCCGCATCACGTACCGCAGTGCCATGCCCTTGAGCAGTGCGCACTGGTTACGCACCGTGTCGGGCACGATCAGGTCAGCGTCGTACCGGCACAGCGGGCTGCCCTGCCGGGTCGCCCGGACCGCCGCCGCGACGAACCGGCCGGTCAGGGCGCTGGTCATCCGTTTGAGCGCCGCCTGGGCACGGTGCGAGCCGTCGTAGCCGCAGGCCGGGGCCACGACCTCGTCGCGCAACAGCTCGTCGAGCGCCTCCAGCAGCACGTCCACCGGCTGGTCCGAATACACCCGGGCCACGTCCGCGCAGAGCTCCGAACGCTCGTCCGGGTCGCCCAGCAGGGCCTCGAGCAGCAGGTACCCGCCGTGGACGCCGTCCTCCACATCGTGCACCGAATAGGCGACGTCGTCGGCCCAGTCCATCACCTGGGCCTCCAGGCAGCGCCGCCGCGGCTCGGGGGCGTCCGCCCGCAGCCAGGCGAAGACCGGCAGGTCGTCCGCGTAAACCCCGAACTTGCGGTCACCGGCCGCTCGGGGCCACGGATACTTGCAGGCCGCGTCGAGCGAGGCCCGGGTCAGATTGAGGCCGGCGCCGTCCACCTTGGCCTCCAGACGCGTGAGTACGCGCAACGTCTGCGCGTTTCCCTCGAAGCCGCCACACGGCCCCGCGACGGCGTCGAGCGCCACCTCACCGTTGTGCCCGAAGGGCGGGTGGCCCAGGTCGTGCGCCAGCCCCGCCACGTCCACCACGTCCGGGTCACAGCCGAGCCGGGCCCCCATCTCCCGGGAGATCTGCGCCACCTCCAGGGAATGCGTCAGCCGGGTACGCAGGAAGTCGTCCGAGCCGGCCGTGTGTACCTGGGTCTTCGCCGCCAGCCGCCGGAACCCGGCCGAATGCAGCACCCGGGCCCGGTCACGCTGGAACGCCGTACGGCCGGAGTCCTTCGCGGGCTCGGGCGCCCAGCGGTCCTCGTCGGTGTGCCCCGGACCGGCGTACGTGGAACTGATCACCCGCCGAGCCTAAATCCCAGGTCCGACAGGTCGATGCTCACCGGGATCCCCGCCGACATCTGTACGCCGATCGAGGCGTTCAGCTCCGACGCGACGCGAGCACGCAGAACTCGTTGCCCTCCGGGTCGGCGAGCACCACCCACGAGACCTCGCGCTGCCCGACGTCGACGTGCCGGGCGCCCATGTCGACCAGGCGTTCCACCTCGGCCTCCTGGTCGTCCGGGCGAAGATCGATGTGCACCCGGTTCTTGCCGGCCTTACCCTGCGGCACCGGTACGAAGGTCAGGCCGGGCAGCTCGTCCGGAGTGCGGCGGATCTCCACCTCGTCCGGGGCCTCGGCGACCACCTTGTAGTTCAGCGCCTCCGCCCACCAGCGGGCCAACCGGGCCGGGTCCTGCGCGTCCACGACCAGGTTCTCCCACGTGTTGCCCATGCGGACCTCCCCGACGTGCCGGACGGCGTCCGTGCCGTCCCGAGCCCGGATTACCTTACGCCCCGGCGACGTTGCGTTCACGCTGTCCGTTGCCGCACCACGAGTGCGACACCGCCCCTCAGACAGCCGGAAGATAGGAAAAAGTGACGGGACGGCCCTATCGGATGATACCGAGGTTTGTTCGCCGCGCTCCTGCGCCGGCCAGGCAGCACCGACCGGCTCCCCGAAGAGTGAGGAGAGGCCGTGCACGCAGGACCGCCAACCCCCGAGCCGCTGCGCCGGGCACTCACCCGGCTCACCACCGCCGGGGCCACCGGAGCCCTGCACGTCGCCGGGGCCCCAGGCGGGACGATCTGGCTGACCAAGGGCGAGATCGAGTACGCCGAGACCGACGTGATGCCCGGCGTCGGCGAACGGCTCGTCGCCACCGGCCGGCTCACCGAGAGCGTTTGGGACGCCACCTACTGGGCCGGGCGTACCGAGGAGCGGGTCGGCCAGCTCCTCGTCGACGAGGGACACCTCGCCCACGGCGAGCTCGTGTCTCGTACGCTCGCCGCGATCTACGACGCCGGGTACCTGCTGCTGACCGACGACGAGGCGCCCACCCGGTTCCACGCCAACCTGCGGCACTGGCTCGGCCCGGTCACCGGCGTCGAACTCGCCGACCTCGACGCGGAAACCGCCCGGCGCCGCCGGCTGGTCAGCGATGTCCCCGCCACCGGTACGGCCGTCTTCACCGTCCCCGCAGTCTCCCACCGGCCGACGATCGGCCCCGACGGCCTTCCGGCACGCGAGGACGCCGTGTCGGCCGCGATCACCGATGCCGAGAAGATGACCGCGGCCGAGACGCCGGAGATCCCGCAGGACACAGTCGTACCGGTTGCCGCGTCCGACGCCCCGGCCCGGAGTACGGCGGACGCCGCCGCGGCCCGGAGTACGGCGGACGCCGCCGGTCGCCACGAGGCAGCGGCTTCCGACGCTGCCGAAGATCCCGTCGCCGTACCCCGGAAGGAAGCGGAACCCGCTGCGGACCCGGCGGAGGACCTAACCGGGCCGCGGCTGCGGCTCGTGCCGGACGTGCCGCCGGAGCAGGCGCGGGGTCCCTGGGCCGGGGATGGGCGGCCCTCGCCGAACGCCGTGGCGCAGCGATCCGGAAACCGGGGCGGGAACGCCAGACCGCACGACGGCGCCGGTGTCCGCACCGGTCCCGACTACGCGACGCTGCGGCGGATCCGGCAGGCTCTCAAGTCGCTTGAGTAACGACATGCATGTACGGGTGGGACGTCGGACAGCGCGTCGACGACGGCGGACGGCGCGCTAATCCGGTTCGGGGGATTCATTCGGGGAGACCTTGACGAGGTCTTTCTCAGCCCGAACCTCGGCTCCAGCGCCCTGGAAGTAGACCAAGCGCACCACCGTCGGTAAGGAAGCCCACGACCTCACCAACAGGGCTTCGGGGTGATCTGTCGCGATTGTAGGGCGCACATGATCACTGACCTTTCCGCCGTTCCCCTGCCACCCCCCGTCCTTAGGCTGCTGGCCCCCTGGGTGATTTTTCGCGACCCCGCCGGGGCCGACCCCCGCGACGACGGGGGGGGGGGGCGGCGCCACTCAGAGCGGGTGCCGCAGGGCAGCACCGGAGGGACGGCGGTGCGGCGCTCCGGACGCGGTAGTGCGCCGCCACGCCAGCAGCGTCATCAGCGGCGCCTGCCGTACCCAGCGGCCCTCGGCCGGGGTTCGGGACACGACGGCGGGATCGCCGGACCAGTCGGCCGGCGTCGTGATGCCGTACCGGGCCAGCGCGGCGAATGCCGCGTTGGCCGGCTCGCACGGGGCCGACGCGCCGCAGGCCGCGCACCGGCGCGATGCCTGGTCGAGTCGGTGAGTTTGAAGCTCTGCCTCGGCCGCAGCCACGTAGCCCTGGGCACTGTGCGCGCGGTAGACCGCCATGACCCCTCCCCCCGGTGTGCCCCCGCCTCCGTGGTGCGTTGGGCTCTGATGCTGCTCCCGCACTCGAACGGCTGTCAAGCAATTGCGCGCAATTGTATCGCCGTCCGGACGCCAGGTTCCGCATAGATGCGCACGACGCCACGGCCGTGGCCTGCTAGGCCGGGACGATTGCGCACTAGTGCGCAACGGCTTAGTGGATTGCGCGATCATGCATGCCACAGGGAGGATCGGTGACGCACGCACTCATGAGGAGGAGAGCGACATGCGCCTGGACAACCTGGAGTACCTGTGGAAGGACGACGGCTCGGGCGGCGGCGGCTGCCCGGCGCTGTACCGCGTCCTCGACAACGGCGTCACCGGCTACGTCGTGCAGGGCAAGACCCTCGACGACGCCACCCGCGCCACGCTGCGTCAGCTCGCCGCCGATGAGGACGCCGTCTTCGTCCCGGCCAACGTGCTCGACCGCCTGGCCGCGCCGCAGCCGCAGGCGCAGCCGTGACCGTCCTACGGCCCGCCGAGTTCGCCGCCCAGCTGCGCGACTTCTCGTTCACCGCGTTCCGGCTGGAGTTCCAGCGGCAGTACCGTGAGGCGGGCGAACCCGAGGCGGTGCAGAAGTTCCTCGCCGGCCGGCCCGACCCGGCTCCGGCCAATCCTGGACTGCGTGACTGGTACAACCAGGTCGCCGAACAGACCACGGCCGGGCGCCGCATTGAACGGGTCCGCATCCACGACGACCCGCCGACCGCCTACCAACGATGGGAACGCTGGATCGACACCTGGAACCGGGACGCCGGTGAGGTCATCCACTACCTCACCCGGCAGCAGGCCCACGCCGTCGGGCTGCTGCCCGCGGCCGGCGCGCTGATCCCGGGTGACGACGCGACCGGCGACGTGGACTGGTGGTTGCTCGACTCCAACCGATTGATCATGATGCGGTTCGACGAGGTCGGTCAACGCATCCACAACCAACTGGTCGTCGACCCGGCGACCGTGGTGAAGGCGTGCGCCTGGCGGGACCTGGCAGTCCACCACAGCGCCCGAGGCGAGCACCGCGAGCTTCGCAGCGCCATCACCTGACAAGGGAAGATCCGTGAGCGACAGCAACCTCGAGCAGTGGCTGAGCAAGCCCGACGGCGTCGCCGCCCGTCTGCGTGCCCTGCGCACGCACACGGGCCTGTCCGGCAAGCAGTTCGCCAAGGGTCTCGGCTGGCAGCCGTCCAAGGTCAGCCGGCTGGAGAACGGCCGGCAGACCCCCACCCCGGCCGACCTCGACGCGTGGGCCCGTGTGGTCGGCAAGCCCGGCGACGCCGCCGGGCTGCAACAGTTGCTGGAGCAAGCACGCACCGCGCATCGCGACTGGAAGCGGCGCATGCGTGACGGGCAGAGCGCGGTGCAGGCCGACTACAACGCCCTGACTGAGCAGTCCACGGTCATCCGGTACTTCGAGACCGCCTACATGCCCGGTTACCTGCAAACCCCGGCCTACGCGCG
This sequence comes from uncultured Micromonosporaceae bacterium, assembly GCA_966211315.1. Taxonomy (GTDB): domain Bacteria; phylum Actinomycetota; class Actinomycetes; order Mycobacteriales; family Micromonosporaceae; genus CBIHNN01. The sequence continues at coordinate 20,713 of CBIHNN010000046.1, read as the reverse complement.
CCGGGTACTGACCGAGCTGGTCGATTTGCACGGCCTGGCCGTCGATGACGTCAACGCGGCCGTCGCCGCCCGCATGCAGCGTCAGCACGCCCTCTACGACCCGGCCAAACGGTTCGAGTTTCTCCTCGCCGAGCCGGTGCTGCACTGGCGTCTCTGTCCACCCGACGTCATGCGCGGCCAACTCGACCGGCTACAGACCATGCTGAGCCTGCCGAACATCCGTTTCGGCATCCTGCCCCTGCACCCGGCCGCCCCGCTGCGAACCACCCCGCAACAGGCGTTCCAGCTCTACGACGACACCGCGGTGGTCGAAGGCCTCGTCGGCGAAAGCGTGTACCGCGGCGACAAGGCCGCCGCGTTCGCGCGGGCCATGGACCGCATGTGGGACGACGCCGCCACCGACGAGCAGGCCCGCCAGCTCATCCTCACGGCAGTGAGTGCCCACGCCTGAGCTGTCCATGCAGCCCACCGGATCGTGCCCAGAACTAGCAAAGCCGCTGAGCCCTTCCGGGCGAGGGTTCGAGGAGGGTCATTCAAACCACGCCGACGCTCATGGATGTGACAACGGGTAGCTTCGGCGGGTGGCCGTGACCGGCGTGAGAGTGTCCTGAGTGGACGCAGTGGCTGAGATTCGATGGATCGGCTTTGTACCGTGAGCGTGGATGCCTGGATGGCCGGGCCGAGTCAAGGTTGCCAACTGGGCTTTGCGTGATGCGGCAATACGGGAGCGACTGCCCGTGACAGCCCGTCAGGAGCCGTTGACTGCATAGATGAGTCTCGATAACATTCCGTCGCGGGCCCGGACCGATAAGAGCTTCACACGCGCGCGCCTCCCGTAGTGCAGCAAGTGCCCTCTGCCTTGAACTCCGTCGTGATGGGACAATGCATGCTGAACGCAATTGTTGCCGGTGTTGCCGCACTTTCGATGGCTACTTCACCAGTCATCGCCGACGACCCCGCGGACGCCACGCCCAGTCAGAAAATCACTATCGACATCATGAGCGTACAAGGCTCCGGCTGTCGTAAAGATACGGCCAGTGTCGCAGTGTCGGAGGACAACACAGCCTTCACGGTCAGCTACTCCACCTTCACGGCACTGGTCGGGGTGGGCGCAGGGCCTCTCGACAACCGGAAGCAATGCCTGCTCAGCCTACGGGTCAACGTCCCATCGGGATTCACGTTCGCGATCGCCAGTGCGGACTTCCGGGGTTTCTACACACTGGCCAAGGGCGCCAAAGCGACTCACCGCACGAACTACTACTTCCAGTCCATGCCGGAAACGACGTCCACCGAATACACCTACAAGGGCGAGAAGGACGGCTATTTCAACCAGCGGGACGAACTTCCAGTGTGGGCGGTCGTTCACAAGCCCTGCGGCGCTAAGTTGAACTTCAACGTCAACACGGAATTGCGCGCGTTCGCCGGCACATCGGACACGGCCCACACCACGAGCTACATCACGATGGACTCCACCGACGGCGGCATTAAGACAACGTACAACTTCTCCTGGTTGCGCTGCAAGTAATCCATCGTGGATGCCGGCGTCCCGTTCACGAAACGGGCGCCGGTACGCGGCTTTCCAGGGCCCAGAACAACCTCGCGACCGTGGTCGCGTTCGCCGCGGCGGTGGCGGTGTACGCCGGACCGGCCTGCGATTCGTCGCGCGAAGGCCCGCTCCGCAGGAACCGACCGTCCTGCTGGGCAGCTCTGCCGGATGCCGGGGCTGCCTGATTCAGCCGCCGGAGTCGGTGAGTTCGGCGCCCTCGGGAACGGTCTCGTCGTCGCGGCTGTCGAGCCATCCGTACGGGAGGAAGACCTTGCCCGGCGAGTTGGTGCGCCCGCGCGGCTGGCCGAGATTCTCCTGCGGGAACGGCAGATCCAGGTCGAGCTTCGCGAGGAGGTCGTCAAGCTCGGCCAGGGACGACACCATCGCGAGCGAGCGGCGCAGGTCGCCGCCGACCGGGAAGCCCTTGAGGTACCAGGCGACGTGCTTACGGAAGTCGGTGCAGGCGTCGCGTTCGGTGGGGAAGACGCCGACGAGTAGCTCGGCGTGCCGGTGCATGATCTTCGCGACCTCGCCGAGCGACGGCAGGACCGGGCCGGTCGTGCGGCCGGTGAGGGCGGCTTCGAGATCGGCGAAAAGCCACGGTCGGCCCAGGCAGCCACGGCCGACGACGACACCGTCGACCCCGGTGTGGGCGATCATGCGCAGGGCGTCGGCGCCCTCCCAGATGTCGCCGTTGCCGAGCACCGGTACGTCGAGGGCCTGCTTCAGCGTGGCGATGGAGTCCCAGTCCGCCGTACCCGAGTAGCGCTGGGCAGCCGTACGCCCGTGCAAGGCGACCGCCGCGACGCCGGCGTCCTGGGCGGCCAGCCCCGCGTCGACGTACGTCAGGTGGTCGTCGTCGATGCCCTTGCGCATCTTGACCGTTACGGGGATATCCCCGGCGGCCCTGACCGCGCCCTCGACGATGCGGGCGAACAACCGGCGGCGCCAGGGCAGCGCCGAACCGCCGCCCCGCCGGGTGACCTTGGGGACGGGGCAGCCGAAATTCAGATCGATATGATCCGCTAAATCGCGCTCTACAACGATCCGTACTGCTTTGGCCGTGACGTCCGGGTCAACGCCGTACAGCTGTAGGCTACGGGGCCGCTCGTCGTCCGAGAACGCGATCATTTTGAGCGTCTTCGGATTCCGCTCGACGAGCGCCACGGTCGTGATCATCTCGCAGACGTACAGCCCGCCGCCCTGCTCCCGGCACAACCGCCGGAACGCCTGGTTCGTGATCCCGGCCATCGGCGCCAACACCACCGGCGGCCACACCTCATGCCGCCCGAGCGTGAGCGGTCGGACGGCAGGAGGCGCGGCGGTGGTGGTCATCAGCAGCCGGGCAACCGCTCGATCAGGTACGTCTCCAGCCGGTCCAGGCTGATCCGCTCCTGCGCCATCGTGTCGCGGTTGCGGACGGTCGCGGCGTTGTCGTTCAGGCTGTCGAAGTCGACGGTGACGCAGAACGGGGTACCGATCTCGTCCTGGCGACGGTAACGCTTGCCGATGGCCTGGGAGTCGTCGAAGTCGACGTTCCAGCGCTTGCGCAGCGTCGCGGCAAGACCCTGCGCCTTGGGCGAGAGCTCCGGGTTGCGCGACAGCGGCAGGACGGCCACCTTGACCGGGGCGAGCCGCGGGTCGAAGCGCATGACGGTGCGCTCGTCGACGCCGCCCTTGGTGTTCGGGGCCTGGTCGACGTCGTACGCCTCGAGGAGGAAGGCGAGCACCGCGCGGGTCAGCCCGGCGGCCGGCTCGATCACGTACGGGGTCCAGCGTTCCTTCTTCTCCTGGTCGAAGAAGGACAGTTCGACCCCGGAGTGCTTCGAGTGCGTGGCCAGGTCGAAGTCGGTGCGGTTGGCGATGCCTTCGAGCTCGGCGAATTCAGTGCCGCCGAACTGGAACCGGTACTCGATGTCGACGGTGCGCTTCGAGTAGTGGGAGAGCTTCTCCTTGGGATGCTCGTAGAAGCGCAGGTTGCTCTCGGTGAGGCCGAGGTCGGTGTACCAGTTCCAGCGCTGCTCGAGCCAGTACTCGTGCCAGGTCTCGTCGGAGCCGGGCTCGACGAAGAACTCCATCTCCATCTGCTCGAACTCGCGGGTCCGGAAGATGAAGTTGCCGGGGGTGATCTCGTTGCGGAACGACTTGCCGACCTGCGCGATACCGAACGGCGGCTTCTTGCGCGCGGCGGTGGCGACGTTGTTGTAGTTGACGAAGATGCCCTGGGCGGTCTCGGGCCGCAGGTAGTGCAGGCCCTCCGCGCTCTCCGTCGGGCCGAGGTACGTCTTCATCAGGCCGTTGAACATCTTCGGCTCCGTGAAGGTGCCCTTGTTGCCGCAGTTCGGGCAGTTCAGCTCGGCCAGCGAGGACGGCGGCGTGCCGTGCTTGGCCTCGTAGGCCTCCTCCAGGTGGTCGGCCCGGAACCGCTTGTGACAGGACTGGCACTCGGTCAGCGGGTCGACGAACGCGTCGAGGTGGCCGGAGGCGGACCAGACGTCCCGGGAAAGGATCACGGCGGAGTCGAGGCCGACGATGTCGTCGCGCTGCTGGACCATGGTGCGCCACCACTGGCGCCGCACGTTCTCCTTCAGTTCCACGCCGAGCGGACCGTAGTCCCACGCCGACCGGGTACCCCCGTAGATCTCGCTGGACGGGAAGACGAAGCCACGGCGCTTGGCGAGGCTGACGACGGCGTCGATACGGTCGGCTGGCATGTTCTCCTCCTACACCGGCTGGCGGCCGGCGGGGACTACGGGTGGTCGAGCGTTCAACGGCACATCTGACGGTACGGTTACCGGCGGAAACGCCGCCAGGACATTACCCCTCGACGCCACACACCTCGAACTTGCCCGTACGGGGGTCCTGGGTGAGGACGACCCGCACGTTGCGGCGGGTTCCGTCGTCCCGGACCAGTTCGACGGGGACGACGGGCTCGGCGGCGAGCTGGATGCTGCCGCGGGAGAACGACGTGATCGGGTCCTCGCCGCGCTCGCGGGCGGCGAATTCGGACGACGTCTCCGCGTCCTGCTCGGTGTCGCACAGCAGCAGGTACGCCTGCTCGTAGCGCTGGTCGCGCAGCGCCGAGTAGTACTGGTCGACGACGACGCCGAGCTGCTCGTCGAGGGCCTTGGCGGCCGTCACGTACAGGCCGGCCACGGCGGCCGCACCGCCGCCGCCGAGCAGCAGGAGCACGGCCGCACCGATGCCGATGCCGGCACCGACCCGCGCCCCGCGCCCCTCGACCGGCGGCGCCGGGAAGGGCGGCACGACGCCGGGCCCCGCCGGAACGGCGAGATCCGGCGCGGGCGGCGGCCCGTACGGTGCGGGCGGCTGGTCGGTCACGTCTCCCAGCGTAGTCATCGCCACGGCTCTGCCGCCCGGTCGCTGGCGACGACGTCGACGCAACCGCCGGGCTGGGCGGAGGCGAGGGTCTCGTACGCGCCGGGCTCGTCGAGGCAGCGGGCGAGCAGTGGGGTGGCGTGCACCTTGACGTCGTACGCGCCCAGGGCCCGGCGGTAGGTGCCGACGGACTCCCACTCGGTGACCAGGCACCAGTATTCGGGGGTGTCGAGTGCGCGGGTGAGCCGGCCGGCGACGTAGCCGGGCGTGGCGGCGAGCGCGGTGAGCGCGGCGTGGGCCTGCTGGACGAAGTCGCCTTCGGCGTCCGGGTCGACGACGAACCGGTTCAGCACCAGCATGCAGGGCTCCCGCGGGGCGAAGCGGCCGGATCAGTCGGGTCGGAGGAGTGTCCGCGCGGCCCGGCCGGGGTTAGATAGGACGTCGCCCAGCGTACGGAAGACGAACGGAGCGCCCTGTGCGGACACCGCAGGAGAGACTGGCCCGGGTCAACCCGACGCGGGCGTTCCTGGTCGCCCTGGTGGTGGTGCTGGCGGGACTGTTCGCGCCCGGGATCATCGGGGCGGCGCTGCTGGGGCTGCTGGCCGCGGGGCTGGCGTACCTGTCCCGGCTGACCTGGCGGGTGCAGCCGCCGGGGGTACGGGCGATCCGGCTGGTGCTGCTGAGTGCGCTGGTGGTGGCCGCAGTGGTCAAGATTCTCTGACATGCATCCATGCGTTTTTGACAATCATTATCATTGTCGCCGACAGTGGGTCCCATGCTGAAGCGTTCCGCTCTACTCACCTCGACGCTGCTCGTTCTGGGTTCGCTCACCGCCTGCGGGCAGGGCGCCGCCGCCGACGACGGCAAGGTGCAGGCCGTCGCCGCGTTCTACCCGCTGGAGTTCGTCACCGCGCGGGTGGGCGGCGACGCGGTCGCCGTGCAGAACCTCGCCAAGCCCGGAGCGGAACCGCACGACCTCGAACTCACCCTCGACCAAGCGGCCGCCGTCGGCGACGCCGACCTGGTCGTCTACCTCAAGGGCTTCCAGCCCGCGGTCGACGAGGCCGTCGCCGGGGAGGCTGGTGCCCACGCCTTCGACGTCGCCCGGGTCGAGCCCCTCGCCGACGCCACCGAGCAGCACGAGGGTGAGGAGCAGCCGGCCGGCGGCAAGGACCCGCACGTCTGGCTCGACCCAGCGCGTCTCGCGACCATCGCCGACCGCGTCGCGGTCCGCCTCGCCGCGGCCGACACCCCCCACGCCGCGGACTACACGGCCCGCGCCCGGGCGTTGCGCACCGACCTCGAGACCCTCGACAAGGAGTACGCCGCGGGCCTCCAGACCTGTCAGCGCAGAGAGATCGTCACGAGTCACACCGCGTTCGGTTACCTGGCCCGCCGGTACAACCTGGAACAGGTCGGCATCACCGGCCTCGCGCCCGACGCCGAGCCGACGGTGCAGCGGGTGACCGCCGTCGCCGACCAGGCCAGGGCGCACGGCGCCACCACGATCTTCTTCGAGACGCTGGTCAGCCCGAACGTCGCCCACATCATCGCCGACACGGTCGGTGCGAAGACGGCCGTCCTCGACCCCATCGAAGGTCTGCAGCCCGGCGCCACCGGCGACTACCTCTCCGTGATGCGCTCCAACCTGAGCACGCTGAGAACCGCACTGGGGTGTTCGTGAACGAGGTCGTGACCGTCAGCGACGCCCACGTCGGATACGACGGGCGGGCGGTGCTGCGGAGCATCTCGCTCAGGGTCACGACGGGCGAGGTGGTGGCGATCCTCGGCGCCAACGGTTCCGGCAAATCCACCCTGGTCCGCAGCGTCCTCGGGCTCGTAGCGCTGCGGGCCGGAACGGTCGACCTGTTCGGCACACCGCAGCGGAGGTTCCGGCACTGGGAGCGGATCGGCTACGTACCGCAGCGTGTCGGGGCCGGCAGCGGCGTACCCGCGACCGTTCGTGAGGTCGTCGCGGCGGGGCGGCTGGCCCGGCGCGGTGTGTTCCGGCCACCCGGCGCGGCCGACCGGGCCGCGGTGACCGCGGCCCTCACCGCCGTCGGCCTGGCCGACCGGGCGGACGACCCCGTGGCGAGCCTCTCCGGCGGGCAGCAGCAACGCACGCTGATCGCCCGCGCCCTCGCGGGCCGGCCCGACCTGCTCGTCCTCGACGAGCCGACCGCGGGCGTCGACGCGGCCAGCCAGGACGCGTTCGCCGCGGCGCTGCGCGGCTTCGTCGACCTCGGCGGAACGGTGCTCCTCGTCGCGCACGAGCTGGGCCCGCTGCGGCCCGTGATCACCCGGGCGATCGTCGTCCACGAGGGACGTGTCGCGCACGACGGCGCCTGCCCCGAACCCGCCGGCCACCACGCGGAACCCGGCCACGACCACGTGCACCCGCACGCCCCCGAGGAGCCCGCCGGGATGTGGACAAGCTGATGGACATCCTCGGCAACGACATCTTCCTGCGCGCGCTCGCCGGCGCCCTCGTCATCGGCCTCGCCGCCCCCACCCTGGGCATCTACCTGGTGCAACGCCGCCTGTCGCTGATCGGCGACGGAATCGGGCACGTCGCACTGACCGGCGTCGGCGTGGGCCTGCTGATGCACCAGTCCCCCGTCATCACCGCGGTGATCGTGTCCGCGATCGGCGCGGTCGGCGTCGAACTCGTCCGGGAACGCGGCCGCACCTCCGGCGACCTGGCCCTCGCCCTGCTCTTCTACGGCGGCATCGCCGGCGGCGTCCTGCTCGTCAACCGGGCCGGCGGCACCAACACCAACCTGCTGCAGTTCCTGTTCGGTTCCCTGATCACCACGTCCCCTCAGGACCTCGTGATCATCGTGATCCTGGGCGCCGCCGTCGTCGCGACGATGCTGCTGCTGCGGCCCGCGCTGTTCGCGATCTGCCACGACGAGGAGTACGCGCGCGTCTCCGGCCTGCCCGTACGGGCCCTGAACATCCTGATCGCCGTCACCGCCGCGGTCACCGTCACCATCGCCATGCGGACCGTCGGGCTGCTGCTCGTCAGCGCCCTCATGGTGGTGCCCGTCGCGGCGGCGCAGCAGATCACCCGCGGATTCCGCAGCACCATGCACGTGGCGATCGGCATCGGGCTGCTGTCCGCCGCCGGGGGGATGTTCATCGCCGTCAGCGGCGAACACGGCAGCCCGCCCGGGGCCACCATCGTCGTGGTGGCGATCGGGATCTTCCTCGTCCTCGCCGTCGCCTCGGCGGCGTGGCGCACGGCTCGCCAGCGTACGGCCGCGGGCCACACCGAGGCGGAGCCGCCCGACGTGGTTCTGGAACCCTGACCATCCGGCTGTACGGTGGCGACATGACGACGACCGGCTACGAGGCGTACGAGGCGGCGTGCGAGCTGTTGCGCGCGCTCTCGGCACCGATCCGCGTCGCCATCGTCGCCGAACTCGGCGACGGCGAACGCTGTGTGCACGAGCTCGTGGACACCCTCGGCGCACCGCAGCCCCTGGTGTCACAGCATCTTCGGGTCCTGCGCGGCGCCGGCGTCGTACGCGGCAACCGGCGGGGGCGGGAGATCGCGTACGCGCTGGTCGACGAGCACGTGGCGCACATCGTCGCCGACGCTGTCAGCCATTCCCGGGAGGCACGGCCGTGAATTCCACCGACCCAGCCGTCCGGAACACCCGGCAGCGCAGCGCGGTCGGCGCGCTGCTCGCCGAGACCGAGGGCTTCCACAGCGCGCAGGAGCTGCACGCGATGCTGCGTTCCCGCGGCGAGCGCGTCGGCCTCACCACGGTCTACCGCACCCTGCAGAGTCTCGCCGACGCCGGCGACATCGACGTGATGCGCCCGCCCGGCGGCGAGCACCTGTACCGCCGGTGCAGTCAGGGACACCACCACCACCTGGTCTGCCGCGGCTGCGGCACCACCGTCGAGGTCGAGGGTCCGGCCGTCGAGTCGTGGGCGGAGAAGGTGGCCGCGCAGCACGGCTTCGCCGACGTCTCGCACACCCTGGAGATCTTCGGAACCTGCCCGGCGTGTGCCCGGCGCTGAGCCTGCGGCCGTGGCGAACTCGACGACCCGTCCGCGTGGTCGCCCTCGAACTCCGTGGCCTGGGTCAGAGGCTCCGCGACCTGGGGTCAGAGGCTCCGCACCTCGACGGTCGTGACGCACGGTAGGGCAGCACCTCCCCCGTGCAGCTCCCAGCAGTCCGGTCAGGGATCGGCGTGGTCACCGTGGTCGTGCGCGGGGTCAGGTGGGGGTGTGGGGATGCGGCGGCGTACGTCCTCGGTGGTGGAGGGGCCGGGTTTCCAGGTGGCGACCCATTCGCCCGACGCGGCCGGCGGGACGATGCCCTCTTCGAGGAAGGCGTAGCGCCCGGCGGTGACGGCGCGGGCAGCGTGACCGTCGACGCGGTCGGTGTTGTCCCACAGGGCTCGGAAGAGTTCGTCGACGCGTACGCGGGACTGGCGGCAGACGAGGTCGGCGAGTTCGATACCCTCCGGGCGGTCCTCGGCGTTGGCACGGACACAGACGGCGGACATGGCGAACAGCTCGGCGCCGATGTCGACGATCCGGCCGAGGAAGGCCTGTTTGCGCTCCATCGCACCCTGCCAGCGGGACATCGCGTAGAACGTCGAGCGGGCCAGTTTCCGGGACGCGCGTTCCACCCAGCGGACGTGAGTGGCGAGCCGACCGTACGCGGCGTACCCCCGGGGGTTGTCGCCCCGTCCGACCGTGAGGGTCGGCAGCCAGCGGGCGTAGAACGCGCCTGCCTTGACGCCGGCGCGACCCTTGGCCGCGAGTGTCGCGTCGGGGTCGATGATGTCGCCCGCGACCGACAGGTGGGCGTCAACGGCCTCACGGGCGACGAGCAGGTGCATGATCTCGGTGGACCCCTCGAAGATGCGGTTGATCCGCATGTCGCGGAGGACCTGTTCGACCTCGATGGGGCGTTCGCCGCGGGCTTCGAGGGAGTCGGCGGTCTCGTAGCCGCGGCCGCCACGGATCTGCATCAGGTCGTCGACCATCTGCCAGGCCTTCTCGCTGGCGTACAGCTTGACCAGGGCGGCTTCGATGCGGATGTCGTTGGTCTCGTCGTCGGCGAGGCGGCAGCAGAGGTGCAGCATCGTCTCCAGGGCGTAGGTGCCGGCGGCGATGCCCGCGATCTTGGTGGCGACCGCCTCGTGGCGGCCGACGGGGCGGCCCCACTGCTCGCGTTCGCCGGCCCATTGGCGGGCGACGGCGAGCGACCATTTCGCCGCCGAGACGCAGAGGGCGGGCAGGGAGAGACGCCCCGTGTTGAGGGTGGTCAGTGCGATCTTGAGGCCGCGACCCTCGCCGCCGATGACGTTCTCCGAGGGTACGACGACGTCGGTGAACCTGGTGACGCTGTTCTCCAGCCCACGCAGCCCGAGGAACTGATTGCGCCGTTCGACGGTGATGCCGACGGCGTCGCCCTCGACGACGAATGCGGTGATGCCCCTGTCGGGGACGCGGGCCATGACGACGAGCAGTGTGGCGACGGTGCCGTTGGTGGCCCACAGTTTAACGCCGTTGATCCGGTAGCCGCTGCCGTCCGGGAGCGGTTCGGCGGTGGTGGCGAGGCGGGCCGGGTCGGAGCCGACGTCGGGTTCGGTGAGCAGGAACGCCGACACCTCGCCGGCGGCGAGTCGCGGCAGGAAGCGCTGCTTCTGCTCGTCGGTGCCGAACATCTTGAGCGGCTGCGGCACGCCGATGGACTGGTGGGCGCTGAGCAGCGCGCCGACGGCCGGGCTGACGCTTCCGACGAGGCCGAGTGCGCGGCAGTAGTCCAGATTGGACAGTCCCAGGCCACCGTACCTGCGGTCGATCTTCATGCCGAACGCGCCCAGCTTCGCGAGGCCGTGGAAGACGTCGTCGGGGATGTACGCGTCGCGTTCGATGGCGCGTCCGTCCACCTCCGACATGAGGTACGCGCGGAGGTCGTCGAGCCACGGGTCGGGTGGGGTGTCCGTCCCGCCCTCGACGAGGTCGAGGTGGAGCCGGCCGAGGAAGAGTTCCCTGCCGAAGCTGGGTTTGGTCCAGCGCTGTTCGCGGGCCGCCTCGGCGACCTTCCGGGATTCGCGTTCGTCGACTCTGCCGCCGGTCTTTCCCGGTACCGTCGTCGTCATGTGACAAAGGTTACTCCTGGGTATTACCGATCGGTAGGTGCGGTTCGGCGGCCTCGGCGGCGTACTCGTCGTCCTCTTCCTCCTCGTTGATCCAGCCGCGCCGCAGGAACGGCAGCACCGCCCAGAACGTCAGGAAGACCGCCGCCGTCACCACGGTCAGCACGATCGCCGCAGTGAAATCGAACAGGAAATCCGTGATCAGCAGGACCGAGCTGACCATCGACACCACCATGAACGCGAGCCCGCCGGTCAGCATCCGGTGCGCGAACCGCACCAGCTCCGGCTTACGGCCCTGCCGGAACAGCGCCCGATGGAACGCCACCGGCGAGATGATCATCGCGGTCGCGAACGCGGTCCCCAGGAGCGCGGCCACGTACACGTCGCGCTGGAACGCGGTGGTCCGCGGGAACTGGGAGCTGAACGGCAGCGTCAGCAGGAACGCGAAGAGGATCTGCACGCCCGTCTGGGCCACCCGCAGCTCCTGCAGAAGATCTGCGAAGTTACGGTCCCAGCGCTGCTTCTCGGTCTCCTTCTTCACCACGGCGGCGTCTTCCCCCGCCGGACCCGGGGTCAAACGTTGTCGATGATCCGGGCCTGGATCACGTCCGCGAGGGGACCCGGCGCCTCCTCCGGCACCCAGTGCGCCACCTTGCGCAGCACCACCAGCCGGTAGTCGGCGTCGACCCAGCGGCCGGTGGCCCGTACGGCGCGCGGGCTCACCGCCACGTCGCCGGTGCTGTAGACGTACGTGGTCGGCACGGAACAGATACCGCGGTCACCGGCGGCGCGCAGCGAATTCGCCCGGTACCAGTTCAGCGCGGCGGTCAGCCGGCCCGGCTCCCGCATGGCGGTGACGTACAGCTCGGCTCGGTCGCCGATCGGGGCGAGGATCGCGCGAAGCCCCCCGCAGCGGAGGAGCCGCTCCGCCACGCCGGCCCAGCGCAACAGCGGGAAGTACGCCAGCCGCAGCGGCTGCGATGCCCCCCGCAGCGCCTCGGCGAGCGCCCGCGGGTGCGGGACCGACACCGCCACCAGGGACTTCACCCGCTCCGGCTGAGCGACGGCCAACGCCCACGCCACCGTCGCGCCCCAGTCGTGCCCGACCACGTGCGCCGCGTCCAGCCCGAGCGCGTCGAGCACGCCGGCCGCGTCAGCCACCGCCTCGGCGACCCGGTAGCCGGCCACCCGGGACGGCCGGGCGCCCGGGGAGTAGCCACGCTGGTCGAGGGCGTACGTGCGCATCCCCGCGGCGTGCAGCGCGGGCCGGACCAGGTCCCACTCGCGGCTGTCCTGTGGGAAGCCGTGCAGCAGCAGGACCGGGACACCGCCCTCGGGTCCGCCGACGTGGACGTCGAACGTCAGGCCACGCGCGGGGACTCTCATGCGTACCGCCGCCGATGTGACCGCCGGGGCGGATGAGGCGTGGCGCGGAACGGTCCATTCGTCCCCATCGTCCACCCCGGTGCGGTCGTGCGAGATGCGGTCCGTCACGACCACACCCTAGTCGGCGCAGTGCCGCCTGCCACACCATCCTCCCGATCGATGTCCGTCCCCGGCCGTCCGGTGTTAGCGTCCAGGCACAACTACACATCCGACAGGGGAGCGCACAGCGCTGAGAGTGCGGCCGCAGGCCGCAGACCCTCGAACCTGATCTGGGTAATGCCAGCGCAGGGAGTTCGGTCCATCCTCCAGCCGCGTCGTGTCCGGGCACCTTTCCCGGGTACGGCGTGCGTCTTCTCCCGGTCCGACGCTGGGAGTCACATCATGAGCAACCGTTGGCGCACCATCGACATCGTCATCGCGTCGATCATCGGCGTCGCGTTCGGCGTCATCTTCTGGGCCTGGGGCCTGCTGTGGAACGGTCCCGCGGACGCGATCCCGCTGCCGTTCCGGGCCGTCCTCTACGGCATGTGGCTTGTCCCGGGCGTGCTGGCAGGCCTGATCATCCGCAAACGGGGTGCCGCCTTCTACACCCTGACGTTCGCCGCACTGGTCTCGGTCGCGTTCGGCACGAGCTGGGGGCTGAGCCTCGTCCTCCAGGGCCCGATCGAGGCCCTGGCGGTCGAGCTGGGGTTCGCCGCCGCCGCCTGGCGCGTGTGGAACCTGCCGGTCGCGATGCTCGCGGCCGTGCTGGGCGGGGTCGCGGCGTCGGTCTACGACGCCGTCGTCTGGTACGGCGGGACGTCCTGGGCGACCATGCGGATCCCGTACGTCGTGATCACGGCGGTCAGTTCACTGGTCGTCGCGGGGGTCGGCAGCGTCTACCTGACGAAGGCACTGGCGCAGACCGGCGTCCTGGACCGGTTCGCCGCGGGCCGCGAACGCGCCGCCGTCTGAGCGATGGCCGAGGTTCTCCTGCGCGGTTTCGGCTGGCGGCACGCCGGTCGCCGCGCGTGGGCGGTGCGCGGGATCGACCTGCGCATCGCCCATGGCGAGCGGGTACTCCTGCTGGGCCCGTCGGGCGCCGGCAAGAGCACCCTGCTCGCCGCGCTCGCCGGCCTCCTACCGGAGGACTCCGGCGAAGCCGAGGGCACCGTCGAGATCGACGGGCTCGACCCGCGTAAGGCCCGCGAGCGCGTCGGCATCGTCTTCCAGGACCCGCAGACGCAGCTCGTCATGGCACGCAGCGGCGACGACGTCGCGTTCGGCCTGGAAAACCGGGGGGTGGCGGCGGACGACATCTGGCCACGGGTCGACGAGGCTCTGGCCAGGGCCGGTTTCCCGTACGGCCGGGATCGTCCGACGGCCGCGCTCTCCGGCGGCGAGCAGCAGCGCCTCGCACTGGCGGGCACGCTGGCGCTGCGCCCGGGACTGCTGCTGCTCGACGAGCCGACCGCGAATCTCGACCCGGCGGGTGCGGACCTGGTCCGCGGCGCGGTCACCCGATCACTCGACGCCGACACCACGCTGATCGTCGTCGAGCACCGCGTCGCGGAAGCCCTTCCGCTGGTCGACCGGGTGGTCGTCCTGGAAGCGGGCGGCGGCGTCCGCGCCGACGGCCCGCCCGCCTCCGTGTTCGCCGAACACGGCGCGGAACTCGCGGCGGAGGGCGTCTGGGTGCCGGGTCGCACGTTCCGGCACCGCAAGGCCGCCGCCGCGCCCGGCACCGAGCTGGTACGCACGACCGACGTCACGTTTCAGTCCCGCCTGCCCGCTGCCTCCCTCGCCGTTCGCGCGGGCGAGGTCCTCGCGGTGACCGGCCCGAACGGGGCCGGAAAGTCGACCCTGGCGCTGCTGGTCGGCGGCCTCCTCGCACCGACGTCGGGCCGGGTGGACGCCGCTGCGGGCGGCGCCCCCCACCGGTGGCGGGCCACCGCGCTGGCCACCCGGATCGGCACGGTCTTCCAGAACTCCGAGCACCAGTTCGTCACCAACCGGGTCGTCGACGAACTCGCCGTCGGCCCGCGCCGCACCGGGCGGTCCCCCGCCGAGATCGCCACCGTCGTCGAGGAGCTGCTGTCCCGGCTCCGGCTCACGCACCTCGCCGAGGCGAACCCGTACACCCTCTCGGGTGGGGAGGCGCGGCGCCTCAGCGTCGCGACGGCGCTGGCCACCGCGCCACGCCTGCTCGTCCTCGACGAACCCACCTTCGGCCAGGACCGGCGCACCTGGATCGAGCTGGTCGACCTGCTCGCGGGCCTGCGCGACGCCGGCCGCGGCATCGTCGCCGTCACCCACGACGTCGACTTCGTCGCCGCCCTCGCCGACCGCACCCACCGACTCGACGGCGTACGCGCATGACGCTGCCCCTGCCGCCGTCCGCGGCGAACACCGCGCCACTCGCCCACCGGAACCCGGTCGCCAAGCTCGGCGCCGCGCTGCTGTTCTCGGCACCGCTGATCTCCACCCTGGACCCGCTGACCCCCGCGATCGCCCTGGTCGTCGAGCTGGCCGTACTCCCGCTCTTCGGCCTCCGGTACGGCGTCCTGGCCCGCCGCGCCTGGCCGCTGCTGCTCGCCGCCGGTGGCATCGTCGTCACCCTCGTCCTGTTCGATGCCGACCGGACCGGCACGCCCGTGGTGCCGCTGGGCCCGTTCGTCGTGACGACGGACGTGCTGTGGACGGCGTTCGGGATGGCGCTGCGGATCTTCGCCATCGCGCTGCCCGGCATCATCGTCTTCACGACCACCGACCCCACGGACCTCGCCGACGCCCTGATCCAGAATGTGCGGGCCCCCGCCCGGTTCGCGATCGGTGCGCTCGCCGCGTTCCGGCTGGCGCCCCTGCTCGCCCAGGAATGGCAGATGCTGACCCTGGCCCGCCGCGCCCGCGGCATCGACGCGGGCGGCAACCCCATCGCCCGGCTCACACTGTTCGGCTCGACCGCGTTCGCGCTGCTCGTGGGTGCCCTCAGGCGCGGTACGCGACTCGCCGTCGCCATGGACGCCCGCGGCTTCGACAGCGGTGTGCCCCGGACCTCCGCCCGCCGCCAGCACTTCGGCCGGGCTGACGCGGCGCTGCTCGTCGCGGCGCTGCTGCTGTCCTCGGCGGCCCTGGCGACCACGATCGCGCTCGGCGTCTTCCGGCCGCTGCTCGGCTGAGGCCCCGTTCTGGTGGAGGATGGCCCCATGCTGGTTGCGTTCTCTGTCACGCCGCTCGGCGGCGGAGACTCCGTCGGGGACCTCGTCGCCCAGGCCGTCAAGGTCGTCCGGGAATCCGGGTTGCCGAACCGTACGGATGCCATGTTCACCACGATCGAGGGCGAGTGGGACGAGGTGATGGCCGTGGTCAAACGCGCCGTCGACGTCGTCGCCGCCGCTGCCCCACGGGTCAGCGTCTGCCTCAAGGCGGACGTACGGCCGGGCGTCACCGGGGCGCTGGACGCGAAGGTGGAGCGAATCGAGGACGCGCTGGCATGAGGCGGCTCGTCATGTGGGACATCGACCGGACCCTGCTCATCGGCGGGGGCGTCGCGGCGCAGGCGTGGAAAACCGCGTTCACGGCGGTCACCGGGCGGCCGTGGCAGGCGTTCCCGGTCTTCGGTGGCCGTACGGACCTGGACATCTGCGCCGAGGTCTTCGCCGTCCACGGGGTCACCGACTGCACCCCCGAGGCGTTCTTCGCCCGGTACGTCGACGAGGTGCACGCCACCAGGCACCGGTTCGCCGAGGACGGCCACCTGCTGCCCGGCGTACGTGAGGTACTGGCCGCGCTCGCCGTCAGCGGGCACGTCACGCAGACCATCGTCACCGGCAACATCCCGGCGGTCGCCGCGCTGAAGCTGGCCGCGTTCAACCTGGGGTGGGCGTTCGACGCCGACGTCGGCGGCTACGGCACCGACGACAGCGTCCGCGCCACCCTGGTCCGGCGCAGCCGGGAACGGGCCGAGGCGAAGTACGGCACCACGTTCGACGTCGTCGTCATCGGCGACACCGTCAACGACGTCGACGCCGCCCTCGCCGACGGGGCGACCGTGGTCGCGGTGGCGACCGGGCAGACCAGCGCCGAGGATCTCCGGGCGGCCGGGGCCCACCATGTCCTGCCGGATCTGTCCGATGTGGACCGCGCGGTGCAGATCCTAGGGTGCGACCGGGTTCGGTAGGGCGCCGCCGAACCGGCGGTCGCGGCCGGCGTAGAGCTCGCAGGCGTACCAGAGGTGGCGGCGGTCGAAGTCGGGCCAGAGCGTGTCGAGGAAGACCATCTCCGCGTACGCCGACTGCCAGAGCAGAAAGTTCGACGTACGCTGCTCGCCCGACGGCCGCAGGAACAGATCGACCTCGGGTACCTCGGGGTGGTAGAGATACCGGGCGAACACCTTCTCGGTGATCCTGTCGGGGTTCAGTTTGCCCGCCGCCACGTCCCGGGCCAGGGCCGCCGCCGCGTCCGCGACCTCGGCCTGCCCGCCGTAGTTCACACAGAACTGCAAGGTCAGCTTCGTGTTCCGGTACGACATCCGCTCGGCGGTCTGCAGCTCCGAGATCACCGACTTCCACAGCCGGCCCGGCCGCCCCGACCAGAGGACCCGGACCCCCAGGTCGACGAGGTCGTCGCGGCGCCGCCGGATCACGTCCCGGTTGAAGCCCATCAGGAACCGCACCTCGTCGGGCGAGCGCTTCCAGTTCTCCGTCGAGAACGCGTACGCCGACAGGTAGGGGATGCCCAGTTCGAGCGCGCCCTCGATCGTGTCGAACAGCGAGAACTCGCCCTGCTCGTGGCCCTTGGTCCGGGGAAGGCCCCGGTCCTTGGCCCAGCGGCCGTTGCCGTCCATGACGAGCGCGACGTGCCTGGGCAGCGCCGCCGCCGGCAGATCGGGTGGCAGCACGCCGGACGGATGCGGCGACGGCGGCCGGGTCATGGATTCTCCCTACGGTCGACCAACGGCAACGAGCGTAGTGCGCGCTCCAAGTGCCACTGCAGGTGCGCCGCTACCAGGCCACTGCACTCGCGGCGGATCGGCGGATCGGCGGCGTCAGCGATCTCCCAGTCACCCCGGGTCAGCGCGCCCATCAGCTCCAGCGTCGCCGGCGCGGGGTGCGCGGCACCCGGGGGGCGGCAGTCCGGGCAGACCGACCCACCCGCGGGTACGGAGAACGCCCCGTGCCGGCCCGGTGACCCGCACACCGCGCACTCGGCCAGCGCGGGCGCCCAGCCGGCCTGGGCCATCCCCCGCAACAGGTACGCGTCCAGCACCAGACCGCCGGCGTGTTCCCGGGCGGCGAGCGCCTTGAGCGCCCCCAGGGTCAGCTGGAACAGCCGCAGGGCCGGTTCCCGCTCGATCGGGCTGAGCCGTTCCGCGGTCTCCACGATCGCGCAGGCCGCCGTGTACCGGGGGTAGTCGCCGAGGAGGCGGCCGCCGTACAGGGCGACGGCCTCGACCTGGCCGACCGAGTGCAGGGCGCTGCCGACGCCCTCCGGCGAACCGGCCAGCTGCACGTCGACGTGCCCGAACGGCTCCAGCCGGGCACCGAACCGGGACATGGTGCGGCGTACCCCCCGGGCGACGGCGCGGAGACGGCCGTGCCGGCGGGTCAGCAGGGTGATGATCCGGTCGCTCTCGCCCAGCTTCTGCACGCGCAGGATCACCGCGTCGTCGCGGTAGAGCTGGCGGCGGTACCCGGGCACCCGGCCATTGTGCCCGCCACCCCCGACAGTCCCCCCGCGGGCTCTCGGGTGCGGATTCTCAGGGGTGCACTCAGGGTCGGTGGGGGTGATCCACGGATGTGCGGGGTCCGGATCGACCGTAGGTTGCCCCTATGACGCTCTCCAGACGTACCGTCGGTGTGCTCGCCGTCGCGGCGGCGACCGGGGCCCTCGTGGCCGGATGCCAGGTCGGACCGGGTCTCGCCCGGCTGGACTTCAACGACGTCGAGACGGCGAAGATCACGGCCGTCGAGATCGGCCACGGCAGCGGTGACGTCGTCATCCGCACCTCGGCCCGTACGGACACGGCGATCAAGCGGACCGTGCGCTACGGCGGCGACCAGCCGGGCAGGACGTACCGGGTGGACGGTTCGACGCTGTACGCCGACACCCGCTGCGGCGACCGGTGCAGTGTCTCGTACGTCATCGAAGCCCCGGCCGGTGTGACCGTCCGCGGGGGCACCAGCTCCGGCAACATCGAGCTGACCGGTGTGTCCACAGCGGACATCAGCGTGAGCTCCGGCGACGCGACCGTGCGGAACGCGTCCGGCGGGGTCATCGTGAAGAGCACCTCGGGCAACATCACCATCAGCGATGTGAAGGGCGTCAGCACGCTCACGTCGACCTCCGGCGACGTCCGCGCCACCGGGCTGGGCGGTAACGTCACCGTCGACTCCACCTCCGGCGATGTCCAGGTCGCGCTCGCCGTCCCGGCCGGAGTGAAGGCCCACGTCACGAGCGGAGACCTGCAGGTCACCGTCCCGCGGGACCACTACCGGGTCAGCACCCGATCCCATTCGGGCGACAGCAGCGTGTCCGTCCCGGACGAACCGTCAGCGACGAACGTCCTCGACCTGGAGACCACGAGCGGTGATCTGACCGTCCGCGACACCTGACCCTCACGGCCGCCGCAGGTCGGGCTGCTCCAGACCGGGCTGGCCGGGTGCGGGCCCGTCGGGTGCGGGTGAGTCGGTCGTGTCGGCCGGGGCCTTCTCGCGGCGCGCCCGGGCGACGAACGGCACGGCGACCAGCGACACGATGCCGGACAGCACGTACGAGAACGGGCAACCCCACACATCGGCGGCGCGGCCCAGGACCGGCTGGAACACGACCCCGCCGGTGGAGGCCATCAACGAGTCGAACGACAGGATCGTCGCACGCTGCTTCGACGGGATCACCCGTTGATGTACGCCTGCCGCTGCGGCAGCGCCGCCGAGAACACGAGGCCCCACACGACGATCAGGACGAGCACCGCGCAGAAGTTCGCGATCAACCCCGCGGCGATCGCGGCGACCAGCCCGGCGATGCCGTACGCCCGCGGGTTGCGCTTGTCAACATCCCTTGACATGACGTCCTTTGTCAAGGAATGTTGACAGGGTGAAGGAGGTACTGGAGCTAGCCAATACTGCCGGAGGTGCGGATGCACAACTCGGCCTGCGCGCCGTTCGTGCCCTTCGCCAACTCGCCGAGACTCTCGAACAACTACAGGTCGAGAATGCGCGGCGCCAAGGGATGACATGGCAGCAGATCGCGACCGCACTGGGGACCAGCAGGCAGGCGGCTCACCAGAAGCACGGCAGCCGCAGGTTCGACAACCGAGAGAAGGGAACCTGATGTTCGAGCGGTTCACGGCCCGGGCTGGTCGCACCATGGCCCTGTGGGTAGAGGAAGCAGCCAGGAGCGGCGTCGGCTACCTGGGCACCGAGCATCTCCTCGTGGCGCTGAGCCATGCCGAACTCGGAGGTCCTCTACAGCAGGTACTGATGGCGGCGGGGCTGAGCCACGAGTGCACTTCAGCTGCGGTGGCGCGCCTGACCACCGTAGAACGGCCCCTGTTCGAGGAAGCAGATGCCGAAGCACTGCAGGCCCTCGGCATCGATCTTCAGAAAGTCCTGGACCGCGTCCACCAGGTATTCGGGCCGCAGGCTTTGAGAGCGCCGAGGCCCCCAAGCGGGACGGTACGGCGATTCCGGACTGGACGCCGTCGAGAACCCTCAGCGCCGCTGGATTTCAGCGCGCCGGCTAGGCAAGTGTTGCTCACCGCCCCGCATGAGGCGATGAGTCTCAACGATTCGCAGATTTCACCCGAGCATATGCTGCTCGCCCTCCTGCGGCAGGAGGACGGGGCCGCCGTCAGAGTCTTGACCAATCTGCAGCTCGATCTGCTGGTTCTTCGCAAGAAGATGGTGCATGCCTTGAAGCAAGCGAACTGACAGGAAAGATGACTCTGCGTAACCAAGAGATCGTCGATGGTATGATGTTCGCCACAATCAGACGGTTCCATCGTGGACAGTTCTATGGTACGCGTCCCTACGTGCTTCGATCCTTTCGTGATGACAGCTGTCTAACTCCCCTGGTTACGACACCGGAGGTAGAGCTGTCCATATCACGTTGGTTCCACGTCAACTTGTGTCGCTAGCGGCTCGGGCATAACGCATCGTGACGGGATCGCAGCAGTCGCGTCGGTCTAATAACTCGCCGGACGTCTCGAGACACGTTCGCCCCCGGGGTTCATTTCAACAAATGAAGGGTGACGAAATGTCATTGAAGAAGGCGGGAGCAGGAGCCCTATTCAGAACGTTTATCCCCAAACTCGGTAGATTTCGAGGTTGGTGAC
>CBIHNN010000045.1:0-36716 GCA_966211315.1 uncultured Micromonosporaceae bacterium | reverse complement strand
CCGGAGGTGCTCTGACCATGAAGGTGAAGAAGGGCGACACGGTCGTCGTCATCGCCGGCAAGGACAAGGGCGCCAAGGGTAAGGTCATCGCGGCCTTCCCGCGCCAGGACAAGGTCCTCGTCGAAGGCGTGAACCGCGTCAAGAAGCACGAACGCATCCGCACCACCCAGCGCGGTGCGAAGACCGGCGGCATCGTCACGCAGGAGGCTCTGATCCACGTCTCCAACGTGATGGTCGTGGACTCCGACGGCAACCCGACTCGCATCGGGTACCGCGTCGACGACAACGGCCAGAAGGTCCGCATCTCGCGTCGCTCCGGTAAGGACCTGTGATGACCGCGCCCACGACCACTTCGCCCCGGCTCAAGCAGCGCTACCGTGACGAGATCACGGGCCAGCTGAAGGAGCAGTTCAAGTACGGCAACCCGATGCAGATCCCGGGTCTGGTCAAGATCGTCGTCAACATGGGTGTGGGCGAGGCCGCCCGTGACGCCAAGCTGATCGACGGTGCGGTCCGGGACCTGGCGACGATCACCGGCCAGAAGCCGCAGGTGCGGCGGGCCACCAAGTCCATCGCGCAGTTTAAACTGCGTGAGGGCATGCCGATCGGCGCGAAGGTCACCCTGCGCGGTGACCGGATGTGGGAGTTCCTGGACCGGCTGCTCTCGATCGGGCTGCCGCGTATCCGTGACTTCCGCGGACTCGACGGGCGCAAGCTCGACGGCCATGGCAACTACACGTTCGGTCTTACCGAGCAGTCGGTCTTCCACGAGATCGATCAGGACCGGATCGACCGGCCGCGGGGCATGGATATCACGGTGGTCACGACCGCCAAGACTGACGACGAGGGCCGGGCGCTGCTCAAGTTCCTGGGCTTCCCGTTCAAGGAGAACTGAGAATGGCCAAGAAGGCGCTGATCCTCAAAGCTGCCGCGAAGCCGAAGTTCTCGGTGCGCGCTTACACCCGCTGCCAGCGCTGCGGGCGGCCGAAGGCGGTCTACCGCAAGTTCGGCCTCTGCCGGGTCTGCATCCGGGAGATGGCCCACCGTGGTGAGCTGCCCGGCGTGTCGAAGGCTTCCTGGTAACACTCTCTTCGCCGTAGGCCCGGCTGTGGCTGGGAACCCCGGCGAGAAAGGTTGACGAATACCCATGACGATGACGGACCCGATCGCAGACATGCTCACCCGTCTGCGCAACGCCAACCAGGCGTACCACGACAAGGTGACGATGCCCTACTCGAAGATCAAGGCGAATATCGCCGAGGTCCTCAAGGCCGAGGGTTACATCGCAGCCTGGGCCGCCGAGGAGCCCGCTGAGGGCGAGGTCGGCCGCCGCCTGGTGGTCGAGCTCAAGTACGGCCAGAACCGGGAGCGCAGCCTCGCCGGCATCAAGCGCGTCTCGAAGCCCGGTCTCCGGGTCTACGCCAAGTCGGAGGAGCTCCCGCGCGTGCTCGGCGGCCTCGGTGTGGCGATCATTTCGACGTCTCAGGGACTGCTGACTGACCGGCAGGCCCGCAAGCGAAGCGTGGGCGGGGAAGTCCTCGCCTTCGTGTGGTGACCGGAGGAATCGATAATGTCGCGAATCGGACGTAAGTCGATCCCGGTTCCCTCCGGTGTCGACATCAAGATCGAGGGCCAGACCGTCAAGGTCAAGGGCCCCAAGGGCGAGCTGTCGCACACCGTCGCCGAGCCGATCACGGTCGAGCGGGCCGAGGACGGCCAGCTGAACGTCAGCCGGCCGAACGACGAGCGCAAGGCCAAGGAGCTCCACGGCCTGTCTCGTACGCTGGTGAACAACATGATCGTCGGGGTGACCGAGGGCTACAAGAAGACCCTCGAGATCAACGGCACCGGTTACCGGGTGACCGCCAAGGGCAAGGACCTCGAGTTCGCGCTCGGGTTCTCGCACCCGGTCGCGGTGCCCGCCCCGGACGGCATCACGTTCACCGTCGAGAAGCCGACGCTGTTCCACATCGCCGGCATCGACAAGCAGCTCGTCGGCGAGGTCGCCGCGAACATCCGGAAGATCCGGCCGCCGGAGCCGTACAAGGGCAAGGGCGTCAAGTACCAGGGCGAGGTCATCCGCCGCAAGGCCGGAAAGGCAGGTAAGAAGTGACCGCCACGCTGCTCAGGCGCCGCAATGGCGGCGGTGTCGCCAACAAGCGCGCCGTCGGGCGGGCACGCCGGCACTTCCGGGTCCGCAAGAACCTCCGCGGTACGGCCGAGCGTCCCCGCCTGGTCGTCACCCGGTCGACGCGGAACATCACCGCGCAGATTGTGGACGACCTCAAGGGTCATACTCTCGCGTCGGCTTCCACGCTGGATTCCTCCATCCGCGGGGCCGAGGGCGACAAGAGCGCCCTGGCCGGCAAGGTCGGTGCGCTCCTCGCGGAGCGTGCCAAGGCCGCAGGCGTGTCCAAGGTCGTCTTCGACCGCGGCGGCAACCGGTACGCGGGGCGGATCGCCGCGCTGGCCGACGCTGCCCGCGAAGCCGGACTCGAGTTCTAGGAAGGAAGACCAATGCCTGGTCAACAGCGCCGTGGCGGCGGGTCCGGCGGTAACAACGAGGGTGGACGCCGCGACAACCGCCGTGAGGGCGGCCGCGGTAACGCGCCCGTCGAGAAGACCCCGCACCTCGAGCGGGTCGTGGCGATCAACCGTGTCGCGAAGGTCGTCAAGGGCGGTCGTCGCTTTAGCTTCACCGCTCTGGTGATCGTCGGTGACGGTGAAGGTACCGTCGGCGTCGGGTACGGCAAGGCCAAGGAGGTGCCCGCGGCGATCGCCAAGGGTGTCGAGGAGGCCAAGAAGCACTTCTTCAAGGTTCCGCGGATCGGCGTGACGATCCCGCACCCGGTGACGGGTGAGGACGCCGCCGGTGTCGTGCTCCTGAAGCCGGCTTCGGCCGGTACCGGCGTTATCGCCGGTGGTCCGGTGCGGGCCGTGCTGGAGTGCGCCGGTATCCACGACATCCTGTCGAAGAGCCTCGGCTCCTCGAACCCGATCAACATCGTGCACGCCACGGTGGCCGCGCTGAAGGGGCTCGAGTCTCCCGAGGCCGTCGCGGCCCGTCGTGGTCTGCCGGTGGAGGACGTGGCCCCGGCAGCGATGCTGGCGGCCCGTGCCGAAGCGGCGGTGGCCCACTGATGGCCCGCCTGAAGGTCACCCAGCTTCGCTCGAAGATCGGTGCGAAGGAGAACCAGCGTGAATCGCTGCGGTCCCTCGGGCTCAAGCGGATCAACGACGTGGTGGTCAAGGAAGACCGGCCCGAGATCAGGGGCATGATCTTCGCCGTCAACCACCTCGTGAAGGTTGAGGAGGTCGAGTAATGGCGATCAAGGTCCACCACCTCCGCCCGGCGCCCGGTGCCAAGACCGAGAAGACCCGTGTGGGTCGCGGTGAAGGCTCCAAGGGTAAGTCGGCGGGTCGCGGTACGAAGGGTTCCAAGGCCCGGAAGAACATCTCGGCGGCGTTCGAGGGTGGGCAGATGCCCATCCACATGCGGCTGCCGAAGCTGAAGGGCTTCAAGAACAAGAACAAGATCGTCTTTCAGGTAGTGAACCTGGACCGGCTGGCCGAGCTGTTCCCGAACGGCGGTGAGGTCGGCCCGCTGGAACTGGCCGACGCCGGCGCCGTGCGCCGCGGTCAGCTCGTGAAGGTTCTGGGCTCGGGCGAGCTGGACGGGGTCGCGCTGCAGGTCTCGGCGCACGCCTTCAGTGAGTCGGCCAAGGAGAAGATCGTGGCAGCCGGTGGTTCCGCCACCGAGCTGTAACAGCTCCATCGGGGGTGTCGGTCCGGCCGAGGCAGGCCGGGCCGACATTCCCGTACTGGCGTCTGACCTGCCGTTTTCGGCTGGCGGGCGCTAACGTTCTACGGACGTCCGTGACGGTCACGGCCTCCCCGTCCGCTCATCTGGCGACCGTGACTGACCACGTCGGCGCATGGCTGTTAGAGTCCGTTTCCAGCTAGGGATGTCGGCCAGCCGGCCGGCACCGCCCGTCCGCCCCAAGGCCCCGGTGGCCACCTGCGCAGGAGGATGAAGTTGCTCTCCGCCTTTTCGAGTGCGTTTCGCACGCCTGACCTGCGCAAGAAGCTGTTGTTTACAGTCTTCATCATCGGGATCTACCGGCTGGGCGCAACGTTGCCCAGCCCTGGTGTCTCCTTCAGTAACGTGCAGAACTGCATCAACGAGTTGGCAACGTCGAACAAGGGGGGCGGCGTTCTGACGCTGCTCAACCTGTTCTCCGGTGGCGCGTTGCTCTCGCTGTCGGTCTTCGCGCTCGGCATCATGCCGTACATCACCGCGTCGATCATCCTGCAGCTCCTGACGGTGGTGATCCCGCGCCTCGAGCAGCTCCGTAAGGAGGGCCAGTCCGGCCAGGCCAAGATCACGCAGTACACCCGTTACCTGACCCTGGGCCTCGCGGTCCTGCAGTCCTCGGCGTTCGTCGCCCTGGCCAAGTCGGGCCAGCTCTTCAACAACGCCTGCCCGCAGGACAACCCCAAGTTCACGATCATCCCGCAGAACACGGGCCTGCCGAACTGGCTGACCCTCGGGGTCCTCGTGCTCACGATGACCGCGGGTACAGGCGTCGTGATGTGGCTCGGCGAGCTCATCACCGACCGCGGCGTCGGCAACGGCATGTCGGTCCTGATCTTCACCTCGATCGCGTCCCGCCTTCCCGGGGAGGGCTGGACGATCAAGAAGCAGACCAACTGGGGCGTCTTCCTACTGGTGATCGCGCTGGTTCTGGTGATCATCACTGCGGTGGTCTTCATCGAGCAGGCCCAGCGCCGGATTCCGGTGCAGTATGCGAAGCGCATGATCGGGCGGCGGATGTACGGCGGCACCTCGACCTACATCCCGCTCAAGGTGAACCAGTCCGGTGTCGTCCCGGTCATCTTCGCCTCGTCGCTGCTCTACCTGCCGTCGCTGTACCTGAAGTTCTACAACCAGGCGGACTACAACGCCTTCCAGATCTGGCTGCAGAACAACATCGTCGACCCGACGAGCCCGTACTACATCGCGGTCTACTTCCTGTTGATCATCTTCTTCACGTACTTCTACGTGTCGATCACGTTCAACCCGACCGAGGTCGCGGACAACATGAAGAAGTACGGCGGCTTCGTCCCGGGCATCCGCCCCGGCAAGCCGACCGCGGACTACCTCGACTTCATCCTCAGCCGGATCACCCTGCCCGGCGCGTTCTATCTGGGCCTGATCTCGGTCCTGCCGAACTTCTTCTTCATCTGGCTGGCGAACAACCAGTACCAGAACTTCCCGTTCGGCGGCACGGCGGTGCTGATCATGGTCGGCGTCGGCCTGGAAACCGTGAAGCAGATCGAGAGCCAGCTCATGCAGCGAAACTATGAAGGTTTCCTCCGGTAGTGGCGCAGTGGTACGGCTGGCTCTACAGCACGGCGACGACGGGCAGGATTTCTCCGGCACGAAGCGAGGCGATGTAGGTGCGACTGGTTCTGGTAGGACCGCCGGGCGCCGGTAAGGGAACCCAGGCCGAGTTCGTCGCCGCCCACCTCGCCGCGCCCAAGATCTCCACCGGGGACATCTTCAGGGCCAACGTCTCGCAGGGAACCCCGCTGGGCGTGGAGGCCAAGCGGTACATGGACGCGGGTCAGCTCGTGCCGGACGAGGTGACCATCAACATGGTGCGGGACAGGCTGGCCGAGCCTGACGCCACGGACGGTTTCCTGCTGGACGGCTTCCCCCGTACGGTGCCGCAGGCGGCGGCGCTCGACAAGCTCCTGGCCGATCTGGGCACCGCCCTGGACCTGGTCATGGAACTCGTGGTCGACGACGACGAGGTCATCAGGCGGCTCTCCGGGCGGCGAACGTGCCGGGGGTGCGGGAAGATCTGGCACGTCGAGTTCGACGCCCCCAGCAAGGAGGGCGCTTGCGACCGGTGTGGCTCGGAGCTGTTCCAGCGCGACGACGACAAGGCCGAGACCATCGCGAACCGGCTCGTCGAGTACGCCCAGAAGACCGCTCCACTGGTTGACTACTACGGCGCCCAGGGCAAGCTGGTCGGCATCGACGCGACCGGGCCGGTTGAGGACGTGACCACCCGAGCCATCGATGCCCTGCGGTCGTACGGAGGCTAGGCATCATGCGTCGCGAACAGCCCTCCATCCAGCTCAAGACCCCTGAGCAGATCGAGAAGATGCGGGCCGCCGGCCTCGTCGTGGCGGCGGCGCTGGATGCGATGCGGCAGGCAGTCGCCCCCGGCGTGTCGACGGCGGACCTGGACGCGATCGCCGAGTCGGTGATCCGCGACGCCGGGGCCGTCCCGTCGTTCAAGGGCTACCACGGCTTCCCGGCGTCGATCTGCTCCTCGGTCAACGAGCAGGTGGTCCACGCGATCCCGTCGGCGAAGGCGGTGCTCGCCGAGGGCGACCTGATTTCGCTGGATTGCGGCGCGGTCCTGGACGGCTGGCACGGCGATGCGGCGATCACGGTCGGGGTCGGCGAGACCGATCCGAAGCTGCTGGCGATGGCAACCGCGGCGGAGGACGCGATGTGGGCGGGGATCGCCGCCGCGGCGCGTGGCGTCGCGTCCGGCAAGGGTCGGCTGACCGACATCTCGCACGCGGTGGAGACGTCGGTGCGTCGCTCGGGCCGCTACGGCATCGTCGACGGGTACGGCGGCCACGGCATCGGCACGGAGATGCACCAGGAGCCGCACGTCCTGAACCTCGGCAAGCCGGGGAGGGGGCCGCGGCTGGTGCCCGGTATCGCCCTCGCGATCGAGCCGATGATCACCATGGGCTCGCCGCGGACGGTGGAGCTCTCCGATGGCTGGACGGTCATCACCCGGGACCGGTCGATGGCGGCGCACGTAGAGCACTCCATGGCCCTGCTCGACGACGGCGTCTGGGTCCTCACGGCGGCGGATGGCGGCCGTGAGCGCCTCGGTGAGCTCGTGACGGCTCGCGAGCCCGCCGCGCCTGCCAGCCACTGACGATCGGCGCGCAGAAGGCCTTCCAGCGGGCTACCGGTGGTTTGGCCGGTATCCCGGCTCGTCGCGCGATCTGCCGGTGTCGTCGCCCAGCTCGGCCGCCGCACTGAACTCGGACGTCTACCGCCACGCGACGCAGCGCCGGCTGTGGAACAACTGCTTCGGAACAGTTGCTCCGGTCGTCGGCATCTGGTACGTCATGGCGTTTCTATCGTCGGACGGTCGCCCCGACTTTCCGGCCGGTCTGGGAGGCTGGGCTGTGGGCCTGGTACTGCTCTGGCAGATGATCAGCGGGCTCGGCACCGGCGCGCGACGGAAGTGGGTCGAGAAGGGAGAAGCGTAGACGCGAATTATGACCATTTTTAGACCACTTCGTTCCCTGCGAGACACACCCGACCCCGGGTAACGGGGGGTTCGGTTTGTAGTCGATACCTGGGCGAGCGTAGACTGGCCCATCGGCGCGCAGCGTCCACTCCGGCATGTCCGTCAGCGCTTCGACGGAGCCCGGAGCCGCGGCTGGCACGGGTGGTTCCACCACGCGTGATACGGCGTTGCGAGCCAGCCCTAGAACCCGACGTCAGGTAGCGGAGGACATGCCGAAGAAAGACGGAGCCATCGAGATCGAGGGCCGTGTTATCGAGCCCCTCCCGAACGCAATGTTCCGGGTCGAGCTCGCCAACGGTCACAAGGTCTTGGCCCACATCAGCGGCAAGATGCGGCAGCACTACATCCGCATCCTTCCCGAGGACAGGGTCGTCGTCGAACTTTCGCCGTACGACCTGACCCGCGGGCGGATTGTCTACCGCTACAAGTAGGTCGGGTGCGGGCGAGTCCCGTGTCCGTCTTCCGGGGGGACCCTGTCCCGCCGGGAAGCACAGTTAAGGCACACCGTGAAGGTCAAGCCGAGCGTCAAGCCGATCTGCAACAAGTGCCGCGTCATCCGCCGGCACGGCCGGGTCATGGTGATCTGCCAGGACCCGCGCCACAAGCAGCGCCAGGGCTGAGTCCCAGCGCAGCAGGTCACGTACCACTGAACAAGCTCGTCCCAGCCACGAGCGGCCACCGTCGCGCGCAGCGCGCCAGCCGGTGATCTTCGTGGCCACCCCCGGTCGGAGGCCGGGGCCCGCCCGGGCAGGTGGGATGGGAGGGGCACAGACCTCCGTGAGACGCACTGAGGAGTACGCCCGCATATGGCTCGTCTCGTCGGCGTCGATCTCCCCCGCGAAAAGCGGATGGAGATCGCGCTCACCTACATTTTCGGGGTCGGTCGGACCCGCGCTGTCGAAGCGCTCACGTCGACCGGCATCGACCTGAACAAGCGCGCCAAGGACCTCACGGAAGAGGAGCTGGTCCAGCTCCGCGACTACATCGAGGCCAATTTCAAGGTTGAGGGCGACCTGCGCCGCGAGGTCGCCGCCGACATCCGCCGCAAGGTGGAGATCGGCTGTTACGCGGGCATCCGCCACCGGCGCGGCCTGCCTGTCCGAGGCCAGCGCACGCGGACCAACGCGCGTACCCGCAAGGGTCCGAAGCGGACCGTGGCTGGCAAGAAGAAGCCGGGCCGGAAGTAATAGGAGCGCACTGACTTATGCCACCGAAGGCACGCGCAGGGGCCGCAGTCAAGAAGGTCCGGCGCAAGGAACGCAAGAACGTCGCCCACGGGCAGGCGCACATCAAGAGCACCTTCAACAACACCATCGTGTCGATCACCGACCCGACCGGTGCTGTCATCTCCTGGGCCTCGTCCGGGCAGGTGGGCTTCAAGGGCTCCCGCAAGTCGACTCCGTTCGCCGCGCAGCTGGCCGCCGAGGCCGCCGCTCGCCGGGCCATGGAGCACGGCATGCGCAAGGTCGACGTGTTCGTGAAGGGTCCCGGCTCCGGCCGGGAGACCGCCATCCGTTCGCTGCAGGCCGCTGGTCTCGAGGTCGGTCAGATCTCGGACGTCACGCCCCAGCCGCACAACGGATGTCGCCCGCCGAAGCGTCGTCGGGTCTGAGAGGTAGAGGAAAATGGCTCGTTACGCTGGACCCGACTGCCGTCGCTGCCGTCGGGAGAAGATGAAGCTGTTCCTCAAGGGCAGCAAGTGCGACGGTCCGAAGTGCCCGTTCGAGGCGCGCCCGTTCCCGCCCGGCCAGCACGGCCGTGGCCGGACGAAGGAGACCGAGTACCTGCTGCAGCTGCGTGAGAAGCAGAAGGCGCGCCGCGTCTACGGCATTCTCGAGAAGCAGTTCCGCGGGTACTACGAGGAGGCTGTCTCCAAGCCGGGTAAGACCGGTGAGGTGCTGCTGCAGATCCTCGAGTCCCGCCTCGACAACGCCGTCTACCGCGCGGGTTACGCCCACTCGCGGGACATGGCCCGGCAGCTGGTCAAGCACGGCCACTTCCTGGTCAACGGCAAGAAGGTCGACATCCCGTCGTACCGGCTCAAGGAGCACGACATCGTCGAGGTCCGCGAGAAGTCGAAGGAGATGACCCCCTTCGTCGTCGCGCAGGCCCAGGCGGGGTCGAAGCCGGTTCCGGCATGGGTGGAGCCCATCCCGAGCCAGCTGAAGTTCCTTGTTCACTCGCTCCCGGTCCGCCAGGTGATCGACACCCAGGTCCAGGAGCAGCTGATCGTCGAGCTCTACTCCAAGTAGCAGCTCTGACCCCCGCGCTGTCGGAGACGACGGCGCGGGGGTCGTACCACCTTCAGACGGGCGTCATATAGCGGTCGCCCCGACCCAAGGAGAAACACGTGCTCATCTCCCAGCGGCCGTCTCTATCGGAAGAGGCGATCAACGAGACCCGGTCCCGGTTCACCATCGAACCGCTGGAGCCGGGCTTCGGGTACACCCTCGGCAACTCACTGCGGCGTACCCTGCTGTCGTCCATCCCGGGCGCGGCCGTCACGAGCATCAAGATCGACGGCGTGCTGCACGAATTCACCACGATCCCCGGTGTCAAGGAGGACGTGGTCGAGCTCGTCATGAACGTCAAGGAGCTGTGCGTCAGCTCCGAGCACGACGAGCCGGTCAGCATGTACCTGCGCAAGCAGGGCCCGGGTGACGTGACCGCGGGCGACATCCAGCCGCCCGCCGGAGTCAGCGTGCACAACGCCGACCTCAAGCTCGCCACTCTGAACAGCAAGGGCCGGCTCGACATGGAGCTGACCGTTGAGCGGGGTCGTGGCTATGTCACGGCGGCGCAGAACAAGAACGCCGGCGCGGAGATCGGCCGGATCCCGGTCGACTCGATCTACTCGCCGGTCATGAAGGTCACGTACCGTGTCGAGGCGACCCGTGTCGAGCAGCGGACCGACTTCGACCGGCTGATCATCGACGTCGAGACGAAGCCGTCGATCTCACCTCGTACGGCGCTGGCCTCGGCCGGCTCCACCCTCGTCGAGCTGTTCGGCCTGTGCCGGGAGCTGGACGAGACCGCCGAGGGCATCGACATCGGTCCGTCACCGCAGGACGCGCAGCTCGCTGCCGACCTGGCACTGCCGATCGAGGAGCTGGACCTCACGGTCCGGTCGTACAACTGCCTCAAGCGCGAGGGCATCAACTCCGTCGGTGAACTCATCGGGCGGACGGAGGCCGACCTTCTGGATATAAGGAATTTCGGTCAGAAGTCCATCGACGAGGTCAAGATGAAGCTCGCCGGCATGGGCCTGGGGCTGAAGGACAGTGCCCCGTCGTTCGACCCCACGCACGTCGTGGACTCGTTCGGCGACGTGGACTACGACACCGACGACTACCGCGAGACCGAGCAGCTCTGAGCACGGCTGCCGCCACTTAAGAGGAGCAACTGGAATGCCCACGCCCACCAAGGGTCCCCGCCTCGGCGGCAGCCCCGCGCACGAGAAGCTCATCCTGGCCAACTTGGCCATGGAGCTCTTCAAGCACGGGAAGATCAAGACCACCGAGACGAAGGCGAAGCGGCTCCGGCCCCTGGCCGAGCAGCTCATCACCAAGGCCAAGCGCGGTGACCTCGCCGCCCGTCGGCGGGTGCTGGGCGTCGTCAAGGACAAGGACGTGGTCTTCGCCCTGTTCGACCAGATCGCGCCGCGGTTCGCGAACCGGCCGGGTGGCTACACCCGGATCGTGAAGACCGGCCCGCGCAAGGGTGACGCCGCTCCGATGGCGATCATCGAGCTGGTCGAGGAGCTTGAGGTCGCCGCGACGACCGCTCCGGCCCAGGCGAAGAAGGCGGCCACCAAGGCCGCCGTCCAGCAGGACAAGGTCGAGGCGCTCGCCCGCGAGGACGAGATCCCGGCGACGCAGTCGTCCTCGGACGCCACGGCTGACCAGGACACCACGGCCGACCAGGACGCCGAGCCGCCGGTCAGCGCCAGCGGCGACAAGGGTGAGGACCTCGCCGACGGCGAGACCGAGTCCAAGGCCTGAGTCCTTCAGTCCGGGCCCGACACCCTCTTCGGGGGTGCCGGGCCCGAACTGCATTCTGGGGGGTACGTACGTGAGCGAGCGAAGCAGGAAACCATGAGGCAGAGCAGCCTCGAGCCGTACGGCGGCGCGGAACGAAGCGGATTGCCGGCGTGAGTGTCACTCGGGTACGGATGGACATCTCGTACGACGGGTCGGAGTTCTCCGGTTGGGCGATCCAGCCTGCCCGTCGCACCGTCGCCGGGGTGATCGTCGAGGCGCTCACCACGCTCGTCGGCGCGCCACCCGTGATCACCGTGGCCGGGCGTACGGACGCGGGGGTGCACGCCACCGGGCAGGTGTGCCATGTGGATCTGCCGACCGAGGTCTGGACCGGGTTGGAGCGATCCCTGGTCCGGAGGCTTTCGGCGCTGGTCCCGCTCGATGCCCGGGTCAAGGCCGCGTACGCGGTGCCCGCTGACTTCGACGCGCGGTTCTCGGCGACGTTCCGTCGGTACGAGTACCGGGTATCGGATGCCCCGTTCGGGGTGGAGCCGCTGCGACGGCGGGACACGATCGCGTGGCCGCGCCAGCTTCAGCTCGATCGCCTGGCCGCCGCGGCGGCCGGGTTGGTCGGGGAACACGACTTCGCGGCGTACTGCAAGAGGAAGGAGCACGCGACCACTGTGCGGGCCATCACCCGGCTCCACTGGCGACGGGACGCCGATGGGGTCCTGGTGGCGACGATCCAGGCGGACGCGTTCTGCCAGGCCATGGTCCGGAGCCTCGTCGGCGCCATGCTGGTCGTCGGAGACGGCCGGCGCCCCGCCGACTGGCCGGCAGGTCTGCTGACCCGGCGCGAGCGGTCCAGCGAAGTGACCGTGGCGCCGGCGCACGGGCTGACCCTTGCCGAGGTCGGGTACCCGGACGAGGCGCAGTTCGCTGCGCGCGCCGACGCGACCCGACGGCTGCGCGTGCCGCTTCAGACCTGAGCCGTGGCCCGCTTGCCCAGGACGCCCTGGCGCAGGTGCAGCTCGACCATGTCGTAGAGGATCCGCTGAGCCTTCGGGTCGCCGTCGTCGATCGGCCGGCCGTCGGAGCGCACCAGGACGCAGTATGCGAGGAAATGTCCGCGGGTGTGCCAGCCGAACTGGGCCGGAGCGACCTCCATGATCTCGGTGCCCTCGCCGCCCGACAGGCCGGAGATCCGGCCCTCACCGGCGTCGAGCATGAGTTTGAGCTGGTCGTGCGCCTTGGTCGCCGCCGGCTCGTCGGCCAGGTTGAAGAGGCCCGCGGTGAGCATGAAGCCGTCCGTCGGCGCGGTCATCGTCGCGCGGATGACCTGGGTGCAGCCGAGCGCGTCGAGCAGCGTGGACACCTGCCCGGAGGCGGCGAGGTGGCAGTCGGTGTCCGAGTTGGTCACGCGTACCCGATAGGGGCCCGGGGCGCCCGTCACAGTGACATCCGGGTCTGGGAAGACCTCTTCGACGCTCAGCGGCTCAGGGTCCACGGTGCGTGAGCTGATGTCGCGGCCTGGCGCCTGCGGCGCCACCTGAGTGACCGTACCCGCGGCATCGTGCCGTTCGTCGGCCACCACGAAGAACCCGGTCAGCCCGCAGATCGCCACCATGATCGCCACGCCGAGGCCGGTCATCACCAGTTGCATCGTGCGCTGCGGTTCACGCAGCAGCCGGCGGGATACGGACGCCGCGCGCCGCCGGGCGGCGCGGCGGCGCGTGCGGACGGGGTCCGCCGCCCGGTCCGCACGCCGTCGCCGCGGCTGCGGGATTGCGGCGGTCCCGTGCCGCCGCGCGGCACTGCCGCTGGACGGACTGTTCGGCCGGGCGGACTGTGGCCGGTCGGGCTGCGACCGGTCGGGCTGCGACCGGTCGGCGTGCCCGGCCCGCCGGGTCCCGCCGGCGGATCGGCTCCGGCGGCTCCGGGCGGTGCCGAAGCCGGAATCGGCCGGGTTGGGCGGTTCAGGGTGATGGTTGCCGGGGGAGGGGATGCGCGGACGCTCGGCAGTGGCGACGGACCGATGGCGCGGCGCCGGTGGGGTGTCGGCGTGCCGTCCGGGGGCGGTGGAGGTGTCCGTGTGCCGTCCGCCGGTGGCACCGTACCGGTGGCCGGCGCGGATGGGGGGGCGGGGAAGCATGGTCGATACGCTAAGAACATCGATGGCAGGTACGCCGCACAGCGTGTCCGCCAGTGCGTCGATTGGTGAACGTTGTGGTTGCCTCTGCCGTGCCCGTACCGGCGTTTGGCAGAATGCGCGGCGTGACGGCCGACCACTACTTCAGCGCGGAACCCAGCTCGTCCCAGCAGGACCGTTCCGTGACGTTCACAGCTGGCGGCCGGGCGTACGAGCTCACAGCCGCGGCCGGGGTGTTCTCCGCCGGACGGCTCGACCCGGGCACCGCCGTCCTG
This sequence comes from uncultured Micromonosporaceae bacterium, assembly GCA_966211315.1. GTDB lineage: Bacteria > Actinomycetota > Actinomycetes > Mycobacteriales > Micromonosporaceae > CBIHNN01. The sequence continues at coordinate 22,960 of CBIHNN010000045.1, read as the reverse complement.
CTGCGCAAGGTGCCGTACCCGTCCGGCGGGACGCTCCTCGACCTGGGCTGCGGCTACGGCCCCATCGCCAGCGTGCTGGCCACCGAGGCGCCCACGGCCACCGTGTACGCCGTCGACGTGAACGTCCGCGCCCGTGATCTGGCCCGCCGGAACACCGCTGAGCTCGGCGTCAAGGTCTGCGCACCGGACGAGGTGCCCGACGACGTACGGTTCACCGAGATCTGGAGCAACCCGCCGATCCGGATAGGCAAGGACGAGCTGCATGTCCTGCTGGACCGCTGGCTTGCCCGGCTCACCGACGACGGCGTCGCCTGGCTGGTCGTGGCGAAGCACCTCGGCGGCGACTCCGTCCACGCCTGGCTGGAGGGTCGTGGTTGGGCGGTCGACCGGCAGGCGAGCCAGAAGGGCTACCGGGTGCTGCGGGTGACCCGTCCAGCGTGACCCGTCCGGTGCGACCCCGATCGGCGTGACCCGGAAAACGGACTGACCTTTCGTACGGGATCCGGCACGATTCCCCCGTGGGTTATGTCGATGTGGCCGGAGTGGGACACACGCTGCCGGACGGCCGGGAACTCTTCGCTGACGTGTCCTTCCGCGTCGGCGAGGGCGCCAAGATCGCTTTGGTCGGACCGAACGGGGCAGGCAAGACGACACTGCTGAGGATGGTCGCCGGAGACCTGCCGGTCACGTCTGGGACGGTGGCACGATCCGGTGGACTGGGCGTCATGCGGCAGTTCATCGGCATGATCGGGGACGACCGTACCCTCGCCGACCTGGCGTTGTCGCTCGGGCCGCCCCAGGTCGCGGCGTCCGGGCGTCACCTCGCCGAAGCGACCGCCGCCCTGGAGGCCGACCCCGGGTCGGAGAAGATCCAGCTGAGGTACGCGAACGCCCTGCACGGTTGGGGCGAGGCCGGTGGATACGACGCCGAGGTGCTCTTCGACACCGTCGCCACCCTCGTGCTGGGCCTGCCCTGGGAGCAGTGCCGGGACCGTCCGGTGCGGACGCTCTCCGGCGGGCAGCAGAAGCGGTTCGCGCTGGAGCTGCTGCTGCGCGGCACCGACGAGGTGCTGCTGCTCGACGAGCCGGACAACTTCCTCGACGTACCGGGCAAGCGCTGGCTGGAGGCCCGGCTGCGCGAGTCCACGAAGTCGGTGCTGTACGTCTCGCACGACCGGGAACTGCTCGCGCAGACCGCCGACCGCGTCGTGGCCGTGGAGGGCGGCGGCGCGTGGACGCACCCGGGCGGGTTCGCGTCCTGGCATGAGGCGCGCGCCGACCGGCACGCCCGGCTGGAGGAGTTGGGCCGCCGGTGGGACGAGGAACACATCAAGTTGCAGGAGCTCGTCCTCACGCTGCGCAACAAGGCGATGTTCAACGACGGTCTCGCGTCGCGCTACCAGGCGGCGCAGACCCGGTTGCGCAAGTTCGAGGAGGCGGGGCCGCCGCCACTGCCGCCCAGGGACCAGGCCGTCACGATGGACCTGCGCGGTGGCCGGACCGGCAAGCGGGCCGTGATGTGTGAGCAGCTCGAACTGGAGAACCTGACCTTCCCGTTCGACCTGGAGCTCTTCTACGGCGACCGGGTCGCCGTCCTGGGCGCCAACGGCACCGGCAAGTCACACTTCCTCCGGCTGCTGGCGGGCGGCGGGACGTCACCCGAGCCGGGCGCGATGCCGATCGTCGAGGTCGCGCCCGTCGCCCACGAGGGCCTCGCGCGGCTCGGCGCCCGGGTCCGGCCGGGCCACTTCTCGCAGACCCATGACCTGCCGGAACTGATGGACAAGACCCTCGTCGAGATCCTCTGGCGCGGCGACGAACACCGTTCCGGCCGCGACCGGGCCGGGGCGATGAAGGCCCTCAACCGGTACGAGCTCGCCGCTCAAGGTGATCAGCGGTTCGGCACCCTGTCCGGCGGGCAGCAGGCCCGTTTCCTCGTCCTGCTGCTGGAACTCTCCGGCGCCACCCTGCTGCTGCTCGACGAACCCACGGACAACCTCGACCTCGCCTCCGCCGAGGCGCTGGAGGAGGGACTGCGCGGCTACGACGGGACGGTCATCGCGGTGACCCATGACCGGTGGTTCACCCGGGGCTTCGATCGCTTCGTCTTGTTCGGGGGAGACGGTGAGGTCACCGAGACCCCCGAACCTGTGTGGGACGTCCGTTAGCGCGCACCGTACGGCGGGCGGCCGGGGCGAGGGTGCCCGCAGAGGACGTCCCACACAGGTTCGGGTAGCAGTGCCTGCCTCAGGCGCGCATGACTGTCGCGATCGGGATCCGGGCGGCCCGGATCGCCGGGATGAAGCCGCCCAGGACGCCCGCGACCAGGCCGGCGATGATGCCTGCGACTCCCGCCTGCCAGGGGAACTGGATGTCGCGCAGGAACGGCTGCGAGTCGCCGAAGAGCATCGAGGCCACCTTCAGCGCGCCCGCGGCGGCGCCGATCGCCGCCGCCGCGGTCAGCAGGCCCGTCAGCAGCGTCTCGGCCAGGACGATTCCGGCCAGCAGTGATCGGGAGGTGCCGACGGCGCGGCGTAGGGCGAACTCCTCGACCCGTTCGCCCACTGTGGCGAGGCCGACGTTGAGGATGCCCGCGACGCCGATCAGCAGCACCAGACCCGCCATCGCAAGGAACACCAGGCGGATGAGGGCCAGCTCGCTCGCTCTGTCCTTCATGGACTCCACGGTGTCGAAATGCGCCGGGACGCCGATGCCGGTCAGCCGCCGCGTCAGCACCTGCTCCGTGGCGGTGTCCGGCTTCAGCATCACCTGGAGGTTGCCGCCCTGCTGGGGATCCGCCAGGCCGGCGGCGGGCAGCCAGGTCAACAGCTCGTCCAGCCGTACGTAGACCATGGCCTGGCTGTGTTCTCCGTCGTCGACGACGCCGATGATCTGGGGTGTCAGGTTCGCGGCCGCACCGCCGACCCGCATCTCACCGGGCACCTTGAACCGCTCGAAACCCTTGGCGGCCTCCTCGTTCAGGACGATCCGGGGTGCCATCGCCGGTTGAGTGGAGAAGTCGAGCCACTGGCCGGACTTGGGCCGGAACGGCCGGAACGTACGGATGTCCCCGGTCATCGCGGAGACGCGTACCTCGATGGCCTGCCCGGCCGGCTTGCCGGCGGTGGGCGAGTTCTCCGGCGTGCACATGCCGTTGGCGTAGCACCGCATCCCCTGCGGCCCCGTGGGGACTGTGCCGCCGCGTCCGACGTCGTCGAACGGTACGCCGCCCTCGTTGAGTGGCCGGACTCCCGGCTCGCCGACGACCGCGGAGGTGTCCAGCAGCATGACCCCGTCCGGGCTGCCCTGCAGCGTCTTCAGCACGACGTCGGCCGCGCCCGGCTGCGGGGAGAGGTAGGTCTTCCGGGTGCCGTCGATGCCGGCGCTCAGTTCCAGGTCGGCGAGCATGGCGCGCTCGGCGATCGCGGCCCCCGCCTGTACCACGACGACGGCGAGGACGCCGAGGAAGAGGCTCACCATCGACAGCAGGGTGCGGACCTTGCGGGACCGGATGCCCTGCAGCCCGATGATCAGGGACGACCGGAACCGGCCGGACAGCCGCATCATGCCCGCACCTGCTCGCTGAGTACGCCGTCCACGAGGTTCAGGACCCGGTCCATCCGGGCGGCGTGATCCCGGTCGTGGGTGACCAGGATCAGCCCGCAGCCCCCGGTGGTGGCCGCCTGTAGTGCCTCGATGACCAGGGTTCCGGTCTCCGCGTCGAGGGCGCCGGTCGGCTCGTCGGCGAGCAGCACCTTCGGCTGGCGTACGAGGGCCCGGGCGATCGCCACCCGTTGCTGCTCACCGCCGGACATCCGGGCCGGGCGCTGCTTGGCGAGGTGGGCGATGCCCACCTGCTCCAGCGCGGCGAGGACCTTGGCGCGACGGGTACGGCGCGGCAGCCAGCCCTGGCCGTTGACCAGTGCCATCGCCACGTTCTGCGCGGCCGTCAGGTGCTTGAGCAGAAAGAACCGCTGGAACACGAAGCCGAAGTGGGAGCTGCGCAACCCGGCCGCCTTGCGTTCCGGTAGCCGGGCGATGTCGCGGCCGTCGAGCAGGTACCGGCCGCCGTCGGGCCGGTCGAACAGGCCGAGGATGCTCAGCAGCGTGCTCTTGCCGGAGCCGGATCGCCCGACGATCGCCACGCTCTCTCCAGAGTGGACGGTCAGGTCGACCCCGGCGAGGATGGTCCGCGGCTGGTCCTGGCCCTTGAGGATCCGGGTGATGCCGGCGAGCTCGATCAGCGGGGTCATCCGGGCATACCGGCCTTCTGCGGGTCGACCTCGGCGCCGGGGACGGCCGCGGGCAGGTCCGGCCCGGGTACGGCGATCGTCTCGTCCCCGTTCAGCCCGGACCTGACCTCCACGACCTTGCCGTCGGTGAGCCCGAGGGTCACCTCGCGGGTCTGCCGCGTACGGTCGGCGCCGACCACGTCCACCTTGCCCTTGCCCTGGGTGCCCGCGACCGCCTCGACCGGCAGCACGAGTACCTTGGCGGCCTTCTCCGTGATCACGTCCAGGGTGACGGTGGCGCCGTTGATCAGCTTGACGTCGGCGGGTGCGGTGCAGACGAGACGCAGACCGGTCGGCTCGGAACCCTGAGCGCCGCCCTCCGGGGCCGCCGAGGGATCGGCACCCATCGGGGCGGGCACCGCGGACGGCTGCCCCGGCTGCGGGGCGGACGGGCTCGGTGCCGGCGGCTCGGGCACCGTACCGGCGGGCAGCGCGGCGACCGTGCCGAGGACCGTGCACGGGAACGGGCCCGGCCCGCTCTTGATCTGCGCCTGCACCGAATCGATGGCACCGGAGATCCGGTACGCCTGGGCGCTGTCGATGTCGGCGACGATGCCGTACGAGCCGTGCTTCGCCGACACGATCGGCATCCCGGCGCTCACGGCCGACTTGTCCCCGACGAGCCGTCCGGCCATCGTCGCTCCGGCGGGAATCTCGACGGCGTGCTGCCGCTTGCCCACCCAGATCGTGGCGACACGGGTCGGCTTCGTGGTGGCGGTGGTACGGGCGGGCTGGGACGGCAGGTAACGCACCTCCCCGGCGGCCGGCGCGACGATGCCGAACACCGGGTTCATGGTGACCTTGCCGGTCAGGCTGAGCCGATTCGCGAGGTCCTGCCGGGTCGGCGTGACGGTGGTGAGGACGGTGCCGCGCGGCTCGAGCCCCGGCGTCTGGACCGGTTTGCCGATGGACGTACAGCCGGCCAGGGCAGCCATGACCATCAGCGCGACGCAGGCGCGCACCGGATTGCGTTCTCGCACGAATTTCCCCCCGACCGGGACCCGGATGGCGCAGCCACCCGATACGACATCCTCGATCCGTATCGAGGTCGGCCAGGAGGGTACCTCGCTGATGCAAGTGGCTCTGCCGGGCTTTACGTGACGCCCGCGGTGACGCTACTGTCCGCAGGAGTAACCCACGGGAGTCCGGTGTACCGGGCTGAGAGGGGGGCTGCAGCCCTCGACCGTCGAACCTGATCCGGGTCATGCCGGCGCAGGGAGAGGAGTGCGTGCCATGGGCGCATCATTACCGCGGGTCCACGTGGTCACCGACAACGTTCCGGTGGTCCGTGCGGCCGTCGCGGCGGCCCTCGACGGTAGGGCCACCACCACTCTGGCGGTCCAGGTCCGCGTCGAGGACGACGTAACCGACCGTGAGGCGTACGCGCTGACCCTCGCGGTCCTCGAAGTGACCCGGCCGGCCGGGGTGTTGTGCCTGGTCAACGACCGGCTGCATATCGCCGTGGCGGCGGACGCGGACGGCGGGCACGTCGGCGCCGACGACCTGCCGGTCGGCGCGGCCCGGCTCGTTCTGGGTCCGGCCGGGGTGCTCGGGGCGACGGCGCGCGACGAGGTGTGCGCGCGGTCGGCGGTCCGGGCCGGTGCCACGTACCTCGGGGTCGGACCGTTCGGCGACACCACGACCAAGACCGGCCTGCCCGCGGCGCTGGGCCTGGCCGGGGTACGGGCCGTGGTGGAGGCGGTGCCGGGCACGCCGGTCATCGCGATCGGTGGCGTGACGGTCACCGACGTACCGAACCTTCTGGCCAACGGCGCGTACGGCGTTGCTGTGGTCGGGGCGGTCGCCCGCGCAGCCGACCCGCAGCGAGCCGCGGCCGCCCTGCTCGACGCGGTCGTGCGACATCCACCGAACCGTGAGGACACACCGGCGTGAGCACCGATGTCGCCGTCGTCGGCGCGGGCGTCATCGGCCTCTCGATCGCGTGGCGATGCGCTGCCCGGGGGCTCACCGTCCGGGTGTACGACCCCGCAACGGTCACCGGCGCGTCCCACGTCGCCGCGGGCATGCTCGCACCGGTCGGTGAGTCGACGTTCGGCGAGGAGGCCCTGACCGGGTTGATGGTGTCGTCCGCCCGGTCCTGGCCGGCGTTCGCCGCCGAGCTGCACGCCGCAAGCGGCATCGACCCCGGCTACCGCGCCGACGGCACGATCACGGTCGCGCTGACCGCGGACGACCTGACCTCGGCCGAACGGTTACGCCGCTTCCAGGCCGATCTGGGCCTGGGTGCGGTCCGGGAGAGGGCGAGCGAGCTGCGGGAACGTGAATCCGCGCTCACGCCGCGGATCCGCGGCGGGTCGTTCGCCGCCGCCGACCACCAGGTCGATCCGCGGCGCGTGGTCGCCGCGCTGCGCAGGCTCGTCCCCGTCGAGGGGACCGGCGTCACCGATCCGTCCATGGTGGACGCCCGTACGGTCGTCGTGGCGGCGGGTTGCGCCACGGCGACGTTGACGGGCCTGCCGATCCGTCCGGTCAAGGGCCAGATCATCCGGCTGCGCGCCCCGCACAGCGGGGGCCCGGTGCTGCGCCACGTCATCCGGGGGTACGCCGACGGCCGGAACGTCTACCTCGTTCCCCGCACCGACGGCGAGGTCGTCGTGGGTGCCACCGAGGAGGAGCGCACCGACGACGCGGTGACCGCCGGGGCGGTGCACGACCTGTTGCGGGCCGCGATCGACCTGGTCCCCGAGCTCGCCGAGTACCACCTCGCCGAGACCGCCGCCGGGCATCGCCCCGGCACCCCCGACAACGCCCCGATCATCGGCCGGATCGGTGGCCGAACGCTGGTCGCGGCCGGGCATCACCGGCACGGCGTGCTGCTGGCGCCGGTGACCGCCGAGCTGATCGCCGACCTCGTCGACGGTGCCGAGGAGCCAGAGCAGTGGACACCCGGGAGGTTCGTGTGCGCGTGACGGTCAACGGGAATCGACGCGAGCTGCCCGACGGGCAGACCGTCGCGGATCTGGTGCCGCCTCAGCGTGGCATCGCGGTCGCCGTCAACGGCGCGGTGGTGTCCCGGGCCACCTGGCCCGGAACGCCGTTGCGCGACGGCGACCGGGTCGAGGTGCTCACCGCGGCGCAGGGAGGGTGACGTGTTCGAGACGTCCAGGTTGATCCTCGGAACCGGCGGCGCGAGCAGCCTCGCCGCACTGGAGCAGGCGATCGTGGCGTCCGGCACCGCGATGGTCACGGTGGCATTGCGCCGGGTGGATACGGCCGGGCCCGGCCTGTTGCCGCTGCTGGACCGGCTCGGCGTCGAGATCCTGCCGAACACCGCGGGCTGCTTCACCGCGGCCGAGGCGGTCAAGACGGCTCATCTGGCCCGGGACGCGTTCGAGACGGATCGGGTGAAGCTCGAGGTCATCGGCGACGAGCGCACCCTGCTCCCGGACGGCGTCGAGTTGCTGCGCGCGGCGGAACAGCTGGTCGACGACGGGTTCGCCGTGTTCCCGTACACCAGCGACGACCCGATTCTCGCGCGGCGCCTCGCCGACGTGGGGTGCGCGGCCGTGATGCCCGCGGGTTCGCCGATCGGTTCCGGCCTCGGCATCTCGAATCCCCACCACATCCGGCTCATCCGGCAGTCCGTCGACGTACCCGTGATCCTGGACGCGGGTATCGGGACGGCGTCCGACGCGGCGCTCGCGATGGAGCTGGGCTGCGACGCCGTACTCCTGGCCACTGCCGTGACCAGGGCCGCCGACCCGGCCCGGATGGCCGCGGCGATGCGACACGCGGTGCTCGCGGGTCGCCTGGCGTCGGAGGCCGGCCGCATCGAACGCCGCTTCCACGCCCTGGCCTCCACTCCCGACGAGGGGAGGGCGGAACTGTGATCGTCGTCATCACTGACCAAGCCCAGACGAGACGCCCACTGTTCGACGTGGCCATGGCCGCGATCGCCGGCGGCGCCGCCCGGGTCGTCCTGCGCGACAATCACATGGAGGACGTCCAACGGCGCGTCCTGGCCGATCGACTCCGTGCCGAACTGGGCGACCGCCTGGTCGTGGCCGGCACCGACCCCCTGGGCGGCACCGCGCTGCACCTCCCGGCGTCCGCCCCGCCCGCGTCCGATCTCCGGTGTCCGGCCCAGGACGCCGGGGGATCCAGGACCCGGAGGTGGTTCGTCGGCCGGTCGTGTCACAGCGCGGCCGAGCTGGCGAGACTGACCATTGAGGACTACGTGACGCTGTCGCCGGTCTTCCCGAGCGCGTCGAAGCCCGGTCACGGGCCCGCGCTCACCCCGGCCGGCGCCGCGGCGCTGAACTCACCCGTTCCGTGGCTGGCGCTGGGCGGTGTCGACTCGCCGGAGCGGGCCGCTGACTGCGCCGCGGCCGGAGCCGCCGGGGTGGCCGTGATGGGGGCGGTCATGCGCGCTGCCGACCCGGCGCGGGCGGTCGCGGGCCTGCTCGCGGCCTTCGACGCGGCCCGGCTCGCCGGGCCAGTGCGGGAAGCACGGTGACGCCACCGGTGCTGCTCACGATCGCCGGGTCGGACTCCGGCGGGGGAGCGGGGATCCAGGCGGACCTGAAGACGTTCGCGGCGCTCGGAGCGTTCGGCGCGAGTGTGATCACGGCCGTCACCGCGCAGAACACCCTCGGAGTCACCGCGATCCATCAGGTTCCGGCGGAGATCGTCGCCGCCCAGCTCGACGCCGTGCTCGACGACCTTCCGGTCGCCGGAGTCAAGGTCGGGATGGTGGGGACCGCTGACGTGGCCGAGGTGATCGCCGCCCGGGCGCACCGGTTGCCGGGACTCGTCGTGGACCCGGTGCTCGTCTCGACCAGCGGCAGCCGGTTGTCCGGTGTTGCCTCTGTCCGGCCGCTGCTGGCGTACGCCCGGATCTCGACGCCGAACCGGGCGGAGGCCGCGGCGCTTCTCGGGCGTCCGGTGGAGACGGCCGTGGAGATGGAGCGTGCCGCCGCGGACCTGCCCGGTTCCGTGGTGGTGACCGGGAGTGAGCTTGCGGTCGATGTCCTGTGCCACGACGGCGTCGTCACGTACCTGCGGACGGCGCCGGTGGACACCCGCAACAACCACGGATCGGGCTGCACGTTCGCGGCCGCGATCGCGGCGCGACTGGCGTTCGGCGACGACGTGCCGACCGCGGTTGCGCTGGCCAAGGAGTACGTGACCGACGCGCTCGACGCTGCGCGCGACTGGAAGATCGGCGGCGGCCCGGGGCCGCTGCACCACCTCACGCGGAGGAAGCCATGAGACGCAAGGTGTACGAGCAGGGATCCCGGCCGGACATCCGGGTGCCGTTCGCGGAGGTCGACCTGAGCGACGGCAACGACCCGGTCCGGCTGTACGACACCTCCGGGCCCGGCAGTGACCCGCTCGTCGGACTGCCCGCGTTGCGGGGGCCGTGGATCGCGTCGCGTGGCGACGTCGCCCCGGTGCGGGGTGCCGGTACGCCGCTCGCCGGACAACGGCCGACGCAGCTCGCGTACGCGCGGGCCGGGATGATCACGCCGGAGATGGAGTTCGTGGCGATCCGGGAGAACGTCGAACCGTCGCTGGTCAGGGACGAGATCGCGGCCGGGCGCGCCGTGCTTCCCGCGAACGTCAACCATCCCGAGTCCGAGCCGATGATCATCGGATCCCGCTTTCTCGTGAAGATCAACGCGAACATCGGGACCTCCGCCGTCACGTCGTCCGTCGCCGAGGAGGTGGAGAAGCTCACCTGGGCGACGCGGTGGGGCGCCGACACCGTGATGGACCTGTCCACCGGCCCGCGGATCCACGAGACCCGCGAGGCGATCGTCCGGAACTCGGCCGTGCCGATCGGCACCGTGCCGCTCTACCAGGCACTCGAGAAGGTCAAGGGCGACCCGGTGAAGCTCACCTGGGAGGTCTACCGGGACACGATCATCGAGCAGGCCGAACAGGGCGTCGACTACATGACGGTGCACGCCGGCGTGCTGCTGCCGTACGTGCCGCTGGCCGCCGACCGGGTCACGGGGATCGTGTCGCGAGGCGGCTCGATCATGGCTGCCTGGTGCCTGGCGCACCACGAGGAGAACTTCCTCTACACCAACTTCCGCGAGCTGTGTTCGCTGTTCGCCAAGTACGACATCACCTTCTCCCTGGGCGACGGGCTGCGACCCGGGTCCATTGCGGACGCGAACGACGAGGCGCAGTTCGCGGAGCTGCGGACACTCGGCGAGCTCACCCACATCGCATGGGAGTACGACGTCCAGGTCATGATCGAGGGGCCGGGGCACGTACCCATGCACAAGATCAAGGAGAACGTCGACCTGCAGAAGGAACTCTGCTCGGACGCGCCGTTCTACACCCTCGGTCCACTGACGACGGACATCGCGCCCGCGTACGACCACATCACGTCCGCGATCGGGGCGGCCATGATCGGCATGTTCGGCACGGCGATGCTGTGCTACGTGACGCCCAAGGAGCACCTCGGGCTGCCCGACCGCGAGGACGTCAAGGCCGGGGTGATCGCGTACAAGATCGCGGCACACGCGGCCGACCTGGCCAAGGGGCATCCCGGCGCGCAGGCCTGGGACGACGCGCTCTCCAAGGCGCGGTTCGAGTTCCGCTGGGAGGACCAGTTCAACCTCTCGCTCGACCCGGAGACGGCCCGCTCGTACCACGACGCGACGCTTCCCGCCTCGCCGGCGAAGACGGCGCACTTCTGTTCCATGTGCGGGCCGAAGTTCTGCTCCATGAGGATCAGCCAGGATCTCAAGGAGTACGCCGCGCAGGGGATGAAGGCGAAGTCCGACGAGTTCGTCGAGTCCGGCGGCAAGGTCTACCTGCCGTTGGCCTCCAGCTCGGTGACCCAGTCCACGTAGTCGACGTCCTTCAGGGGCACCCGGCCGTCCCGCGTACGGCCGGGTGCCGTTGCGTCTCGGAGCCCGGTGGGCGCACCTTCGGGGGGCGGGACGGCGGGCACACCTTCGGGGGGTGGGGCGGTGGGATCCGTACCCTTGAGATCTTCTGCTTCCTGATCGTCCGCGCGGTGGACGACCGCGGCCAAGACGGAGCCGAGCACGCCCGCGAACGTCGCGCCGAGGGCGGCCCAGTACGGCACCGACTGGTAGCGCTGGTCGCCCGTTCCCGGGCCGGCGATGAGGTACGCGACCGACAGCAGTGCGGGCCCGGCCAGGCCGGCGGTGGCGACGGTCACCTGGGGAACTGCGCGGCGGCGGGCGAACCAGCCCAGGAGGGCGCCGAAGATCAGGGCGAGCGCGGGCATCGTGAAGAGGGCGAAGCGCTGAGTCGTCGTGGCCGCGAAGCTGCTGGGGTCGAGGCCGCCCAGCCGGACAGCCGGTGGTGGATCGGCCTCGCCCAGCGACAGAAGGATGGAGAGCAGGGCGAGCAGCCACATCGCCGACATGGTCGCGGCCATGCTGAGCCGGGCGGCGCGCGACGACAGGGCGGCGTAGCCCGCGGCCGCCCCGGCGAGGGCGCCCAGTCCGGCGCTCATACCGATGACGATGACCGGGTCGATGCCGGTGACGTCCGCAGTGCTTGCGGGCCGCATGGCCAGGGGCGTGACGACCGCGGCGCCCAACGCGCCGGCCACGCTGAGGGCGACGTTGACGGCCGGGGTACGGCGGACCTCGCGCGTGATCCGACCGGCGATCCAGGCACCTGCCGCCGCCGACACCACGGCGAACCATGCGAACCACGCGAGTTGCGCCGGCCACTGGTCGCGCGTCACGCCGTCGAACGTACGCGTCAGGCTGGCGATGCCCAGCCCGTACGCCACACCGAGCTGACTCGTGGCGACCACCGCCGCCGCCCCCGCAGCCAGCAACAGGATTTTGGCCCACGTCCGAAGCGCCATGTCCGGCACGCTACGGCTCGTGCCGATGCCCCGCTACCCTCCGTCATTCTTCTTAAGGACCGGCTCACCTTCGATGCCCGGAAATGCCGTGGGTGAGCGCAATGCCGGGATGTCGGTCGGGCCCCTCCTCGGCTGACGGGGCGCGTCGGCCGTCCACTGTGGATAAGCCGTGGTGGGTGGATCAGTCAGGGTCCCGATCGGTGCGGTGGCTGGTCAAGCGAGGTCGGTCTCGCGCCATGGGCGCACCATCCGCATCGTGATTAATATCATCTGACGTATTCGGTAAGTTACCAATGCGTACCGTGATGGGACGGGCGTCTCGGCTGTTCACGCCACGCGCAACCGTCCACTGTCGATAGTTTCGTCCGGAAGGCGACGCCACCTCAGCCGTTACGGCCGGTCCGCCGGGCTTCCCAATCATTGCCGTCTCTGATGAAATCGCGGCCGTGCCGCGTGTTGACCGGAGGCGCCTCAGGCGCGGGCGATGAAGTGCGGGATGACCACGGAGGCGATGGTGTGAGCACCGGAACGACCACTCGGCCCGGGTCCGCCTGGCAGGCCGCGAAGCCTCCCCGCCGGTACGTGCCGCGTCTGCGCGACACCCGACTGCGGACGAAGCTCGCCCTGCTGCTCGTCGTGCCCATACTCGCCGTGCTGGCCCTTGCCGGGCTCCGGATCTTCGACATCAACCGCGCCGCCAACACCGCCGCCCTCGTCCGGGACCTCACCCGGCTCTCCGCCAAGGTTTCCGACCTCGCGCACCAGCTGCACCGGGAGCGGATGGCCGCCGCGTCGTACCTGGCCTCGCCGAACGCCGCACCGGACGCGTACGACGAATACGTCGTCCAGACCGACACGAGTGCGACCGCGTACGGGACCGCTCGCAAGGGCGTGGCGGCGACCGCCCCTGCGGTGCTCAACGCCCGGCTCAGCCGGATCGACGGTGACCTGCATTCCCTCGACGGCATCCGGGCGGCGGTGCACACCCGTAGTGCCGAGCTGACGTCTTCCGAGGTGATGCTGCGCTACGGCATCCTCATCAACGAGCTCCTCTCGTACGGCGGGGTGCTCGGCCAGTTCGTCGGCGCGGGTCCGATCGCCAACGAGGTCCGCGCCGTCTCGGCGTTCACCAAGGCCAAGGCCGGTACCGCGGAGGAGGAGGCCGTCGCCTTCACCGCGCTCTCCAGCGGCCAGCCCACCGAGGAGCAGTACACGGCGTTCCTCGCCACCAGAGCCAGCCGGCAGGAGGCGTCGCTCACCTTCTCGCTCGGCGCCACCAGCGAGCAGCGCATCCTGGTGGACAAGACTGTCACCGGCCACGCGGTCGTCCTCGCCGACCAGGCCGTCACCGCGATCGGCCGATCCGTCGGGCACCCCGCCCAGATCACCGCGGCCGACGCCGCCCGGTCGATCGGAGCCGTCACCGACCTGATGCGCTGGGCCGAGATCCAGCTCCAGGCCCGGCTCCTCGAACACGCCCGTACGGCCAGCGCCGACGCTTCTCGACGGGCCACCATCGAGGCGATCGTCATCCTTGTCACCCTGCTCGTGGCGATCGCCATCGCGATGCTCCTGGCCCGTTCGCTCGACGGCTCGCTGCGCCGGCTCCGCGCGGGCGCCCGCGCGGGGGCGACCCCCGCCCAGCCGGACGCGGGGGGCCGGCGGCGCGCCAACCCCAACAAACGCGCCAGAGCCGCCGAGGACGTCATACGGGACATCGGCGACCCCATCCAGCTCAACAACCGCGACGAGATCGGTCAGGTCGCGCAGGCGTTCAACGTCGTCCACCGCGAGGCGGTGCGGATCGCGGCAGAACAGGCCGCCCTGCGTACGACCGTCTCGGCGATGTTCCTCAACCTGGCTCGCCGTTCGCAGTCCCTGGTCGACCGGATGATCGGCCAGCTGGACCGGATCGAACGCGGCGAGGAGGACCCCGAGCGGCTCGCCCAGCTCTTCGAGCTCGACCACCTCGCCACCCGGATGCGCCGCAACGACGAGAACATCCTGGTCCTCGCCGGTGCGGACTCCAGCGCCCCGCGCCGGGAGGACGCGCTCCTGATCGATGCCCTGCGGGCCGCCCAGTCCGAAGTCGAGCTGTACGACCGGATCGGGTTCGGCGCGATCGACCCGGACATGGCCATCGCCGCGCACGCCGTCAACGACGTGGTCCGCCTGGTCGCCGAGCTGCTGGACAACGCGACCCGGTTCTCCCCGCCGCGAACCGTCGTCGTGGCGGACGCCTGCCGGGTCAATGACGACATCGTCGTCCGGATCGAGGACCGTGGCCTCGGCATGAACGTCGAGCAGATGACCGCCCTCAACGTCCGGCTCGCGCAACCGTCCGGCGTCGATGTCTCGGCGTTCCGACTGATGGGCCTGGCTGTCGTCAGCCGCCTCGCCGGCCGGTACGGCATCCGCGTCGAGCTGCGCGCGAATGTCGAGGGCGGCACCGTGGCCTCGGTCACGCTGCCCCGGGAGATCGTCGTCCTGCCGGCCCTCGACCCCGGGCCCACCCTGGACCTCGGGCCCGGGCCGGAACCCAGCGGCCGCGGCTTGCGAACCGTCGAGGAGGGCTCCACCGGAGGCCGGGACGTCCAGCCGCCCACCCCGCGCGGGAGCGTAGCCACTCTGTCCCCGCCTGCGGCAATCCAGGCCGAGCCTGCGCCCGCCCGGGAACCGGCTGCCGGGGGTGCGGAGTCGGGAGTAGCCTCACTCGGCGCGCCGACCGAGGCGTTCATCTCGCCGACAGCCGCCTACCCGATCGTCCGCTCGCTCGAACCGATTCCCACTCCCGCCTCGGATCCGGAGCCGTTCGCGGTCGATGTCGATGTCGATGTCGATGTCGATGTCGATGCCGCGGTGACCCCGTCGGCCACCGAGCCGGTCAGCCCGCGAACCAGCGGCTGGGGCAGCACTCTCAGCGCCCTGCCGCCGCCTGTGATCGTCGTTGAGGAATACACCGAGGCGCCGATTCTTCCGTCGGTCGAGACGAAATGGTTCAGCGCGTACGACCCGGAGAGCGACGAGTGGCCGACGGCCGGGTACGCCCCGCCGCCCAGCTCACCGGTAACCCTGGACGGCGACGAGGACATCACCGGTTCCGCGGTCCAGGCGGACTCCTCTGCTCCAACCGCGACTCCGGTCACCACTGAGCCCGACGCGCGGCCGGCGTTGCCGGTACGCATACCCGGTGCGTCCACCCTCCGGCCGCCCGACCCAGGCACCGCACCCCCGTTGGGTGGAACCCCCTCGGACGGCTTCCAGTCCAGCCCGGGGCAGTCCGGCCCGGGGCAGTCCGGCCCGGGGCAGTCCGGCCCGGGGCAGTCCGGCCCAGGGCAGTCCGGGGCTGGCCAGTCAGCGGCAGGGCGGCCGGGTTCGGAGCTGCCGGGTCCGAAATGGACGGACGGGGATCCACCGCCGGAGGACGGGTTGCCAGGCGCCGGACAGCCGACAACCGGCCGCCCGGGTTCCGGTGCCTCGGCCGAGGTGCCCGCGCCGGAAGGGCCGACAATCCCGCGGCAGCGGGCGGCGTCCGGGCAGCCCTGGCAGACGGCTGCCGATGAGGGCTGGTCCAGGGCATCGGCCGCAGTGAATCCCGCAACGGCCGGTACGACCCGCTCCGGTCTGCCGAAACGCGTACCGCAGGCGCAACTCGTGCCGGGTGGCGTACGGCCGAACGCTGGTGAACGCCGCCGGCGTACACCTGGCGAGGTGCGGGGGCTACTCTCCGCGTACCACCGGGGCGTGCAACGGGGCCGTACCGAAGGCGCCGAGCGCGGCGCCGACATCGCGCCTGTCAAGGAGATCGAACAGTGACGACCAGGCCCCCCACGATGCAGGACATGGGCTGGTTGCTCAGCAACTTCGCCGACAGCGTGGCCGGCATCGCGCACGTGGTCGCCGTGTCCGCCGACGGGTTGCTGCTGGCCTCCTCGCGGGACCTGCCCGCCGACCGGGCCGACCAGCTCGCGGCGATCACGTCGGGTGTGGTCAGCCTGACCGATGGCGCCTCGCGGATGTTCAACGCCGGAGCGGTGCAGCAGACGATCATCGAGATGGACAGCGGCTACCTGTTCCTCATGTCCATCAGCGACGGCTCGTCGATGGCGGTGCTGGCCGCGCGCAGCTGCGACGTCGGGCAGGTCGGATACGAGATGGCGCTGCTGGTCGAACGCGTCGGCGCGGCACTGGTGCCGCTGCCGCGCGACGCCGTCGCCCACCCGGGCTGACCGAAGCACGGGACCGGCTGGACCCGAGATCTTCAAGGGAGGTGATCGTGACGTGGACCAATCCCATGACCCGCGCGGCGCGCTGGTACGTCCGTACGCGGTCACACGTGGACGGACCCAGCCGCGCCAGGACATCCCGATCGAGGCGATCCTGGTGGCGACGCCTGCCGCGGTCGCCGAGGCCCGGTTCGCCGGACATGACAGGCACCGGCTCGCCCAGCTCTGCGAAGCGGGCGCCCAGTCGCTCGCCGAACTCTCGGCGCGCAGCCGGCTGCCGCTGGGCGTGACCCGGGTCCTCGTCGCCGACCTGGTCGCCGACGGCCTGCTGACGTTGCACAGTGCTGCTCCAAAGGAAGCCTTCACGGAGCGGATGGATCTGCTGGAGAGGGTGCTGAGTGGACTTCGCAGGCTCTGACCGGGCGGCAACGGTGCCGCGGGAGATCACCTCCGCGAAGATCGTCGTGGCGGGTGGTTTCGGCGTCGGCAAGACGACGCTCGTGGGCGCAGTCTCCGAGATCGAGCCGCTCACCACGGAGGCCCTGATGACCTCCGCCGGTGTGGGCATCGACGACGCGTCGAAGGTGCCCGGCAAGGACACCACGACGGTCGCGATGGACTTCGGCCGGATCACCATGGCCGACGACCTGATCCTCTACCTCTTCGGTACGCCGGGCCAGACGCGGTTCTGGTTCATGTGGGACGAGCTGATCCGCGGGGCCGTCGGCGCGGCGGTGCTGGTGGACATCCGCCGGATCTCGGACGCGTTCGCGCCCCTGGACTACTTCGAGAATCGGCACCTGCCGTACCTTGTGGCCCTGAACTGCTTCGAAGGTGCCCCGGGCTACGAGCCCGACGAGGTACGCGAGGCGCTCGCGATCGCGCCGCACGTACCGCTGCTGCTCTGCGACGCCCGACAGCGGGACTCGGTGAAGCAGGTCCTGGTGAAGGTGGTCGAGCACGCCATGGCGACGCTGGTGGCCGAGAACCGCGGCCGGGGCTTCCCGACGCCGGTCGGCTGAACGGGAACGGGTTCCCCGTTCAGGGGGTGGGCGGAACGGGCTCCCCGCTCAGGGGAGTGGGCAGCCGGTAACCGCGTTTCACGACGGTCTGGACCACGCGCGGCGTACCCAATCCCGCGCGCAGGCGGGCGACGGCCATCTCCACGGCGTGTTCGTCCGCGCCGCGCGGCAGTGTGCGCAACAGGGCGGCGCGCGACAGGACGCGGCCGGGCGTGGCCGCGAGAGCCCGCAGCACCGCCATGGGGGCCGGGGCGAGTGGTCGCAGCTTGCCGTCGATGATCGCGGCGTGGCCGCGCAGGGTCAGATCGTGGCCGGACACGCGCAGGTTGACGGCGCGACGGGGCAGCTCATCGACGAGGGTGCGCACCAGGGCCCCCAGACGCGCTGTGGGGGGTGCGGCGACCGGTACGCCGTAGCGGAGCAGGGGTGCGGCCGTGACCGGGCCCAGGCAGGCGGCCAGCACGTCCGAACGGAGGGCGTCGAGCAGCGACCCGGTGGCGGGCCCGGCCGCGCGCAGGAGCGCGCCGACGGCGGGCGCGGCCGTGAACGTGACCGCGTCCACGAGCCGCCCCACCACGAGGTCGACGAGGCGGTGCAGCGGTGCAGGGTCGGTCGGCGGCGCCCACCGGTAGACGGGCACCTCGATGACGCGGGCCCCGGCGGCCTCGAGGGCCTCGGTGCACTCGGGCTGGGGTTCGCCGTGCAGCTGAAGGGCCACCGTGACGCCGGGCAGGCCGCGGCAGCGCAGGTGCTCGACGACCTCGTCCCAGCCTTCCCCGATGGGTGACCACTGTGGTTCCATGCCGGCCGAGCGTAGCGCCGACGCCGCCTTGGGGCCGCGGGCGACGAGGTAGGCATTGCCGAGTACGGTGCGCAGCGGCTCGCCCAGGCCGCAGCCATCGCCGGCCTCCAGCCAGCCGCGCATGCCGATGCCGGTGTTCGCGATGACGACGTCCGGTGGGGCGTCCAGGCAGGCCCGGGTCGCCGCACGCAGCTCGGCGTCGTCGGCGATCGGCACGATCCGCAGCGCCGGTGCGAGCACGATCCGCGCGCCGTGGCCCTCGAGGAGCCCGGCGAGTTCGTCACGGCGCTGGTCCGCGGTGACGCCGATGGTGTAACCGGCCAGCGAGGCGCCGGGCTCGGCCAGTGCCGAGGCCGGAACCGTCGAGGCGCGCGCCGACGGGTTCCGTTCCGTCATCAGCCGGCGGCCCTGCACGCCATGCCGCCACGCGCGATGCGGACCTGGACGAGGGACCGCGGCGGATCCAGCCGGTCCACCGAGGGGTACGCCCGGGGCACGCCGTCCTCAGCGTCGACCCGCTCCCCTGTCACGCCGACGTGACCCGCCGTACCTCCGGCCGGGCTGCGCCGCGGTTCCTCCCCGCGAGACGGGCGGACCCGTCCTGCGGTCTCCACCGGGGTCGTCCGTACGCCCGGCGGCGGTTTGCCGACGGTGGAACGCGTCGCCGTCCGGCTGGGTCGTAACCCGGACCGGCGCCACGTCGTCGCTCCACCCGTCATGTCGTGAGCGTGCCCGGAAGCGGTTTCGCGCCCGGGTCCCGCATGTTTCGAGCCTGCTAAGAGGGCGGCGTGTCGACCGTACGTGCCGATGGCGTTACACCGGTGATAATGTGCCGCCCGTTTTGACCCCGCCGTAGAGGGCCGGGTATCGTTGCCTGCTGTTGTGCGACAGCGGAGTGCGTCCCCCTCTGGGGTACGCTTGTCGTTCGTGCTCGCTGCGAGAACACCGACGCGAGAACAGACGACTATGCGTCCAGCGCGCGACCCCAGACCGACGACGAGACAAGGTAGACCTGTGCGTACGTACAGCCCGAAGCCGGGTGAGATCGAGCGTCAGTGGCACGTAATCGACGCTTCTGACGTCGTTCTGGGCCGCCTGGCAACCCACACCGCCACGCTGCTCCGCGGCAAGCACAAGCCCACGTTCGCCCCGCATGTCGACATGGGCGACTTCGTGGTCATCATCAACGCCGGCAAGGTGGCGCTGACCGGCAACAAGCGGCAGACCAAGGTGGCGTACCGCCACTCCGGTTACCCGGGCGGTCTCAAGCAGGTCGGCTACGACGAGCTGCTGACCAAGCGCCCCGACAAGGCTGTCGAGCTGGCCGTCAAGGGCATGCTTCCGCACAACAAGCTGGGCCGTCAGCTGCTCAAGAAGCTGAAGGTGTACGCCGGTGCCGAGCACCCGCACGCCGCGCAGCAGCCGGTCCCGTTCGAGATCAAGCAGATCGCGCAGTGAGCGCGGGCGAAGGAACCAGCATGACCGACGAGACCATCGAGCCGACGCCGGACGCCATCGAGACGCCGGAGGCCGAGGCCACTGTCGTGACCGAGGAGGCTCCCGCCGAGACCCCGGTCGCGGCCCCCGCCCCGATCGCGATCCGGATCCGCGGCGACCGCCCGATCCAGACCGTCGGCCGCCGCAAGGAGGCCATCGTCCGGGTCCGGATCATCTCCGGCTCCGGCAAGATCACCTGCAATGGGCGTGACCTGGAGAGCTACTTCCCCAGCAAGGTGCACCAGCAGCTCATCAAGGAGCCGCTCGTTACCACGGAGAAGCTCGAGGGCATCGACGTGATCGCCAACCTGCGTGGTGGCGGCATCACCGGTCAGGCCGGCGCGCTGCGCCTGGCCATCGCCCGGGCGCTCATCGAGAACGAGCCCGACGACCGCCCGGCCCTCAAGAAGGCCGGCTTCTTGACCCGTGACGCCCGGGTCAAGGAGAGCAAGAAGTACGGCCTCAAGAAGGCCCGTAAGGCGCCGCAGTACTCGAAGCGCTGATTTCATCCATCTGATCACGGCCGGGTCCGCCTCTACCACATGGGGCTGGCTCGGCCGTTGTCTTGTTCCCGTCCCCCACAATCCGCCGGTTCCGGTCCGCCCCGCGGGCATCCGACAGCTATGTTGCGTGGGGATCGGGACTGCGAAAGGAAGGCCGCAATGGCGCGACTCTTCGGCACCGACGGCGTACGCGGCCTCGCGAACGCGGATCTCACCCCCGAGCTCGCACTGGCGGTGGCGACCGCCGCGGCGCGGACGCTCGCCGAGAGCGATCGCAGTCACCGGCCGCTCGCCGTCGTCGGACGAGATCCGCGGGCAAGCGGCGAGATGCTCGAGGCGGCCGTCGTCGCCGGGCTCACCAGCGCCGGGGCGAACGTCGTCCGCGTCGGGGTGCTTCCCACGCCCGCCGTCGCGTACCTGGTCGGGCAGGCCAACGCCGACCTGGGCGTGATGCTCTCCGCCTCGCACAACCCGATGCCCGACAACGGCATCAAGCTCTTCGCCGCGGGCGGGCAGAAGCTCCCCGACGAGGTCGAGCGGCGCATCGAGGCCGCTGTGGTCGACGGCCACGCCCCCGCGGACCGGCCCACGGGCGCCGGCATCGGACGTGTCCACGACCTGCTCGACGGTGCAGAGCACTACGTGAAGCACCTGATCAGCTCGGTTCCGCACCGCCTGGACGGCCTCCGCGTGGTCGTGGACTGCGCCAACGGCGCGGCCAGCGACGTCGGCCCCGCGGCGTACGAGGAGGCGGGCGCGGAGATCATCGCGATCCACGCCGAGCCCGACGGCCTCAACATCAACGACACGTGCGGCTCCACCCACCTGGACGCCGTACGCGACGCCGTCCTGCAGCACGGCGCCGACCTGGGCATCGCCCACGACGGTGACGCGGATCGCTGCCTCGCCGTCACCGCCAACGGCGATGTCGTCGACGGCGACGAGATCATGGCGATCATCGCGATCGCGATGCGCGACGCCGGGACCCTCATCGACAACACCCTGGTCGCGACCGTGATGAGCAACCTCGGCCTGCGCATCGCCATGAAACGCGAGGGCATCCGGCTCGTCGAGACGAAGGTCGGCGACCGCTACGTCCTTGAGGAACTCGGCGCCGCGAAGCTCTCCCTGGGTGGCGAGCAGAGCGGGCACATCGTGATGCCCGCGTTCGCCACGACCGGCGACGGCGTCCTGACCGGCCTGCACCTGATGGCGCACATGGCGGCTACGGGCAAGTCCCTCGCCGACCTGGCCGCCGTCATGCACAAGCTCCCGCAGGTGCTGATCAACGTCCGGGTCGGTGACCGGGCCCTGGCCGCGGACGCCGCCGCGGTTCGGGCGGCGGTCGCCGAGGCCGAGGCTGAGCTGGGCGACAGCGGCCGGGTGTTGCTACGGCCGTCGGGCACCGAGCCGCTCGTCCGGGTCATGGTCGAGGCGGGCACGCAGGCTCAGGCGGCGCAGGTGGCCGAACGCATCGCCGCTGAGGTCCGCACGGCCAGCCCGGCCTGAATCAACAGCGCACCTCTCCGGTCAGCGGGTCTCGCGGAGGCGGGCCACCGCCTCCGCGATGACCTCGGCACGCTTGCAGAAGGCGAAGCGGATCAGGTGCCGGCCCGCGTCCTGGTCGTCGTAGAAGACCTGCGTGGGTACGGCGACGACGCCGCTGCGCTTCGGCAGCGCCCGGCAGAACTCGATGCCGTCGGTGTCGCCCAATGCGGTGATGCCGGCGGTGACGAAGTACGTGCCCTCGGACGGCAGGACGTCGAACCCTGCGTCCACGAGCCCTGCGGTGAGCTCGGCCTCGACCAGCATCAACACCGCCACTGGAAAGCCTGGCACCGCTGGACCACCCTGGTCATCGCCGCCCACGCCTTCCTCGCCGCCACGGCCACCATCTGCACCCCCAGCGCAGCAAGCGCTGGCCGGGATCACCAGCAGTGTCACTCTCGACGCCATACCGTCCGAGGCCGCACTGCCGACCGCCCGCCTCGGCGACGTCAAGCCGTATTGCGGCGGCGCCTTCATGGTGCGCGAGGGCGCCGGCAACGCCTGTTCCACCGGGTTCGGTCTCAAGATGTCGTACTCGGGACAGCCGAAGGTCATGCTGACCGCCGCCCACTGCGGGCAGGGCTTCTGGTACAACGGCACGGGCTGGGACATCTTCGACAACTTCATGGGCGGCACCTTCCCCGACGAGGACCGGCCGCACGACGCCATGATCGTGGCAATGCCCAGCGACGGCAGAATCTACGACGGCGGTTCGATCGCCGGCGAGGCGAACCAGTTCAGCAAGCCGGTGCGCGGCCAGTTCGGCAACCGGACCGGCGACTCGATCTGCACCTCGGGTGCGTTCTCCGGCGCGAACTGCGGTATCCGGGTGGCCGCAACTGGGCAGACAATCACCATGAGCGGTCATGGCACCGTGCGCAACATGGTCCGGGCGGAGAAGAACGACCGCACCGGCGCCGTCGGCAACGGCGACAGTGGCGGCCCGGCGTTCAGCCTGACCTCCGACGCGACCGGCGTCTACGCCCGCGGCACGATCAGCGCCATCTCCGGCGAACAGGTTGACTGGAGGGCCTGCCGCGGCGTGCCGGCCGGGCCGAACAGCGACCCGAACGCCCGGCACTGCTCGTGGAAGTTCTGGTACCCGGACATCCTCGTACAGTTGGAGGGCTTGAACGCTGCGGTCGGCGACCGCACGTTCCGGGTACTGACGTACGGCGAATAGGTAAACGAGGTCGGTGCGGGGCAGGTCGCCCCGCACCGACCGCGGAACCAGCATCTTCG
>CBIHNN010000044.1:0-37107 GCA_966211315.1 uncultured Micromonosporaceae bacterium | reverse complement strand
CCACACCAACTGTCCGAGTTACACACAGTCACCCACGGGACTTGGGACTACTTACTACGCATGAGCCCGTACGACAATTCTTGCCCTCGGCCCATCTCCATGGCGTATTCCATCGCGCGGTCGGTGTACCGCATCGCGATTTCGGAACTGCCCGCATCCTGGTGGAGCGAGTCAGCGAATTCGCTGTACCGAAATGCCAGCATCAACAAATCCTGCCGAACATCCCCGCGCGCATTGAAAAGCATCTGATCAAGCAATGTCGTCTGCGCGTCTACCACGCCGACCAGGTGGTACGGACCCATGAGATTGTCGGCGCGCAGGTGTTCGGCAAGGACGTTGCGGAAGTACCGGACCATCTCCGGTCCGACCGCCGGAGCAATACGGACGAACGCGGCCGGCCTGGCATCACGCTGGGCGAAGCCCAACACCTCTGGCGTCTGACCGTAGACCCGACACAGGAGGCGCTGGCCGGTCGCGTCGGGGACGTCGTGGCCGTTTCCCAGCGAGACAACATCGTTTTGAGGCTACGCTCCGTCGCGATAGCCGCTCGTTCGTCGAAGGCCGCCTGCATCAGTGCCCGGATCGTCTGCCCCTGGGTCCAGCCGATCTCCAGGCGTGCAGCCTGCAGCGGCGTTGCCGCTCGTAGTGACGCACCGAAACTCATGATCGACGATCCCCTCATGATTGCAACGCAACCAATCAACGACGCCAAGGGCCGCACCCTCGCCGACGTCCTCGATGCCCTGCACAAGGCCGCGGCAACCACGGCCGACGAACTGATCGGCGCGCTGAGCGTCCTCAACGGACACCACGTGCACCTAGCGAGCCTGGTCGATCACGACCCGGCCGACGACGACAAGACCGACGACGTTGAGCCGCCAGAGGGTCACTTCGACCGTCCACATCTGCCGGGCAACTTGATCGGCTGCCCAACTTGTGACGAACGGTGCTTCTGCGACCAGCTCCCCTGGCCGTGCGTTCACTGCGTTCGTACGGTCGCCGCCAGCGTCGTTGATGGCTCACAGGGCAGTGACGCCCGATGAGCAAGAGCACTGTCAAGGCCGCCTTGACGCCGAAGCCGCGGAAGCGGTCGAAGCGTGCGGTGGAGAACACCGCGTTCGATGCGTTCGTGCGCCGGATCCTGCAGGCCTACGCCCGTCGGGTCGCCGCCGGTGACGTCGAGGCGTTGGGTTCGCTGTCGGTGCTGTCGGCCGAAGTGGACGCAGTGACAAGGCTCGCCGTCGCTGGTCTCCGCCAGGCACCGTACGGATACTCGTGGTCGGAGATCGCTGACCGGCTGGGCACTTCCCGGCAGGCCGCGCAGATGCGCTACGGCGACCGCACCGACCGCGGCGCCCTCGACCAGCGCCTGTTGGAAGGCGGTCTGAACGTGTCCGTGGCGACGCTCGTGCGGGTGTTCGCCGATCACCACCCCGGTAGCCCCGCATCGAGTGTGTGCCCGGGCTGCGGCTACCGCTACCCCGACAACATCCTCGACTGTCCCACGAACGCCACCGTGCGTCCGCTGCTGAAGCGGCGGTGTGGTGAGGACCGGGAAGCGGTAGCCCGACTCGACCCGGTGCAGTTCGAAGACCTGCACAAGGCCAACAAGTCCAAGGTCACCCGTGCGGCCTACCGCGCGAGCGCTGAAGGGCAGAGGTCGCCGGCATACACGGCGGCGTCGCTGTTCGACCTCGCCGGAAAGGACGCAGCACGATGACCACCACCCATCAGGCCGGGTCCGGCCGATGCTGGGCCTACATCGGAGCCGCACTGGGCGGGTGCGTGTCGATCGCCGCGAACATCGCGCACTCCTACGTTCCGCCGCAGGGTGCGACGCAGGGCTGGTCACCGGACGGCGGCGCCGTCATCGGTGCCGTGTTCTGGCCGGTCGCGTTGTTCGTCGCCACCGAGATCCTGACCCGGGTGGCCTGGCCGTCCGGCAGGGTGTGGCAGCTGCTGCGCTGGGCCGGGATCGTCCCGGTCGCCGCGGTCGCCGCGCTGGTGTCGTACCGGCACCTGTCCGGACTGCTCGCCTTCTACGGCGAAGAGCCCATCGTCTGTGTCCTCGGCCCACTAGCCATCGACGGGCTCATGGTGATGGCCACCGGCGCGATCCTTGCCACCGGCAACCATCCACCGACCGCACCGTCCCTGCCCGTCCCGGCCCCTGTCACGGTCCCGACCTTGCCCGCCGCCCCGGCGCCGCACCCCGCGACGCCAATCCCGGCGGTACCCGCACCGCAGCCGATGCCGGACCCAATTGTGGTACCGGAGCCTGCTCCGGCCACGCCGATCCCGACCCCGGCCGACATTGCCGCCCGAGTCACCCCGAGCCCAACGACCATCCCGCTGCGATCGACCACCGTCCCGGCACCTACCGCCGACACCTCCAAGCCGAGCCCGCGCAAGCCCGAACCGACAAGCACGGCACCGCTGCTGGCCGCTCCCGCCACCGACACCTCTGTCACTGCGCCGGAGCCCGCACAGCTCACCCTGCCGATGCCCGTCGACCCGAGCCTGCTCGGCCGCGCTGACAAGGTCGCCCGGCAGTACCGCACCGAACACGGCACCCCGATCACCGCTGGGCAGCTCGCCGCCCGCCTGCGGGTGAACTCCGAGCAGGCAACCCAGGCCCTGGCCGTGCTCGACCTCGGCCCGAACCCACCCACCACGAAGATCCCGACCGTCAACGGCTCGCCGGTGAAGGTGACTCGGTGACCGTCCCGACGTTGAGCGTCGTACCCGAAGCCACCACTGCTTCGGGTACGGCCCCCTACGCCGGAACCACCATCCCCGACACGATCCCGCCCTGGTTCGCCCGCTCCACCGACCTGCGCCTGCAAGCCGTCGCCCGCGCCGCCCGACCGGACTACCCGGCCTGGCTCGGCCACGTCAAAGCGGCTGCCGCGTGCACCCGGCCGGTCCGGCTCGCCGGGACGATGGCCACCGTCGACGCCGCCACCGGCCGCATCCTCACCGAACGGCACACCACCGACCTACCCGACGGCGTCATCTACAAGCCGTGCGGGAACCGCCGCGAATCGATCTGCCCGGCCTGCTCCGAGCGGTACAAGCGCGACGCGTACCAGGTCGTCCGCGCCGGGCTCGTCGGCGGCCGCGGCGTGCCCGAGGACGTGGCCCACCATCCGGCGGTGTTCCCGACGTTCACGGCGCCGTCGTTCGGTGAGGTCCACACCCGGGTGGTCAAGAAGCACACCTGCGCGAAGCGCACCGCGTGCGACTGCCGACCCGAGCCGTGCCACGCCCGCCGCGACGTCGACGCCTGCCCGCACGGCAACCGGCTGGCCTGCTACGCCCGGCACGCCGACACCGACCGCACCCTCGGCACCCCGCTGTGCCTCGACTGCTACGACCACGACGCCCAGGTCGTCTGGAACGTGCAGGCGGGCGAACTGTGGCGGCGCACCACCATCGCCATCAACCGGTACGTGCGCCGACTGTGCCGCGAACGCGGCATCCCCTACCTACTGAAGATCACCGAGTCGGGCCAGGAGCGCTGGGTGCCGCCAGTGCGGTTGTCGTTCGGTAAGGCTGCGGAAATGCAACGCCGCGCCGTCGTGCACTACCACGCGATCATCCGCCTCGACGGCGTCGACCCCTACGACCCGACCGCGATTCCGCCCCCACCGCCCGGCATCGACGCCCACGACCTAGTCGACGCCGTCGACCACACCGTCCGGACGGTGTTCACCACCGACACCCACCCGGCCAACCCCGACGGCTGGCGCATCGGCTGGGGCGACCAGGTCCTCACCAAAGTGATCACCGTCGCCGCCGACGGCCAAGTCACCGACGCCGAAGTCGCCGCCTACCTGGCCAAGTACGCCACCAAGTCCACCGAGGTCACCGGACACACCTCGAACCGCATCGGCGACGAGACCGTCAACCTGTACGCCGACCCGGACGGCACCCACACCGAACGCCTCATCGAAGCCTGCTGGCAACTCGGCCAACCCCACGACTGGCGACGTCTACGCCGGTGGGCGCACATGCTCGGCTTCGGCGGCCACTTCCTCACCACGAGCCGCACCTACTCCATCACCTTCGCCCTGCTCCGCAACCAGCGTGTGGTGTTCCGTCGCCAGCAGACCAGCGGCCCGGAAAGCGTCGCCGCTAACCGCGACATGCCGACCACACTGGTCGTCAACTTCCTCCAATTCGTCGGCGCCGGCTGGCAGACACCCGCTGACGCCATGCTCGCCAACACCTCCGCCGCATTGGCCCGAGAACACCAGGAAGCCGCCCGCCAAGCCCTACAGACCATGGCCGCGTGAACGGCCGGCAACTGTCAAGCCCAGCTTGACGCCCAACCAGCGGAGGACGTCATGAACAACGGTCCGACGCGCGCGGTGTACTACCGGCCCGCCGAGGTCGCCCGGATGCTGCGCTGCTCGGAATGGTGGATCAAAGAGCAGGCTCGGCGCCGGCGGATTCCGTACGCCTGGATTGGCGGCAGCTACCTGTTCAGTGAGGTACATATCGCCGAAATCGTGCGCCTGTTCGAGGTGCCGCCGGTGGAGGCGGCCACGTCGGCACCGCCGAGCGGGCCGGCCCGACGGCCCGGGGCGAGCAGAGGCGCCACGGTGCTCGTTGCGCAGGTTCCGCGCCGGGCGCGAGGTGCGCGAGATCACGCGGCGGCATAGCAAGAAGTCGGATCAGGAGGGGGCATGGGATACGCGGAGAAGCGCGGCGACTACTGGCGAGGGCGGTACAAGGCTGCGCCGAACCATTACCTCACCGTCGTGGACGGCAACGGCACGACTATCCGGTTCCGCACTCGTCGGGAGGCGGAGCAGGCGGCCAACGACGCCGAGGCCCGCGTCCGCAACGGTGGCAGGCCGCCCCGGTCGGCAGGGCGGATCACGTTCGCCGAGTACGCCAATGACTGGTTCGAACGGCAGGATCTCGCGGTGTCAACCATGCAGAACTATCGACGCACGATCGAGGATCACCTGCTCCCGGCGTTCCAAGACTTCGCCGTGGCGGCAATCTCGCCGGCCGACGTCGGCTCGTGGGAGAAGCGGGAACGCGCGCTCGACTACGCGGAGGCGAGCATCCGGTTGTGGCGTACCACGTTGCACCTGATCCTGGCTGACGCGGTGGACGACGGCCTGCGCGAGTCGAACCCGGCAGCCCGCCGCCGCGGCCGGGGCAAGCGGGCGGGCCGGTCGCAGAAGCGTGCCCCGGAGAAGACCATCACGACCGGGATCGGCGTCCTGCTGCTCGCCGAGCGGGCGGCGCTGCTGTCCGGCCGGGATGACGAGTTCGTAGCGGTGGCGACGCTCGGCTTCACCGGTCTGCGCTGGGGTGAGCTGGTCGGCCTGGAGACCCGGTACGTCCGACCGGATGCGGTGCGGGTGGAATGGCAGCTCTACGAGCTGGACACCGGCGAGCTGCACCGCTGCCCGCCGAAGGACGACTCGTACCGGACGGTGCACGTACCTGGCTGGCTCGGTTCTCTGCTCGCCACCCAGGTCAGCCATACTGCCCTGGACTCGTGTGCGTGTCATGGCTACCGGTACGTCTTCGGCGGCTACGGCACGGCCAATGGCGGAGTTCGGCGGAGCGGCCCGAAGCTGGTCGATGTCGCTCGGACTGCCGGGGTGTCCACCGGTACGGTGTCCAACGTCCTCAATCGCCCGCAGCTCGTCGGCCCGGCGACGCGGGACGCTGTGCTGGCGGCGGTCGACCAGCTCGGCTTCGTCCGGGGCGCACCGACCGGGACGGCGGCGCCGCACTACCGGCGCAACGGCTTCGCGACGTGGCTGTTCCAACCGGCTGCCACCGGCCGGTACCCGGCCAAGGCGCCGAGGGTCGCGCGGCCGGTGCCGGTCGCGGCGGACCCGTGGCCGGGCGTACCGATCCGCGGCCGCAACGCGGCGAGCCGCGCCGAGGCGTGCTGGCTGCCGATCGCGCCGGGCCTGACCCCGCACGGGCTGCGGCACACGTACAAGACGCTGATGGTCGAATTGGGTACGCCACCGACGGTTATGGACGATCAGATGGGTCACTCGGATGGCTCGGTCCAGGCCCGCTACGCACACGCGACGGCGGACATGGTCCGCCGGCTGCTCGACGACCTCACGACGGTCTGGGAGAACGCGCTCGCCGTCCGGCGGCGGCTCTCCCCCGGCTCAGCGGTGGCGATCCTGGACCGGCTACTCCGGAACAAGATCGTCTCCCAGAATTCTCCCCAAGGGACCACAGAAACAGAGAAGGCCGGTCCGCGAATTCGCGATACCGGCCCTGACCTGCTGTTTCCTCGTCGGGACGGCCGGATTTGAACCGACGACCCCTTGACCCCCAGTCAAGTGCGCTACCAAGCTGCGCCACGTCCCGTACGCCACGCCTTAACCTCAAAGCGCGGCAGCTAGCACAGCTTAGCGCAACGACGTCCGCGACCACGCAACCGGGGCCGTCACCCGTGGGCCTTGCCGCGGCCGCCGGGGCCAGTCTTCTTGCGGGCCTTGACGGAGACCTCGATCGGGGAACCTTCGAAGCCGAATTCCTCGCGCAGTTTGCGCTCCACAAAGCGCTGGTAGCCGGCGTCCAGGGGGCCGGTGGTGAAGAGCACGAACTTCGGCGGCGAGACGCCGGCCTGGGTCGCGAAGAGTACGCGAGGGGCGCGGCCGCCGCGTACCGGATGGGGGGTGGCCTGGACGAGGGCGGTCAGCCACTGGTTCAGCTGGCCGGTGGGGATGCGGGTTTCCCAGCTATCCAGGGCGCGGCGCAGCGCGGGGGCCAGCTTGTCGACGGCGCGGCCGGTCTTGGCGGAAATGTTGACGCGGATGGCCCACGGAATACGCTTGAGGTCGCGCTCGATCTCCTTGTCGAGGTAGTGGCGGCGGTCGGCGTCGACCAGGTCCCACTTGTTGAAGGCGATGACGAGGGCGCGGCCCGCTTCGATCACAGAGGTGAGAACGCGCTGGTCCTGCTCGCTGATCGTTTCCGAGGAGTCGAGCAGGACGACGGCGACTTCGGCGGCCTCGACGGCGCCGGCCGTGCGGAGGCTGGCATAGTATTCCGTGCCGCTGGCCTGGTTGACGCGCTTGCGAAGGCCCGCGGTGTCGACGAACTGCCAGATCTCGCCGTCCATCTCGACGAGGCTGTCGACGGGGTCGACGGTGGTGCCGGCGACGGAGTCGACGACGGCGCGTTCCTCCTTGGCGAGACGGTTCAGCAGGCTGGACTTGCCGACGTTCGGGCGGCCGACGAGGGCGACGCGGCGCGGGCCGCGGGGGGCGTCCTCGATGATTGGCGGGGGTTCGGGCAGGGCCGCGAGGACCATGTCGAGCAGGTCGCCGGAGTTTCGGCCGTGCAGGGCCGACAGCGGGTGCGGTTCGCCGAGGCCCAGCGACCAGAGCGAGTGCGCCTCGGCTTCGAGGGCGGCATTGTCGACCTTGTTCGCGACCAGGATGACCGGCTTCGAGCTGCGGCGCAGCATGCGTACGGCGGCCTCGTCGACGTCCGTGGGACCGACGGTGGCGTCGACGACGAAAATCACGGCGTCGGCGGTGGCGATAGCGGCTTCGGCCTGGGCGGCGATGGCGGCGGCGCGGTCCTTGGCGTCGGGTTCCCAGCCGCCGGTGTCGACGACGGTGAACCGGCGGCCGTTCCACTGGGCGTCGTAGGGGATGCGGTCGCGGGTGACGCCCGGCACGTCCTCGACGACGGCCTGACGGCGGCCGATGAGGCGGTTGACCAAGGTGGATTTGCCCACGTTCGGGCGGCCGACGACGGCCACGATCGGCGCGGGAGGCGCCGGTTCGACAGACTCGGGCAGGTCGAGGTCCCAGAGCTCGGTCACGCCTTTACCCGTTCGGTGAGAAGGGACTCGAGCTCAGCGACGACCTCGTCGATGGTGAGTCCGGTGGTGTCGACCTCGACGGCGTCGGCGGCCTGCTGCAGCGGGTCGGTCTTGCGTGTCGAGTCGAGGCGGTCACGGCGCGCCAAATCGTCGGCGGTGGTGTGGACGTCGGTGGCGTTCTCGGCGCTGCGGCGCTGGGCGCGCGCAGCGACGGAGGCGGTCAGGTAGACCTTCAGCGTGGCATCGGGGGCGACGACCGTACCGATGTCGCGGCCTTCGACGACGATGCGGCCGGCGTCCGCGATGATCTCGCGCTGCAGACCGACGAGCAGCTGGCGTACGGCTGGTACGGCGGCGACGGCGGAGACGCTGCCCGTGACCCCTGGACCGCGGATGTCGGCGTCGACGTTCACGCCGTCGGCCAGGAAGTGCGGCTTATGCGGGTCGGTCCCGATCTCCAACTGCAGCTCACCGGCGACCTTCGCGACCGCGTCCGCGTCCTGCGGGTCGACGTCGGAGCGCAGCACCGCCCAGGTAACCGCGCGGTACATGGCGCCGGTGTCGAGGTAGCGGGCGCCGAGAGCAGCGGCGAACCGTCGGGAAACGGTGGACTTGCCCGATCCGGACGGGCCGTCTACGGCCACCACACATCGTTCGGATCGCGAAACTTCCGCCACCGTTCTCCTCCTTGTTGTACCGCCGAGCAAGCTGGCGACCCCGTCGCCGCGTCGGCCGCGGGGCATCGGAAGCCCCAGCACCCCTCCTATTCTGCCTCGTGTGCTCGACGGCCCATCAGGCGCCGTCGGCTCAGCTTCGCCGTCCGGCCCCACAGCGGGGGGCGCGCTAGTCCGCGACGGCCTTGAACAGGCCGGCGATCTCCGAGTTCGTCAGGCGACGGGTACGGCCGGCCCGCAGGTCACCGAGCCTGATCGGGCCGATCTGCGTACGTACCAGACGCGTGACCGGGTGGCCCACAGCGTCGAGCATCCGGCGGACGATGTGCTTGCGGCCCTCGTGCAGGGTGATTTCGATCTGCGCGGATCGCTGCACGGCGTCCACGAGCTTGAACGTGTCGACCTTGGCGAAGCCGTCCTCGAGTTCGACCCCGGCAAGGAGCTGCCGGCCGACCGCGCGGGGCAGCGGTCCGGGCACCTCGCACAGGTATGTCTTGGCCACGCCGTACGACGGGTGCATCAGTTTGTTGGCGAGGTCCCCGTCGTTGGTCAACAAGAGCAGACCCTCGCTGTCGGCGTCCAGGCGGCCGACGTGAAAGACCCGCTGCGGCACGTGCCCGAGGAAGTCGGCGAGCGCGGTGCGGCCCTTCTCGTCGTCCATCGTGGAGACGACGCCACGCGGCTTGTTGATCGCCAGGTAGAGGAGTGTCTGGTCGGTGACGATGCGCTGCGCGTCGACGTAGATTTCGGCCGTCGCCGCGTCGACCTTGTCGCCGAGCTTGGCGATCTGCCCGTTCACCTTGACCCGACCGCGGAAGATCAGATCCTCGCAGGCACGACGCGATCCCACGCCGGCGGAGGCGAGCACCTTCTGCAGCCGTTCGGCGGTCTCCGGATCAGCGTTGGGCATCGAATTCCTCTTCCAGATCGTCCGGCAGGAACGGCGCCAGCGGGGGAAGCTGGTTGACCGAGTTCAAACCGAGCTTCTCCAGGAAGACCGTGGTCGTGCGGTACAGGTACGCCCCGGATTCCGGCTCGGTGCCGACCTCTTCCACGAGGCCGCGAGTCACCAGCGTACGCATGACGCCGTCACAGTTCACACCGCGGATGGCCGAGATGCGTGATCGGGTCACCGGCTGCTTGTAGGCGACGACCGCCAGGGTCTCCAGCGCCGCCTGGGTCAACCGCGCCGACTGCCCGTCGAGCACGTACCGCTCGACGTAGCCTGCGTACTCCGGCCTTGTGTAGAGCCGCCAGCCACCGGCCGCCCGCCGCAGGTCGAAGCCACGCCCCGCCGTCGTGTATTCCTGCGACACCCGGTCCAGGACCGCCGCGACCCGCTCTGTGGGTTGCTCCACGAGCTGGGCCAACTGCAGCTCCGCGATGGGCTGGTCCACGACCAGCAGAATCGCTTCGAGCGCGGCCCGCAACTCGGCGTCGTCGTCCAGTGCCGGCAATTCCGCGGTACGCGTCTCCGCCGCTACCCCGAGAGACTCCGCGTGCCGCCGCCCCCGGCCCTGCACGGGCACCGTCACCGACGCACGCGCCACGGACTCGGCGTCATCCCCTGCCTCGCCAGCCGGCTCGGGTTCCGCCGCAGCGATGGGCGGCACCGTTGTGTCGTCGTCGGCGGCGGCCACGTTGAAGACGGCACCGGTGTCGTCCCCGTCGAGTGGTACCGGCGCGTCGATCGGCACACCGCCGTCGTCAGTCTCCGCGGGCACGCTGTCCGGAGGAGCGTCCGGCGCCGGAATGTCGGGTTCGAGGGGCGCGGCACCGCCGGGCTGCGGCGCGTCGACCGTCGGCGCGGTCTGGGCCTCACCGGGCACGGGGGGCAGCTCCGGGGGCACCTCGGCCAGCTCCTCGTCGACGTCGTCGGATCCGCCCTCTGACACGTCGCACGAACCGTCGCCGCACGAACCGTCGCCGCACGAACCGTCGCCGCACGAACCGTGGGCCGCGGACGACGCGGCATGGGATGAGATGTCGCGAGGAACGCCGTCGCCGCGGACAGTGCCGTGGGCGTCGCAGGCCGGGGCGTCGCAGGCCGGGGCGTCTTCATTCACGGGGTCAACGGCCGGCGAGCCTGGGCTCGACATGGCGGGGGGTTGGGGCCGGTCCCATGGTGGGACCCAAGCTGCGGCCTGCTGGGCAAGGGAATCCGGACGCTCGTCGGCGCTCACGGCACCTGCTCCTCTGCTACATCTGCCTGGTCGAGATCTCCATCAAGGCCTGCCGGATCGCGGCGACCGGCGGTGAGCTCAACCGCGTACGCATCGACCTCACCGACCGGGCCACCGAACGCCGAGACCTCCGCGGCCGGACCGTCAGCGGCGGGGCGCTCGTTCGCCGGGCCAACGACGAGGTCGGCGGCCGAGACGACGTCGGCCACCGAGACGACGTCGGCCACCGAGACGACGTCGGCCACCGAGACGACGTCGGCGGAGCCATCGGCCGGGGCTTCGGCGGCCAGGTCCTCCGGGACGAGGTCCGAGACCAGGTTACCGGAGGGGTCGACAGAAGCGAGGTCGCCGGGGACGGGACCCACGGTGGTCAGACCGTCAGGGACGAGGTCGTCGGAAACCAGGTCGCCGGAGGGGACGTCGTCGGCTGAGGAGGGGAGGGAGACGGCTGAAGACGGGAGGGGGGCGGCTGCCTCGTCGGCCGAAGGTGGGCTGCCGGCGTACTCGTCGATGTCGAGGTCCACCACCGCGTCGCCGCCGGTCCAGCGGACCGTGAGTTCTCCCAGGCTTTCGGGTTGTTCGAAGTCGACCAGACCTTCGCGGTACAGCTCCAGGAGTGCGAGGAATCGGGCGACGATCTCGAGGGTGTTCTCGCAATCGGCCGTAAGCAGCGCGAACGTCGCCACCCCGGCGCGGCGCAGCCGGTCGCGCAGAAGGTTGGCGTGTTCGCGGACGCTGACGCGGACCTGGTGGACGTGGGTTATGGAGACCTGCGGCGGGCCCGGCTTGGGTGAGAGGGCCTTGACGGCGAGCTTGAGGAGGCGTTCCGCGCCGATGCCGAGGACGAGGTCGGGGAGCGCTTCGGCGTAACGGGGTTCGAGGGAGACGACGCGGGGCCAGCGGCGGACGCCGACGCCTTCGAGTTCGGCGATGACCGCCGCCGCCTCCTTGAACGCCTTGTACTGCAGCAGTCGGGCGAAGAGAAGGTCGCGGGCCTCGAGTAGGGCGAGGTCCTCCTCGTCCTCAACCTCGGCGGCGGGCAGCAGGCGAGCGGCCTTGAGGTCGAGCAGGGTGGCCGCGACCAGCAGGAACTCGCTGGTCTCGCCGAGGTCCCAGTCGTCGCCCATGGCCCGGATGTATGCGATGAACTCGTCGGTGACCTGGTGCAGCGCGATCTCGGTGACGTCGAGCTTGTGCTTTCCGATGAGCTGGAGCAACAGGTCGAACGGTCCGGTGAAGTTGGCGAGCCGCACGGTGAAGCGGCCGGAGCCGCCCGGCGGCTCCGGCTGGTCCACGCGCTGGTCAGGCACCCGAGCACCGTAGTCCACCGGGTCGGGTGCGTCCGTCGGGGGCGTCGCCACGAGAGCGACTTCGGTCACGTCCACACCCTCATCAACGGTCCGGCGACCGTTTCGATCACGAGGAACAGCGGAGCGCGCAGAAATGGGATGAGGAGCAGGGCCAGGAGCACGGCCACGCCGACGTTGTTGTCGGCGAACCAGTGCTTGTACCTGCTGATCCCCGCGGTGGGCACGCGAAACGCCGACCACAGCAGGCCGAAGCCGTCGAGCGGCGGGATCGGCAGTAGCGTGAAGAAGGCGAAGCAGAGCGTGGCGACGGCGGTCGAGAGGAAGAACTGCTGGCCGAGGTCGTCGCTGTACGCGCCGGTCAGGGCGATCGACGGCGGGTTGATGAGCACGATTCCGTCGTCCTGGTACGTCAGCGCGAACACGCCGAACAGGACCTCGGCGAGGACGAGCACCGCCACGGGTCCGGCGGCGAAGACGGCGGCCGCGGCGAGGCGGCCGCGGTAGCGGGGCACTTCGGTCACGTCGAGCGTGCGGCCCCAGCCGAGGCCCCCGATCAGGGCGGCGACAGCACCGAACGGGTCGATGTCGTGGCGGGGATTGAACGCGGCCCTGGTGCCGGGCGGCGCCAGGCGCAGGGCCCGCGACGTCGCACGGATCGCCACCGTCCGGACGGCGACAGCGAGGACAAAACCGACTAAAAGGCCCGCGAGTGCCGCGGGTTGGCCCAGCGCATAGAGCACGGAGGGATCAGCGGTCGGCCTGAGCCGCGATGACCTCGCGGGCGAGCTGACGGTAGTTGCGCGCGCCCGAGGAGGCCGGATCGAGGGTGGTGATCGGGGCGCCGGCCACGGTGGACTCGGGGAACTTCACCGTCTTGGTGATGACGGTCTGGTACACCTTGTCGCCGAACGCCTCCACGACCCGCTGCAGCACCTGGCGGCAGTGGGTGGTGCGGCTGTCGTACATGGTGGCGAGGATGCCCTCGAGTTCCAGGTCGAAGTTGAGCCGCTCGCGCACCTTGTCGATCGTGTCCAGCAGCAGAGCGACGCCGCGCAGGCTGAAGAACTCGCACTCCAGCGGGATGAGCACACCGTGCGCGACGGTCAGCGCGTTGATGGCGAGCAGACCCAACGAGGGCTGGCAGTCGATGAGGATGTAGTCGTACTCGCGTCTGATGGGCCGCAGCGCGCGGGCCAGGGCCATTTCGCGCGCCACCTCGTTGACGAGTTGTATCTCCGCCGCGGAGAGGTCAATGTTCGCGGGCAGCAGGTGCAGGCCCGCCACGTCGGTCTTGATGATCACGTCCTCGATACCGACGTCGTCCTGCATGAGCAGGTTATAGACGGACAGGTCGAGGTTGTGCGGATTGACGCCGAGACCGACCGAGAGCGCGCCCTGCGGGTCGAAGTCGACGAGCAGGACGCGGCGGCCGTATTCGGCCAGGGCGGCGCCCAGATTGATCGTCGACGTGGTCTTACCCACGCCGCCCTTCTGGTTGGCGAGGGCGATGATCCGCGCAGGGCCGTGCCGATCGGTCGGCATCGGCTCGGGGATCGGCCGCCGCATCGTGTACGCCGTAGGGTCGGCGGGACCGAGGTCTGCGCCCAGGTCAAGCGACGCCTGCTGCTCGCGGAGGACTGATGTCCAGGCCTCGGCGCGGTCACCGTTTCCTGCCATGCCTTCGCCCCCTCCCGCGCAGCCGCCACGCCCAACCGGAATCCGTTGCCACCGGGTACAGATAAGTCGATTGGCCCGCCGCCCGGGCCGGCCGACGGCCGCCGATGCCCGACTGTACGCCACGCCCAACCCGGGAAGCGGGTCACCGCACCGGCGTGTCGGCTAGCGGTTGCTACCGTTCGCGACGCTGCTGCCACGCCGCAGACTCGTTGATGGACTTGTGATACCGGGACCACCCGGGACATGATCGCGCTCGACGCCTACCAGGAGGACCCGTGCTCGACGAGAAGGTCGACGAGAAGGTCACAGGGGTCCGGATCAGCGACGGGCTGCGCTTCGGTGCCACCGTCTTCGCGGCGGTCTGGACCGGCTGGGCGCTGCTCGGCCTGGTGGGCGTGACGATCGTCCCGGCGAGCAACCCGGTGCCGGTGCCCGGCATTCAGGCCGACCCGACCGAGGGCGGCTGGCACAACCTGTTCTATGCGGGTGACCGGGCCGACTCGCTCTGGTACGAACGCATCGCCGGTACCGGTTACAGCAGACAGGACGGCAGCGCGGCGTTCTTCCCGCTCTACCCGCTCGCGATCCGGCTGCTCACCGTGCTGACCGGTCTGGACTGGTCGACGTCGGCGATCGTCGTCGCGCAGCTGTGCTTCCTCGGCGCGCTGGTCCTGATGTTCGCGATCACCGCCCGCGAGTTCGGCCGGGACACCGCGCGCCGGGCGACGATCTACCTGGCGGCGTTCCCGACCGCGTTCTTCTTCCTGGTGCCGTACACGGAGGCGCCGTTCCTGCTGTTGGTGCTGCTGACGTTCTGGTACGCCCGCGGCGACCGCTGGCAGTGGGCGATCCTGCCGGCGATCGGGGCCGGGCTGACCCGCAGCGCCGGGGTGGTGCTGTGCGCCGCCCTGGCGATTGAGGCGTTCGTGCAGTGGCGGGCCGGAAAGCCGCTGTACCCCCGGCTGGCCGTCGCGTGCGCGCCGGCGCTGGGCACGGCCGCGTACTTCGCGTACTGGGCGGTGCGGGGCGACCTGCTGGCGCCGGTACGGGCCCAGCAGAACTGGGGGCGCCATTGGCGGTTCCCGCTGCGGACGTTGTGGGAGGCGGTGATCCAGGGCTTCGCATGGAAGAGCTACTGGATGATCGA
The DNA here is from genome assembly GCA_966211315.1 of uncultured Micromonosporaceae bacterium. Taxonomy (GTDB): domain Bacteria; phylum Actinomycetota; class Actinomycetes; order Mycobacteriales; family Micromonosporaceae; genus CBIHNN01. The sequence continues at coordinate 22,285 of CBIHNN010000044.1, read as the reverse complement.
CCTGCTCGTCGTCGGGTTCGTCGTCGTCGTCGTGCTCTGGGCGCTACGCACGGTGCCGTGGAGCTGGAGCGCGTACGCCGTCGGGAGCCTGCTGCTGCCGCTGAGCAACGCGTTCCCGGACCGGCTGCTCATGTCGGCGCCCCGGTTCACCACGGTGATCTTCCCGGTCTTCGTGATGCTGGCGATCGCGGCCGGGCGGAAACGACAGCGGATCCCGCACTCGCTGATCGTGGGCGCGTTCGCGGCGGGCTGGTCGTTCCTCGGACTGCTGTACCTGAACGGGTACCACATCTTCTAGCGGGCCCGCGGGTGCGCGGTGGCGTACACCTCGCGGAGCCGGTCGACGGTCACGAGGGTGTAGACCTGGGTGGTGGTGACGGAGGCGTGTCCGAGCAGTTCCTGCACGACCCGGACGTCGGCGCCGCCGTCGAGCAGGTGCGTCGCGTACGAGTGGCGCAGCGTGTGCGGGCTGACCGCGTGCGGCCCGTCGACGGGCAACCCGGCGCGTCCGGCGGCGCGGTGCAGGATCGTCCACGCGCTCTGCCGCGACAGCGATCCCCCGCGGGCGTTGAGGAACACCGCCGGGGTGCCCTTGCCCAGCGCGGCCAACGAGGGCCGGACCCGCACCAGGTACGCCTTCAGGGCGTCGGCGGCGTACCTGCCGACGGGGACGAGCCGGGTGCGGCCGCCCTTGCCGTGCAGGGTCACCACAGGATCCTCGGTCACATCCAGGTCGTCCACGGCGAGCCCGACCGCCTCGGAGATCCGGGCGCCGGTGCCGTACAGGAACTCCAGCAGGGCACGGTCGCGGACCGGTAGCGGCTCGGTCGGGTCGCCGGTGGCGGCGAGGAGGCGTTCGACCTGGTCCACCTCGAGGGCCTTCGGCAGCCTGCGGGGTGGGGCGGGTGGGCGTACCCGGGCGGAGACGTCCTCGGTGACGAGACCCTCGCGGACCGCGAACCGGTGCAACCCGCGGACCGCACTGACCGCGCGCGCCGCGGACGAGCTGGCCAGGCCCTCGTCGCGCAACGCGGCCAGGTAGGCCGCGACGTCACCCGCGGTGACCATGGCGAAATCCTTACCGTCGAGGAAGACCAGGTAACGGTCCAGATCCCGGCGGTACGACAGCAGCGTGTTACGCGAAAGGCCCCGTTCCACGCGGAGGTGGTCGAGGTACGCCTGCACGGTTCCCGCGCCGTCGGTCAGTTGAGCACCTCGTCCAGCGGCAGGGTCGCCATCCCGTGCGCCTCGGCGACCGGCCCGTAGACGACGTGACCGGCGTGCGTGTTGAGCCCCAGAGCGAGTGCGCCGTCCCGGCGCAGCGCCTCCTGCCAGCCGTGGTTGGCCAGCTCCAGCGCATACGGCAACGTCACGTTGGTGAGCGCGTACGTGCTGGTGTGTGGCACCGCCCCCGGCATGTTCGCGACGCAGTAGAACATCGAGTCGTGCACCCGGTACACCGGGTCGTCGTGGGTCGTGGCCCGGGAGTCCTCGAAGCAGCCGCCCTGGTCGATGGAGATGTCGACGAGCACACTGCCCGGCTTCATCCGCGACACGAGGTCGTTGGTGATCAGCGTCGGCGCCTTCGCCCCCGGGACGAGGACCGCGCCGATCACCATGTCCGCGTCGAGGACGGCCTTCTCCACCTCGTACGCGTTCGACGCCACCGTCTGCAGGTGGCCGCGGTAGTCGGCGTCGGCCGCCCGCAGCCGCGCGATGTTCTTGTCGAGGATCAGCACCTCCGCCTGCATGCCCAGGGCGATCGCGGCGGCGTTCATGCCGGACACGCCCGCACCGATGACGACGACCTTCGCCTGGTACACGCCGGGGACGCCGCCCATCAGCACGCCGCGGCCACCGCCGGACCTCATCAGGTGGTATGCACCGACCTGCGGCGCGAGCCGCCCGGCGACCTCCGACATCGGCGCCAGCAGCGGCAACGACCGGTCGGGCAGCTCCACCGTCTCGTACGCGATACCGGTGACCCGCCGGTCGATGAGCGCGTCAGTGCACTCCTTCGACGCGGCGAGGTGCAGGTACGTGAACAGGACCTGCCCGTCGCGCATCCGCTGATGCTCCTCGGCGATGGGTTCCTTGACCTTGAGGATCAGGTCGGCGGTGCCCCACACCGCGTCGGCGTCCGGCAGGATCGCGGCACCCGCCGCCGCGAAGTCGGCGTCCGCGATGGCCGAGCCGATCCCCGCGCCCTGCTGCACGTATACGTCATGACCGGCGCGGGTGAACTCGAAGACCCCGGCCGGGGTGATCGCCACCCGGTACTCGTGGTTCTTGACCTCGCGCGGGATGCCGACCTTCATGCCGTACCTCTCCTCGTCGAGAGTGCCGCCGTCACCGCGAGCGTATCCCGCCCGCACCGCCCGCCGCGGGATCAGCGCGACGGGCAGCGATCGTCAGCGGGTACGAGTCGCCGCAGCCAGCAGGCCGCCGACGGCCGGGCCGTTGGTGATGTCGCCGCGCAGGATCATCGCGACCGCCTCGTCGAGGGGGAACCGGGCGACCTCGAGATCGGCCTCCTCGTCAAGCTTCACGAAGCTCGCGGCCGCCGGCGACAGCTCCGTCGCCAGGTACAACGTGATCGTCTCGTCCGAGAACCCGGGCGATGTGTGCAGGTCGACGAGGTGCTCCAGCCGGCCCGCGACCAGGTCGGCCTCTTCGGCCAGCTCCCGGGCCGCGGTCACCGCCGGGTCCTCCCCGGGTACGTCACGGATGCCCGCCGGCAGCTCCCACATCCGCCGCTGGACCGGGTGGCGGTACTGGCGGATCAGCACCACCCGGCCCTGCTCGTCGAGCGCGACGACGCCGACGGCGCCCCGGTGCTCGACGTAGTCCCGGTTGACGGTGTTCCCGCCCGGCATGGTCACCTCGTCGGTGACCACGGCGAAGATGGGGCCCCGGTACCGCTCGTGCCGGGCCGTGACCTCGTGCGGGAAGCTCATGCCGTGGCCGCCGGCTCCAGCTCCTCGACCGGCAGCTGGTCCGCGATCGCGTACTTCGCGGCGGCCGCTACGAACGCGGCGAACAGCGGGTGCGCCCGCGTCGGCCGGCTCTTCAACTCCGGGTGCGCCTGGGTCGCCACGAAGAACGGGTGCTTCTCCCGGTCCAGCTCGATGAACTCGACGAGGCGGCCGTCCGGGGACGTACCGGAGAAGACCAGGCCCGCCTTCGTCAGGTCGTCCCGGTAGGCGTTGTTGACCTCGTACCGGTGCCGGTGCCGCTCGGTGACCTCCGCCGACCCGTACGCCTGCGCCACGATCGAGCCCTGCGTCAGCTTCGCCGGGTACGAACCCAGGCGCATCGTGCCGCCCAGGTCGCCGTTGCCCGCGACGATGTCCTGCTGATCGGCCATCGTGGAGATCACCGGGTACGTCGTCGTCTCGTCGAACTCCAGCGAGTTCGCATCCTTCAACCCGGCGAGGTGCCGCGCGACCTCGATCGTCATGCACTGCAGGCCGAGGCAGAGTCCGAGCAGCGGGACGCCGTTCTCGCGTGCGTACCGGGCGGTCTGGATCTTGCCTTCGATGCCGCGGACGCCGAATCCGCCGGGGATGACGATGCCGTCCACCCCCGCCAGGGCAGAAGCCGCACCGGCCGGGGTGACGCAGTCGTCGCTGGGCACCCATCGCAGTTTCACCCGCGCGTGGTTCGCGAAGCCGGCCGCCCGGACGGCCTCGCTGACCGACAGGTACGCGTCGGGCAGGTCGACGTACTTGCCGACCATCGCGATCGTGACCGTCCGGTGCGGATTGTGCACGCGCTCCAGGAGGTCGTCCCAGTTCGCCCAGTCCACGTCCCGGAAGGAGAGTCCGAGCCGCCGCACCACGTACGCGTCCAGGCCCTCACGGTGCAGGACCTTCGGGATGTCGTAGATGCTCGGTGCGTCCGGCGCGGCCACCACGGCTTCGCGGTCCACGTCGCAGTAGAGCGACAACTTGACCTTGAGCTTCTCCGGGATCTCCCGGTCCGACCGGCACACCAGCGCGTCCGGCTGGATACCGATGTTGCGCAGCGTCGCCACGGAGTGCTGCGTCGGCTTGGTCTTCAGCTCCCCGGACGGAGCCAGGTACGGCACCAGCGAGACGTGCAGGTAGAACACGCGGTCCCGGCCGATGTCGTGGCGTACCTGCCGGATCGCCTCAAGGAACGGCAACGATTCCATGTCACCGACCGTGCCGCCGACCTCCGTGATCACGACGTCGGGCACGCGGCCCTCGTCGTCGGGAGCGGCCATCGCGAAGATGCGCTCCTTGATCTCATTGGTGACGTGCGGGATGACCTGCACGGTGTCACCGAGGTACTCGCCGCGCCGCTCCTTGGCGATGACCGCCGAGTAGATCTGTCCGGTGGTGACATTGGCCCTCGCGGACAGCGCGCGGTCGAGGAAGCGCTCGTAGTGGCCGACGTCCAGGTCGGTCTCGGCGCCGTCGTCCGTCACGAAGACCTCGCCGTGCTGGAACGGGTTCATCGTTCCGGGATCCACGTTGAGGTACGGGTCGAGCTTCTGCATGACGACCCGCAGGCCCCGTGCGGTCAGGAGATTACCGAGGCTGGAGGCGGTGAGGCCCTTGCCCAGCGAGGAGGCGACGCCCCCGGTGACGAAGATGTGCCGGGTGTTGCGCTGCCCGGTCGGGCGTACTGCGTGGGACAAGGCCTGCTCCCGTGGGTCGTCTGATGCGGACGTGCAGACGTGCGCCGGAACGGCGTCATCCACGGGTCTCCACGGTAACACCAGGACGGCCAGGCCGGCGTCGGGGCTGGTCGCAGCGCGTGTCTCGTCAGCGCCGAGGGGCGGTAACGGACGCGGCATCCGGATTATCCCCTTCTTCGGTCGTGACCTGGCCGACCGGTTCGTCGGTGGTCGGCGCGGACGCGGCGGCGGTCGTCGCCTCCTCGGTGAGTTCCGCCGCGGGCCGCGTACGGTCCGCCGCGTGCGTGAGCACCCGGAGCGCCGTCAGCACCGCCAGGGGCACCGCGACCGCTGCCGCCGCCCCAGCCACCAGTACCGCGCTGCCGCCGAGAAGACCGGCGAGCACCGTCGCCACGGTGGCGCCCGCGCCCGCGGCACGGACGGCCGGGTGCAGGCCGAACAGGCGCTGGAGGCCCCCCCACGGCGAGAAGTGGGTGAACGCCAGCATCAGGGCGCCGACGACGGCCACGAGCGTCAGGGGGCTGTCCAGCAGTGCCCGCATGTCGGCTACGGCGACGCGTTGGATAGCCGGGCCGGCGGTGCCGTCGGCCAGGGAGGTGAGGAAGCGGCCGAGGCTGCCCTGTTCGGCCGTGGGGCGGCTCAGATCGAGGGCGGCGAGGCCGACGGTGACGGCCAGGCCGGTGAGGGTGGCCCAGGCGAATCGGGAGAACGTCAGCCAGCCGCCGGTGCTGATCGCGGCGGCCACGCAGACCCCGGCGGTCACGGCGATCGCACCGACCGGATCGGCGCCGAGGTAGGGGCTGCCGACGACGAGGACGCCGAACCCGCCGATGATCACGACCAGGATCGGGCGCCAGCTGCTGCGTACCGTTTGGGCGAACCAGCCGACGACGATCAGCAGGCAGGCGGCGAAGACGCCGAGCCCGACACCGCCGACGCCCGCGTACCGGTCGCCCTGCAGGGTGGAATAGCCCGCCACGCCGTTGAGCTGGAGTCGCGAGCCCGTCAGGACGTCCACGCCGACGATCAGCGCGCCCACGGAGGCGACCACACCCATCGGCCACAGCGTGCGCCGGTACCGGGGCGCGGCGCGGATCGCGGCAGCGCCCAGCGCGGCGAGCAGGACGGTCGTCGCACCGAACACGAGGCCCGGACGGCTCGCCCGCCACCACGGCGCGGCGTCCGCGAGGAACGCGGCGGGTACGGCCAGCGCCGACGCGACCAGCAACAACTCCACCCCGGCCGCCAGCCGCCGCGGTGCCTCGGCCCGACCGGCGGGTCCGGCATGTCGCCGCGCCAGCACCATCACGGGTACGGCGAGCAGGTACACGAGCAGCTCGACCGCGGCGAGGACGAGGAAGAACAGCGCACTGACCTCGCGTTGCGCCCGGGCCCGCCGGTCCGCGTCGTACCCTCCGGTGACCGCCCCGGCGACGGTGTCCGGGCGGCCCGGCGCCACCGTGGCGGGCTTGCCGACGAACCGGCGCTCCGGCGCCTGGCGGCCCGCCGCGGCCAGCGCGGTGGCCGTCAGGTCCACGAGCTGGACGTACCCGGGGCGACCTGTGCCGGCCGACGTGAGCCAGCCGCCGTCCCAGCCGGGACCGTTCGCGATCGCCACGTGCAGGCGGGACGTCGCGTCAGTGTCGGCGACGCCCGCCACGACGACGAGGGAGTTCTGCGGACGGGCCGACAGGACGGCCGCGAGGACGGCGTCGGCAGCGGCCACCTGCCGCTGCCGGGTGACGCCGTCACCGGAGACGGTGCCCAGGTCGACGATGCTCAACACGCAGGACGAAAGCAGGGCGGCGGCGTCGTCGGGCAACTCCGGCTCGTACCGGTCGACCCGGCCGAACGGGCGCGCCGCCGCGATCGCCGCCCCCGGCCCGACCGCCACGGTGCAGCGGACCGACTCGGCGAGCGCCCCGGGCACCGCCCCGTACGGCTGGGACTGTGCGTTCCAGCGCACGATGCCACGCTGGGGGCCGAGGTTTGCGCCGATGGCGTCGGGGCGGGTGAGTTTCAGGTTTCGGCTCGGGCAGGCGGCGGTAACGCGGGACTCGGACGGGATTCCCGCGGCCGGGCTCGTGGTGTCGTCGGAGTGCCAGGCGGTGTAGTTCCCGGCGCCGAGCGTCAGCCAGCCGTCCTCCGGGCACGTCGGTACGGCCGCGGATCGGACGGATAACCACCCGATGGAGCCGGACTGCGCGGCCCTCCACAACGCGGGCGTACGGGTCGGGTGGAGGTCGTCCCAGCGCAGCCCCGGCGCACCGGCGAGCACGACGTAGTCGACGGAACGGGCGGGTGTCCCGGTCGCCGGCCGTACGGCGAGCCCGCCGAGGCTGACCAGGGCCGCCAGCACCGCCAACAGGTACGGTGCCGGCCGCAGCGTACGCGTCACCCCCGCCCCGCCCGGGTGGCCTCGGTTCGCGGCATCGTGACCTCGGCGTACACCGCCCGGACGGCGGCCACGGTGTCGGCCTCGCCCGGCCAGCCCGCGGCTCGCTGCGGCCCGCGGGCGCCCAGCGCGGCCCGCTGGCCGGGATCGCGCAGCAGGTCGCGGACGGCCCGGTCAAGGGCGTCGACGCTGCCGGGTTCGATGAGCCGGGCAGCGTCGCCGACGAGGTCGGGCAGGCCGCCGACGGCGGTCGCCACGAGTGGCACACCGGCCCGCAGCGCCTCCTGCGCGAAGAGCTGCCGCGCCTCCCACTCGCTGGTGACGACGGCGAGGTCGGCGCCCGCCAGCAGGTCGGGCACATCGGTGCGATGTCCGAGCAGCCGTACCGGTGACCGCAGCGCCGACGCCTGCTGGGCGAGCTCCATGTAGCTGGGCCCGGACCCGGCGATCACCACGACGGGCGCCGGGGCGAGGTCACGCCACCGCGCAGCGGCGTCGACGAGGAGGTCGTACCGCTTCTGCGGATGCAGCCGACCGACCGACACGATCATCGGCGTGGCCGCCGCCAGCCCGAACTCGGCGCGCACCGCGGCCCGGCTGCGCCGCGCCGGCGCGGCCGCGGGCGCGGCCACCGGCCCGAGCCGGGCATCCTTCGCGCCCAGGATCCGCGCCCGCGCCACAAGGTCGGCGGAGGCGCCGAGCGTGACGGCCGCGCTGCGCGCGACCACCCGCTCGACGAGCTGCGACACCTGACCGCGCAGGCCCCGCGCCAGCACCGCGTTGTGCCAGGTCACAACGAGGGGTACGCGCGGCCGCGCCAGCGCCGCGACGAATGCGGCCCGCAGCCCGTGCGCGTGCACCAGGTCGAGGGACTGCTCGCTCAGGGCCCGCCGCATCGCGCGGATGGCACCGGAGTCCTGCGGCCCGGGACTGGCCGGGATCTCCACGGGCATGAACCGGGCACCCGCCGCACTGAAGCCGAAGAGCTGATCCGTCGCGGCCGGTCCGCATACCTGCACCCGGCATCCGGCGGCGACCAGCGCGCCCACCAGGGACGCGACGTGCTGCCCGACGCCACCGGTGCTGGAGGCCAGCACGAGCGCCACACTGCCCTGCCAAGCGCCGCCGTCTGCCGCGTTCACCGCTCCCCCTCCGATTCCCCCGCCGCCCGGATCCCCTGACGATGAGGCACGATGTCCGGCGCGGATACGTCGGCGCCGTCCCCCGACACGTCCGGCGCCACGGTACCGTCCGGAACCGGCACGCGGCCCGTGGCGCGGCGGCCGAGCCGACGGCGGAACGCGGCGGCGGTGGGTTCCAGATCACGCCGGTCGGCCAGCCAGGCGATCGCCGCGTAGACGACGAGGACGACCACCGCACCCAGCATGCCCTGCACGGTGGCGCCCAGCTGCGCCGGTACGGCCCCCAGGATCCGCCCCGCCAGGATGACCGTGCCGTACCCTGCGGCAGCGGCCGGTACGGCCGCGAGCAGCCCGGCACCCGTGGCGCGGACGATCCCAGCCAATGCCGCCGCCCCGGCCCTGCGGCGTACGGCGAGCAGCAGCAGAACCCCGAGCGCCAGCATGCCGACCGAGTTCGCGGCGGCGAGCGCGGGCAGCCGCCGCTCCACCGGGAAGCCGGCCGCGAACCCGAAGGAGGCCGCCGCCGCGACGGCCCAACCGGCGGCTACCGCCACAGCGGCCACCCCGGGCGAACGGCGGGCGTACAGCGCACGGGTGAGTAGGGCGAACAGGCCGTAACCGAGCAGGCCGGGCGCCAGCCCGATCAGGATGGCGGTGTCGCGTGGGTCGTTCAGGAACACACCGATCGGGCCGGCAACGGCGACGAGGGCAGCCGCGCCGAGGCAGCTGAGCAGGACGACCGACCGCGTGGTCCGGGCGAGGTCGGTGGCGTACCGGTCGGTGTCGCCCGCCTCGTATGCCGCCGCGAGGCTCGGATAGGCGGCCGTGGCGAGGGGGACGGCGAAGACCGCCCACGGAAGCAGGTAGACGGACTGGGAGGCCAGGTAGGCCGCATACACCTCGTTACCCGCACCGAAAGTCAAGATCATGACGACGAGGAGGGCCAGCTGCTGCGCGCCGACGGTGACCGCGCCCGCCCAGCCGAGCCGGATCGCCTGCCGGCCCTCCCCGCCGGGGAAGTGGTACGTGGGCCGCAACCGCAGCCGGAGCCTGCGCAGCGGAATGAGCAGGCAGAGCGACAGCACCACGACGCCGGCGGTGGTACCGACGGCGAGCAGCCCCTCACCGGTTCCGCTCAACCGGGCGACGCCGCTCTGCACGCCGTCGACCACGGCGTAACCGATGTAGGCGCCCATGACGGTGACGCTGGAGAGCAGCGGGGCGATGACGGGCCAGGCGAAGCGGTGGTGCGCCTGCAGGACCCCGGTGAACACGACACCGATCCCGTACAGCGGCAACTGGGGGGCGAAGATCCGCAGCATGCGTGCGGCCAGGTCGGCCTGCTCGTGGGTGAGGTGGGCACCGGGCAGCAGGTCCACGAGGGGCCGTGCGAAAACCGCTACCAGCACCGCGGCCGGGACGAGCAGGCTCAGTACCCACGTCAGCAGCGCCGAGGTCAGGACCGACACGCGTGCCCGGTCACCGTCGGTGACCGGCCCGATCAGCAGCGGGACGACAAGACTCGCCAGCGCACCGCCCGCCACGAGTTCGAACACGATGTTCGGGAGGGTGTTGGCGGCCTGGTAGATGCTGCCAAGATCGGATTTCGTGCTGACGGTGTTGGTGAAGACCGCAGTGCGGGCGAACCCGGCTAATCGTGCGAGGACGGTGAGACCGGCGATCAGGGTTGCCGCACCGGCGATCCGCATCGGCACGGATACGGTCACGGGCGGCGACCGAGGGCGTCCAGCTCCCGCAGAACCGGGGTGCGCTGGATGACCTGGGTGAAGCTGACCTTCTCGCTGGCCGCCATGAGCGCCCCGAGGACGGCGAGCGTTCCGGCCCGCCCCGCGATCCCCGTACGCGCGGCGAGCGCCACCCCCAGCAGCGCCCCGTACGCGTTGGCACCCGCGTCGCCGAGCATGATCTGCTCGTCGAGGTCGGACTTGGCCAGGGCCGCCGCCGCGGCGACCGGGCCGCTGGCGAGTCCGCCGGAGCGGCCGGCACTGAGCGGGGCGCCGAGGAGCGCACCGGCCTTGATGGCCCGGCCTGGGCGCAGGTCGAGCAGGTTGACCAGATTCGCCGTACCCGCGATGACTCCGGCGCCGAGGAGGACGTCGACGGTCCGGGCGGTCCGGCTCTGGTGCGGACGCCGGGCCGTGACGCTCGCGTCGCGGTGCAGCAGCGCCGCCGCGGCGAGCCCCGCGGCGCCGACGCCGGCGATCTTGACGAGGCCGCTGGTGACACGGCCGGCACTCAGCGCGCCGAGGTGCCCGGCGAAACCCTTGGCGGCCTTCTGGTCGGGCCGACCGCCGACGATGTCGTCGTAACAACCGACGGCGCCCGCGGTGAGTCCGGCCGTGGTCGCCGCGGCCGCCGCAGCGGTGGTGGGCGCGCCGAGCGCGGCGCCGACGGTAGCCCCGAGGGCGAACGCGGGACCACCGGCGAGGCTGACCGTACGGCCGTGGAAGTTCGTGCGGTCGAGTGTGCGGGACCGCGGGTTACGCAGGATCGCGTTGAGCGCGGCCCGGGCCAGCGCCGCACCGATCCCGCCCGCGACGGCTCGTCTCAGCATCAGGCCCATCCTCCCCGGTCGACGTCCCGCCGCTCGGCGGGGCCGGAGGCCGAGTCTAGGAAGCGGGGTCGAGTTTCGGTGGCACCGGCACGCGGACCGGTCAGCTGGCGGCCTTCGGCATGAGCGATTCGGCACCCGTGCCGAGGCCGTAGTGACCGGCGCGGTTCTGGGTCAGCCGTTCGGCGACAGCGAGCGCCGTCACCAGGCGGCCCTGCGCGGTGTCCACGTCGTCCACGGTAGAGATGTTCTTGGCCAGCGGCGGGTCGTCGCGCACCTGGGAGACGAGGTTGCCGGTGCCGATGCCGCTACCGGCCACGACCAGGGGCTTGTTCTTCGACCACTGGGTGACGACGGTGACGGCGTTGGCGTTGCGGGCGACGGCGTCCTTGTCGACGGCGGCGGAGCCGGAGACCAGAACGGTCCCCTCGGCACCGCCGACCGTGTTGTCGCCGACGGTCAGATATTCACCGGACGAGTAGACGGCCAGCACGGTCTTCAGGTCGACCTGCGCGACAGGCGGCGTCCGTTCCAGCAGCGCGAGGGCGAGCTGCGCCGACGACGTCTCGACCCCGTTGCTGTTGAGCGGCAGCCCCGCGCTGGGGACGGTGGGCTGCGACGACCGCTCGGCGATGCTGAGCAGTTCGAGGTTGTCCTGCGGGGCGAGGAACTTCTCCTGCAGGTCGATCCGGCCGGCGATCGTGGCGCCCGCGGTGGTGAGCATGGTGACGACGCCGTCGGCGTTCTTCTGCGCGCCGGGCAGCACGACGACGAGCAGCTTGCGACCGGTGAGCTTGTCGCGGAGCATCGACGGCGCCGCCTCGGTGACGAAGTCCTCCTGGCGCTGCGCCGACGAGGTGAGCTGGGTGATCTGGTCGCGCATGTTGCCCGCGACGCGATTGGACTCCTCGACCTGGTTCTTGAGCTGATCGGCGACGGGGCCGTTGAGGGCGGCCGTGCCGACGATGAGACCGATCGCCAGGGCGAGGAAGACCGCAGTGAGGGACACCACGTGGTACCGAAAGTTGATCATGAGAAGAGCTGCCCCAGTTGGAAGACCAGATTGTCCCACCAGTCGGACACGACAGCCAGGTACGCCTTACCGATCGTGGACACCGCCACCGCGGACGCCATCGCCGCGATCGCTGACAGGATCAGCAGCAGCAACGCCGAGCCGGAGATGTTCTGCCGGTACAGCCGGCTCACGCCCTTGGCGTCGACCAGCTTGCCGCCGACCTTGAGCCGGGTCAGGAATGTCGACGCCATACCGCCGCGCCCCTTGTCCAGGAACTCGACCAGGTTGGCGTGGGTGCCGACGGCGACGATGAGCGAAGCACCCTTCTCGTCCGCGAGCAACATGGCCAGATCCTCGCTGGTCGCCGCAGCGGGGAACGTCACCGCACCGACACCGAGCCCGGTCACCCGGTCCAGACCGGGGGCGCGCCCGTCGGGGTACGCGTGCACGACCACCTCGGCCCCGCACCTCAACACATCGTCCGTGACGGAGTCCATGTCGCCGATGATCATGTCTGGCGTGTAGCCCGACTCGACCAGCGCGTCCGCGCCACCGTCGACACCGATCAGCACCGGCTTGTATTCACGGATGTACGCCCGCAGCACGTCCAGGTCGGCCTTGTAGTCGTAGCCGCGCACCACGATGAGGCAGTGCCGCCCGGAGATCCGGGTCTCGACGTCCGGTACGCCCACGCCGTCCAGCAGCAGGTCACGTTCCTGCCTGAGGTATTCCATCGTGTTCGCGGCGAACGCCTCGAGCTGCACCGACAGCCCCTCGCGGGCATCCGCCATCGCCTTGGCGACGGTCTCCGCATCCTGCCGTACCCCGGTGGCGACGGTCTCGCCGTTCACCAGCACGGCGGCACCCTCAACGGTCACCGTGGTGCCCTCGCGGATCGCCGAGAACACGGCCTCACCGAGGTTGTCGACGAGCGGGATGCCGGCCTGGATCAGCACCTCGGGGCCGAGGTTCGGGTAGCGCCCGGAAATCGACGGCTTCGCGTTCAGGACGCCGGCGACGCCGACGGCGACGAGCGAGTCCGCGGCGACGCGGTCGATGTCGACGTGGTCGATGACCGCGATGTCACCGGGGCGTAACCGCCCGACCAGCCGCTTGGTACGGCGGTCGAGGCGGGCGGTGCCGTTCATGCCGCCCGGGGGCTCGATCGGCCGGGTGCGGCGCAGAGTGGGAAGTCGCATCAGGGCCCATCCTGACATGCCGCTTCACGTTCCCCGTACGCGACATGCGCCGGGTCACCACTAACGGGGACGAACCGGTCGCCCCGCTTCTCGCTCCCAGCCCTCGTACCCGCTCAGCCGTGCTTCTCCCGTTCCGCCACCGCCAGCAGTTCCTCAGCGTGGGCGATGCCCAGGTCCGAGTCCGGCAGGCCGGCAAGCATCCGGGACAGCTCCCGGGCCCGGTCGGTGTCCTGAACCATCCGGACCCCACTTGTCGTGACCGCCCCGCCGATGTCCTTCGCTACCACCAGATGCCGATCGGCGAACGCCGCCACCTGGGGCAGATGGGTGACCACGAGCACCTGATGCGTACGCGCCAACCGCGCCAGGCGCTTGCCGATCTCGACCGCCGCCGTGCCACCGACCCCGGCGTCCACCTCGTCGAACACGAGCGTGGGCGGGCCACCGGCCCCGGCGAACACCACCTCGATCGCCAGCATCACCCGGGACAGCTCACCCCCGGAGGCGCCCTTCTGCAGGGGCAGCGACGGCGCCCCGGGGTGGGCGAGCAGTCGCAGCTCGATCTCGTCGGCCCCGTCGGGACCGGCCGCCACGGAACCTCCGTCCGTGGGCACCGTCAGCTCGCCGGTACGCGGGACGACGAGGATTTCGATCCGGGCGTGCGGCATCGCCAGCCCGGCCAACTCCACCGTCACCAGGCCGGAGAACCGCCCGGCCGCCTCCCGCCGGGCAGCGGTCAACCGGCCGGCCAGCTCGCCGACGGCCACGGCGAGGCGCTGCCGTTCCCGCTCGAGCTCCTCCAGGACGTCGTCGGAGGTGTCCAGATCGGACAAGCGGGTCCGGGCGTGGTCAGCCCACGCGATGACGCCGTCGACGTCGTCGGCGTACTTGCGGGTCAGGGCGCGCAGGGCGGTCCGCCGCTCGTACACGGTCTCCAGCCGGGCCGGGTCGGCGTCGAGCGCGTCCAGATAGGTGGAGAGCTCGGCCGACACGTCGCCGATCAGGGTCGCCGCCTCCTCCAGGCGGGCGCCGAGGTCGCCGAGGCGGGGGTCGACGGAGGACTGCGCCTGCAGGGTACGCCGGGCTGCGCCGAGCAACCCGGTCGCGTCGGGCGCGTCGTCGGTGGCCTCCACGCCACCCGCGAGCGCCTGCGCGGCCATGGCGGCGGCAACCCGGAGTCCCTCGGAGTGTTCGAGACGCTGGGCCTCGATGCGCAGCTCGTCGTCCTCGCCGGGCTGAGGGTCAACCCGGGTGATCTCGTCCAGGCCGAGCCGGAGCAGGTCGGCCTCCTGGTTGCGCTGCCGCGCGTTGCGTCGCCGGTCAGCCAGGTCGTCCTCGACGGCCCGCCAGCGCGTGTACGCCTCCCGATACGTCTCCAGCAGCTTCTCGTGCTCGGCCCCGGCGAACCGGTCGAGCGCCGCCCGCTGCTCACCGGGCCGCAGCAACCGCAGCTGGTCGGACTGCCCGTGCACCGCAACGACCTGCTCCCCCACCTCGGCGAGCATCGCCACGGGCATGCTGCGGCCGCCGACGTACGCCCGGGACCGGCCTTCGATCGTCACCGTACGGCTGAGCAGCACCGTCCCGTCGTCGTCCGGCTCGGCACCGGCGTCGGCCAGCCGGGCGAGGACACCCGCGTCGGCCAGGCGCAGCCGCCCCTCGACCACCGCCCGACCCGGCTGGGCACGAACCCGACCGGCGTCGGCCCGGCCGCCGAACAGCAACCCCAGGCCAGTGACGACCATCGTCTTGCCCGCGCCGGTCTCACCCGTGATCACATTCATCCCGGGCGCGAGCGGCAGTGTCGTGTCGTCGATGACGCCGAGCCCGGTGATACGCAGTTCCTCCAGCACAGTGGGGACACTAGCGGCGCGGTCCGACATCTGCCCACCCGGTGTGGACAACTACCGGCGGCCGCCCCGCCAGCCCTCCACAGGCAGTTCGAACTTCGCCACCAGCCGATCCGTGAACGGCGCCGGCGTCAGCCGCGCGACGCGGACCGGCAACTCACCGCGCTGCACCGTGATCCTGGCCCCCGGCGGCAGGTCGAACGTCCGCGAACCGTCACAGCAGAGCACCGCGAACGACGTGTACGGGTCCACCGTCACCTGGAACACCGACGTCGGGGCGGTCACCAGCGGCCGGCTGAACAGGGCGTGCGCGCTGATCGGCACCAGCAACAACGCCTCAACCTCGGGCCACACGATGGGACCGCCCGCGGAGAACGCGTACGCGGTGGAGCCCGTCGGGGTCGCGCAGACCACGCCGTCACACCCGTACCGGGCGAGCGGCCGCCCGTCGACATCGACGCGCAGTTCGAGCATCTGCGCCCGGCGGCCCTTCTCGACGCTGATCTCGTTGAGCGCCCACGACTCGGCGATCAGCCGCCCGTCGAACTCGGCCCGCACGTCGATCGTCAGCCGCTCGTCAACCGTGTACGACCCGGCGACCACGTCCCGGACGGCCGCGTCGATGTCGCCGACCTCCGCCTCGGCGAGGAACCCGACCTTGCCCAGATTGATGCCGAGCAGCGGCGCCTTCGCGGGCCGGGCCAGCTCCGCGGCGCGCAGGAATGTTCCGTCGCCGCCGAGCGCGAACACGATCTCGACGCCCTTGGCGGCATCGGGACCCTGCACCGGCACCACGCCGGGAGACAGCTTCAAGTCGGCGACCTCGTCGGCCACCACCCGTACCTCGAAACCGGCCGCGACCAGATCGGTCGCCACGGCCCGGGCATGCTCGAGATTCTGCCGACGGCCGGTGTGCGTGACGAGCAGTGCGGAACGCGTCATGTCACGGATCGTCTCCTCCTGGTCACGTGATCGGTCCGGAGGCTACCGCGCCCGACGGCCCGGCGGCGACCGCGGCATGCACGGCGGCCGGGTCCACCGGCGGGGCGTCCCGCCGGAACCAGAGGAAGAACTCGACGTTTCCCGAGGGCCCCGGCAGCGGACTCGCGGTCACCCCGGCAACGCCGAGGCCGACCGCGGCACCGGCCGCGGCCACGTCCAGTACGGCCTCCGCTCGCAGGTGCGGCTCACGCACCACCCCACCAGCGCCGATCCGCTCCTTGCCGACCTCGAACTGCGGCTTGACCATCAGCGCGAGATCGCCACCGGTCGCCGTGCAGCCGGCCAGAGCCGGCAACACCAACCGCAGCGAGATGAACGACAGGTCAGCCACCGTCAGCTCGACCGGGCCGTCGATGGCGTCGGAGGTGAGGGTACGCACGTTGGTGCGCTCCAGCACCGTCACGCGCTCGTTCGTTCGCAACGACCAGGCGAGCTGCCCGTAGCCCACATCCACGGCGACGACCTGTTCGGCCCCACGGCGAAGCAGCACATCGGTGAACCCGCCCGTCGAGGCCCCGGCGTCCAGGCACCGTCGCCCCCGCACGTCCAGCCCGAACGCATCCAACGCCCCAATCAGCTTGTGCGCGCCGCGGGACACGTACTCGTCAGCGGGATCCTCTCCCGTCACCAGCACGGCGTCTGCCGGATCCACCATCGCCGCGGCCTTCTGCGCCACCGTCCCGCGGACCTGCACCCGCCCCGCCTCGATCAGCGCAGCAGCCTGCTCCCGGGACCGCGCGAGCTTACGACGGACGAGTTCGGCGTCCAGCCGGGTACGACGGGCCATCCGTGCAGTCTGCCGACTCAGGTCCGGTCGATGCTCGCCAGGGTCTCCTGGAGCACCCGGTGCGCTGCCTCGTACTCGGCGACCTGGTCCCCCGGACCCAACTGCGCCGCGGTCCCCAGCGCCCGCACCATGTTGTCCACGGCCGGATGCCCGGACCCGCCACCATTCTCGCCATGGTCCGCGCTGTGGTCCGCGCCGGCACCGTCCACCGGCTCGGGGCGGGAGTGACCGGCGTGGACAGGCGGGGGCGACGGCCGCATGAACCCGTGCGGCCCCGGCCTGGGGACGGGGCCGTTCACCGGGGCCGTCACAGCAGGGTCTCCGGAGCCTCGGCGACGAAGCCCGGCGCGGCACCGGGAGTCCGCTTCTGCGGCCCGGCCGAACCTCCCGCCGTCTTCCTGGCGGGCGGGGCGGCCTTCTTCACCGGAACGGCGCCGGACGTCGTCGTGCCCGCAACCTTTCCGGCCGTCTTCCTGGCCGGCCGAGATCCGACGGGGTCCTTCGCCGGTGCGGCCGTATTGGCGCGTTTCGCTGTCACCGCAGGCGCAGTCCTCCCGGACGCCACGTCGCCGGGCGCGGACTTCGCAGGCGAAGCCTTCTTCGCCACGGCCTTCTTCGCCACGGCCTTCTTCGCCACGGCCTTCTTCGCCGGGTCCCTTGCGGGCAGTGGAGCGGGGATGTCGTCCGTACCCGCGCGGTTGGCGGTGGAGACTGCCGGGTCAGCGACCGTGCCGGACCCGATGGCGGTGACGCGGTCCTGGGCGGTGCGCAGTTGCCTCTCCAGGTCGCGGATGCGGCCGGTCAGCTCGGAGACCTCGTCGGCCGTAGCGAGCCCGACGGCGCCGAGTGCGCGGTCGACCTCGAAGCGTACGATCTTGGTCAACGCGTCCCGGTTCGCGAGGCCCGCGGCGAGGGCGTCGCCGACGAGCCCTTGCACCTGCGCAGCAGTGGCACCACCCTTGGCTACGATCTCCGCCGCCGCCTGCTGGGCTTTCTTGCGGGGAATCTCGGTCAGGCCGAGCGCCATCTCGAGATAGACCCGCCACGCGTCGTGCATGTCCGTACCCTTCCGTTGCCGGCTCACGCCCGCCACGCTACCGTCCGCGACCGACGGACCGGTGAGGTACGGTGCCGTCAACATCCGTGGCGCATGTGAGGGAGACCGGTGTGGCCAGCGTGGACGAGTGCCGTCAGGCGTTGCACGACCTCGCCGCTCGGCTCGACACGAACGCACAGACCCGCGGCAGACTCGACTTCGACCGGACCCTCGCCTGCCGGGTGACGGACCTGAATGTGGCCTTCCACGGGCGGCTCTCCGACGGCCGGCTCCTCGACATAGCCGATGGTGACAACCCGTCTGCGAAGATCGCCCTGAGCGCCGGAAGCGACGATCTCCTCGCCCTGGTGGCGGGCCGCCTGGACGTCATGCGGGCCGTCGCGGCCCGCCAGGTCTCCATCAGCGCGAACCCCTTCGACCTGCTGAAGCTTCGCAAACTGCTCTGACACGCGCGAAGGGCCGTGTCCGAGAAGGGCCGCGCCCGAAAGGCCGCGTCCGAAAGGGCCGTATTTGAAAGGGCCGTGTCCGAAAGGCCGTGTCCGAAAGGGCCGGACACGGCCGGCCGAGAAACAGACCGACCATGCCGGACCTATGCGTAACCTGACGACGTCAGCCCGCCAGACTCCAGTCGCGCAGCAGGACGCACGCGGCATCCGAACCCGAGCGGAACGTGTCCACCCCGTTCCAGGCCGGTCCGGTAAGCAGCCGGAGCGCGTTGACGGAGGTGCCGTCGCCGGTGAGCGTGACAGTGGTGCCGTCGCGGACGATCCTCCAGCCGCCGAGCGCCGCCTCCCTGACCGGTACCCGTACGGCATCCGGCCCGGCGAACAGCCCCGCCAGGTCTGCGGCGACGAAGGTGGGCCGGCGTTCCGGCGGAGAGCTCAGCAGCTCGGCGGGACCGGAGACGCCGGTCAGCACGAGCAGACTGTCCATCCCAGCCCGAACGGCTCCCTCGATGTCGGTGTCGAGCCGGTCCCCCACGACAAGGGCCTGTTCGACTCCGGTCCGCTTCGCGGCGGCCTCGAACAACCCAGGTTCCGGCTTGCCTACGACGACGTCGGGTTCCCGGCCGAGCGCCGTCCGGAGCACCGCGACCAGGGAACCGTTGCCGGGCAACGGGCCCCGTGGACTCGGCAGCGTCTTGTCGGTGTTCGTCGCGAACCAGCGCGCCCCGCCCCGTACGGCGAGGCTCGCCTCGGCAAGGTCCGCCCAGCCGACCTGCGGCCCATAGCCCTGGACCACGGCGACAGGCTCGTCGTCCCGTGTGGACACCGGAACGAGTCCCGCCTCGCCGATTTCGGCTCGCAGCGCGTCAGCGCCGACGACGAGCACCTTCGCTCCTGCCGGGAACTGCTCGGCGAGCAGAGCGGCGGACGCCCCGGCGGACGTGAGCACCTCATGCGCCTCGGCCGGGATACCCATGCCGCTGAGCAGCGCCGCCACGTCGGCAGCACGCCGGGACGCGTTGTTCGTCGCGTACGCCACCGCCGTGCCGCCGGCGTGCAGCGTACCGATCGCCTCGACCGCCCCGGCGATGGGACGGTCGATCAGGTAGACAACGCCGTCAAGGTCGAAGACGACCAGGTCGTACGCGTCGACGAGGCGACCGGTCACGCGTGCTCCGAACCCGTACGCGGCGCCGACGGGTCGTCGACGTCCTCGCCCGTATAGGTCGGCCGGGCCGGCGCAGGCGGTTGGATGTCCGCGTCCTCGCCCTCCACAGCGGCGAGTTCCGCGTCGGCCTCATCTTCGTTCGCCTCGTCGGAGACCGCCCCGTCGGAATAGTCGGCCGGCTCGTCTCCGGACTCGTCCTGAGCAGGATCCCTCCCGTCCTCGTCGGCGTCGAACCCGCCGTCAAGGTCGTCGTCACCCTCGGCTCGTTCACCGTCCTCGAACTGGTCGCCGTCCTCGTCCTCGAACTGGTCGTCGCCCTCGAACTGGTCGTCGCCCTCGAACTGGTCGTCGCCCTCGTCCTCGAAGTCGTCGTCCTCGAGCTGGACACCGTCGAGCTCGAGGAGCCGCTCTGCGGCGTCCGTCACGGAGTCCTCGTCGACGTCGGCGGCCCGGGCGAACCACTCCCGCGCCTCTTCCCGCCGGTCGGCGGCGAGCAGCGCGTCGGCGTAGGCGTACCGCAGCCGGGCCGCCCACTCGTCGTCGCCGCTGGTGAGCTCGCGCACCTGCAACATCGCCACAGCGGCGTCGAACTGGTCCAGGTCGCCACGCGCCCCGGCCGTCACGATCAGCAGCTCAATGGCGTCCTCACGGGCCAGCTTCTCCCGTTCGGCGGTCCGGAACAGGTCGATCGCCTTCTCGGGCCGCCCCAGCGCCCGCTCACAGTCTGCGAGCACCGCGAGGTGGTTCTGCCGCCCGGTCATCCGGTGGTACGTCCGGATTTCCGCGATGGCCGTCTGCCACTCCCCCGCCGCGTAGGCGGCGAGGCCGACAGC
Source organism: uncultured Micromonosporaceae bacterium (assembly GCA_966211315.1). Lineage (GTDB taxonomy): Bacteria > Actinomycetota > Actinomycetes > Mycobacteriales > Micromonosporaceae > CBIHNN01. Next base: position 2,153 of record CBIHNN010000044.1, on the reverse strand, counting down.
CTCGCGCACCGCCGCGATCCGCGACGCCAGCCGGCGCGCCGCCATGGCGTGGGCGAGGGCTTCGTCGACATCCTCCTGAATCAGCTGACCGGCCGCTACAAGGTGCCGCGCCACAGTGTCCGCGATAGGCTTGGCCAGCGAAATCAGCTCGGCCCGCACCTCCTTGTCGAGGTCCGTCGCCTCGATGTCGTCGGGGATGCGCGGCGCCGTCGGCTTGTCAGAACCTTCATGGGTACGCGCTCCGCGCCCCTCGTGGTCCAAGCCGCTGCCGCGGTTGTCCGCACCGGCGTACCCGCCGTCGCGAGGGTCCTGACGATCCCGGAACCCACCGTTGCGTGGCCCGCGACTCTCGTCCGGATTCCCGTCGAAGGTCTCCCGCCGGGGCGCACGGTCCTCCGGCCGCTGGTCCGCAGGCCGCTGGTAGCCACCCTCACGCGGCCCCCGGTCACCCTGAAAGCCACCCTCACGCGGCCCCCGGTCGCCACCTCGGAATCCACCGTCACGAGGCCCACGATCGCCGCCCCGGAACCCACCCCGGTCGCCACCTCGGAATCCACCGTCACGAGGCCCACGATCGCCGCCCCGGAACCCACCCCGGTCGCCACCTCGGAATCCACCGTCACGAGGCCCACGATCGCCGCCCCGGAACCCACCCCGGTCGCCGTCACGGAACCCACCCGAACGGTCGCCCTGGGCCCGGTCGCCACGGAAGCCACCCTCCCGAGGGCGATCACCACCGAAGCCGCCGGTACCGCGATCGCGGGAGCCGCCACCGGGCCGGTCGCCACCGCGACCACCCTGGTAGCCGCTCTCACGCGGTCCACGGTCGCCACCACGGATGCCACCATCACGGGACCCACCGCCGCCGAAGCGACCGCCGCGGTCACCACCGAAGCCGCCACCAGCACCACGGTCGCGGAAACCTCCGCCCGAACGGTCACCCTGAGGCCGGTCGCCTTGAGGCCGGTCACCATAGGGCCGGCCACCGCCACGACTGCCCTGGAATCCGCCACGATCGCCGCCACGGAAACCTCCGTCACGCGGTCCACGTTCCCGCTCACCACCGCGGAAGCCGCCCTCACGCGAACCACCACCGCTGCCGAACGAGCCGCGCTCACCGCGGAAACCACCCCCAGCACCGGAAGCCCCGCGGTCACCGCCACGGGTACCACCACCAGCACCAGAACCGCCGCGGTCGCCACCACGGAACCCGCCCTCGCGAGGCCCACGGTCACCCCCCCGGTCGCCGCCAAAGCCGCGACCGGCACCCCGGTCGCCGCCCGCGCCACGGTCACGGAAGCCGCCCCGGTCGCCGAAGCCGCCGCCCGGACGGTCACCCTGGAAACCCTGGGGCCGGTCACCATAGGACCGGTCCCCGCCACGGCCACCCTGGAATCCACCACGATCGCCGCCACGGAAACCTCCGTCACGCGGCCCACGCTCCCGATCACCACCGCGGAGACCGCCGTCACGTGATCCGCCGGAGTCGGAGAATCCACGGGGACCGCCGCGATACCCGCCGGAGGAACCACCACGGTCGAACCCACCCCGGTCGAAGCCTCGGTCACCGCCGCTGCGGAAGCCGCCGTCGCGGGGACCACGTCCACCGCCTGCATAGCCGCCGCCCGAAGCCGACGGGCGATCGCCGGAAGAACCCCCACGGCCGCCCGACGCGCCGCCCCGGTCGCCGCCGCCGTCGTGGGGCCCGCGGTCGCCCCGGAAGCCGCCGCCTTCACGCGGGCCACGGTCACCGGCCCGGAAGCCGCCCTCGCGGGAGCCACGGTCACCGGCCCGGAAGCCGCCCCGGTCGCCGCCGGTGGAGTCACCACGGTCGCCGAACTGGCCCCGGGAACGGGGTCCGCTGCGATCTGCGCCGAAGCTGCCGCGGTCACGGCCGGACGGTTTGCCGCCATCGCGACCTCTGTCCCGGCCGTCACGGCCGTTGTCATCGCGGAAGCGCTCTTCGCCGTCCTGAGGTCCTGCGTTCACCGGGTCCATCCCTCCGAATACCACTGCAAGAAATGCAGCAGAAAACAGTCGAGGGCCGACCCCACAGGGGGCGGCCCGCGACTGGACGCAAGTCCGGCGGTGTACAACACTCCCACAACCACCCCAGTGCAGGACCATCGGCGCGGGAGACCGTAGCGTACGGG
>CBIHNN010000043.1:0-37432 GCA_966211315.1 uncultured Micromonosporaceae bacterium | reverse complement strand
GAAGGCGACCGGCTTCCCGATCGCGAAGATCGCGGCGAAGCTCGCCATCGGCTACACCCTCGACGAGATCCCGAACGACATCACCGCCGAGACGCCGGCCGCGTTCGAGCCGGCCCTCGACTACGTGGTGGTGAAGATCCCGCGGTTCGCGTTCGAGAAGTTCCCCGGCGCCGATCCGGAGCTCACCACCACGATGAAGTCCGTCGGCGAGGCGATGAGCCTGGGCCGTAACTTCGCCGAGGCGCTCAACAAGGCGATGCGTTCGATGGAGACGAAGGCGGGAGGCTTCTGGACCCTGCCGGACCCGGACGGCGCGACCGTGGAGAACACCCTGGAGGCGCTGCGGATTCCGCACGACGGGCGGCTCTACACCGTCGAACGGGCGCTGCGGCTCGGCGCGAGCGTCGAACAGGTGCATGCGGCATCCGGCGGCATCGACCCCTGGTTCCTGGACGAGATCGCCGCGCTGGTCGCCCTGCGGCAGGAGATCCTCGACGCGCCCGTGCTCGACGAGGCACTGCTCCGGGTCGCCAAGCGGTCCGGCGTCTCGGACCGTCAGCTCGCCGCGCTACGCCCCGAACTCGCCGGCGAGGACGGCGTCCGTACGCTGCGGCAGCGGCTCGGGATCCGGCCCGTGTACAAGACGGTCGACACCTGCGCGGCCGAGTTCGCGGCGAAGACGCCGTACCACTACTCGACGTACGACGACGAGTCCGAGGTCTCGCCGTCGGACCGGCCGAAGGTACTGATCCTGGGCTCCGGCCCGAACCGCATCGGCCAGGGCATCGAGTTCGACTACTCGTGTGTGCACGCCGTCATGGCGCTGCGGGCGGCGGGCTACGAGACCGTCATGGTCAACTGCAACCCGGAGACGGTCTCCACCGACTACGACACCGCCGACCGGCTCTACTTCGAGCCGCTGACGTTCGAGGACGTCCTGGAGGCATACCACTCGGAGGACTCGTCCGGTAGGGCCGCCGGCGGCCCCGGCGTGGTCGGCGTGATCGTGCAGTTGGGCGGCCAGACTCCGCTGGGTCTGGCGAATCGGCTGAAGACCGCGGGCGTGCCGATCGTCGGCACCTCGCCGGAGGCGATCCACCTGGCCGAGGAGCGCGGCGCGTTCGGCAAGGTCCTGGCGAAGGCCGGACTGCGGGCGCCGGCGCACGGCACCGCCGTCAGCTTCGACGAGGCCAAGGCCATCGCCGACGAGATCGGCTACCCGGTGCTGGTCCGGCCGTCCTATGTGCTCGGCGGCCGCGGCATGGAGATCGTGTACGACGAGCCGACGCTGCGCGGCTACATCGAGCGGGCCACCGAGATCTCGCCGGACCACCCGGTGCTGGTCGACCGGTTCCTCGACGACGCGATCGAGATCGACGTGGACGCGCTCTGCGACGAGTCCGGCGAGGTCTACCTGGGCGGCGTCATGGAGCACATCGAGGAGGCCGGCATCCACTCCGGCGACTCGTCGTGCGCCCTGCCTCCGATCACCCTTGCCGCGTCGCACATCGCCGAGGTGCGCCGCTACACCGAGGAGATCGCCCGAGGCGTCGGCGTCCGCGGCCTGCTCAATGTGCAGTACGCCCTCAAGGACGATGTCCTGTACGTCCTCGAGGCGAACCCGCGCGCGTCGCGGACCGTCCCGTTCGTCTCCAAGGCGACGGCGATCCCGCTCGCCAAGGCGGCCGCCCGGATCATGCTGGGCGCCACCATCGCCGAGCTGCGCGCGGAGGGTCTGCTGCTCGCCGACGGTGACGGTGGCCACGTGCCGGACCACGCGCCGACGGCGGTCAAGGAGGCGGTGCTGCCGTTCAAGCGGTTCCGCACCCCGTCCGGCAAGGGCGTCGACAGCCTCCTCGGCCCGGAGATGAAGTCCACCGGTGAGGTGATGGGCATCGATTACGGTTTCGGCCAGGCGTTCGCCAAGTCGCAGGCGGCGGCGTACGGGTCGCTGCCGACCGCCGGGAAGATCTTCGTGTCGGTGGCGAACCGGGACAAGCGCTCGATGGTGTTTCCGGTGAAGCGCCTCGCCGACCTGGGCTTCGAGATCGTCTCCACGGCGGGCACCGGTCACGTCCTGCGCCGGTACGGTATCGACTGCACCATCGTCCCGAAGCACTTCGAGGCGCCGGGCAAGAACGCGGTGACGCTGATCGGCGGGGGTGAGATCGCCCTGGTCATCAACACCCCGCAGGGCTCGGGCGCGTCGGCGCGTTCCGACGGGTACGAGATCCGCAGCGCGGCCGTCACCGCCGACATCCCCTGTATCACGACGGTGCCCGGTGCGGCCGCCGCGGTGATGGGTATCGAGGCGCTGATCGCCGGCGACATGGCGGTCCGTCCCCTGCAGGAGCTGCACGCCGCCCTGCTCGCCCCGGCACACCCGGAGAACAAGTGATCTTCGAGAAGATTGTCCGGCCGGTGCTGTTCAAGGTCGGCGGCGGGGACGCCGAGAGGGCGCACGAGTGGACGCTGAAGCGGCTCTCGAAGCTGGGGCCGCGGGTGCAGAACGCGCTGCACCGGCAGTTCGCGGTCGCCGCGCCGAAGACCGTGTTCGGGGTGCGGTTCCCGAACGCGGTCGGCCTCGCCGCCGGCATGGACAAGATCGGCGTGGCGCTGCCCGTGTGGCCGTCGCTCGGCTTCGGCTTCGTCGAGGTCGGCACGGTCACCGCGCACGCCCAGCCGGGCAACGACAAACCGCGACTGTTCCGGCTGCCCGCCAGCGAGGCCGTCATCAACCGGATGGGCTTCAACAACCCGGGCGCGGCGGCCCTCGCGGAGCGGCTGAAGGCGGTCGGACCGATCGGGGTGCCGCTGGGTGTCTCGCTCGGCAAGTCGAAGGTCACCCCGATCGACGAGGCGGTTGAGGACTATCTGACCTCGTACACGCTGGTGCGGCCGTACGCCGACTACATCGCGGTCAACGTGTCGTCGCCGAACACCCCGGGTTTGCGGTCATTGCAGGACCGGGCGCACCTGGACGCGCTGCTCTCCACGCTGGTCGGCAAGGTGCCGGTACTGGTGAAGATCGCTCCCGACTTGACCGAGCCGGCCATCGCCGAGGTCCTGCAGGCCTGCACGGACCACGGCGCGGCGGGTGTCATCGCCACGAACACGACGCTGTCCCGCGACGGCCTCGCCCCCGCCGACCAGGCACGAGCGAGCCAGGCGGGCGGTCTGTCGGGGCGGCCGTTGACCGAGCGGTCGTTCAAGGTGGTCGACTTCGTGCATCGGGAGACGGGCGGCGCGCTGCCGATCATCGGCGTCGGCGGCATCTTCGACCCGGACGACGCCGCCCGGCTCGTCGATGTGGGCGCCAGCCTGGTCCAGCTTTACACCGGCTTCCTCTACCGGGGCCCGGGCCTCGTGAAGGCGGTAGCCCGCCGGATACCCGGCGACGACGACTGACGTGGATCTGCTCGCGTACGACCGGGAGCACGTCTGGCATCCGTACGGACCGATGCCCGGTGCCACGCCGTACCTGGTGGAGAGTGCGAGGGGGACGCGGCTGCGGCTGGCTGACGGGCGGGAGCTCGTCGACGGGATGTCGTCGTGGTGGGCGGCGATCCACGGCTACCGGCATCCCGTGCTGGACGCCGCTGTCACCGACCAGCTCGGCCGGATGAGTCATGTGATGTTCGGCGGGCTCACCCACGAGCCGGCGATCCGGCTCGCCCGGACTCTGGTGGACATCACGCCGGAGGGGCTGGAGCACGTTTTCCTCTGCGACTCCGGCTCAGTGAGCGTCGAAGTCGCCGTGAAGATGGCCGTGCAGTACCAGCGGGCGGTCGGCCGGCCCGGGCGGCACCGGCTGGCTACCTGGCGGGGCGGGTACCACGGCGACACGTTCCACCCCATGAGCGTGTGCGACCCCGAAGGGGGCATGCACCAGCTGTGGACTGAGGTCCTGCCGAGGCAGGTTTTCGCCGAGTCACCACCTGCCGGCGGTTACGACGACGGGTACGCGGCGCGGCTGACCGACGCGGTCGAGCGGCACGCCGAGGAGCTTGCGGCGGTCATCGTCGAGCCCGTCGTGCAGGGCGCGGGCGGTATGCGGTTCCACGACCCCGGCTACGTACGGTTGCTGCGCGACGTCACGCAGAGACACGGGATCCTGCTGATCCTCGATGAGATCGCGACGGGCTTCGGTCGTACCGGCGCCTTGTTCGCCGCCGGCCACGCCGGAGTGAGCCCGGACGTCCTCTGTGTCGGCAAGGCCCTCACCGGCGGTTACCTCAGCCTCGCCGCGGCACTGTGCACGACCGAGGTCGCCGCGGCCGTCTCCGCGGGTGAGGGCCGCGGCCTCGCGCACGGTCCCACCTTCATGGGCAACCCGCTGGCCTGCGCGGTCGCCAGCGCCTCGGTCGGCCTGCTGCTCGAGCAGGACTGGGTCTCGCAGGTCCGGGGCATCGAACGGGGCCTGACGGACGGTCTGGGGCCGCTGCGCGGGGTGCCCGGCGTCGCTGACGTACGGGTCCTCGGCGCGATCGGTGTGGTCCAGCTCGACCGGCCGGTCGACGTGGCCGCCGCGACCGCCGCCGCGGTCGGCGCAGGTGTCTGGCTGCGGCCGTTCCGGGATCTGATCTACACCATGCCGCCGTACGTCTCGGACGGCGCCGACATCGAGCGGATCACCCGGGGCATCGCCGCCGCGGTGGCCGCCTGACACGAGAGGGGCACGTCCATGAAGGCCTTCGGAGCCAGGCTCAGCGCTGCCGTGGCGAAGCGGGGTCCGCTGTGTGTCGGGATCGACCCGCACGCCGCCCTGCTGAGCCGTTGGGGCCTGCCCGACAGCGTCGGCGGGGTGGCCGAGTTCGCCCGGATCGCGGTCGACGCGCTCGGCGATCAGGTCGCCGTGGTGAAGCCGCAGTCGGCGTTTTTCGAGAGATTTGGATCACGCGGCATCTCGATTCTCGAGTCGACTATCCGACAGTTGCGCGAGGCCGGGGCCTTGATCCTCCTGGACGTGAAGCGCGGCGACGTCGGTTCAACAATGGCCGCGTACGCCTCCGCGTACCTCGATCCTGCGAGTTCCCTGTACGTCGATGCGATCACCGTGAGCCCCTATCTCGGCTTCGGATCGTTGCGGCCGGCCCTCGACCTCGCGGCCGAATACGGCAACGGTGTCTTCGTCCTCGCCCTGACCAGCAACCCCGAGGGGCCGGCGGTCCAGCACGCCGCCGCGGTGGATGGCAAGACCGTTGCGCAGGCCATCATCGACGAGATTTCGCAGGTCAACAGGGGTGCGCTGCCGCTCGGCAGCGTCGGCGCGGTGGTCGGTGCGACGATCGGCGAGACCGGTCACGACCTGTCGGCGATCAACGGTCCGCTGCTCGCGCCGGGTCTGGGCGCGCAGGGCGCGACCCCCGCCGGGCTCCGTACGGTCTTCGGCGACGCACTCCGGCACGTGCTGCCGTCGTACTCCCGGGAGATCCTCGCCCATGGCCCGGACGTGGCCGCGCTGCGTGCCGCCGCGGCGCGTGCCGCCGTGCAGTGTCACGCCGCGCTCGGGTGAAACGGCCTGCTTAGCAGGCGGGTCCCACGGGGGCTAGGGGGTACCCCCACGTTGCCTAATGGCCCGTTGACCGCTAGTTTTCCCGGCGCCGGGAACCACATGCCCCTTTGGTTCCCGCACACACCACGTTTCACAGAAGCGCCGGTATTGGACGACTGGCGCGATAGGGACCTGAGGAGAACTGGTGCCGCTCCCGCAACTGAGCCCCGAGCAGCGCGCTGCCGCGCTGGAGAAGGCCGCGGAGATCCGCAAGGCCCGTGCTGAGCTGAAGGACCAGCTCAAGCAGGGCAAAACCACCCTCGCCGACGTACTCGACCGGGCGGAAGGCGACGACGTCGTCGGCAAGCTGAAGGTTTCGGCGGTGCTTCAGGCGCTGCCGGGTATCGGCAAGATCCGGGCCACCCAGATCATGGAGAAGCTCAAGATCGCTGACAGCCGTCGTCTGCGCGGCCTCGGTGAGCAGCAGCGCAAGGCCCTCCTGGGGGAGTTCGCTGCGAGTTGATCCCACCGCTCGTGTAGAAACGAGCAGTGAGCATGGATGACGACACGCGCCCGGCAGCACGACTCACCGTTCTTTCCGGCCCTTCCGGGGTGGGAAAGGACAGCGTGATCGAGCTGATCCGGGCGCGTTCGCCATGGGTCAAGCTGTCGACCTCCGTGACGACCCGCAAGATGCGTGATTACGAGGTCGACGGAGTGCACTACCACTTCGTCAGCCGTTCGGAGTTCCAGCGGCTGGTCGACGGCGGGCAGCTCCTCGAATGGGCCGAGTTCGCCGGGAACCTGTACGGTACGCCCCGCGGCCAGGTCGAGGGCTGGATCAATCAGGGCCGGCCCGTCCTGCTGAAGATCGACCTACAGGGCGCGCGCCAGGTCCGGGCCTCGATGCCCGAGGCGCAGCTGGTGTTCCTCGCCCCGCCCAGCGTCGAGGAGCTCAAGCGCCGCCTGATCGGGCGCGGTACCGACGACGAGGAGACGATCCGGCGGCGGCTGGCCCACGCCGACGAGGAACTCGCCGCCGAGAAGGAGTTCGACCGCACCGTGGTGAACGACTTCGTCGAGCGCGCGGCGGACGAACTGGTAGGGTTACTGGGTTCGTTATCCCTGACCCCGGCGCAACCGCGTCTCAGCGGTTGAGAAGCAGTAGAGGATCTCTGTGGGAACCATCGCCAACCCCGAAGGCATCACCAACCCGCCGATCGACGAGCTGCTCGACAAGACCTCGTCGAAGTACAGCCTGGTGATCTTCGCGGCCAAGCGCGCCCGTCAGGTCAACGCGTACTACAGCCAGCTCGGCGAGGGCCTGCTCGAGTATGTCGGCCCCCTGGTGGAGACCACGCCGCAGGAGAAGCCACTGTCGATCGCGATGCGCGAGATCAACTCCGGCCTCCTCGTGGCCGAGCCGACCGACGCGCCCTGATCGTGTGACGATCGATCCCGTGTCCGCCGTGCGGGCACGGGATCTTTGCGTTGGAGGCGCTTTGCGGTTGAAGGCTCTGTGCGTGGGAGGCGGAGATGACGAACATCGTGCTCGGCGTCGGCGGCGGCATCGCCGCCTACAAGGCGTGTGAGCTGCTGCGGCTCCTCACCGAGGGGGGGCACCGGGTCAGGGTCGTTCCGACCGCGTCCGCCCTGCACTTCGTGGGGGCGCCGACCTGGGCCGCGCTCTCCGGGCAACCCGTCGCCACCGAGGTGTGGGACGACGTCCACGAGGTGCCGCACGTACGCGTCGGACAGTCCGCCGACCTCGTCGTCGTCGCGCCGGCCACCGCCGACCTCCTGGCCAAAGCCGCCCACGGGATCGCCGACGACCTGCTCACCAACACGCTGCTCACCGCCCGGTGCCCGGTCGTCCTCGCCCCCGCCATGCACACCGAGATGTGGGAGCACGCCGCCACCACGGCCAACGTCGCCACGTTGCGGTCGCGCGGCGTCCACGTCATCGAGCCGGCCGTGGGGCGCCTCACGGGCGCCGACACGGGCAAGGGGCGCCTGCCGGACCCGTCAGCCATCCACGCGTACGCCATGACCGTCCTGCGCCGCGGCGGCCGGCCGGCCGACCTCGACGGCAGGCACGTCGTGGTCACGGCCGGAGGCACGCGCGAGCCCCTGGACCCGGTCCGGTTCCTGGGGAACCGGTCGAGCGGCAAGCAGGGGTACGCGTTCGCCCGTACCGCCGTCGCCCGCGGCGCCCGGGTGACCCTCGTCGCCGCGAACGTGGCCCTGCCCGACCCGGCCGGTGTGGACGTCGTCCGCGTCGGCACCACCGCCGAACTGCGTGACGCGGTGCTCAAGGCCGCGGCCGACGCCGACGCCGTCGTGATGGCGGCCGCGCCCGCCGACTTCCGGCCCGCCACCGTCGCCAGCCAGAAGATCAAGAAATCCGTCGGCGCGGCACCCGTCATCGAGCTGATGACCAATCCGGACATCGCCGCCGAACTCGGCGCGCAGAAGCGCCCCGGTCAGCTGCTCGTCGCGTTCGCTGCCGAGACGCACGACGCGCTCCCACACGCCCGGGCGAAACTCGTCGCCAAACGCGCCGACCTGATCGTGGTCAACGAGGTCGGCGTCGGCAAGGTCTTCGGTGCCGATCACAATGCGGTGACCGTCCTCGACGCCGACGGCACCGTCGCCACCCTGGGTGACCGGCAGAAGGACGAGGTGGCCGACGAGGTGTGGGATCTGATCGCCGCCCGGCTGTAGATCGGCAGCTCACCGGCAGGGGCCACGGACGTCGAGGTTCCGTGCGGTGACTACACTTCCGCGGAGCACCGCCCATCTACTTTTCTAGGGAGCACCGTGGCACGCCGCCTGTTCACGTCCGAGTCGGTCACGGAAGGCCACCCGGACAAGATCGCTGACCAGATCAGCGACGGCATCCTTGACGCCCTGCTGACGCAGGATCCCCGTAGCCGGGTCGCCGTGGAGACGCTGATCACCACCGGCCAGGTGCACGTCGCCGGTGAGGTCACCACCAAGGCGTACGCGGATATCCCGGCGATCGTGCGTGAGACGATCCTGGGCATCGGGTACGACTCCTCGAAGAAGGGCTTCGACGGCGCGTCCTGCGGCGTCAGCGTGTCGATCGGATCGCAGTCGCCCGACATCGCGCAGGGTGTCGATACGGCGATCGAGCAGCGCGAAGGTTCCTCGGAGCACATCCTGGACAGTCAGGGTGCGGGCGACCAGGGCATGATGTTCGGTTTCGCCTGCTCCGAGACGCCGGAGCTGATGCCGCTGCCGATCGCGCTGGCGCACCGCCTCGCCCGCCGGCTGTCGGCCGCGCGCAAGGACGGGACGATCCCGTACCTGCGTCCGGACGGCAAGACCCAGGTCACCATCGAGTACGACGGTCTGCGCCCGGTCCGCCTCGACACGGTCGTGGTGTCGTCGCAGCACGCCGCCGACATCTCGCTCGAGTCACTGCTCACCCCGGATGTCCGCGAGCACGTCATCGCGCCCGAGCTGGAGAACCTCGGCCTTGAGACCGGCGGCTACCGCCTGCTGGTGAACCCGACCGGCCGGTTCGAGATCGGTGGACCGATGGGCGACGCGGGCCTGACCGGCCGGAAGATCATCGTGGACACGTACGGCGGGTACGCCCGCCACGGTGGTGGCGCGTTCTCGGGCAAGGACCCGTCGAAGGTGGACCGGTCGGCCGCGTACGCGATGCGCTGGGTCGCCAAGAACGTCGTCGCCGCCGGGCTGGCCGAGCGGTGTGAGACGCAGGTGGCGTACGCGATCGGCAAGGCACACCCGGTGAGCCTGTTCGTGGAGACGTTCGGCACGGAGACGGTGCCGGTGGAGCGGATCGAGAAGGCCATCAACGAGGTGTTCGACCTGCGTCCGGCCGCGATCATCCGTGATCTGGACCTGCTTCGCCCGATCTACCAGCAGACCGCTGCGTACGGTCACTTCGGCCGGGAGATCCCGGAGCTGCTGTGGGAGTCCACGGACCGCGCCGCCGACCTCAAGAGCGCGGCGAACGCGTAGGACTGTCACAGGTACCCGCCAGAATGGCGGGGTGACGACGAGTAGGCAGAGCGACCGCCAGCCGGAACCACGGCTGTCGGTCGCTCGCGTCTGTGTGGATGTCGGACTCGCCCACCTCGACCGTCCGTTCGACTACCGGGTCCCCCTGGAACTCGACGAGACCGCTCAGCCCGGCGTACGGGTGAAGGTCCGGTTCGCCGGCAAGCTCGTCGACGGCTGGCTCCTCGAACGCGCCGAGTCCTCGACCCACGCCAGACTCGTCTGGCTCGACAAGGTCGTTTCGCCCGAGCGTGTCCTCACCGCCGAGGTCGCGGCGCTCGCCCGGGCCGTCGCCGACCGGTACGCGGGCAGCCTCGCCGACGTGCTGCGTCTCGCCGTTCCGCCCCGGCACGCCCGCGCCGAAGCCCGGAAACCCCCGATTGCCGAGGCCACGGACACACCCGCGACGGTCACGGCCGCAAGCGGCGCCGGAGGTGGTCCGGCCGGTCCGACGGCCGTCCCGGCGGTGGACGACGGTGGGTGGGCGGTCTACCCGGCCGGGAGGGCGTATCTGAAGGCGCTGCGAACGGCGCGGCCCGCGCGGGCCGTGTGGTCGGCGCTGCCGGGGGAGGACTGGGCTGCACGGTTCGCCGAGGCCATGGCGGTGACGGTCTCGGGTGGGCGGGGCGCGGTGGGCGTGGTCGCCGACGCTCGGGATCTCGACCGGCTGGACCGGGCACTGACCACGGTTCTGGGGGCGGGGCGCCATGTGGCGTTGTCGGCGGCGCTCGGTCCCGCGGAACGGTACCGGCGGTTCCTCGCGGCCAGCCGGGGACAGGTGAGCGTCGTGGTGGGGACGCGGGCGGCGATGTTCGCGCCGGTTCCCGAGCTGGGGCTGGTGGCGATGTGGGACGACGGGGACGACCTGCACGCCGAGCCGCGGTCGCCGTACCCGCACGCGCGGGAAGTGCTGCTGACCCGGGCGCGCCTGGTGGACGCGGCCGTCCTGGTCGGCGGGTACGCGCGGACCGGGGAGGCGCAACTGCTGGTCGAGACGGGGTGGGCGCGGGAGATCGTGGCGAGCCGCGAGACGCTCCGGACGCGTACGCCCTCGGTGACACCGACCGGGGACGATCCGCAGCTGGCCCGTGACCCGGCGGCAGCGACGGCCCGGTTGCCGAGTCTGGCCTGGCAGGCGGCGCGGCGGGCGCTCAAGGACGGCGCTCCCGTGCTCGTGCAGGTGCCGCGGCGCGGTTACCTGCCGGCGGTGTCGTGCGAACAGTGCAGGGCGCCGGCGCGGTGTCCGCACTGCGCCGGGCCGCTGGCGCTCGGGTCCGCGCGGGCGGTGCTCGCCTGTCACTGGTGCGCGCGGGTCGCCGCCGGGTACGCGTGCCCCCAGTGCGGGGGACGCCGGTTGCGGGCGGCGGTGACGGGAGCGCGGCGGACGGCGGAGGAGCTGGGGCGGGCGTTTCCGGGCGTGCCGGTGCGGACCTCCGGGCGGGACGGGGTCCTCGACCTCGTGCCGGGCGAGGCGTCCGTGGTTGTGGCCACGCCGGGCGCGGAGCCCGCGGCCGACGGCGGGTACGGCGCGGTTCTGCTGCTGGACACCTGGGCGCTGCTCAGCCGGGCCGACCTGCGGGCCGCGGAGGAGACGCTGCGGCGGTGGCTCGCCGCCTCCGCGCTGGCCCGGCCCGGCGGCACGGTCGTGGTCGTCGCGGACGGGTCGTTACCGGTGGTGCAGGCGCTACTGCGTTGGGACCCGGGCTGGTTCGCGGCCCGTGAGCTGGCCGAACGCCGCACGTTCGGGTTCCCGCCCGCCGCGCGGATGGCCAGCCTGACCGGAACGGCCGCCGCCGTGGCGGACCTGCTCGCCGAGATCCGGCTGCCCGAGCGCGCAGAGGTTCTCGGGCCCGTGCCGGCGGGGACCGATGCGGAGCGCATGCTGCTCCGCGTGCCGCGTGGGGACGCCGCACTGCTGGCCGCGGCGTTACACGACGTGGCCGGCGGGCGTTCAGCCCGCAAGGCCACGCCCGTACGCATCCAGGTGGACCCGGCTGACCTGTTCTGAGCTGCGCCGGATCGCCGCGTACGCCCGACCGTCGCACCCGGGTGACGCTGCCCATGATGGTGCGCTGCTGTCCTGCTCCGGCCCTCGCGGGCCGTGGTCCGGTTCGAGCGGTTCGGCGTGCGGGCCATTCCACCCTGCCGGTCGTCCTGGGCTGACCGGTTACTCCGTAGACTGGGTGGTCGAGCCCATCTGACAAGGAGAACCGCCGCGTGACCGTCCAGCCCATCCGTCTGTTCGGCGACCCGGTGCTCCGTACGCCCGCGGACGCGGTCGTCGACTTCGACAAGGAGCTGCGGCGCCTCGTCGCAGACCTCACCGACACGATGAAGGATGAGGGCGGCGCCGGGCTGGCCGCTCCGCAGCTCGGGGTGGGTCTGCGCGTCTTCACGTTCGACGTGGACGAGATCGTCGGGCACCTGATCAACCCGGTCCTGACGTTCCCGGACGAGGAGGAGCAGGACGGTCCCGAGGGTTGCCTGTCGATCCCCGGCCTGTACTTCGATACGAAGCGCCGGCAGAACGTCGTCGCCAAGGGCTTCAACGAGTTCGGTGACCCGCAACAGATCGTCGGCACCGGCCTGATGGCGCGCTGCGTCCAGCACGAGACGGACCACCTCGACGGCGTCCTCTTCGTGGACCGGCTGGACCAGCAGGCCCGCAAGGACGCGATGAAGGAGATCCGCAAGGCCGCCTGGTACGACCCCGCGAAGCCGCCGGTGGTCAAGGCCAGTCCGCACGCGTTCGGCGGCGGCCTGTTCGGAACGGGACGGTGACCGGGTGCGTCTGATCTTCGCCGGAACGCCTGCCGTCGCCCTCCCCGCGCTCGATGCGATCCATGCCTCCCAGCACGAGTTGCTCGCCGTCGTCACCCGCCCTGACGCCCCGGCGGGACGGGGGCGCCGCCTGGTCCGCTCGCCGGTGGGCGCCTGGGCCGACGAGTACGGCATCGAGGTGCTGACACCGGCCCGCCCGCGCGAGGAGGTGTTCCTGGAGCGGCTGAAGGACCTGGCCCCGGATTGCGTGCCGGTCGTCGCGTACGGGGCGCTGGTGCCACCGGTCGCATTGGAGATCCCCGCGAACGGCTGGATCAATCTGCACTTCTCGCTGCTGCCCGCCTGGCGTGGGGCCGCACCCGTGCAGCACGCCGTTCTGCACGGCGACGAGGTCACCGGTGCCAGTGTCTTCCAGCTTGAGGCCGGCCTGGACACTGGACCGGTCTTCGGCACTCTCGTCGAGGACGTTCGCCCCACCGACACCTCCGGTGACCTGCTCGGACGCCTTTCGACCAGCGGTGCGGTCCTGCTCGTCGCCGTGCTCGATGCGATCGAGAAGGGCACCGCGCAGGCCCGGCCGCAGCCGTCCGACGGTGTCACCCTCGCCCCCAAGATCACTATGGAGGACGCGCAGGTCCGCTGGACCGATCCGTCGTTCGCGGTGGACCGGCGGATCCGGGCGTGCACCCCGGCCCCTGGAGCGTGGACGACCTTCCGCGAGGACCGGATCAAGCTCGGCCCGGTCCGCCCCGTCGCGAACGGGCCCCAGCTCGAACCCGGCGACCTGCTGATCGAACGTGCCCAGGTGCTCGTCGGCACCGCCACCACCCCGGTTCGGCTCGGCGAGGTCAGGGCCGCCGGAAAGAAAGCCATGCCTGCCACAGACTGGGCGCGTGGCCTTCGGATCACCGCCGGAGAGAAGTTCGGATGAGCCAGGAACACCGCGCCAGTCGTCCGCACGGATCGGGGCGCCCGCAGCGACCCGGAGGGCCCGGCTACGGGCGGGACCGGGATCGGGACGCCCGCAGCGGGCGGGCGCCGCGGGCCGGGCGGCCGCCGTCCGACCTGCCCCGTCAGGCCGCGTACGAGGCGATCGCGGCGGTGCACCGCGACGACGCGTACGCGAACCTCGTCCTGCCCGGCATCCTGCGTGACATGGGGCTGTACGGACGGGACGCCGCCTTCGCGACCGAGCTGACCTACGGAACGTTGCGCGCCACCGGCACTCTCGATGCGATCATCGCGGCCGCCGCTGGTCGCGACGTCGAACGGATCGACCCGCCCGCCCGGGACGCCATGCGGCTGGGCGCGTACCAGCTGTTGCACATGCGGGTCCCCGCGCACGCCGCGGTCAGCTCCACCGTGGACCTGGTCCGCGCGGTGGCGCCGGGCGCGGCCGGGTTCGCCAACGCCGTGCTACGGGAGATCGCGACGAAGGACGTCGACGCCTGGATCGCCCAGGTCGCCCCGTCCGAGACGGACGACCGGCTCGGCTACCTGTCGGTGGCCCACCAGCACCCGCAGTGGATCGTGCGGGCGTTCTCCGAGGCGCTCGGCGGGGATCTGGACGACACCGCCCGGCTGCTCGCCGAGGACAACCAGCCGCCGGCCGTCCACCTGTGCGTACGACCGGGGCTCGCCGATCCGGTGGAACTCGCCGACGAGGTGGGCGGGGCACCGGGGGCGTTCTCGCCGTACGCGGTGTATCTGCCCGGGGGAGCGCCCGGTGACATCGCGGCCGTCCGCGAGGGGCGGGCGCACGTCCAGGACGAGGGTTCGCAGCTCGTCGCGATCGCGCTGACCGAGGCGCCGCTCGAGGGCCGCGACGAGCGCTGGCTCGACCTGTGCGCCGGTCCCGGCGGCAAGGCAGGGTTGCTCGGCGCGATCGCCGCCCAGCGCGGCGCGCACCTGACCGCCGTGGAGGTGGCCGAGCACCGCGCCCGGCTCGTCGAGCTGACCACCCGCGGGCTGCCCGTCGATGTGCTCACCGCGGACGGCCGGACCGTCGGCGACGACCCGCGGTTGCCTGAGGCGTCGTTCGACCGCGTCCTCGTCGACGCGCCGTGTACCGGGCTCGGTTCGCTGCGCCGCCGCCCGGAGTCCCGGTGGCGGCGCCAGCCGTCCGACCTGCCGCCGCTCACCCGGTCACAGCGGGAACTCCTCGCCGCCGCGCTGCGCGCCGTCCGCCCGGGCGGTGTCGTCGCGTACGTGACGTGCTCGCCGCACATCGTGGAGACGCAGGTGACGGTGACGGAGGCGGCCCGCCGCAGCGACCTCGCCGTCGACTTCGTGGACGCCCGTCCGCTGCTACCGGCCGGCATGCCCGGGCTGGGCAGCGGGCCGACGGTGCAGCTGTGGCCGCACCGGCACGGCACGGACGCGATGTTCCTGGCGGCATTGCGGCGTACGGCCTGACATGGCCGCACCGAAGACCGTGCGCAACCCGGGCGGCGTACCCGGGTTCCTGGCGTCCGTCGCCGATCCGGTGCGCCGGGCCGACGCCGAGGCGGTCTGCGCGCTGATGACCGAGGTGACCGGCGAGCGGCCGGCGATGTGGGGTACGGGCATCGTCGGCTTCGGGGTGTACCACTACCGGTACGCCACCGGCCGCGAGGGCGACTGGCCCGCGGTCGGATTCTCGCCGCGTAAGCAGGCGCTGACGATCTACCTTTCCGAGGGTTTCGACAACCACGCCGGCCTGCTGGCCCGGCTCGGCCCGCACAGCACCGGCACGTCGTGCCTCTATGTCAAGCGCCTCGCCGACGTCGACCACGCCGTCCTCCGCGAGCTCGTCGCGGCCGGTTTTCGCGCCTTGAACGGCACGACGCTTACGTCGTGAGTTCGCGGTGTCCAGTCCGAGCTCGCCGGCTGAACCCGGCCGGCCGATCGGCCCGTTGGCGCTGCCGACATCAGCCTGCCGGCGCCGTAGTCGTGCGCCGGGAAGCGGTCAGCGGCGAAAAGTATGCTGATTCGGTGACCGCTCCCCCGATCATCGCCCCCAGCATCCTGGCCGCCGATTTCGCGCACCTGGCCGACGAGGCCGAGGCGGTGCGCGGGGCCGCCGACTGGTTGCACGTGGACGTGATGGACAACCACTTCGTCCCCAATCTGACCATCGGGCTGCCGGTGGTGCGGAGCCTGGCGAAGGCGACCGACATCCCGTTCGACGTGCACCTCATGATCGATGATCCGGCCCGCTGGGCCCGGGGGTACGCGGAGGCGGGGGCGTACAACGTGACGTTTCACGCGGAAGCGTGCGACGATCCGGTCGCGCTCGCGAAGAACCTGCGCGCGGCGGGTTCCAAGGCGGGTCTCGCGATCGACCGGGACACCGACGTCACGTCGTACCTCGACCTGCTGCCGCACCTGGACACGATCCTGATCATGACGATCAAGGCCGGGTTCGGCGGTCAGAAGTTCATGCCGGAACTGCTCGACAAGGTCCGCGCGGTACGCCGCCGCGCCGACGCGGACGGCTTGGCGATCCACCTCGAGGTCGACGGCGGCATCGCCGCCGACACGATCGCGCAGGCCGCCGAGGCCGGCGCCGACTGTTTCGTCGCAGGCACCGCGGTCTACGGCGCGGACGACCCGGCCGAGGCCTGCCGGAGACTGCGCGCGCTGGCCGCCGCCGTATGAGCATGGACGCGACCGAGGGGCCGGACCTGATCCTGGTCGTCGACGACGACGAGGACATCGCGCGGTTCGTCGAGTTCAACCTGAAGGTGCACGGTTTCGAGGTGATGATCGCCCGGGACGGCCAGGAGGCCCTTGAGGTGATGGAGCAGCGCCGCCCCGATCTGGCCGTCGTCGACTGGATGATGCCCCGGATGGACGGCGTCGAACTCACCCGCAAACTGCGCGCCGAGCCGCTCACCTCCGCCCTGCCGGTGATCATGCTGACGGCGCGCGCTCTGACCGTCGACAAGGTCCTCGGCCTCACCGCGGGCGTGGACGACTATCTGGTCAAGCCGTTCGACACCGCGGAGCTGATCGCCCGGGTGACGTCGACGCTGCGCCGCAACAAGGAATTCCGCGAGGTTTCGCCGCTGACCGGCCTGCCCGGCAACGCGCGGGTCCGCCGGGAGATCGCCGGGCGGATGCGTACCGGCATCGACTTCGCCGTCGGCTACATCGACATCGACCGGTTCAAGAGCGTCAACGACGTGTACGGCTTCGACCGCGGCGACGAGTTCATCACCTCCCTGGCCCGCTGCCTGCACCGCGCCGTCTCGACGTCAGGGCCGCCCCCGGTGTTTCTCGGCCACATCGGCGGCGACGACTTCGTCTTCATCTGCTCGCCGGACCAGGTGCTGCCGCTCACCCAACGCGCCGTCGTCGACTTCGAACGCTGCGCCGATCAGCTCTACGACCAGCAGGACGCCAGCCGGGGCTACATCGAGGTCCCGGACCGGCGCGGCAACAAGCAGCGCGCCGCCCTGGTGACGTTGTCGATCGGGGTGGCGCAGTCCACGGCGACGGGCCGCACGTTCGCCGACCCGCGCGAGGTCGTGGCGGTCGCATCCGACATGAAGAAGGTCGCGAAGAGCCAGCCGGGCAGCTACGTCGCCATCGACCGCCGCAAGGGCGACTGACCCCGAAACCCTTGACGGCTCGCGTTCGCCGCGTGCATGAGCGTCGCTCGTGCCGGACACGGGGCGCGGTCGTGAGATCGTGATTGATCCTCAGGATTTGTGACCTGGATCGCCTCGCCGGTTGCACGTTGACGTTTGCATGCAAGACTCGGAGGCAACCCACCACGCGCTGGCGGGATTCGGTGAGATTCCGAACCGGCGGTGATCCGCGGCGAAGGCCACGGTAAGCCCGCGACCCGGTCGTCGTACCTGACGCCCGGTGGACCTGGTGTGACTCCGGGGCCGACGGTTGGTAGGCGGTGACGCCGACCAGACAGTCCGGATGGGAGACAGCGCGCGGAGCGGACCACCCTGTCCCAGGGTGGGCCAGGGGCGACGCCGTCGTCCCTCGGTGTCCGTTTCGCATGGTTCTCCCTCGTGAGCGCGTGACCGTACCGCGCCGGGAGGACCGTGATGGCGTCAGCGACCGAGGATGCCGCGATGCGGCGCGCCGTCGAGCTCGCGGCGTGCGGCCAGGGCACCACGAACCCGAATCCCATGGTCGGCTGCGTCATCCTGGATGCCCTCGGCCGGATCGTCGGGGAGGGATGGCATGAGGTCGCGGGGGGCCCGCACGCCGAGGTCAACGCCCTGGCAGCGGCCGGGTCGCGGGCCCGTGGCGGCACCGCGGTCGTCACCCTCGAACCCTGCAACCACACCGGCCGCACCGGCCCGTGCGCACAGGGTCTGATCGCGGCGGGGGTCGCCCGCGTCGTCGTGGCGGTGGACGACCCCAACCCCGCCGCGTCCGGCGGCGCCGACACCTTGCGGGCCGCGGGGGTTCACGTCGAGACGGGGGTACGCCGGGCGGAGGCCGAGGCCGGCAACATCGCGTGGCTGACCGCGGTACGCCGGGCCCGGCCCTACCTGATCTGGAAGTACGCGGCGACCCTCGACGGCCGCTCCGCTGCCGCGGACGGCACCAGCAAGTGGATCACGTCCGCCGAGGCCCGGGCCGACGTCCACGTGCTCCGCGGCACCGCGGACGCGATCATCGCAGGGATCGGCACCGTCCTCGCCGACGACCCGCAGCTGACCGTACGGCGGCCGGACGGGGCGAACGCCGGACGGCGGCCGCTGCGCGTGGTCGTGGACTCGGCCGGGCGGACTCCCGCTTCTGCGCGGGTGCGCGACGGCGCCGCGCCCACGTGGGTGGTGACCGGCGCGGACGTGGGGACGGACCGGGACGGACGGGTGGACCTCTGCGCCGTCCTGCGCGAGTTGTACGGCCGCGGCGTACGGACGGCCCTGCTCGAGGGTGGCCCGACGCTCGCCGGCGGGTTCCTCGCCGCGGGCCTGGTCGACCGGGTCGTCGGTTACGTTGCCCCGAAACTGCTGGGGGACGGGCGCGCCGCTCTGGCCGGTGCGGGCGTCCCCACCATCACCGAGGCCATCGACCTCGACCTCATCGACGTGACGCGGGTCGGTCCCGACCTGCGGTTCACCGCTGTCGTCCGGCAGAAGGAGAGCTGACATGTTCACCGGCATCGTCGAGGAACTGGGCGAGATCGCCGCCGTCACCGACGTCGGCGGCGACTCGGTCGTGTTGACCGTGCGCGGTCCGTTGGTCGCGGACGGCGCGAACCACGGTGACTCCATCGCCGTCAACGGCGTCTGTCTCACCGTGATCGAGCACGACGCGCAGGGTTTCACCTCGGACGTGATGGGCGAGACGCTGCGTCGCTCCTCGCTCGGTGCCCTCACGCCCGGCAGCCCCGTCAACCTGGAGCGCGCCGCGACGCTGCAGACCCGCCTCGGCGGGCACTTGGTGCAGGGCCACGTCGACGGGGTCGGCACGATCGTCGGCCGCGAACCCGCCGAGGCGTGGGAGACCCTGACGTTCTCCCTGCCGCCGGAGCTCTCCCGGTACGTGGTCGAGAAGGGCTCCATCACCGTCGACGGGGTGTCCCTCACCGTCATGGCGGTCACCGAGGACACGTTCAGCGTCGGGCTGATCCCGACCACGCTGAAGCTCACTGTCCTCGGGGCCAAGCAGGTCGGCGACCCCGTCAACCTGGAGGTCGACGTGGTCGCGAAGTACGTCGAGAGGCTGCTGGGAGCGAAGTCGTGAACGACATCGAACAGGCGATCAAGGACATCGCGGCCGGCCGGCCCGTCGTCGTGGTCGACGATGAAGACCGCGAGAACGAGGGCGACCTGATCTTCGCGGCGGAGTTCGCCACCCAGGAGCTGCTCGCCTTCATGGTCCGGTACACGTCCGGCTACATCTGCGTGCCGCTGCCCGAGGACGAGGCGGACAGGCTCGACCTGCCACCGATGCACCACACCAACCA
Source organism: uncultured Micromonosporaceae bacterium (assembly GCA_966211315.1). Lineage (GTDB taxonomy): Bacteria > Actinomycetota > Actinomycetes > Mycobacteriales > Micromonosporaceae > CBIHNN01. Next base: position 18,176 of record CBIHNN010000043.1, on the reverse strand, counting down.
GGATCGGCGCGGCACCGCGTACGCCGTCGCCGTCGACGCCCGCGAGGGAGTGACCACCGGCATCTCCGCCGCGGACCGGGCGCACACCATCCGGCTGCTGGCCGGGGCGAACACCAAGCCGACCGACCTGTCCCGCCCCGGGCACGTCGTGCCGCTGCGCGCCCGCCCGGGCGGGGTGCTGCGCCGCCCGGGTCACACCGAGGCCGCCATCGACCTGGCCGTCCTCGCCGGTGCGCGGCCCGTCGGCGTCCTCTGCGAGCTCGTGAACGACGACGGCACGATGATGCGCCTGCCCGACCTCACGGCGTTCGCCGAGGAGCACGGCCTGACCCTGATCAGCGTCGCCGACCTCGTCGCGTACCGCCGCCGCAACGAAGCGCAGGTCGTACGCGGCGCCGAGGTACGCCTGCCCACCGAGCACGGCCAGTTCCGGGCCGTCGGGTACCGCGCGACTGTCGACGCCGCCGAGCACATCGCCCTCGTCTACGGTGACCTGGGCGACGGCGAGGACGTGCTGGTCCGGGTGCACTCCGAGTGCCTCACCGGCGACGTGCTGGCCTCATTGCGCTGCGACTGCGGCCCGCAGCTCGACGCCGCCCTGGACCGGGTCGCGGCTGAGGGGCGCGGCGTGGTGCTGTACATGCGCGGGCACGAGGGGCGGGGCATCGGCCTGCTGCACAAGCTGCAGGCGTACCAGCTGCAGGACCTCGGTCGCGACACCGTCGACGCCAACCTCGAACTGGGCCTGCCCGCGGACGCCCGTGACTACGGCACCGGCGCCCAGATCCTGTACGACCTGGGCGTCCGCAGCATGCGCCTGCTCACGAACAACCCGGCCAAGCGCGCCGGACTGGAGGGATATGGCCTGACCGTCATCGGTCGTGAGGGCCTGCCGATCCGGCTGCACCCCGAAAACGTTGCATATCTCCGTACCAAGCGCGACAGAATGGGGCATCTGCTGGACTCGCTGGGCGACGTGCCCTCCCGCTGACGATCTGAGAAGGAGAATGAGCGATGGCCGGCTTCGGAGACCCGCACATGACCACCGTCGACGCCGACGGCCTGACCCTCGGCATTGTCGGCTCCCGCTGGCACAGTGACCTCGTCAACCACATGATCGAACGCGCCCAGGAGGCCGCCAAGGCATGCGGCGTGCGAAGCGTCGAGGTGCACCGGGTCGCCGGTTCCGTCGAACTGCCCGTCATCGCCCAGGCCCTCGCCCGGCGCTGCGACGCTGTCGTGGCGCTGGGGGTGGTGATCCGCGGTGAGTCCGCCCACTTCGATTACGTCTGCGAGGCGGTCACCACGGGCCTGACCCGCGTCGCGCTCGACGAGAGCACCCCGATCGCGCACGGCGTGCTGACCGTGGAGTCGCTCGGGCAGGCCCGCGACCGGGCGGGGCTGGAGGATTCGATCGAGGACAAGGGCTGGCAGTCGACGGTCGCTGTGCTCGACGCCGCCCTCAGGTTGCGGGAGATCTCCGCTTAGCAGCTCGTACCGGTGTTGCGTATTCCTCGCCGGAGGCCGCGCCATGCCGCCGGAGGCCGCGCCATGCCGCCGGAGGCCGCGCCACGTCGCCGAGATTCGTACCTTGAGCCGTTCTCGACAGCAGGGAGATGACCAGCCGCATCCTGCCGTCCCGAAATCGCCCCGACGACCTGTCCGGTGACGCCGGAGGCCAAATCGATCAGCCGATTCCGGGGCCCGTCGGGAGACGGGCGTCTCACTTGTCGGTGACGGGCGTGCCCGGGCTACCCCCCGGTTCCGGCGGCTGGCAGGATCGTCGTCCGTGAAGACCTTCGAGGAGTTGTTCGCCGAACTGCAGGCCAAGGCGGCGGAACGGGCCCCCGGCTCGGGCACCGTCGCGGCACTGGAGCGCGGCGTGCATTTCATCGGCAAGAAGGTCGTCGAGGAGGCGGCCGAGTCCTGGATGGCGGCCGAGCACGAGGGGCCGGAGCGTACGGCGGAGGAGATCTCCCAGCTGCTGTACCAGGTCCAGTGCCTCATGCTGGCCAGCAACCTCGACCTCAAGGACGTGTACCGACATCTCTGACGGCGTCCCCCACCCGACCCGTCACGAGACAAGGAAGAATCATGCTCCGCATCGCCGTGCCCAACAAGGGCACCCTGTCCGGTCCCGCCTCCCAGATGCTGCGTGACGCCGGTTACCGGCAGCGCACCGACCCCAAAGACCTCGCGTACGCCGATGAGGCCAACGACGTCGAGTTCTTCTACCTGCGTCCGCGTGACATCGCCACGTACGTGGCCTCCGGTGACCTTGACCTCGGCATCACCGGCCGGGACCTGCTGGTCGACTCCGGCGTGCAGGCCACCGAGCTGCTGGACCTCGACTTCGGTGGGGCCACGTTCCGCTGGGCGGCCCGGCCGGAGGCGATCAGTTCGGTCGAGGAGATCGGGGGGCGGCGCATCGCGACCGCGTACCCGGGGGTGGTGGAGCAGTACCTCACCAAGACCGGTGTGAAGGCCGACGTGGTCCGCCTCGACGGCGCCGTGGAGAACGCGGTCCGCCTCGGCGTCGCCGACATCATCGCGGACGTGGTGGAGACCGGTGCCACGCTGCGCCAGGCGGGTCTGGTCACCATCGGTGAGCCGCTGATGCGCTCGTCGGCGATCCTGATCGGCCGGTCCGGCGCGAACGCCGACGACCGCCGGGCCGCCCAGCTGCTGCGCCGGCTCAACGGTGTCCTGGTGGCCCGCTGCTACGTCATGCTCGCGTACGACGTCCGCGCCGACCTGCTGGAGCAGGCGACCGACCTGACGCCGGGCATCGAGTCGCCGACGGTGTCCCCGCTGCACCGCGAGGGCTGGGTGGCGGTACAGGCGATGGTGTTGCGCCGCGACGTGCACCGGATCATGGACGAGCTGTACGAACTCGGCGCCCGGGCCATCCTGGTCACGGACATCCACAACTGTCGCCTCTAGGCTGCAACCATGCCTGTCGTGTTTCGCCCGCACCGGATCCGGGTCGTCTGCTGGGTCTCCGCGGTGGCCGTCGTCCTGCTGTTCACGGGCATCAGCTTCGGCCTGCGTGGCAGCACCGGCGACGGCTTCGGCGAGTTCCGCACCGGTGACCAGGGTGCGATGATCGGAATCGGCGTGCTGGTCGCGCTCGGCATCCTGGTGCTGACCCGCCCGCGGGTGACCGCCGACGCCGAGCACGTGAAGATCCGCAACATCGTCGGCAATTACGACCTTCCGTGGCAGGTGGTGCGTGCGGTGCGTTTCGACCGGCACTCGCCGTGCGTCGTGCTGGAGCTGCATGATGACGACACGGTCCAGGTCCAGGCGGTGCAGGCGGCCGACAAGGAGTACGCCGTGCAGGGTGTCCGGCTTCTCCGGGAGCTGCACAGGGCCGCCACCGGATTGTGATCAGCACGGCAGGCCGGTACGTGTGACGTGATGCTGCCTGTCTTGGGCGCCTCTCTGGCGCTCGGCGCGATGGTGACCCTTTTCGCTGTCGGGTGCCCCTACCTGGTAGGCTCGCCGATGTCGACCACGTCGTGCCCGCACCCTTCTCCTGAAGGCATCGGACACGGCGCGAAAGAGGAGCCCGACTCCCACCCGACGCCACCTTGAGTGGCCGGGTCCGGTCACCCCAAGGACGCTGACGTGTCCGCGGGGGTGCGTCCCGTCGTCTGTGGACGCCGTTGACCGGTCGAGCGGGCCCTGGCATGTGCCAGGGCCCTCTGCTTTCCCCGACGCCGGCAAGATGCGGGCGCCCAGGGGTCGACCGACGACGGCAACACAGATTTGAGGAGGCCCCATCAGCGTCGAACCACGCGTGAACGAGCAGATCCGGGCACGTGAGGTCCGACTGGTCGGCCCCGAGGGTGAGCAGGTGGGCATCGTCCCACTGGAGCGCGCTCTCCAGCTGGCAGCGGACGTCGACCTGGACCTGGTCGAGGTGGCGCCGATGGCGCGCCCGCCGGTGTGCAAGCTCATGGACTTCGGCAAGTTCAAGTACGAGAGCGCACTCAAGGCGCGCGAAGCGCGGCGTAACCAGCAGCAGACCGTCATCAAAGAGATGAAGCTCCGGCCGAAGATCGACCCGCACGACTATGAGACCAAGAAGGGTCACGTAGTGCGGTTCCTCAAGGCGGGTGACAAGGTCAAGGTGACGATCATGTTCCGTGGTCGTGAGCAGAGCCGCCCCGAACTGGGCGCGCGTCTGCTGCGCCGGTTGAGCGAGGAGATCTCGGAGCTCGGCTTCGTCGAGGCCCAGCCGAAGCTCGACGGTCGCAACATGATCATGGTTCTGGCGCCGCACCGGGCCACGAAGGCGGCGGCCGTGGCCGCCAACGCCAAGGGCCCGCGTGAGCGCGAAGGTGTCGAGGGTGTACCGGCCGAACCGGTCGTCACCTCCGGCGAGTGACAGTTATTCCCAGAGAGTTGAGGCGTTCGAAGTGCCGAAGATGAAGAGCCACACCGGCATGGGCAAGCGGGTGAAGGTCACCGGTAAGGGAAGGCTCCTCACCGAGCAGGCCGGTAAGCGTCACCTGTTGGAGGGCAAGTCCTCCAAGGTCACCCGCCGGATGACCGGCACGGTCGTCGTGGCCAAGGCCGACACGAAGCGAGTCAAGAAGCTGCTGGGCCGCTGACGCGAGCCGTCGCAACCCCCTGTTAGGAGAAGTTGAATGGCACGCGTCAAGCGGGCAGTGAACGCCCAGAAGAAGCGTCGTACCCTGCTCGAATCTGCCAGCGGTTACCGCGGGCAGCGCTCCCGGCTGTACCGCAAGGCCAAGGAGCAGGTGCTGCACTCGATGCAGTACGCCTACCGCGACCGTCGTGACCGCAAGGGCGACTTCCGTCAGCTGTGGATCCAGCGGATCAACGCGGCGGCCCGGCTGAACGGCATGACCTACAACCGGCTGATCCAGGGCCTGCGCCTGGCCGGTGTCGAGGTCGACCGCAAGATCCTGGCCGACATGGCCGTCAACGACGCGGGCTCGTTCGCCGCGCTCGTCGAGGTCGCCCGCGCCGCCGTCGCGGCCGAGGGCACGGGCGGCGCCGCCGCCCAGGCCGCCTGACCGCTTTGATCGAACAGCGACCCGGGGTGTTCACGCGACGAACGCCCCGGGTCATTGCTGCCCGGCGTCTGCAGCGCCGCCGGGACCGCGACGCGGCCGGGCGGTTCCTGGCCGAAGGGCCGCAAGCGGTCCGCGAGGCGCTCCGCGCAGGTGTGGTACGCGAGGTCTTCGCCACGCCGGAGGCCAGGCACCGCCATCCCGAGCTGACCATGGACGCGTCCCCGATCACCGACGACGGTCTCGCCGCGCTCGCCGAGACGGTGGCTCCCCAAGGGATCATCGCGGTGTGTGACACCGTGGACGTACCCCTGTCGGATGCTGTGGGGCGACGGCCGCGACTTGCCGCGGTGCTCGCGGACATCCGTGATCCGGGTAACGCCGGGACCGTGCTGCGCACCGCCGACGCCGCCGGCGCGGGCGCGGTGGTCTTCGCGGGCGACGCGGTCGACCCCTACAACGGCAAGTGCGTGCGGGCGTCCGCCGGCAGCCTGTTCCACGTGGACGTGGTCCGCGACCGCGACCCGCTGTCCGTGGTCGCCGCCCTGCGCGACGCGGGCGTCACCGTGCTCGCCACCACCGGGTACGGCGACACGGACCTGGACGAACTCGCGGACGCCGGCGAGCTGGCCGCGCCGACGGCCTGGGTGTTCGGGTCGGAGGCGCACGGCCTGCCGGACGAGCTGCTGCACGCCGCCGACCAGCGGGTACGGGTGCCGATCCACGGCGCCGCGGAGAGCCTTAACCTGGCTGCGGCCGCCGCGGTGTGCTTGTACGCTTCGGCGAGAGCGCAGAGGAGCCCCCGATGATCACGATTTTTATCGAGCCCGCTGGTTGCGGGCGCCGGGACTGAGCTCACTCTCGCGCGTACTTCCTCGACCGGCGGGCGGCGGCCCAGCCGCGCCCGAATACACTGCCCGATGGCTCATCCGGTGTGAGGGAGATCTGCCCCATCATGTCCTACCGCAACGACCCGTACGATCCGAAGCAGGCGGCCCTGCTCGACCAGGCCGCACTCGACGACGCCGTCGGCGAGGCGGGGAAGGCGTTCGCCGCGGCCGCCGACCTGGACGCGCTGACCGCCTCGAAGCACCTGCACCTCGGTGACCGCGCCCCGATTTCGCTGGCCCGCCGCGAGATCGGTTCGCTGCCACCACACGCGAAGTCTGAGGCAGGTCAGCGGGTCAACGACGCGCGCCGCCGTGTGCAGGAGGCGTACGACCTGCGCCAGGCGGTCCTCGCCGCCGAGCAGGCGCAGCGGGTCCTCGCCGAGGAACGCGTCGATGTGACCCTGCCGGCCGACCGGCGTCCACGCGGCGCCCGGCACCCGCTGACGACATTGATGGAGCACATCTCCGATCACTTCGTCGGGATGGGCTACGAGGTGGCCGAGGGCCCCGAGGTCGAGTTGGAGTGGGCGAACTTCGACGCCCTCAACATCCACGCCGACCACCCGGCCCGCGGCCTGATGGACACGTTCTACGTGGACATCCCCGGTCTGGTCATGCGTACCCACACCTCGCCGGTGCAGGCGCGCACCATGCTGACGCGTACGCCGCCGATCCACATCGTCGTGCCGGGCCGGGTGTACCGGACCGACGAGCTCGACGCCACTCACACCCCGGTCTTCCACCAGGTAGAGGGCCTCGTCGTCGACGAGGGCATCTCGATGGCCCACCTCAAGGGCACCCTGGACCACTTCGCCAGGGCCATGTTCGGGCCGGACGCGAAGACTCGCTGGCGGCCGCACTACTTCCCGTTCACCGAGCCGTCGGCCGAGTTCGACGTCTGGTTCGCGGAGCACCGCGACGGCCCGCAGTGGGTCGAGTGGGGCGGCTGCGGCATGGTCAACCCGCGGGTCCTCACGGCCTGTGGGATCGACCCGGAACGATACTCGGGCTTCGCGTTCGGGATGGGCATCGAGCGGACCCTGATGTTCCGGCACGGGGTCAGCGACATGCGGGACATGGTGGAAGGCGACGTGCGGTTTACGGCCGCGTTCGGGATGGAGGTCTGAGATGCGGCTCCCGCTGTCCTGGCTGAAGGAGTACGTCGAACTGCCCGCCGGCACGTCGGCGTCCGATGTGGAGCAGGCCCTCGTCGGGCTGGGCATCGAGGTCGACGACGTCGTCGACCTGGCCACCACGGTCACCGGCGACCTGGTCGTCGGCAGGGTCCTCACGATCGAGGAACTCACCGGGTTCAAGAAGCCGATCCGCTTCTGCACCGTCGACGTGGGCAGGTCCGAACCGCAGGAGATCGTCTGCGGTGCGCGCAACTTCGCCGGGGGCGACCTCGTCGTGGTGATCCTGCCCGGCGGGGTCCTGCCGGGCGGCTTCTCGATCGGCGCACGCAAGACGTACGGGCGCAACTCCCACGGGATGATCTGCTCCGCGAAGGAACTGGGCCTGGGGGACGACCACTCCGGCATCATCGTGCTGCCCGCCGACACCGCCGCCGCCCCCGGCGACGACGCACGGCCGGTGGTCGGGCTCGACGACGTCGTGGTGGACCTGGAGATCACCCCCGACCGCGGGTACGCGATGAGCGTTCGCGGTGTGGCCCGGGAACTGTCCCACGCGTTCGGGGTGCCGTTCCGGGACCCGGCGCTCGCCGCCGCCCCCGGCGCGACCGCCGAACCCGCGTACGACGTGCGGGTCGAGGACACCGTCGGCTGCGACCGGTTCGCCGGCCGGGTGGTGTTCGGCATCGACCCGACGGTCCCGTCGCCCGGCTGGATGCAGCGCCGACTCGGCACCGCCGGGATCCGCACCATCTCGCTCGCCGTCGACATCACGAACTACCTGATGCTCGAGCTCGGCCAGCCCATGCACGCGTTCGACCTGGGGCTGCTGCAGGGCCCTCTCGTCGTACGCCGGGCCCGGCCGGGGGAGAAGCTGACCACGCTCGACGGGGTGGGCCGGGTCCTCGACGCCGAAGACATGGTCATCTGCGACGACACCGGCCCGATCTCCCTCGCCGCCGTGATGGGCGGCGAGACCAGCGAGGTGCAGCCCAACACGGTCGACGTCCTGTTCGAGGCCGCCCACTGGGACCCGGTCATGGTCGGGCGTACGGCCCGGCGGCACAAGCTGTTCAGCGAGGCCGCGAAGCGGTGGGAGCGGGGCGTCGACCCCGCCGTACCGCCGGTCGCGCTGGACCGCGCGGTGGCCTTGCTCACCGCCCACGCGGGCGGCACGGCCGACGAGCGGGTCCTCGACATCGACCACGTGGTCCCGCCGTCGCGGATCGCCCTCGCCCCCGGCCTGCCGGCAGGCCGGATCGGCGTGGACTATCCGGCGTCACGGGTCGTCGAGCTGCTGGAGAAGGTCGGCTGCACCGTGACGGGCGACGACCCGCTGATGGTCACGCCGCCGACCTGGCGGCGCGACCTGACTGACCCGGCCGACCTGGTCGAGGAGATCGCCCGGCTCGACGGCTACGACAACATCCCCGGCGCGCTGCCGGCTGCCCCGGCGGGCAACGGCCTCACCGCCGCGCAGAAGCGCCGCCGCTCGGTCGCCCGGGCGCTCGCCGAGAACGGGTACACGGAGGTGCTGTCGTACCCGTTCATGTCGGCGGACACGCTGGACGCGTTCGGGCTGGCCGCGGACGACCCACGGCGCTCCGCGGTACGGCTGACCAATCCGATCTCCGAGCAGGAGCCGCTGCTGCGTACCACGCTGTTGCCGCCGCTGCTCGCGACGCTGCGCCGCAACCTGGGCCGGGGCCACCGTGACCTGGCCCTCTACGAGGTGGGCCTCGTCGTCGAGCCCACGCCGGCCGACCATGCGGCGCCGGTGATGGGGGTTGAGCACCGCCCGTCGGACGAGGAGTGGGCGGCCGCCGACGCGACGGTCCCCCACCAGCCGTGGCACGTCGCCGCTGTGCTCACCGGGGAGATCGAACCGTCCGGCTGGTGGGGCAGCGGCCGTGCGGCGGGCTGGGCCGACGCGGTCGAGGCCGCCCGGATCGTGCTCGCCGCGTCCGGGATAGCCGCCGGCCGGGTCGTCGTCCGGGCCGCGGAGCACGCGCCGTGGCATCCGGGCCGGTGCGCGCAGATCCTGGTGGACGACGTCATCATCGGGTACGCGGGCGAGCTGCACCCGGCCGTCCTCGCCGGGCTCGAGCTGCCGCGGCGTACCTGCGCGATGGAGCTGGACCTGGACGCGGTCGGCGCGGCCGATGTGACCCGGGCCCCGGCGATCTCCGGTTTCCCGCCGGCCCTGATCGACGTGGCGCTGGTCCTCGACGAGTCCGTGCCTGCCGCCGAGGTGCAGAACGCCCTGGTCGCCGGCGCGGGTGACCTGCTCGAGTCGGTCCGCCTCTTCGACGTGTACGCCTCCGGGCAGCTCGGTGAGGGCAAGCGGTCGCTGGCGTACAAGCTGACGTTCCGGGCGCCGGACCGCACCCTCGCCGGCGAGGAGGCCGTCGCCGCCCGGGACGCCGCGGTGGCGGAGGCGGCCCGCCGGTTCGGTGCGGTGCTGCGCGGCGCCTGACCCGATCCGTACCACCTGCACCATCCGACGGGCCCGTGCCGCACGCGGGCCCGTCGGATGGCTGTGCGTGTCGCCGGTAGGCGCGGATCAGTGACGGTCGAACGCGGGCCCGCGGCGCGTGCACGACGGCGACCGGCAGGTGCTCGGCGATCGGGTGATCACGGCGTGGTGCCGCCCACTCAGCAGGTCGGGTGAACCGCTTGCCGTCGCGCCGGGCGGGTTGATACGGTCCCTTGCATAGTCATGCGGAGGTGGTGATGGGCATCCGGGTTGCCGTGGCCGGAGCGAGCGGGTACGCAGGCGGGGAACTCCTGCGCCTGATTGCCGGCCACAAGGAGTTCGACCTCGTCCGGGCGACCGCACACACCCAGGCGGGCGCGCCGGTGGCGTCGGTGCATCCGCAGCTGTCCGGCCTCGACCTCGTCCTGAGCCCCACCGAGCCGGCCGAGCTGGCCGACGCCGACCTGGTCTTCCTCGCCCTGCCGCACGGGCAGTCCGGGGCGCTCGCCGCGCAACTGCCCGCCGGCGTCAAGGTCGTCGACCTCGGCGCCGACCACCGCCTCGAGGCCGCCGACGTGTGGGAGATCTACTACAACAGCGCACACTCGGGCACCTGGACGTACGGCCTCCCCGAGCTGCCCGGCCAGCGGGCGAGGATCGCCGCGTCCGACCGGGTCGCCGCGACCGGCTGCTATGCGGTGGCCACCACGCTCGCCCTGGCGCCCTTGCTCGCCGCGGGCATCGCCTCACCCGAGGACGTGGTCGTCGTCGCGTCGTCCGGCACCTCCGGCGCCGGCCGGTCGGCCAAGGTCAACCTGCTCGGCAGCGAGGTCATGGGTGACCTGTCGCCGTACAAGGTGGGCAAGCACCAGCACGTACCCGAGATCAAGCAGGCCACGGGGGCGACGTCACTGTCGTTCACGCCGATCCTCGCCCCGATGCCGCGGGGCATCCTGTCCACGGTGACGGCCCGGCCGCTCGGCGGCGACGACCCGCGTGACGTGCTGCTGGCCGCGTACGCGGACTCCCCGTTCGTGCACGTCCTGCCGGACGGCGTCTGGCCGCACACCGCGGCGACCGCCGGCTCGAACTCGTGCCACCTGCAGGCGACGTTCGACATCGACTCCGGCCGGATCATCGTGGTCAGCGCGATCGACAACCTCGGCAAGGGCGCCGCCGGCCAGGCCGTACAGTGCGCCAACCTCATGTACGGTCTGCCGGAGGTTTCCGGCCTGAGCGTGTTCGGAGTAGCACCATGACGGTCACCGCCCCGAAGGGATTCCGGGCCTCCGGGGTCGCCGCCGGGCTCAAGACCAGTGGCAACCCCGACGTGGCGCTGGTCGTCAACGACGGTCCGGACGCGACCGCCGCGGGCGTCTTCACCGCGAACCGGGTGAAGGCCGCGCCGGTGCTCTGGAGTCAGCAGGTCCTCAAGGGCGGCGTGGTCCGCGCCGTCGTGCTCAACTCCGGCGGCGCCAACGCCTGCACCGGCACGCAGGGTTTCCGCGACACCCACGCCACCGCCGAGCACGTCGCCGCCGTCCTGCGCGGGGCGCCGAAGCCGGTGCTGATCGGCGCGGGTGATGTCGCGGTCTGCTCGACCGGCCTGATCGGCGAGCTGCTGCCCATGGACAAGCTTCTGCGGGGTGTGACCGCCGCCGGCAAGGCCCTGCGCGCCGACGGCGGCCCGGACGCCGCCGCCGCGATCATGACCACCGACACGGTCGCGAAGAACGCCGTCGTGACGCGGGACGGCTGGACGGTGGGCGGGATCGCCAAGGGCGCGGGGATGCTCGCACCGGCGCTCGCCACCATGCTCGTCGTGCTCACCACCGACGCGGTCGCCGGGCCCGACGCGCTGGACGCCGCGCTGCGCGAGGCCACCCGGGTGACGTTCGACCGGATCGACGCCGACGGCTGCATGTCCACCAACGACACGGTGCTGCTCCTGGCGAACGGCGCCTCCGAGATCCAGCCGGAGCAGGAGGAACTGACCGCCGCGGTGACGGCCGTCTGCCACGACCTGGCGCAGCAGCTGATCGCCGACGCCGAGGGCGCTACCAAGCACGTCGCGATCGAGGTGCTCGGCGCGGCCAGCGAGGCGGACGCGGTCGAGGTCGGTCGCACGGTCGCGGGCAATGCCCTGGTCAAGACCGCCCTGTTCGGCAACGACCCGAACTGGGGCCGGATCATCGCCGCCGTCGGCACCACGAGTGCCGTGTTCGAGCCGGAGCGCATCGACGTCGCCGTCAACGGGGTGTGGGTGTGCCGGGGCGGTGCCGCCGCCGAGGACCGCTCGAAGGCCGACCTGACCGGCCGGGACGTGCACATCCAGATCCACCTGCACGAGGCTGAGATGTCGGCGACGATCTGGACGACCGACCTGTCCCACGCGTACGTGCACGAGAACTCGGCGTACTCGTCGTGACCACGGACCTCGGCGCGGCTCAGGTCAAGGCCGCGACGCTGATCGAGGCACTGCCGTGGCTGGCCCGCTTCCACGGTGCCACCATCGTCATCAAGTACGGCGGCAACGCCATGATCGATCCGGCGTTGCAGAGGGCCTTCGCGGAGGACATGGTCTTCCTGCGGTACGTCGGCCTCAAGCCGGTCGTGGTGCACGGCGGCGGCCCGCAGATCTCGTCGATGCTCGGCCGGCTGGGCATCGACAGCGAGTTCCGGGGTGGCTTACGGGTCACCACGCCGGAGGCGATGGACGTCGTCCGGATGGTGTTGGTCGGCCAGGTCGGGCGGGAGCTCGCCGGGCTGATCAACGAGCACGGGCCGTTCGCGGTCGGGCTCTCCGGGGAGGACGCGCGGCTGTTCACAGCGGTCCGCCGGTACGCGATCGTCGACGGTTCGCCGGTCGACGTGGGCCAGGTCGGTGACGTCGCGACGGTCGACACGTCCGCGGTGGACGATCTGATCGCCGCCGGCCGAATTCCGGTGATCTCCACCGTCGCCCCGGACGTCGACGGTGTGCTGCACAACCTCAACGCCGACACCGCCGCGTCTGCCCTGGCGGTCGCGTTGGGCGCCCGCAAGCTGGTCGTCCTCACCGACGTCCCGGGCCTCTACACCAACTGGCCGGACACGTCCTCGCTCACCTCCCAGATCACCGAGCAGGAGCTGGAGAAGCTGCTGCCGAGCCTGCAGGCGGGCATGGTCCCGAAGATGGAGGCGTGCCTGCGCGCCGTCCAGGGCGGCGTCCCCGCCGCCCACGTGGTCGACGGCCGGGTCGCCCACTCCACGCTCCTCGAAGTCTTCACCTCGGAAGGATTCGGCACGATGGTGGTTCCCTCATGAGCCTGATCGACCGGTGGCAGCAGTCCATGATGGACAACTACGGTACGCCGTCACTCGCGCTCGTCCGCGGGTCCGGAGCCGTGGTGGTCGATGAGCAGGGCCAGGAGTACGTGGACCTGCTCGGCGGCATCGCCGTGAACGCCCTCGGCCACGCCCACCCGGCCGTCGTCGCCGCCGTCACCCAGCAGATCTCCACCCTCGGCCACGTCTCCAACCTGTTCGTCGCCGAGCCGCCCGTGGCCCTCGCGGAGTTGCTGCTCGCCCTCGCCGGACGTCCCGGCCGCGTGATGTTCTGCAACTCCGGCGCCGAGGCGAACGAGGCCGCGTTCAAGCTGTCCCGGCTGACCGGGCGCTCGCACGTCGTCGCAACGACCGGCGCGTTCCACGGCCGGACGATGGGCGCCCTCGCCCTGACCGGCCAGCCGGGCAAGGCGGACCCGTTCCGTCCGCTGCCGGGCGACGTCACCCACGTCCCGTACGGCGACGTCGACGCGCTGCGGGCCGCCGTCACCGATCACACCGCGATGGTGGTCCTCGAGCCGATCCAGGGTGAGATGGGCGTCGTCGTCCCGCCGGCCGGCTACCTGGCTGCTGCGCGGCAGATCTGCACGTCCGCGGGTGCCCTGCTGGTGCTGGACGAGGTGCAGACCGGCATCGGCCGGACCGGATACTGGTTCGCTCATCAGGCGGACGGCGTCGAGCCGGACGTCATCACCCTCGCCAAGGGCCTCGGCGGCGGGCTGCCGATCGGTGCCTGCATCGCGTTCGGCCCGGCCGCGGACCTGTTCCGCCCGGGAGCGCACGGCACGACGTTCGGCGGGAACCCGGTGAGCTGCGCGGCCGGCCTCGCCGTGATCAGCACGATCGCCAGCGAGGGTCTGCTGGACAACGTCAAGCGGGTGGGGGAGCGGATCCGCCGCGGCGTCGAGGCGCTCGGCCATCCGCTGGTCGACGGCGTACGAGGCTCAGGGCTCCTGCTGGGAATCACCCTGACGTCGCCTGTCTCGGGTACGGTCGCCGCGGCGATGCGGGACGCCGGTTTCCTGGTCAACCCGATCCAGCCGGGCGTCATCCGGCTGGCCCCACCCCTCATCCTCACCGCCGAGCAGGCCGACGCCTTCCTGGCCGCCCTTCCGGGGGCCCTCGACCGGGCCGTGTCCGCCGGGGCCGCGTCATGAGCCGGAACTTCCTGCGCGACGACGACCTGTCCCCGCAGGAGCAGGCCGCCGTGCTCGATCTCGCAGCCCGGATGAAGGCCGACCGGTTCGCCTTCCAACCGCTGATCGGCCCGAAGTCGGTCGCGGTCTTCTTCGACAAGCAGAGCCTGCGGACCCGGCTGTCGTTCGAGGCGGGCATCGCTGAGCTCGGGGGCAACCCGATCATCGTGGACACCCAGGGCACCCACTTCGGTCGCGGCGAGTCGCTCGCCGACGCGGGCCGGGTCGTCTCCCGGTACGTCGCCGCGATCGTCATGCGCACCCACGGCGACGAACGGCTCGCGGAGCTCGCCTCCGACGTACGGGTTCCCGTGGTCAACGCGCTCACCGATGGCTTCCACCCGTGCCAGCTGCTCGCCGATCTGTTGACGATCCGCGAACACCTCGGCGGCACCGCCGGGAGGAGACTCGCGTACGTCGGCGACGCCGCCAACAACATGGCGAACTCGTACCTGCTCGCCGGTGCCACCGCCGGGATGCATGTCCGGATCTGTGGCCCGTCCGGCTTCGACCCGTCCCCGGTGATCGTGGCGCAGGCAGCGGAGGTCGCCGGGCGTACCGGCGGTTCGGTCGAGGTGCTGCGCGACCCGGTCGAGGCGGTGGACGGGGCCGACGTGATCGCCACGGACACCTGGACCTCGATGGGGCAGGAGGGTGACGGCAAGGACCGGTTGACGCCGTTCTGGCCGTACCAGATCAACGGCGACCTGCTCGGCAAGGCCGCGCCCGGCGCGATCGTGCTGCACTGCCTGCCCGCGCACCGCGGCGAGGAGATCACCGACGAGGTGATCGACGGTCCCCAGTCCGCGATCTTCGACCAGGCCGAGAACCGCCTGCACGCGCAGAAGGCACTACTCGCCTGGTTGATCGAGGCGTGACCGTGGCCGGGCCGCTCACCCGTACCGCGCGACACGCGCGGATCGTCGAACTGATCCGGGACAACGCCGTACGGTCGCAGACCGAGCTGGCGGACCTGCTCGCCGCGGACGGTGTGCAGGTCACCCAGGCCACCCTCTCCCGAGATCTGGAGGAGCTGCGCGCCGTCAAGGTGAGCGGGTCCTACCTGATCCCCGAGGACGGGCAGCCGCCGCTGCGTACCGCCAACCAGGCCCCGGCCCGGCTGTTGCGGCTGCTGCGTGAGCTGTTGACCAGCGTCGACGCCAGCGGCAACATGGCGGTGCTGCGGACCCCCCCGGGAGCCGCCCACTACCTGGCCAGCGCGCTCGACCGTTCCGGTCTGACTGACGTCGTCGGCACCATCGCCGGCGACGACACCATCCTCGTCGTGGCCCGCGATGCCACGGGTGGGCGGGACCTCGCGGCGAAACTCGCCGGGTGGGCCGTCCACACTGATGAACCATTCGAAGGGAGTTCCCAGTGACCGAGCGGGTCGTTCTCGCTTTCTCCGGAGGCCTCGACACCTCCGTGGCCATTCCTTACCTCGCCGAGCAGACCGGTGGTGAGGTGATCGCCGTGGCGCTCGACGTCGGCCAGGGCGGCGAGGACATGGAGGTCATCCGGCAGCGCGCGCTCGACTGCGGCGCCGCCGAGAGTGTCGTCGTTGACGCCCGCGACGAGTTCGCCACGGACTTCTGCCTGCCCGCGCTGCGCGCCAACGCCCTCTACATGGACCGCTACCCGCTGGTCTCCGCGCTGAGCCGGCCGCTGATCGTGCGGCACCTCGTCGAGGCGGCCCAGCGCTACGGCGGCACCATCGTGTCGCACGGCTGCACCGGCAAGGGCAACGATCAGGTCCGGTTCGAGGTCGGCATCGGTGCCCTCGACCCCAACCTGAAGGTCATCGCCCCGGCCCGTGACTTCGCCTGGACCCGGGACAAGGCCATCGCGCTGGCCGAGGAGAAGGGCCTGCCGATCGAGGTGTCGGCGAAGTCGCCGTACTCCATCGACCAGAACCTGTGGGGTCGTGCCGTCGAGACCGGCTTCCTCGAGGACATCTGGAACGGCCCGATCGAGGACATCTACCACTACACCGCGAATCCGGCGACGCCACGCGACCCCGACGAGGTCGTCATCACGTTCGAGAAGGGTAACCCGGTGGCGATCGACGGCGAGACCGTCACGCCGTTGCAGGCCATCCTCGAGCTGAACCGCCGCGCCGGTGCGCAGGGCGTCGGCCGCCTCGACATGGTCGAGGACCGGCTGGTCGGGATCAAGAGCCGTGAGGTGTACGAGGCTCCCGGCGCGATCGCCCTCATCGCCGCCCACCAGGAGCTCGAGAACGTCACCATCGAGCGCGACCTGGCCCGCTTCAAGCGGTCCGTGGATCAGCGCTGGGCTGAGCTCGTCTACGACGGCCTCTGGTTCTCGCCGCTGAAGAACGCCCTCGACGCGTTCATCGACGACGCCCAGCAGCACGTCTCCGGCGAGGTCCGGCTCACCCTGCACGGCGGCCGCGCCGTCGTCACCGGCCGCCGCTCGGAGGCCAGCCTGTACGACTTCGGCATGGCCACGTACGACACCGGCGACACGTTCGACCAGTCGCTCGCCAAGGGCTTCGTCCAGCTGTGGGGCCTGCCGTCGCGCATGGCCGCCGCCCGCGACGCCCGGCTGGACGGCTGATTTCATGTCGCAGCGCACGTCGCTGTGGGGCGGCCGATTCGCCGGCGGCCCCGCCGAGGCCCTCGCCCGCCTGTCGGTGAGCGTCCAGTTCGACTGGCGGCTGGCCCCGTACGACATCGCCGGGTCCCGGGCGCACGCCCGGGTACTCGCCGGTGCGGGGCTGCTCGATCCGGACGAGCTCGGCCAGATGTTGGCCGCCCTCGACGACCTGGAGGCGGCCTGCGCCTCCGGCGCGTTCCGCCCCGCCGTCGAGGACGAGGACGTTCACACCGCGCTCGAACGCGGCCTGCTCGAACGCCTCGGCACGCTCGGTGGAAAGCTGCGTGCCGGCCGGTCCCGCAACGACCAGGTCGCCACGGACCTGCGGCTCTACCTCCGCGACCATGCCCGCGGTGTCGCCGCGCGCCTGGTCGAGCTCGCCGAGGCCCTTGTCGAGCAGGCCGCCCAGCACGTCGACTCGCCCGCACCGGGCATGACGCACGTGCAGCACGCCCAGCCGGTCACCTTCGGCCACTGGCTGCTGGCGCACGTCCAGCCGCTCCTGCGCGACCTGGAACGTCTGCGCGACTGGGACGTGCGTACGGCCATCTCGCCGCTGGGCTCCGGCGCGCTCGCCGGTTCCTCGCTGCCGCTGGACCCGGCGGCGGTCGCCAGGGAACTCGGGTTCACGGCACCCGCGCAGAACTCGATGGACGCCGTCGCCGACCGCGACTTCGTCGCGGAGTTCCTGTTCTGCACCGCCCTGATCGGGGTGCACCTCTCCCGTCTCGGCGAGGAGGTCGTGCTCTGGACGTCGCAGGAGTTCGGCTGGGTGGAACTGGACGACGCGTTCGCCACCGGCTCGTCGATCATGCCGCAGAAGAAGAACGCGGACATCGCCGAATTGGCCCGCGGTAAGTCCGGCCGGCTCATCGGCGGACTGGTCACCGTGCTGACGATGCTCAAGGGGCTGCCGCTCACGTACGACCGGGACATGCAGGAGGACAAGGAGCCGGCGTTCGACGCGGTCGACACGCTCCAGCTGCTGCTGCCCGCCCTCGCCGGCATGATCTCCACGATGACGGTGAACACGGAGGTGCTCGCCGCGAGCGCACCCAGCGGGTTCTCCCTCGCCACCGAGGTCGCCGACTGGCTGGTCCGGAAGAACGTGCCGTTCCGCGACGCGCATGAGATCACCGGCAAGCTCGTGTCGCTGTGCGCGTCACGCGGCTGCGGACTCGACGAGGTCACCGACGACGACCTCAAGGCGGTCAGCGAGCACCTGGACCCGTCAGTCCGCGAGGTTCTCTCGGTACGGTCGGCCCTCGCCGCCCGTACCACCCCTGGCTCCACCGGTCCGGGACCGGTCGCCGACCAGCTCGCCACCGCCGCGGAGAAGCTGCACGGCTGGCGCGACTGGGCCGCCGAGGCGGTCGTTCCCCGCTGACGCCACGGTCGTGGGGGGGCCCCGCCCCCGGCCCCCCCCCCGCGCCGCCCCCCCCCCCCCGGGGTGAGGCCCCCCCCCCCCCCCCCGCCCCCCCCCCCGCGCA
>CBIHNN010000042.1:0-38673 GCA_966211315.1 uncultured Micromonosporaceae bacterium | reverse complement strand
CAAGAAAATCCACAGATCGCTGCTTGACATCGAGGACCATGGGATGTCTTGACAAACTGTCACCTCAGCGAACCAGCGTGGGGCGGGCCCTGGACCGTCGCCGCGGGTGGATCGCCGCAGGTCTACTGGTCCACGGTGGTCTACACCTGGTGGCGTTTCGCCCCCGGAGCACCGATGCCCCCACCGGGGTGTTGCCTGGCGGCGTCGAGGTGCTGATCCCGTCGGCGTTGCCGACGGTCACCTCACTTCTGCTCGCTGCCGCCGCGGCAACCGTCATAGTCGCGCGACGACGTCGGGCCGGCGCTGCGCTGACGGCTGTGGCGGCGCTGTCCTCGCTGCTGACCTTCGGACTCGCCGCGGACGGGCTGCTTCGTGCGGGGGTGTACTGGCTTCCCGGCCTGATCGTCAGCGGTACGGCATTCGGCGTGGCCGCCTACCTGTCGCTACGAGACGTCCGGCAGTCGCGGGATGCCGATGGAAGGCAGTGAACGAGGCCATGTTCGGCCGGGATCGTCGATCGATACGTAGCAGGTCGCCCGCCGCCGCTCCGCGGGCCCCTGGGCTGACCGCGTGACCACCCACGAAGCGAGGACCAACGGCCCTGCCACGGTCGGCCGGGCGACGCGATACTGAATGCGACGCCCGCTGAACGCCCAGGCGGGCCGCAACGGTCGAGGAACGAGCTGTGGCACAGCGCCACCAGACCCACCGTCGTCAAGACGGCACGACCGGGGCGGCCCGCGGCGGCGTCGGCGGGCGCCACTCGAGGCGACTTCGGAGGTCACCATGATCGCGCGTGTCGGCGACCGGCTCGTCCTGAAGGGAATCCACGTCGGTGACGTGGCCCGGGTGGGCGTCATCACCGGACTGCATCATCCTGACGGCACCCCGCCGTACGAGGTCCGCTGGCTGGACGACGGCCACGTCGCCATGGTGTTCCCCGGGGCGGAGGCTCACGTGGAGCCGCCCACGAGCACCCGATGACCACCACTCGGACCTCGGAGCAGGGTCTCACCGCGGCGGAGGTCACCCGGCTACGGGACGTCCACGGGCCGAACACGGTGGCGGCGCCGCGGCGGCAGCACCTCGCCGCCCGGGTGCTGCGCCAGCTCACCGACCCGCTGGTCGCCCTGCTGCTCGCCGCCGCCGTGGTCACCACCGCGCTGCGCGACTACTCCGACACCGCCGTGATCGCCCTGGTGGTGATCGTCAACACGGCCATCGGTGTGGTCCAGGAGATCCGCGCCGACCGGGCCATCGCCGCCCTCGATCAGCTCGCCGCACCGACCGCGCGGGTCGTGCGCGACGGCGCGGACGTGATGATCCCGGCCGCCGGCGTGGTGCCCGGTGACGTCGTCCGGATCGAGGCGGGCGACGTCGTACCGGCCGATCTGGACCTGCTGGACGCGTACCGGCTGAAGGTCGACGAGGCCGCGCTGACCGGCGAGTCCGTACCGGTGGACCGGCGGCCGGGCGACGAGGCGCGGGCCGGGACGGTGGCCGTGGTGGGCCGCGGTACCGGCGTGGTGACCCGTACCGGTGCTGACAGCGCCCTGGGCCGCATCGCCGCCCTCGTCGTCGGTACCCGGCCGGGAATGACGCCGCTGCAGCGCCGGCTCGCCGGGCTCGGGCGTGCGCTGGGCCTGGCCGCGGTGGTCCTCTCCGCCGCCGTGTTCGCCCTCGGGCTGGCCGCGGGCCAGGGACTGGTGCCGATGGCGATCACCGCGGTCAGCCTCGTCGTCGCCGCCGTACCGGAGTCGTTGCCGGCGGTGGTCACCCTCGCCCTCGCCCTCGGTGCCCGGCGGATGGCGCAGGCCCGGGCCATCCCCCGGCGGCTGCACGCCGTGGAGACGCTCGGCTCGGTCACCGTGATCGCCTCCGACAAGACCGGCACGCTCACCGAGGGGCGGATGTCGGTGCAGGCCGCCGCGCTCCCCGGTGGTGGCCGGTACACGGTCGACGGCAGCGGCTACTCCCCGAACGGGGCGGTCTCGCCGGGCCCCGTGACCGACGAGCTTCGCGAGCTGGCCCGCGCCGGACTGCTCTGCAACGACGCGTCGCTGGCGGCGCCCGACGACGAGCACCCCGAGTGGCGGACCCTGGGGGATCCGCTGGAGGGGGCACTGATCGCCTTCGCCGGGCGCTGCGGCCTGGACACCGAGGCCGAACGCGGGCTCCCCCGCATCGACGAGCATCCGTTCGACCAGGCCCACCGCCGCATGACCACCGTGCACCGCACCGGCGAGGGGTATCTGGCGGTCTGCAAGGGCGCCCCCGAGGCCGTCCTCACCGACCGTGTCCTCGACGCCGACCCCGCAACGGTCACCGAGCTCCGCGCCGCCGCCGCCCGGCTCGCCGCGGACGGACTCCGGGTCCTCGCCGTGGCCGCCGTGACCCTCGACCGGGCACCCGATCCGGCGAGGCCCACCGGCCTGCGTCCGCTCGGCCTCGTCGGCATCGGTGACCCGATCCGCGCGAGCGCCCCGGACACGGTGACCGCCTTCGACGCCGCCGGGGTCCGGCTCATTCTCATCACCGGCGACCACCCGGGCACCGCCGCCGTCATCGGCAGCCACCTCGGCCTGCTCGGCGACGGCGACCGCGTCGTCAACGGCGACACCGAAGCACCCGGCGACCATCCCGAACACGCCCGGGTGTACGCCCGCATCCAGCCCGAACAGAA
Source organism: uncultured Micromonosporaceae bacterium (assembly GCA_966211315.1). Lineage (GTDB taxonomy): Bacteria > Actinomycetota > Actinomycetes > Mycobacteriales > Micromonosporaceae > CBIHNN01. The sequence goes on along the minus strand of CBIHNN010000042.1, from coordinate 35,990 downwards.
ACTCGACGTCATCGCCGCCCTGCAACAGCGCGGACACGTGGTCGCGATGACCGGCGACGGCGTCAACGACGCCCCCGCCCTGCGCAGGGCCGACATCGGCGTCGCGATGGGCGGCGGAACGGAGGTCGCCCGGCAGGCCGCCGATCTCGTTCTCGTCGACGACAACCTGGCCACCGTCGCGCACGCCATCGGCGAGGGCCGCCGGATCTATGACAACATCCGCCGGTTCCTCAGGTACGGCCTGTCCGGCGGTGCCGCCGAGATCCTGGTGATGCTGCTCGGCCCGTTCCTGGGGCTGGCCGTCCCGCTGCTACCGGCCCAGATCCTCTGGATCAACCTGCTGACCCACGGGGTACCGGGGGTCGCGCTGGGCGCCGAACCCGGTGACCCCGACCTGCTGCGCCGCCCGCCGCGCTCACCGCAGGAGTCCGTTCTCGGGGACGGTCTGTTGCGTGCCGTCCTGCTCGGCGGCGCGGCCATCACCGCCACCGTGCTCGGCGCGGGCATCGTCGCCGAGCAACTCGGACGGCCGTGGCAGTCGGTGGTCTTCGTCGTCCTCGGCCTCGCCCAGCTCGGGGTCGCGCTGGCGGTCCGGGCGCCACGGGTACGCGGGCGGCGGGGCAACCCCGCACTGATCGTCGCCGTCGCGGTCTCCGCCGTCCTGCAGGTCGCCGGGGTGCTCGTACCCGCGCTGCGAGAACTGCTCGGCACCCAGCCACTGACGATGGTGGAGCTGCTCGCCTGTACGGCCGTGTCGGTCCTGCCCGGCCTCGGTCTCGCGCTCACCCGGCGGATGACATCCGGCCCGGCCCGGACGGGCCCGTCGGCCCTGCCACCGGCGGGGCCGGCGGCGCACGCCGGCAGTGGAGGTGGTTCCTGATGAACGCCGTGACCGGTCCACCGATCGTGGTCGGCGTCGACGGGTCCGATTGCAGCCTGGACGCCGTCCGCCTGGCCGCCGCCGAAGCCGTCCTCCGGCGCCGCCCGTTACGCGTCGTGCACGCGTTCGTCTGGCCGTCGATCCATGTCGGGAATCCTCCGGGAATCCTGCATCCCTCGATTCCTCAGCTGCGGGAAGCGGCGGAACGTCTCGTCGCGGACGCGGTGGAGCAGGCCGTCAAGGCGGCCCCAGAGGTGACCGTCACGTCGGCGGTCGTCGACGGGGCAGCGGTGCCGGTCCTGCTCCGCGAGTCCCGGCACGCCGAGCTCCTCGTGCTCGGCGACCGAGGGCTGGGCGGCTTCAGCGGGCTGATCGTCGGTTCGGTGGCGGTGCAGACCGTGACCCACGCGTCGTGTCCGGTCCTGGTCGTCCGCGGCCGACCGCGCGCCGAAGGACCGGTCGTGGTCGGGGTGGACGGTTCCGAGACGTCAGCCGCCGCCGTGCGGTTCGCCGCCGCCGAGGCAGAGGCGCGCGGCTGCGAGCTGATCGCCCTGCACACCTGGACCGGGCCGGTGTCGACGGGGCCGGGTGACATGCTGCCCCTCGTCTACGATCCGTCGGCCGTCGCGGCCGACGAACAGGTGCTGCTCGCGGAGGCCGTCGCCGCCGTCGCGGGTGACCATCCAGACGTCCCGATCCGGCAGGAAGTCGTTCACGGGCCCGCCCGCCGGATCCTGACCGACCGGTCACGCCACGCTCAGCTCATGGTCGTCGGTGCGCGTGGGCGCGGCGGTTTCGCCGGGCTGCTCCTCGGCTCCGTCAGCCAGCACCTCATTCACCACGCCGAATGCCCCACCGCGATCGTGCGGACCACCATCCCGACAGCCTGACCCAGGGGGTGCCACCGATGTCGACTGTCACGTCAGCTCCGGTGCGGCGCGTCCACCGCACGCCCGCCGGTCACGACACCGGTCCCAACCGGGCCGCCAAGGCGATCATGGAGTCGCTCCGGCGCCGGGACGACCATCCGGGCCTGTCCTATGTCGCTGTTCACGGCGACCTCGACGACGCGATCCGGTGCCACCGGATGAGCCGGCACGACAGCATCGCGGACGCCGATCGGCTCCTCGGCGACCTCCTCTTCGAGTTCCTGCCGGGCGCCGGCGGGGAACGTCCGGTGTTGCACGACGACGATCCGGCCGGGGCACTCATCGAGCTGAGCCGGTCGGCCGGACTGCTGGTGGTGGGAGCACGCAGCCGCCCCTCCTCCGGCGACGAGATCCTCAGCACCACAGCGACGGCACTGCTCGCCAACACCCGGTGTCCTCTCGCGGTGCTGCCGCATTGAATCCGCTTTGACCCCGCTGCGCTCCGGCCGGCGGGCTCACGCCCACCCGGCCCGTCACCGCCGAACCGGGGTCAGGCGATGCCGAACGGCATGCCATTGCTGGCCAGTTCGCTGTCGTCGAAGTCCCAGCCGAGCTCGTCCACCACGGCCACCACACCGGCGACCTGGCCGGTGAGCCGGACCGCGATCTCGGCGGACGACCGGCGGTCGAGTGTGCCGGTCAAGGTCACGACACCCTCGGCCACCCGGACGTCCACCGCACCCTTCTCCACCACGAGTACCCGGTGCATGACCTCCTCGTGATCTCGGCCCGGATGTCTTCGTCGGGCCGCAGGTGGACCTTGAGCAGGTCACCCCGGGACACGATCCCGATCAGCCGGCCCACGTCGTCGATCACGGGCAGCCGCTTGATCGCCTCACCGTCCATCCGGCGGGCCGCGGCGGTCACCGTCGTACCCGTGAGCGCCGTGACCGCAGGGCTGGTCATCAGCTCCCCCGCTGTCCGGGCCTCGGCGCGCGAGCGCTCGCTACGCCGCCGCCTGCTCTCGAACAGCCGCGGTCGCTGTTCCTGGTCCGACAGCTCGATCTTGCAGAGAAGGTCGGCCTCCGACACCACCCCGAGGATCCTGCGGAAATCGTCCACCACGGGTACCGCACTGACACCGGCGCCCATCAGCCGGTCGACGACCTCCCGGTACGGCGTGTCCCTGCCGACGGTCACGACCGTCGCAGTCATCACGTCGTCCACCGTCCACGTCGTCATCACGAACCTCCTCCGACGGCTCCTGATGCGGACGTTAGACCTGGGGCATCGCGGCGGTCAGGGCCGAACGGCTCCCGGTGGAAGGACCTGCGGGCCGTCATGGGCGCAGACGGGACCTTCGGCCCGTCCCGGCGGTCTGCTGTGCCCTGTTCGGACACTCGCCGATGCCGTATCGCTCCAGGAGAGACCCTGGGAGGAATCATGACCGCACAGAACACTGTTCTCGTCGGCACCGGCGGCTCCGGCAACGCCGATGCCACCGTTCGCTGGGCAGCGAACGAGGCGCGGCGCCGCAACGCCACCCTGCACATCGCGCACGCGTACGACGAGAGCCGGGCCAGTGCACAGAACCTGCCCCACCCGAGCATGCTGGAGGTGGCCCGCAACCACGCCGAGGTGTCCGGCACCGTTCTCGGCTCGGTCGGCCTTCAGCTGCTGCACCACGCCGACTGCCCCGTCCTGATCGCCCGGACCTGAGGAGCACACCATGTCCCCGCACACCATCGTCGTCGGATACGACGGATCACCGGAAGCCCAACAGGCGGCACACTGGGCGTTCGGCGAGGCCGAACGCACCCGCGCCGCGGTCGAACTCGTCTACGCCTGGGTCTGGCCCTCGTACCTGCCGGCCGCGTCCATGGTACCCGGCGCCAGCATCTGGCCCGACGCCGAAGCAGCCATCAACCAAAGGATGAGCGACGCGGTGAGCAAAGCCCGCCGCGACCACCCCGCCTGCACGGTGACCTCCGTGATCGCACACGGACCGGCCGCCCTCATCCTGCGCGACCGGGCCGCACACGCGGACCTGCTCGTCGTCGGTGGACGCAGCCACGGCGCGATCGCCGGTGTCCTGCTGGGGTCCGTGGCCAGCGCCGTCGCAGCGCACGCACCGTGTCCCGTGGTCGTGTGCCGGGGCGGGGAGCAGACGGCCGACAGCCGCCCGGTGGTGGCCGGGTTGGACGACTCGCCCCGCGCGGACTCGGCAGCCCGGTTCGCCCTCGAACAGGCCGCCGCGCGCGGCGTCGCCGTCCACGCAGTCAGGGCATGGATGCCGCCCCCGGATCCGTGGATCGGCTCCCGCTTCACCGACCGGCACGAGATCGACGCCGCCGAGGAAACCTCCCTGCGTGACCTGCTGGCCGGCTGGCGCGAGAAATTCCCTGCCGTACCGGTCACGGCAGACGTCATCGTCGGGCACCCGTACCGGGTCCTCACCGACGCAGCCCAGACCAGTCAGCTCGTCGTGGTCGCCGCCCGCGGACGCGGCGGCTTCCACGGCCTGCGGCTCGGTTCCGTAAGCCGTCACCTGCTTCAGCACAGCCCGTGCACCGTGGCGGTGCTCCGCGATTCGGAGGACCACCGAGATTCCGAGGAGGAGTCATGACATCCACCTACCTGATCGTCGCCGGGGTCGACGGCTCCGAGGGCGGTCACCGCGCACTCGCCTGGGCGGTCCAGCAGGCCGCTGCCCTCGGCGGCACCGTTCAGGCGGTCAGCGCCTGGTCCTTCGACGGTGTCGAGATCAGCCCGGTCGTCACCGCAGACCGCGGCTCCGCGCTCGAACGCACCCAACGCCTGCTGAAGCCGGCGGTCACCGCGGTGACCGCCGGCTACGAGACACCGCCGCCAATCGCCGCCGAGGCCGTCGAAGGGCGCCCCGCGGCCGTCCTGGCCCGCGCGGCGAAAGACGCCGACCTGCTCGTACTCGGCAGCCACGGCCACAGCCGGATGCGGCACACCGTCCTCGGCTCGGTCAGCGACGAATGCGTCCGACACGCCACATGCCCGGTCGTGGTAGTCCCCGTCCCCGCCACCCGACCCGCGCACCCGTCACCCGACACTCTCGTACCGCGCTGACCCGCACCACGGCCCCGCACCACCGCTCAGGGCCGCCCGACGACCGGGTGGCCCTGAGCCGTCGAGCCGGCCGTCGCCGCATGCCACGAAGGCGGGACGAGCATGACCGGGCAGGCTGCCGTCCGCAGCATCGCCACGTCCAGCGAGCCGTACAGCAGCTCGGCGAACCGCCCGTGCCGGCCGGTACCCGCCACGAACAACTGCCCACGGCGGGACGCGCGCTCCAGCGTGTACGCGACGTCCAGATCGTGCAGGACCAGGCGGCTCACGTCGACGTCCGGGTACGGCGTCCGCCAGCCGGCCAGCGCCTCGGCCAGCATCCGGTCCGCCGCGTCACGCGCGGCGGCGTAGCCGGCGGCTCCCGGGGCCAGCTCGGTGTGGTCGGCGGCCGACCAGACGTGCACCGCGGTCAGCGGCGCCCGCCGGAGCGCGGCCTGTGCGTACGCGCAGGCCACGGTCGCGGTGCCCCGCTCGCGCGCGGACGCCGCGAGCACGACCGGACCACCGGTCGATCCCTCGCCGCGGTCGACCAGCAGCGGGCAGGCGGCGTGGTGGGCGAGGTACGCCGCGGTGGAGCCCCAGCCGTGCCGGGTGAGCACGTCGTCTCGGTGCCCGACCACCAGCAGTTGCGCCTCCGCGGTGAGGCGCACGAGCGTGTTGGCGGGGTCGCCGTCGACAAGCCGGGTGTGCACCTGGAGGTCGGAGTCGGTGTGGCGGACGCGCTGCACGCTGAGGTCGAGCACCCGCTGCCCGTCCTGCTCCGTCGGCGTCACACTCCGGGATCGGAACGGCCCGGCGTACCGGCCAGGCCACACGTGCACGACCGTCAGGGGTACGCCCCTGCGCCGGGCTTCGGCCGCGGCGAGGTCAACGGTGGCGAGGCGCCCCCGGGTGCCGTCGACTCCGACCATGACGGGCAGCTGAGATGTCGACATGGTGAACTCCTCTCACCGCAGACGGGCTCGGGCGAAACGTTCGGCGATCGCGTCGGCGACGATCACGGTGGGGACGGCGAGCAGCACGACCGCCCACCCGGTCGCCCTCGGCAGCGTCCCGCCGAGCAGCCGGGCCACCGGTGCACAGCGGCCACCGCGAGGACCCGCAGGCCGCGGGCGGCGAGGTCGCGCGCGACCTGCGCGGCGTGCGGGTCGGCGTCGGCGCACCGGGCGAGCACGGACTCGGGCGCCCCCTTGACGTAGAGGGCGACCGTCACACCGATCGCCAGGAGAAACCCCGCCACCGGCTCGGCACCGAGCGCCAGCGACAGGCCGAAGAACACGACGCCCACCGCGACAGCGGTCGCGCCGATCACCTTCACCACGCGGTCGAGCCGCGTCGGCAGCGGCGGCACGGCACGGCCGGTCAACGCGGCGATGCCCGCCATCCGGGTACGGCCACCGGTGCGGATTACCACGGCGGTCGCGGCACCCTCCACCACGTACGTGCCGGCGTATAGGTCCTCGTCCTCGGACGGGTGCCGCGGCACGCTCCCGCCGGTGAGCATCGACTCGTCCACAGCGAGGCCGTGTACGACCGCGATCCGCAAGTCGGCGCCGGCCCGGTCACCGTCCTCCAGCAATACGACATCGTCGGGTACGAGTTCCACGACATCGGCGGTGATCGGGTGACCGTCGCGGCGGACCCGGGCGGTGACCGGCATCATGTCGCGCAGCCGCTCGGTGGCCTTGTCGGCCCGGTACTCCTGCACGAACGCGAACACGCCGTTGACCACGACCACGATGACGATCGCCACGCCGAGCCGCGGCATCCCGGCCACCACGGCCAACGCGGCGGCCACCCACAACAGCAGGGCGAAGACATGGGTCAGCTGCTGCGCCAGCACCAGCCAGACGGGCGCCCGCGCTGGCGCGGGCACGACGTTCGGGCCCACGTCGGCGAGCCAGCGGGCGGCCTCGGCCGCGCTGCGCCCACCCTGGAACCCGGACGCCAGGACCGTCTGCATGGGTCCGACGCTAGGAGCGTGCCGCGGATACCGGAACGGCCGACGGACCCGTCCGGCCGGGACCTTCGACGCTCATCCCGTCCGCCGGCAACGGGTCCATCGGCCCTGTACCCGCGCCCGGTCGAGCGCTTTGCTGGGGGTGGCCGTCCCGACCCACGGAGGTGCGCGATGACTACGCAGATCATGGTTGTCGACGCGCTCACCGCCGACGGCGCAATCGTCAGGTTGCGACCCGTACGTCGGGACGACGTGCCGGCGCTCGTCGAGCTGTATTCGCGCGCCTCGTCGGCAAACCTGCAGATGCGCTTCTTTCACCTGCCGAGCGAGGCGAGCATCGCCCTGGAGGCACGGCGATCGTGCCGCCCGGCCGGCCCGGAACACCGCACGGTCGTCGCCGAGCTGGGCGACGCCTTGGTCGGAGTGGCGTCCTACGAACGTCGCGGCCGCCGGCACGCGGAGTTCGCGGTGTTCGTCGACGACCGCCAGCACGGGCGTGGGATCGGCACGCTGCTGCTCGAGCAGCTCGCCGGCGACGCCCGCCGGCATGGTGTCGCCGATCTGACCGGCGACGTGCTCGGCGGCAACACGCCGATGCTGACCGTGGCCCGTGACCTCGCCGGTGCGGTCGTCGTCGGCGATCCTGACGCGCCCCCGACCTGCGGCGTCCGCCACACCCACGTCTTCAGCACGCCAGAACGAGCGAGCCGCGCCCTCGGCCATGCCATGCGGTACGCGGCCTGGCGCCGGGAGCCTTTCGGAGAACGACCGGTGCTGGCCGAGGTCGACGCGGCGGCGGCCCGCCGGGTGGTTCGTGCGGGAATCAGCGCGGGCGGGTCGTGGCAACCGTACGAACGTACCGCCGCCATCCTGAACGCTTACGGGATTCCGCTGGTCGACACCGTATCCGTCGACAACTCAAGGGACGCCGTCATCGCGGCGGGACGCATGGGCGGCCCTGTCGCCGTGACGTGCGGTGATCCCGAGCTGGTGCACAAGACCGACCTCGGCGCGGTGCGGCTGAACCTCACCGATCCTGGCGAGGTTCAGGCGGCGGCACGTCGGGTCGCGGCCGTGGGACGCTCGGGCCAGCCGGTGCTCGTCCAGCGCATGGCTGTCACCGGTGTGGAATTCGCTGCCGCCATCGTGCACGACCCCCTCTTCGGCTCGTTGCTGATGGCCGGCATGGGCGGCGTACGCGCCGACATCCTCGACGATCGGGCGTTCCGGCTGGTACCCCTCACCGACCTCGACGCCGGCCGGATGTGGCGATCACTGCGTGGCGCGCCCCTGCTCACGGGGTATCGTGGGACTCCCCCGATCGACACGGCCGCCATCGAGGATCTGCTGCTCCGGCTCGGCAGGCTCGCCGAGGACCATCCCCAGGTCGCTGAGCTGGACCTGAACCCGATCATGGCCGGGCCGGACGGCGTCACCGTCCTGGACGCGAAGCTCCGCCTGCACGAGAACTCCACCGAAAGCGATCCTCTCGTCCGCGCCCTGACAGCGTGCTGACTGAAGGAGTCGAATACCGCGGCCGACCGGGGCCTTCAGCACTACCGTGCGCGCCCGGCAACGACGACAGTGGATATGTCAGGTGAGGTGCCTCATGAAGCCGCGCGAATTCGCGTCACTGTCCGAGACCCACGCCGCTGTCGTGTTCCTGGTCGGGGACCGGGTCTACAAGCTCAAGAAGCCGATCGATCTCGGCTTCCTCGACTTCCGCCGACGCGTCGATCGTGAAACCGTCTGCCATCGGGAGGTGGAACTCAACCGGCGGCTGGCCCCGGACGTCTACCTCGGTGTCGCCGACGTCCACGGTCCCGACGGTACGGTCTGTGATCACCTCGTGGTCATGCGCCGGATGCCGGCGGACCGCCGCCTGTCCACGCTCATCCGCGCTGGTGCTCCGGTCGCCGACCACCTCCGCCAGCTGGCCCGGACGATCGCCGCATTCCACGCGGCAGCAGCGCGCGGACCCCACATCGCGATCGAGGGCAGCCGCAACGCCGTCCTCGGCCGGTGGGACGCCAGCTTCGACCAGCTCCGGCCGTTCCACGGCACGATTCTGGACGATATGCTCGCCGGGGAGATCGAACACCGTACGCATGAGTTCCTCGCCGGTCGCGCACCGTTGTTCGACGGTCGAATCGCCGCTGGACGGGTGGTCGACGGCCACGCCGACCTGCTGAGCGACGACATCTTCTGCCTCGACGACGGCCCGCGGATCCTCGACTGCCTCGAGTTCGACGACCGGCTGCGATACGTCGACGCGCTCGACGACGCCGCGTTCCTCGCCATGGACCTCGAACACCTCGGCGAGCCCGATCTGGCCGACCGGTTCCTCGACTGGTACGCCGAGTTCACCGCCGACCCAGCACCGGCATCGCTACGCCACCACTACGTCGCCTACCGGGCGTTCGTCCGCGCGAAGGTCTCCTGCCTGCGTCACGCCCAAGGCGTCCCGGGCTCGGCCGCCGATGTCCGCGCCCACGCCGACCTGACCGTCCGGCACCTGCGCACCGGCACCGTGCGGATGATCCTCGTCGGCGGCCTGCCCGCGACGGGCAAGTCCACCCTGGCCGGGCGGCTTGCCGACCGTCTGGGCGCCGTCGTGCTCAGCAGTGATCGCGTACGCAAGGAACTCGCAGGCGTCGACCGCGCACCCGCCGATTACGGAACCGGCATCTACACCGCAGCATGGACCGAACGCACCTACGCCGAGCTGCTCACGCGGTGCCGACGGTTGACGGAGCGCGGGGAGTCCGTGGTCCTCGACGCGACCTGGGCCCAGTCCTTGCAGCGCGGCGCGGCCCGAGCGCTGGCGGCGAAGACCCACACCGAGCTGACCGAATTACGCTGCGCCGCCGCACCGGACGTCGTCGCCGAACGCCTTCTCGAACGCCGTTGTCCCGGCTCGGACGGTCACGACCCATCCGACGCCGACGCCACCATCGCGGCGGCGTTCACCGGCCACACCGACCCGTGGCCCGAGAGCCACGAGGTCGCCACCGACGACGAGTCCGACCGATCGGTCGAACGCGCACTCGCCGTCGTCACACGCACCTCGGCCGATCGATGACGCCCGACGGAAGGGCAGTCCCCATGCGACACCGCCCGCCGGTCGGCCGGCAGGCGGTGTCCATGTGGCGATTCGTCCGTCGTCATGACTCGACACGACCGCCGATCCGGTCCATCTCCTCGCGGATGTCCTGTTCGGTCGGGTTCTGCGGGGCGTAGACGTCCCGGATGTGGAACGCGACACCGATCCCCCACCCGAGCAGGGGGAACATCGGCCAGTAGAACCCACCGGCGTCCGTCAGGAACCAGATCCCGTTGAGGAAGAGGTTCACCAGGACGTACGCCAGCAGATGGGCCTGCAGATCGCGCTTCTTGCGCAACCGGATGATCGCTGCCTGTCTCAGGTCGGCCGTCTGGGACACAGTGGTTTCCGACATCGTCGTCTCCCTTCGTCCCTCTCAGTGTCAGCCGCCGCCGCGCCGCCGGAACACGGCCGAAGGACACCTGCTCCGCGGCCGCAATACCTCGCGCCGTCACCCACGCTAACGGCGCGGATGACGTCCACCGCCCGCTGGAGAACAGCGGGAGTCCCCGTTCCTGTGGGACGTTCGGCCCTGCGTTGCGCGCGTCGATGGGCAGACGATGGGGGTACAGGGCAGAGAACGGACCCGGGAGGAGCCATGGCGGGCTGGCAAGATGTCCTCAACAGGTTCCGCGCCTTCGGCCCACCGGGACCGGCCGCACCGGCTGCCGTACCGGCCGACAAGCGCAGTCGGCTGGTCGACGAGCTGGCTCCCGTATTCGCCGGACTGCGCGACGCCCGGGGCGAGGCCCGGCAGCTGCGGTTCGATGCCGCAAAGGCCGCCGCATCCCTGCGAGCCGAGGCCGCCCGGCAAGCCGCCCGCCTGGTCGCCGATGCCTCGGCGGCCGTGGACACCGTCCGGGCGGCCGCCTACGCCGCGGCCCGGACGACGACCGAGAGCGAGATCGCGGCGCGGCTCGACGCCGGACGCGTCGAGGCGGACCGTATCGGCCGGGCGGCGGCGATACGACAGCCGGCACTCGTCGACCAGGTCACCGAGCTCGCCCGGTCGGTCATGACGGCTCCGGATCCCGAGCGGCAGGTACGGGTGCCGTGATGGGCACCGCCGATGTCGCCGGGGCCGTCCGAGGGCGGGCTCTCGTCCGGCGCCGCGTCGGCCGGGCGACCGCTCGCCGACTCGCCGGTCTCGGCCTCGCCGCCGCCGTCGATGAGCTCGCGGAAAGCCCGTACGGCCGATACGTGCGCCGGGGACAGACCTTGGAGCAGGCGCAGGCCGCGACGGTGAACACTCTGCTGTGGCATCTGCGGGTGCTGACGGGCTGGCAGTCCCGTGCCGCGGCAGGACCGTTGAGGCTACTCGGCGGGGCGTTCGAGCTGGCGAACATCGACAGTCTTCTGTATAGGATGGACGGCGGGTCCAGCGGCGGGGAGCCGTTCGAGCTCGGGACGCTAGCCGTGGCGTGGCCGCGACTGGCGGAGACCGCGAGCCGCTCATGCCTGCGTACGGCGTTGGCCCGGTCGGCCTGGGGGGACCCGGGAGCGGACGACGCCTGGACCCTGACTGTGCTGCCCCGCCTGCGTTGGCTGCACCGGGTCGCCGTCCGGGTCCCCGCGGCGGCTCCCTGGACCTGCGGCGCCGCGCTGCTGCTGTGCAGGCGTACGAGTACACCGGCGGACTGCGGCCCGGTGACGAGATCCAGGGGGTCGGTGCGCCCCTGACGGCCGCGCTGGGACCAGGGCTGCTGGGCGGCGTCTTCGACGGCCTGCTGCGTCCGCTCGACTCCGGGCCGGTGTGGCTGTTGCCGACGGCCCCGGCGGCGTCCGGGGAGGGCCGCCGGTGGTCGTTCACGCCGACAGTCGAGGCCGGTGACCGGGTCACACCGGGCCGGCAGATCGGCGTCGTGCCGGGTCCCGGCGCCGTGGCGTACCGGATCCTGTGCCCAGCCGGCGCGGCCGGGCCGGTGGACCGGATCGCTCCGGCCGGCGATGTCGGGGCCGACGACGAGGTCGCATCCGTGGCGGGCATCCCGGTACGCCTGGTGGAGCGGTGGCCGGTGCGCACGCCGCGGCCGAGCCGGCGGCGCTTGGCGGCGGACACCCCGCTGCAGACCGGGCAGCGGGTCGTCGACCTACTCTTTCCCGTCCTCAAAGGCAGCAGCGTGGCGGTACCGGGCGGGTTCGGCACCGGCAAGACGTTGCTGCTTCAGCAGATCGCCAAATGGTGCGACGCCGACGTGATCATCTACGTGGGTTGCGGCGAACGCGGCAACGAGATGGCCGACGTGGTCAGCGAGCTGTTCGCCCTCACCGACCCGCGTACCGGTGGCCGGTTGGCGGACCGCACCGTGGCGATCGCCAACACGTCCAACATGCCGATGATGGCGCGGGAGGCGAGCGTGTACTCGGCGGTCACGGTCGCCGAGTACTTCCGGGACATGGGCTACGACGTGCTCGTGATCGCCGATTCGACGTCGCGCTGGGCGGAGGCGTTGCGGGAGTTCGCCGCCCGCAACGGTGCCCTGCCCGCGGAGGAGGGCTACCCGGCGGACCTCGCCTCCACGCTCGCCGCGTTCTACGAGCGCGCCGGGGCGGTGCAGACCCTCGGCGGCGGCCGGGGTTCCGTCACCATCGTCGGCGCCGTCTCCCCGCCCGGCGGCGACCTGACCGAGCCCGTGACCGCGCACACCCAGCGATTCGTCCGGTGCCTGTGGACGCTGGACCGGGAGCTGGCGTACTCCCGGCACTACCCGGCCGTGTCCTGGTCCGGGTCGTTCTCCCGCGACGCCGACGTGGCGGCGGCCTGGCACGACCGGCACCGCGTCGGCGGCTGGGCCGGGCACCGCGCCCGCATGCTGCGGATCCTCACCGAGAGCGACCGGCTGTCCGGGCTGGCCGAGCTGGTGGGCCTGAGTGGCCTGGGCGCCGCCGAACGCGTCACCGTACTCACCGCCCGGCTGATCCGCGACGGCGTGCTGCGACAGAACGCCTTGTCGGCCAACGACGGATTCTGCGAGGCGGCCAAGACCGCCGCCCTGGTCGAGGCGGTGCTGACGGTCGGTGACCGGCTACAGGCGCTCGTCGACGGCGGCGCCGATCCCGCGGCGTACGAGCGAACCGACTTCGGTGCTCTCACCCGGGTCCGCGATGTCGTCGCGCCGAGTGACGCCGCCGGCGTCGTGGCCGCGCGCGACACCGTCCTGGGGAGGTTGTCATGACCGGTTTCGGGGCGGTCGCCTGGACGGATGTCCGGGAGCTGCGCGGCCCGCTCGTCGTGCTCGCCGGGGTGGACGGCGTGGGCTGGGACGAGTTCGCCACCATCGAGCTGACCGCGGGCGGTCCGCGGCACGGGCTGGTCCTTTCGGTGGACCGGGACCTCGCCGTCGTGCAGGTCCTCGAGGGCACGACGGGCATGGATCCCGCGGGTACGGCCGTGACCTTCGCCGGGGAACCCCTGCACGTGCCGGTCGGCCCGGGCTGGCTCGGACGCACCGGCAATGGCCGCGGCGAGATGATCGACGGCGGCCCACCCGTCCTCGGGAACGAACGGGCCACGGTCTCCGGTGCGCCGCTGAACCCGGTCTGGCGCGAACCCCCCGCTGACGCGGTCCTCACCGGCGTGTCCACGATCGACGGACTCACCACCCTCGTACGCGGCCAGAAGCTGCCCATCTTCTCCCAGGCCGGCCTGCCGCACCTGCAGCTGGCCACCCAGATCGCCGCGCAGGCGTCGGCCGGCGGCGAACCGTTCGCCGTGGTCTTCGCAGGAATGGGCCTCACCCACGCGGACGCCGACGCCGTCCGGGACGCCCTCGACGAGCGGGCGGCCGCCGGTGAACTGACGCTGCTGGTCAACACCGCCGACGACCCGGTGATCGAGCGGATCCTGACCCCGCGGATCGCGCTCACGGTCGCCGAGGACCTCGCCTTCGCCGGCGGCCGGCACGTCCTCGTGGTCATGACGGACATGACGAGCTACGCCGAGGCCGTCCGCGAGGTGTCAGCCGCCCGCGGCGAGATCCCCGGGCGGCGGGCGTACCCCGGGTACCTCTACAGCGACCTGGCGTCGCTCTACGAGCGCTGCGGGCGGATCCGCGGCCGCCCGGGTTCCGTCACGCTGCTGCCCGTGCTGACCATGCCGGCCGGCGACATCACCCATCCCGTGCCGGACCTCACCGGCTACATCACCGAAGGTCAGGTGGTGCTCTCCCCCGACCTCGCCGCCCTCGGCGTGTACCCGCCGATCGACGCCCTGTCGTCGCTGTCGCGGCTCATGCGCCACGGCGCGGGGGCCGGCCGGACCCGCGACGACCACCTCGACCTGGCGGCGCAGGTGCTCTCCGCGCTGTCCCGGGCGCGGCAGGCGGCCGAGCTCGCCGATCTGATCGGGCCGGGCGGGCTCGGCCCGACGGATCGCGACTACCTGGCCTTCGAGGACGCGTACCGGCGCACCTTCGTGGCGCAGGGCCCGGACGAGACCCGCACCCTGGCCGACACCCTGGACCGGGCCTGGCAGGCGGTGCTGGTCCTGCCGCGCCGGGAACTCGTCCTGCTGCCGGACGCCCAGCTCGACACCCACGGAGCCCACCCGTGAGTCGGGAGTCGGGAATTCGCGTGCCGCCCGGGCGGGCCGGAATGCTGGTCCTGCGCCGACGCCTCGCCGTCGCCGAGGCCGGCGCCAGTCTCCTCGCCCGCAAGCTCACGATGCTGGCCGCCGAGGCGGACCGGCTCACCGCCGTCGCCGACGCGGCCGCCGGCCGGTGGCACACGACCGCCGCCGAGGCGCAACGGTGGCTGGTCCGGGCCGCCCAACTCGACGGAGAGCGGACACTGCGGCACGCGAGCCCACCCCCGTCGGCGACCGTCGCCGTCACCTGGACGAACCTGATGGGACTCCGGTTTCCCACCAGGGCCGCCTGCACGGTGCCCGTCCGCCGACCGGACGACGCACCGGCCGGCGGGACCGCGGTGCTGCTCGCCGACGCGGCCGTCCGGGAAGCCGTCGAGGCGGCTGCCCAGCACGCCGCCGCGGTGACCGCAGCCCGCGTCCTCACCGTCGAGATCGGGCTGACTCGGCAGCGGCTTCGCGCCCTGGAGCATCGGGTCATCCCACGCCTGCGCGAAGTGCTGCGCCGACGCAGGGCACAGGTCGAGGAGCTGGAGACCGCCGACGCCGTCCGGCGCCGCTGGGTCGGCCGCGTCACCGGGCCGGCCCCGGCAGGACCACCGGCCGGGTCGGCGGATCCGGGCGAGAACGGACCACCGCCCACGACGGTCAGTCCCGGGCGGCGATCATCTCCGTGAGGTCGATGAGCCGGTTGAGCTAGCCCCATTCGTTGTCGTACCAGCCGAAGACCTTGACGAAGGTGCCGTTCGCCTGGGTGAGACCGGCATCGAACACGCAGGACGACGGATCGCCCACCACGTCACGCGAGACGATCGGGACCTCGGTGTAGCGCAGGATGCCGGCGAGCGGTCCCGCTGCCGCCTCCGCCATCGCGGCGTTGATCTCGTCCCGGGTCGCCGGCCGGGAGAGCTGGCAGCTGAGGTCGCTGATCGAGCCGTCCTCGACCGGGACCCGCAGCGCGACGCCGTCGAGTCGCCCGGCCAGCTCCGGCAGCACCATACCGACGGCCTTGGCGGCGCCGGTGCTGGTCGGGATGATGTTGACGCCCGCGGCCCGCGCGCGCCGCGGGTCCTTGTGCGGCGCGTCGAGCACCAGCTGGTCGTTGGTGTAAGCGTGCACGGTGGTCAGGTAACCGCGCTCCAGCCCGAACGCCTCGTGCAACACCCTGACCATCGGCGCCACACAGTTGGTCGTGCACGAGGCCGCGGACAGGATCTGGTGCGCGGCCGGGTCGTAGGAGTCCGCGTTCACTCCGGGCACCAGGGTGGCGTCGACGTCCTTGCCGGGCGCGGAGATCAGCACCCGGCGGGCGCCCGCCTTCTGGTGAAGTGCCGCGTAGTCGCGAGACCGCAGTTTGCCGGTCGCTCGATGACGAGGTCGCCACCGAGATCCGCCCAGGGCAAGTTCTCAGGGCTGCGGTCGCGGAACGTACGGATCGTCTGGTCGCCGACCGTCAGGACCCCGTCGCCGAGGCCAACGTCGTGCTGGAGCCGACCAAAGGTCGAGTCGTACGCGAGCAGGTGAGCCAGCATGCCGGTGTCGACGAGGTCGTTGACGGCCACCACCTCGTAGCCGATGCCGATCATCTTCTTGTCGAGCAGGCAGCGCAGGTAGTTGCGGCCGATGCGGCCGAAGCCGTTGATCGCGATGCGGTAGGTCATCGTCGTCCTCTCCTGGATGAGCTCGTGGCGACGTCGCCGGATCGATGTGGGCCTTCGTCATAGCCGGTCACGCTGGTGTGACAACGGTCCGCCGCCAGGTATCCCTGCCGTCGCGGCGCTCGGGCCGGCAGAGGCCACGGTCCCTCGCATGCGAGACCAATGGCTTCCAGCTGCCCTTCCAGGCGGGCTGGACGATGCGTCGCCGAGGGCGGGTCACCGTGTCGACCAGGACCTTCGGTGCCGTCGATACGGTCTCCGGCCTCTTACCGAGCGCCGTCCAGCGCAGCACATTCAAGGTGTCCGCTCGGACGTCGCAACACGTGCGATCCGATCAATGCCGGTGAGGGAGACCGTGATGATGTACTGGGGCAACGGCATGGGTGGCTGGGGAATGGCCCTCATGGCCGTGAGCAACCTGATCTTCTTGGGGCTGGTGATCGCCGCCATCGTGGCAGCCGTCCGCTACGTCGGCCGCAACCTTGCCGGCGGTCCCGCGGGTCCGCGACCGACACCGCAGCAGCTCCTCGCCACACGCTTCGCACGCGGCGACATCAGCGAGGACGAGTACACCCGCCGGTTGGCGGTCCTCTCGGCCCCGCACGGCGGTTCTCAACAGCAGTGACGGGAACCCGCCGGTCGGCGTCGCCTGGCTAACCGGCCAGCAGACCACGACGGCTGCGACCGCCAGGACGAGGACCGCACCGGCCGGGTACGGCAGTCCGTGCCGGACCAGCGGTCCAGTCCCGCGACTGCGCCGGCACGTCGGACCGCATCCGGTCGGCCTGCTCCGCGCCGACGAAGAGTTCCGTCGGGGTCGGCGCCTGGTCTGTGCCGCCGGACCCGGCCGGCTGATCCACCCGGACGAGGTGACCACGAACGGTGATCTCGTACCCCTCGCCGCCGTTGTGGTCGAACGGGTCCGCGATGCACTCAAGGAGCAGGGTTTCGGCGTGCTGACCGAGATCGACGTGCAGGCGACGCTGCGCGAGAAGCTGGGCGAGCAGATGGAGGACTACCTGATCCTCGGCGCCTGCAACCCGCCGCTGGCGCACTGGGCACTCGGTATCGACCGGGAGATCGGCCTACTGCTGCCCTGCAACGTCGTCGTCCACGGCGACGAACCCGGCACGACACTGGTGCAGGCCCTCGATCCGCGAACGATGGTGCAGGTGATCGGGCGACCAGAACTCAAGGAGGTGGCCGACGAAGCCGCCGCGCGGCTGCGGGCGGCACTGGCACGCTCGGCGGCTGAGCGCCCTTGGCGGTAGGACACGGTCCGTCCACAGCCCCTGGGACGCAGTCAGGCCAGGGATTACGGATCTGCCCCTCGGCACGCCGCAGCCGCTTGACGACATCCCCGACAACGTCCTGGTCGATCTCCATGCCACACCCTCCCGCACCACTACCCACCGGCGCAGAGATACCCCGGCGGGTACCTCCGGCGGCTCGGTAGAACAGGCGTTGTCGAGCGATGTGGAATCCGGGTCGAGTCGGGCGAACCGATGATCGGTGCCTGCAACGTAGCGACACGGACGCGCCGTGCGGACGCTCCGCGGGACTTTGGTCCCTGGACCAACGGTGGACGACGCAGTCCTATGGAGGAAGGAACGCGTGACCAGGAGCGGCCACATGTCGACTGACAGCGCCACCGGACGGAACGAGACACCGGCCGCGAGGACGGTCGCCCCGACCGTCCTGGATGTCGGTCCTGCCGATCCGACCAGCCTCGCCGCGGAGGTGCCCTGATGTGCCTGGCGTATCCCACGCAGGTCACCGCGTTGCTCGGCGCGGACACCGCCGAGGCGGCGGTTGGCGAGACCTGCCAGCGGGTGGTGCTGCTGACGCTGGAAGGCGGCCCACCGGTGCGGGTCGGCGACTGGCTGCTGGTGCAGTCCGGGCTGGCGGTCCAGCGGTTGTCGGTCGAAGAAGCGAAGGACCGCCAACGGATGTTCGACGAACTTCTCGGAGGCGAGGATGAACGGTGAACCCGACGCCCACCGCCACGGGCTGGCGCTGGCGTTCGGCGCGGCTCTGATCAGCGGAGTGGCGGTCTTCGTCAACGGATACGGTGTACGCGCCGCGCCGGACGCGACCGTGTACACCACCGCCAAGAACCTG
This sequence comes from uncultured Micromonosporaceae bacterium, assembly GCA_966211315.1. Lineage (GTDB taxonomy): Bacteria > Actinomycetota > Actinomycetes > Mycobacteriales > Micromonosporaceae > CBIHNN01. The sequence continues at coordinate 17,715 of CBIHNN010000042.1, read as the reverse complement.
GTCGCCGCCGCACTGCTCCTGACGGTCGTGGGAGCGGCCTCGGCATCACGCGCGAAGGGCGGTGTGCCGCTACGGCGCCGACCGACCGTCCTCGCCGGCCTGCTGGCGGTCGCCGTCGTCGGTGGCAGCGTGCCGTTCGTGCTGTTCTTCGAGGGCCTGGCACGCGCGTCGTCCACCCACGCCGCGTTCGTGCACAAGACGCTGTTCGTCTGGGTGGCGGTACTCGCCGTTCCGCTGCTGGGTGAACGGTTGCGCTGGCCGTACGTCGCGGCGTTCACGATGTTGTTGGCGGGCGTGGTGATGCTGGACGGCGGGCTGGGCGGCTTCCGGTTCGGCGTCGGGGAATGGCTGATCCTGGCCGCCACCCTGCTCTGGGCAGTCGAGGTCGTGCTGGCCAAGCGTCTGCTGCGGGTCGTCGCGCCCCGCCGGTTGGCGGTCGCCCGGATGGGGCTGGGCGTTCTGCTCCTGCTCGGCTGGCTCACGGTGACCGGCCGACTCGACGGCCTGGCCGCGATGGGCGTCGCCGGCTGGCAGTGGGCGGCGCTGACGGGTGTGGTGCTGGCCGCGTACGTCACCACCTGGTTCACCGCCCTGGTGTACGCCCCGGCGGTCGATGTCGCCGCCGTACTGGTGGTCGGCGCCGTCGTCACCGGTGTGCTGTCGGCGCTGCTCAAGGGTGCCGCCGTGCCCGCACCACAGGTGGCCGGCATGGTCCTTCTGCTCGGCGGCGCGGCGGTCCTGGCAGCGGCCGCCGGCCGGCAGCCTGCGTGGGCGGCCACGGCACGATGACCGGCCGCCACCGCACGAGCGGGCCGGTGCTGTTCGCCCGGTACGCCTACCCGCCCAACTCCCTGGGCTACTGCGGCCCGGCCGACTCGGCGGCGCTGCTCGAACACGCAGCGTCCGGGACGGACGGCCCCGAGCTGGCGCACCTCGCCCGCGGCTTCGGTGGCGCGTGGCCGTACCTGCAGCTGATCGCGGCGGCGGCGGGGCGCGCCGATCCGCTCGACCCGGCGGTGGTGGCGGCCTACTGGGTCGGCAACCCGTTGCTGCGGCAGGTCAGCCCCGCCCTGCTCGCCGCCCACCTGCGGGACCGCTTCGAGGCCCGGGCCGGACGCGGGTTCGCCGACATCGCCGAGCTGGCGGTTCGAGGTGCCCCGCCGCACCACAACTTCCATGTCTTCGCCGTCTACCCGTGGGTGGGTCTGCTCCGGGGCGGCACCGTCGATCATCCGCTGCGCGTGCTGGACGCCTGCCGCATCCGGTGGGGACGGGTCACGGCCGTGACCTCCGGCACGGCCACCGTGCTGTCCCGGCCGCTGATCTGGGACGGACACCGGCTGTTGCTGGGCGGCGAGCGAGCCGAGCAGGCCCTCGTCTCCGTCGGTGCGGGCGGCCTGGCCCCATCGGTCGGGTGCGGCGATGTCGTGAGCCTGCACTGGGCGTGGGTGTGCGACGTGCTGCGCCCCCGGCAGGTGTCGACGCTGCGCCGGCTCACGGCGCAGATCCTGACGCTCACCAACACCGCTCTCGCCCGGCCCGTGGCAGCGGCGGTACTCCGATGAGAGGGACGCCATGGTTCTCAAGGTGAAGGTCCCACCCGAGCTATTGCACGCCGAGGTGGACGAGGGGTACGGGCCGGTGGCGGACGCGTTCCGCCGCAACTTCGCCGAGTCGCGCGAGGTGGGAGCGGCGTGCACGGTCTACCGCGACGGCCGGAAGGTCGTCGACCTGTGGGGCGGCTACCGCGACGGCATCCGGAAGGTCCCCTGGCGGGAGGACACGGTGGTGCTCATGTACTCCACCACCAAGGGCGTCTCCTCGCTGGCGCTGGCGCTGGCCCACTCCCGGGGCCTGCTCGACTACGACGCACCAGTCGCGGCGTACTGGCCCGAGTTCGGCTGGCGCGGCAAGGGCGGGATCACGGTACGCCAGCTGCTGTCCCACCAGGCCGGGCTGCCGGTGACGGACATCCCGCTCACCGTCGCCGACGTGGCTGACCTGGACGTGCTGGCGGCGGCCATCGCGCTGCAGCGCCCGTTGTGGACGCCGGGCACCCGCCACGGCTACCACGCGATCACCCTCGGCTGGTACGAGGGCGAGCTCCTTCGCCGGGTGGACCCGGCGCGACGGTCGCTGGGCCGCTTCTTCGCCGAGGAGATCGCCGCGCCGCTGGACATCGACTTCTCGATCGGGCAGATCACGGACGCGGATCTGGAACGCCGCGCGACTATCCACGGCCGGAACAGCCTCGCCATGCTGCTGCATCTGCGGGAGTACGCGCCGCGCACCCTCATCGCCATGCTCAAGCCGGGCAGCCTCACCCGCCGGTCGGTCAGCAACCCGCCGGTACTGATGGTGGACACCGCGCTCAACACTCCTGAGGTGTTGCGGGTGGAGATACCTGCGGGCAACGGCATCGGTGCGCCCCGGGCGGTGGCGGCGCTCTACGACGCGGCCCTCACCGGCCGGCTGGGCCTCACGCCGGCCACCCTTGCCGCTCTCGTTCAACCGGCGCGGCCACCCAGCGGCGGCGCAGTCGACGTGATGTTGAAGACGCCCGTCCAGTTCTCCCTCGGATACATCAAGCCGATGCCGGACCTGCCCTTCGGCAGCGCCGCCAACGCGGCGTTCGGCGCACCTGGCAACGGCGGATCGTTCGGCCTGGCCGATCCGGACACCGGAATCGGGTACTGCTATGCGCCCAACCGCCTCGGCTTCGGCCTCATCGACGACCGCGAGATCGCCGTCCGGGACGCCCTCTACCGCAGGGTGCTCGGGGAGAGGTCACAGTGGCCGCACGGGCGTGTCCCGAGGACCAGGAGAACGGCAGCGGACCCGCGCCGCACGGCCGGATCCACCGCCCGTCGACGGGATCACGAGCGCACGAGCTCGCAGGTCCGATAAACCACGGCGGGCACCGCGGCGGCGACCTACGGCGTCAGCCCGGTGCCGAAACCGAACTCGGTGCCGGACACGGCGAGCACCACGAGGCGGCGCGGGAGGCGCCCGAGGACCCGGCCCAGTGCGACGGTGCTGCCCAGGCTGACCGCATGTGAGCTGCCGAGGGGGCTGTGGCCAGCTCGTCGCCGTCGTCGAGGACCAGTTCGTAGCGGTCACCGGCGTGGTCTGCGCGGACGACGTCCACGAGCACAGCCAGCTCCGCCCCGGTCCACAGGTCCAGCAGCCGGGTCGGTTCACCGTCGGTGGTGTGCAACTCGACGCCGGACAGCCCCGGGTCGGCGGTCTGCCGTTCGGCGAGAACGGCGATGACGTAGGAATCGAAGCCGTCGTCGCGGCGGTACTCGTTGCCGACCCCGACCACGACCCACCGTCCCCTGCCGCGCCTGCTCATCGGCGGTCTACCGTGAGGTCGAGGAAGTGCGTCGAGCGGGAGATCTCGTTGCCGGCCTTCTTCAACGCGAGGCCGCGTTTCACGAGGTCGCATCGTTCCTGCGCCATGTCGAGGGCGCTGGGGTAGCCGTCCGGCGGATAGCACCCGGTCCAGGACGGTGATGGCGGCGAGATCGCACGGGCGTACGCCCAGCAAGCGCCAACCGGTGCTCCTGCGCCGGTACCGTCACCACCACGCCGTCGCCCGTCCGGTCCGCGGACCAGAGACGCGCCCGTGCCGGGTGCAGGACGTCCTTCCACGACTGCGGTCCGGCCGAGTGGCCGAACGCGGCGGTGTCGCCGCGCGACCGGAGCCGATACCTGCCCGCGTCGGTGTCGACCCCCAGCCGGCGTCGGCGAGCCGCGCCGGTCCGGCGGCGGCGAGCAAGACACCGGCTGTGGCCAGGCTCGCTGCCGGTCCGGCCAGGGCGATCAGCAGTTCCGCACGCGGGTGCGGCGGTTCGCCGTCGAGTTCGGAGATGCCGCCGAGCATCCAGATGCGCCCAGCGCCGCGTAGGTGACCGGCAGGTCCTCCTACGGACCTCGTGCACCCTTTTGCACCGTCGGTCCTGGGGCGAGCGTTCGGCGGCCAGCCCACCAAGCTCGGCCAGGGCGTACGCGACCGGGAAGCCGACGGTCACCTCAAAGACCTCGGGGTCCTGCTGGTGGTACACCGACCGCGGCGGTCCGACAGATGTCACCCCGGCCCGCGCAGCTCGGCCGCCGCATCGGGCATGGCACGCCGGTAGAACACGCTGAGGTTCGCGATCGGCACCGTCTGGCGAATGCCCACGACGACGCGGACGTCCGCCGTCTTCTCCTGCGTCCCTGAATCCTCCCAGGGCTGCCAGCGGATCCTCGTCGCCGCAGTGGGCAGCGGTCCGCCGATACCGATAACCGCAGAAGAAGCCCCCGCGCGCTGCGGCGAGGCTGTCCCGATCCGGAGGGCCGATCGACCCACCTTCTCATCCCCGCACGCAACCACGTCGATCTGCGATGACGACGGGGCCTGATGTCCTGACCCGCTTCTGCGACATCAGCCAGAGTCCGGATATCGTCGGGCCGCATCAAGCCTGCGGCCATGTCGGCCCGGAGTGCAACCGGAGTCCGCGGCTTCGACGGTGTTCCGCCTACGAGTGGCGTTCAACGCCGGAGGCACGAGCGGTCCCGGGCTCGGCTGTATTAGCCCGGCGCCGTCGTCACAGGCTCTGACCAGGCTCCGGTGGCCGGGGCACACGCCCAGGCCACCGGAGACCGTGCGAGGTCACGGAATGGGCGGGCCCACCCGGTTGAGGTAGATCCGGTCGTCGATGCCGCGGACGAACAGGTGAAGGACGCCCTGGTATGCGTCGGCAGCCGGTCCAGCGGACGTCATCCCTCCGCCCGGTACTGCGCTCCAGCCACTCCAGGCGGTGTTCCGCAGCGAGTTGACGTAGATTAGGTTGTCGGTGCCTCGCACGAACATGTGCAGTTCACCACGGTAGACCGCCAGCCCCGGCGACGAGTACGTCGCGCCGTTGCCGGGGACCTCACTCCAACCGGTCCACGTCGACCCGGTCAGCCGCTTGACGTAGATGCGGCTGTCCGTGCCACGTACCGACAGGTAGAGGCTGCCCTGGTACACCGCAGCGGCCGGGCCGGCCAGTGTGGCACCCCCACCGGGCACCTCGGACCAGCCCGACCAGGCGGTACCGGTCAGCCGGTTCACGTAGATCCGGTTGTTGGTTCCTTGCACGAAGAGATGGAGGGCACCCTGGTAGACCACCGCGGCGGGAGCACCGCTCGTCGCACCGGCACCCGGGACCTCGGACCAGCCCGACCAGGCGGTACCGGTCAGCCGATTCACGTAGATCCGGTCGTTGGTTCCGCGGACGAACAGGTACAACTGTCCCTGGTAGACCGTGGCGGCCGGTCCGGACGACGTGGCGCCGCCCCCGGGAACCTCTCGCCAGCCCGACCACTGCACGCCGTTGTGCAGCTGGGTGTAGATCCTGTTGTCGGTACCGCGGACGAAGACGTACTGGATGTCGTCGTAGCTGGTGGTGGCCGGCGAGTCGATGGTGGCGCCAGCGCCTGGCACCTGCGACCATCCCGACCACGACGAGAGCTGGGCCTGGGCGGGCGCCGTCTGGGCGACAGCGGTCGACAACGCGGCGACCAGCCCGATGACCACAGCAGCGAATCCGCGCACCGCCTGCCTTGATACGGCGGCGCGTGATGTTGGAAACATGATGGGGTCCCTTCGCTCACTTCCCGCATATCCATGCGTGCAGCTGCAGAGGCCAGCGGTCCCGTTCAGACGGGTCCTCGCTGCGCCGCATTCGGTCGACCGTCTTTCATTGTGCTGGCGATGCACGACAGTCGGATAGGGACCTTCGACCCTTCCCAGCGATGTGGCACACGGCACGGCCCCACCGTCCGGGCCGCTGGTCGCAATGGAGGCGACCTCCAGCTACTGGAAGCCGGTGTTCTACCTGCTCGAGGCCGAAGGCTTCGCGTGTTGGCTGCTCAACGCCCGACACGTCAAGAACGTCCCCGGCCGGCCGAAGACCGACAAGCTCGACGCCGTGTGGCTGGCCAAGGTCGTCGAACGAGGCATGTGCCGGCCCAGCCTGGTGCGGCCCAAGCCGATCCAGCGGCTGCGCGATGTCACCCGCTATCGGCGCAGCCTGGTCCACGATCAGACGCGGAAGAAGCTGCGGCTGGAGAAGACGCTGGAAGACGCGCAGATCAAACTCGACTCGGTGATCAGCGACCTGCACGGCGTGTCCGGCCGCACGATGCTGGACGCCATGATCGCCGGACAGCGTGATCCCCGGGTGCTCGCCGATCTGGCTCACGGAGACGCTCGCCGCGTACGGTGCCCGCCAAGCCGCCCGGCTCGGCGCCACCCTGCGCGCCGTGCACGTGTGGACGGAGAGCAGCGCCATGGTCTCCCGGCGGCGCCTGGACCGGCACGACCGGATCACCGACGCCGACCGGCTCCTCGCGGACGTCCTCGACGAACACCTGCCGGGAGCACGCTACGAACGCCAGGTCCTGCACGACCGGGATCCCGCTCGAGCCCTGGCCGAACTGAGCCGCACTGGTTCCCTGCTGATCGTCGGAGCCCGCAGCCGGGCACCCGCCCGCGACGACGTGCTGGGCACCACGACAGCCGCTCTGCTGGGCCGGACGGCGTGCCCGCTGGCCGTCCTACCGCACCCGTTGCACGGCTGAGATTGCCGGGCCGCGGCCACCGGCGCCACACCGATCGGCCACGCACGTCCCTGCCCGGCGTACAGCCCGTGGCATTGTCGAGACGGACCGCCTCGGCCGACGAGGAACAGGTGGCTCAATCCCACCGGTCAGGACCTTCTGCCCTATGCCAGCGGGGCGGCGCTGTGCGACGGTCTGGCTTTTACCTGATGTGGAAGACCTTGATCAGGCACCTCGACGCCGGACGGCGTCGAGGAGGCTGCGGTCGTAGTCGCGCGCGAGCAACCACAGCGTCACGGCGGACAGGCCGATATTCGCGACCTCGTACCAGGACAGGAACGGTGCGAGGCTCAGTTGCCAGGCCAGCGCGACCAGGAGGCCGACCCGGACACCCCGGCCACGGGACAGCACAAGAACCGACACGCCGGTCTCGGCCAGGATCACCAGAGCCGTCAAGGGCGTCGCCACCGGAACGACGATCTGCCGTACCGCGGCGTCGAAGCCCGGCCAGGAGATGTCCGCGAGCCCGGCGTACACGTCGCGGCCGTTGGGCAGCGTCACCGTCAGGTTGACTCCCGCCATCGCCAGGTAGAACCCACCGAACAGCAGACGCACCCAGTGCCGTAGCCCACCGGCGGGCGGACGCGGCCGCAACAGCGACCAGCCTCTCTCGTCCGACGTGGAGTGTGTCTCAAGAGCCGGGGTGGTCGTCATGGCCTACCTCCTCGTGCCGATCCCGCCGGGCACCAGACCGGCGGTCCGGAGCACAGCGAAGGGCGGACCCCCGGTTACCGCCCTCGACAGGCGGCATACCGACTGGTCCCACACCAACTGTCGCCACAGGTTCGACCTCGGTTGCCGGGGCCGGGAACGGGACCAACGGCCCTGCCACCTCGCCTCCGGCGACGGTTACCTGAATGTGAGCCCACACCTGCCGGGAGACGCCATGACTGGATCAGCCGAAGCCGTCGACGCCCTCACCTCCGACGGTCGAGTCGTCCGGCTACGGCCGGTACGGCAGGACGACGTCGCGGCCCTCGTCGAGCTGTACACCCGGGCTGCACCGGAGAACCTGCGGATGCGCTTCTTCCACCGGCCCAGTGCCGCCAGCATCGACGAGGAGGCCCGGCGTGTCTGCCGCCCCTCAGGCTCGCGCCACCACGCCGTGGTCGCCGAGGCCGCCGGTGTGGTCGTCGGCGTGGCCGCCTACGAGCGCCGGGGAGCGCAGGACGCCGAGTTCGCCGTCTTCGTCGACGACCGCGAGCACGGCCGCGGCATCGGCACCCTCCTACTCGAACAGCTCACCGCCGCCGCCCGCCGCCACGGCCTGACCGAGCTCGTCGGGGAGGTGCTCGGCGGCAACGTCCCCATGCTGACCGTGATGCGAGACCTCACCTCCGGCGCCAGGAGCGCCATCGAGTCCGGCGTCGTCACCGTCACGGTGCCGACCGGGCCCGGCATCGACTCCGAGCTCGTCGACCGCCGCGAGGCCCAGGCCGAACGGGCGTCGCTGCGTCCCCTGCTGGCGCCGACGTCCGTCGCGGTGGTGGGCGCCGGCCGCAAGCCGGGCGGCGTGGGACACGCGACACTTCAGGCGCTTGCCGGGTACGGCTTCCGCGGCCCCCTCTACGCGGTCAACCCGAACGCGACCACCGTGGCGGGACATCCGGCGTACGCCCGCCTGAGTGCGATCCCGGGCGGCGTGGACCTCGCCGTCATCGCCGTACCCGCGCCCCTCGTGCTCGACGTCCTCGCCGACGGCGCGCGCGCCGGTGTCCGCGCCGCCGTGATCCTGAGCGCCGGCTTCGCCGACGCGGGCCCGGCCGGGCGGGACCGGCAGGACCAGCTCGTCCGGCTCGCGCGCGGGTACGGCATGCGACTGGTCGGCCCGAACTGCCTCGGCGTGGCCAACACCGATCCCACGATCCGCCTCGACGCCGGGTTCGCCCCCGCCGAGCCGGGATCCGGCGGGCTCGGGGTCGGGTCGCAGTCGGGCGCGGTCGGCGTCGCGCTGCTCGACCACGCCACCCGCGACGGCGTCGGGGTCTCCACCTTCGTCTCGCTCGGCAACAAGGCCGACGTCAGCGGCAACGACCTGCTCGCCTACTGGCTGGAGGACCCCGCCACGTCGGTCGTCGCGCTCTACCTGGAGTCGTTCGGCAATCCGCGCAAGTTCGCCCGGCTCGTTCGCGCGGTCGCCCGGCGCAAGCCGGTCCTCGTCCTGAAGAGCGGCCGGTCCGCCTCCGGGCAGCGGGCCGGGGCCTCTCACACCGCCGCGGCGGCGGCCCCCGACCGGATGGTCGACGCGCTGTTCCGGCAGGCCGGCGTCATCCGCGTCGACGACCTCGGCGACCTGATCGACACCGCACGCGTCCTGGCCGGCCAGCCTCTCGCGGCCGGTGACCGGCTCGGCGTCGTGGGCAACGCGGGCGGCCTGAACATCCTCGCCGCCGACGCCGCCGAGGCCGCCGGCCTGCGGGTACCCGCGGGCGAAGGCAGCGCCAATCCCGTGGACCTCGGCGCGAGCGCGACGCCGCAGGCATGCGCCTCGGCGATCCGAGCCATGGCGGACAATGCGACGATCGACGTGCTGGCCGTCGTCCTGGTGGCCACGAAGGCCAACGAGATCGACCAGGTGCTCGACGCCGCCGGGGCCGCCCTGGACGCCCGGCCCGACCTGCCCGCGACCGTGGTGCTCGTCGGCGGCTCCGACGGCGTCCGTACCTGCGGCACCAGGCGGGTCCCGGTCTTCGACCTGCCCGAGCGGGCGGTCCGGGCGCTCGGCCGTGCCGCCCGGTACGCGGAGTGGCGGCGCACGCCGCTCGGCAGCCGTCCCCTCCTCACCGAGGTGGATCCGGCGACCGCACGGGCCGCCGTCGCGGCGGGTCTTGCCGCGGGCGGCGGCTGGCAACCGTACGAACGCACCGCCCGCATCCTCGGCGCCTACGGCATCGCGCTGGTCGACACCGTGGTCGCCGCCGACCCGGACGACGCGGTCGACCAGGCGCAACGCATGGGCTACCCCGTGGCGGCCAAGTGCGCCGATCCGGAACTCGTGCACAAGACCGACCGGGGCGCGGTCCGCCTCGACCTCACCGGCCCACGTCAGGTCCGCGACGCCGCCCGCGCCGTCATCGCGGCCGGCCGCCCCGGCCACGGCGTGATCGTCCAGGCGATGGGTACGGGCGACGTGGAACTGGCGGGCGGGATCGTGCACGACCCCCGGTTCGGATCCCTCGTCATGCTGGGGATGGGCGGCGTACGCGCCGACGTCCTCGACGACCGGACGTTGGCCTGGTCCCGGTCACCGACCTGGACGCGAGCCGGATGTGGCGGTCCCTGCGCGGTGCCCCCCTGCTCACCGGCTACCGCGGCACGCCACCGACCGACACCCCGGCCCTCGAGGACCTGCTCGCCCGCATCGGCCGCCTCGCCGAAGACCTACCCGAGGTAGCCGAGCTGGATCTCAACCCGGTACTTGCCGGACCGGACGGTGTGGTCGTCGTGGACGCCAAGCTGCGCCTGCACACCGTCGGCGCCGAACCCGACGCCCTGGTCCGCGCGCTGACACCGTGCTGACCATTTCAGGACGACGGGACGGCGAGGACCGGGCAGCGCGCCCGGTCCGCGATCGCCTGCGCCACGCTGCCGGTCCACCGCGGCTCCGCCGCCACGACCACGAGACCCGCCGCCCGGCTGGCGGCCGCGACGACGATCGCGGCGTCCAACCCGTGCCGGTGCGACATCGTCACCGGTACGCCCGGGAACTTCTCCAACCACCGCTGAACGAGTTCGGCCGGCTCCGCGTCATGAGGCCCCACCGCCAGGACGACGACCGGTACACCGCGCTGATCCGCAGTCTCGAAGCCCGCTGCCACGGTAGGCTCCGGATCCGCCGCTCCCGCGATGGCGACCAGTACCGGAGCGGCCGGGTCGGGTGCGGCACGGTACACCAGAACGGGCACCTGCGCCGCGGCGATGACGCCGACGACGATCCGGTGGCGCGCCCGCCGACACCTGTCGTGACCGAGCACCACCAGCCGGGCATCGAGCGCGCAGCCGAGGATGGCTTCCGCCGGTGCCGCCGGTACCGACCGCGTCTCGACGTCGCAACCCAGCACGGGAGCGGCCAGATCGCGGAGCCAGTGCCGGGCGGCGGGGAGTCCGGCGGCGTCAATGCAGGCGTGCAGGATGACGAGCCGGGAACCGGTGTGCCGAGCTTCCTGCGCGGCCCGCAGAACCATCCCGGGCGCCTCTTGGGTCCGGTCCACCGCTACCAGCACCGGCGCACTCCTCGTGACCATGCCGCACCTCCCGGTCTCACCCTCAGCATGTCGCGGGTACGGGCTGGACGGCAGAGGCGGGAGTCACCTGGAGGAAGGCCCTCCGGCCGGGACCGTGGTGGCCTCCCCTCCTTCCACGATCCGGCACAGTGCGCCGACCAGCATCCGCCCCCAGTCCCGAGCCGCAGAATTTCGCCTCTGCGCCGCGCTCAAGGTGGACAGCAGAGGAGTGGCCCGTACTGGGATTCGGAATCATGACCCCGGCCGCCGTCGACGTCCGCATGCGCCGGCCGCGCATTTGTGGACAGGCGGCGGCCGCCCGCCGAAGAGGCCGGCGTAACTGGAACGCTTCCTACCGCCGCTTCGACGGCCATATCGGTCCGGTGAACCCGCTCTGGTGACGGGGCCGCTTCAGGAGGAGCTATGAACGGCATCGGTGTGCGGCGGTGGACTGCGGTCAGCGGCCTCCTCGGCGCCGCGCTGGGGGTGGGGGGCGCCGTGTGCGAGCGGCCGTGGCCCGCCGGGGAGGCGCTGCCCGGCTTCCTGTCCGAACACCGGGGCGTCATCGCGGCGCAGAGCATGTTCTTCGTTCTGAGCGCGTGCGTTCTGCTTGTCTTCGTCAGCCTGTTCCGTGAGGTGCTCCGCGACGCGGGCGCACCGGCAACCGTCGCGTTCGGGGCCGGGGTGATGGGGTACGGCCTGAACATCGTCGGGCAGGCGCCGCAGCTGACCCTCGTGCTACCCGCTGACGGGGCCGTCGATCCGCGGACGGCGACCCTACTGGACGGTCTGGGACTCACGATGCTCACGGTGGCGAACGCGCCCATCGCCGTCATGTTCGCCGCGCTCGGGGTGGCGGTGCTGCGCATCCGCGCAATCCCGGGCTGGCTGGGGTGGGTGGCCATGGTCGCCGCCGCCGCGGCCGCTCTGCTCACCGTCACCGTGGTCGCTCCCACCGGTCTATTCGACCCGCAGGGCTGGATGTCCTATTCGCTCTATCCAGTCTTCATCGTCTGGCTCGTCGCGACGTGCGCCGCGCTGCTGCGACCTACAGATTCCGACCGGCCCGCTCACCGAGCTGCGTGAACGTCTGCGCGGAGGCATCAACTACCAGGGCCATCCGGCCAGCACGACCAGCAGGGCGGTGACCGCCGGGAGCAGGACCGCGCCGGGAACGGCAATCCACGCCGGACCGGCGGTCCAGTCTCGCCGATCCGCGGCTGACCCACCGGACCTCCGACAACGGGCGGTGACGAGCGCGGCGCCGACCAGCACAGCGATGAGCAAGACGAGCATTGTCTCCAGCGTCAGGAGGGGCACCACGAGCACGGCGCCGGTCGCCGACCGGCGCACGACAAGGATCCCCGGCGAGCACGGCGGCCGGGGGTGACCGCCCCAAGATCGAGAACCTACGTCACGTTGGTCGCGTAGCTGTCGAGCTTCTCCGTCCCCCCGCCCGAGAACACGGCCGAAACTGCCAGGATGCCCCACACGACGAGCGTGACCACACCGCTGACAATCATGAAGGCGCCGAGTGTCCGGTAGGGAGTACCGACGCGATCCGTCCTGCAACGCGGCCGCGTCGACGACCGACGCCAACGCGGCAATCGCGAACAGGGCCGCGGAGAAGATCGTGACGTGAACTGGAAACAGCCGGTTGTAAGCGACCGTACCCAATGCGGCGCTGCCGTAGACGTACAGGAAGAACCCGTGCGTGCCGAGCAGCAGCAGACCGGCGCGCGAGGAGCCGCGACGGTACCGCAACGCCGCGCGATCAGCAGCGGGACGCCGATCAACAACACGATCACATCACTACCGCGTTGCATGCGGTTCAGCTCCATATACGTGACAGTCAGCTGGTCGTACGGACCGCGGTGCACGGTCTGGATCGCGATGCCGGCCGACAGCACATCACCCACCAGTGCCCCCGTGGACGGAGGTCAGACGGTCCATGGGAAACCGACCGTCACCTCGAAGACGTCGCTGCCCTTCTGCCGGTACACCGCGATCGGCGGTCCGGTCGGCGTGATGCACGGTCGCCGGCTTCGGTCTGCCAGAGCGCGCGGCCGCGAGTCGTTCTGCCCGCTGCTTGATGCCGAGCAGCATCTTGCGCTCCATCACCAGCGAGCCGGGTTCCATGACCACCCGATCGACGAGCCGCCGCAACGGCGAGGCGCCGGGGTCGGCGATCCGGTTCCGGCTGATCAGCCGGGTGCCCCGTACGTCGGGGCGCAGCAGGAAGCTCCAGATCCACCGGCCGTCGTCCGAGCGCCACACCAGCGCACGATCCTTCTCCAGGACGGCGCAGGTCATGAACGGACCGGTCGGGCCGCCCGGCAGCACGTCGCCGACCTGGAGGCTCTGGTACTGCGGCAGTACCTCGTCGACGCTGTGCATGTTCAGGCCGAGGAGGTTCTCGATCCAGTCGTAGGTGTACGCGCCACCGCGTCCGCTACCCATCTGCACCAGCCACGGCCAGATCGCCGACGCGGGGGCACCGACGATGACAGCACGGGTCGAGAGCATGTCGGGTTCGGGCAGCAGGTCGTCACCGGGTATCGCACCCGTCACCTCATCGGGGGTGGCGCCCCACGTGAGGTACCAGCGTCGCAGCGGAACCCGGTAGGCCGCGACCGCCGCGGCGCCGAGCAGCACCAGACCCGCGACGATCCTCCTCGGCATGACGGCTCCCGTCGGTCGGTCCCATCACCTTCACCATGACCGGGCGGGTCGTCGAGGAACAGGGCCGGAGGTCCTGCGGAGAACAAGCTTCCGACTCTGGTCCGGTCACGACAGGTCCGCCAGGCTCAGGGCCATGGCGTCCCTGCGCGACAACACGTTCACCGCCGGGCGCGGCGGGGCTCGCCCCGACCGGGCGAGCAGCACCGACCTGGCCTACCTCGCCATGGACGCCGGTGGTGTCCCGGAACAGTTCGCGGCGGTTCTGGTGCTGGCGGCCGGCCATCGGCTGGACCCGACGGTCGTGGAACGAACTGTGGCGGAACGAATTGGCATGGTGCCGCGGCTACGTCAACGGCTGTTGCGCACACCGCCCGGCTGTGGACGGCCGATCTGGGTGGACGACACGACCTTCGACGTCCGCCGTCATCTCGACCGGCTGGCCTGTGGGTCACCCGGAGACATTCCCGCCCTGCTGGCAGCGGTGATGCCCGTGGTCCTGCGTCCGCTGTCCCGCGAACGGCCGATGTGGCGCGCGGCGATCGTCGACGGGCTGGCCGACGGCAGCACCGCGCTCGTGCTGGTGCTGCACCACGCCCTCGCCGACGGGATCGGTGGCCTGGCAGTCCTGGCGGACCTTGTCGACCCCGCCGGAGAAGAACCCGCGCCGACCTGGTTTCCCCAGCCGACGCCGACCACCCGTGAGCTGGCAGCCGACACCACCCGCGAACGGCTACGGGCGCTCGGCAGCATCCGCCGATCCTGGCGGGAGCTGCGATCCGCCATGTCGGCCGGCGGTGGCCTGACACCGGTACGCGCCACGGCATGTTCACTCATCGCCCCGACCGGTCCTCGCCGGTGCGCGGCGGTAGTACAGGCTGACCTGCGAGCCGTGCGCCGGACGGCGCACCAGGCCGGCGGCACAGTGAACGCCGCCCTGCTGACCGCAGTCGCCGGGGCATTGCACATTCTGCTGCGTCATCGCGGCGAATCGATCGACACGTTCGCCGTCGCCGTGCCGGTCGCCGGCCGACGGGCCACCACCGGCACGACGCTCGGCAACCAGGTCAGTCCTCTGCTGGTGACGGTGCGCGGCATCGGCCCGTTCCCGGACCGCGTCGCGGAGGTCGCCGGTGCCGTCCGCCGACACCGGAAATCGGCCACGGGGCCACCGCCGATCGCTCTGCTCGGGCCGGTGTTCCGGCCGCTCGCCGCGCTGGGCGCCTACCGCTGGTACATGAACCATCAGCACCGGCTGCACACGCTGGTCAGCTACGTGCACGGACCCGCGGCGCCGGTGCGCTTCGCCGGCGCCACGGTCCGCTCGATGATCCCGGTCGGGGTCGGTACATCGGGGAACATCACCGTCGCCTTCCAGGCGCTCTCGTACGCCGACACCCTGACCGTCACCGCGGTGGCCGACCCCGACCGCGTACCGGACCTGGACGTCCTGACAGCAGCCTTGGCCGCCGAGCTGGCCGCACACTGCCCGTGTCAGCCGTTCGACCCGATGGCCCGCGCCGACGCGGTTCTGAGTCGTCCGGCTCGCCCAGCCGGGTCTTCGGCCGCTACCTGAGCCGCGCTACGGAGATCGAGGCTCAGAGGGAAGGAGTCATCATGTCCATCACGTCCACAGCACCGCCCACGGTTCACCACGGCCGGCTCCGGGCAACCCTGGCCGTACTCGAAGGTCTGACCGGCGTGGCGGCGGTCTACGGCGGCGCCATGCTCATCGCGGATGCCTGGCGGCTGCCCGTCGCCGACCTCGCACCGCTGCCCCTGCACAGCTGGGTCGTCCCCGGTGTCGCGCTGGTGCTGACGGTGGCCGTACCGATGGGGGCAGCCGCCGTAGCCGTCCGGCGCCGATCTACCCGGGCTGCGGCCGGTTCGATCGCCGTCGGCCTGATCCTGGCGGCGTGGGTGCTCGTGCAGGTCGCGGTCATCGGACCGCAGATGTTCCTGCAAGCGGTCCTGTTCGTCACTGGCCTGGTGATCGCGGCGCTCGGCATGGCGCTGCGCAGCGCGGACCGGCCGTCATGAACGCCGACGGTCGGACGTCCGTGGCACAGCGTGCGACGAACGGTGTACCCATCGGCGAGCCGCCGAGCGTGACCCCCGTCCACCACCGCGGACGGCCGGTCGGCGCATACGTGGTCCAGGCAGGATCAGTGCGGTTCGTGCCGGTCGTCGACATCAACCAACTCGTGCTCGGTGGTCTGGGCTGCGCAGCGGCCACCGCCGTGGCGATCGCCGTCGCCAGCGGGCGCCGCCGCGTCGGGATCGGCGCGGTGACCATGGGGCCAGGCGGCTGGATCAGCTTGAAGAACGCGACGGCGGCCGGCCCGGAGCCGGCCCGGAGCCGGCCCTGGTGGGCACGTCTGCTGCGAGCCCAGCGGCTGGTCGTCGAGCACCGTTGAGACCAGCGGGATCCATCTCGACCACACAGGGGGAACCCCCTACCGGCCCGGGGCGCCGATCTGGATCAGTACCGTCCCCGGGTCGTCACCCGACGGGTACGCCTGGACGGTCAGCCTCTCCATGGCGCCGGCCAGGGTCACGGCGGCCAGTGCCTCACCGAGGATGAGCCATCCTGCAGGGCCGTCGACGTCGGCAACCAGGACACAACGCACGACATCCCGGCGGTCGCTCGCCGATTCCACGCTCAACCGAGCGCCCCGCTCCTCGGCGGCCCGACGCGAGCCCCCGACTGCTTGGCTGGTGATGACCGAATGTCCAGGCCGGGCGGAGGGCAGAGGCAGCGAGATGGTCTGGTAGGCGCGCACCGCTCCGGAAGGGGCCCGACGAACCCGGTGACGTGCACGGTGGCGATCGGCTTTCCCGCGGAGCTGCCGGCGAGCCGTTCGCAGGTAACCACCGCACCCTGCCCCGCGAGTGCGACGAGCGCGTAGTGCAGTGCCGAGCCTCCGTCGACCACCATGATCGGATCGGGCCGCTCGACCCGGACGAACAGGTCCGCCCGGTCCCCCGCGACCCGCCAACGCAAGGCATGGGTACGACCGAGGACGGAAGCCTTGGCCGCTGCGGCGGCGGTACGGGTGAACGCCTGTTGGCCGGGGCCGCTGTGCGCACTCGCCCGATCCGGGAAAACGATCGTGGACACCCCACAAGTGTCACGCGGACCCAGCCGCCGGCCGTCGGGTCGATGGTCCCTCTCAGTCCGGGATCTTCGGACCGTCGTTCAGCGGCGCGGTCCAGGTGACCGCGGTGCCGTGCGGCTCTATGGCCTCGACGATGCAGGTGCCGCCGTACTCCTCGGCGCGGCGCTGCATGTTACGCACCCCGCCGACGCTGCGCACGTCCGCCAAAAAGCCGATCCCGTCGTCCACGACCAGCACTGTCAGAACGTCGGCGAGCGCCGTGACCTGGACGGTGACGGCGCTCGCCTCGGCATGCCGGGCCGCATTGGACAACGCCTCCCGCAGGACCGCGAGCACCGCAGGCCGCATCCAATCGGGTACGGCACCGTCGATCGGGCCCTCCGTGGTGAGGTGCGGCCGGAATCCCAGTGGGCCGCGGGCCTCCTCGACCAGCGAACGAATCTCGTTACGCAATCCGCCGGTGGCCGGGGTCCGCAGCTCGAAAATGGCCCCACGGATATCCCGGATCGTGGTGTCAAGATGCTCCACGACCACGTCGATGCGATCCCTCGTCTGGGGGCGCAGACCGTGCGACGTGACGCCCTGCAGCTGCATTCCGGCGGCGAACAGGCGCTGGATCACGACGTCGTGCAGATCCCGGGCGATCCGCTCCCGGTCGCCCAACACCGCGAGCATCTCGCGCTCCTCCTGTGCGCGGGCCCGTTCCAGAGCGAGCGCCGCCTGCCCGGCGAAGGTCTCGATCATGGCGACGTCCGGGCCTTCGGCGATCATGGCGCCGCCAGGCCGATACGCGACGGCGAGGGCGCCCAGTGTGTCCCCGTCGGCGATGAGCGGCACGAGCAGCGCAGGACCCGTGTGCAGCGTCAGCGCCCAGTCCGCCGTGCCACCAAGGTCGTCCACGATCGCGATGTGCCCGTCCTGGACGACATCGCTCAGCTCCCCGGAAGTGGCTCCGACGACGGTACCGGCGAGCTTGTCCGGCACGTTGCCGGCGGCGACCTCCACCACCAGGTCGGTGTCGCCCGTGGTGATCAGGACGAGCG
>CBIHNN010000041.1:0-42319 GCA_966211315.1 uncultured Micromonosporaceae bacterium | reverse complement strand
GCCGTTCCCGTCACCGCCGTTCCCGTCACCGCCGTTCCCGTCACCGCCGTTCCCGTCACCGCCGTTCCCGCCGCCCTGGGTAAGCAGCGTGCGGTTGTTCGTCGCCAGGATCTCGTTGACCGGCTGGAAGAACGTCTCGCCGCCGACGGTGCAGTTACCTGCACCACCCGACGTCACGCCCTGCGCCTGGTCACCGGAGAGCCAGGGTCCACCCGAGTCGCCGCCCTCGGCGCAGACGTTCGTCCGCGTCAGGCCGGTCACCGGACCCTCCGGGTAGTTCACCGTCTGGTTCTTCGCGAGGATTCGGCCGCAGAACGTACCTGTGGTGGAGCCAGAGCGGCACACGGCCGCGCCGACCGGTGACTCCTTGCTACCAGCGACCGGCAGCTCGTTACCCCTGAAGTCGTTGACCACCGCACGCGGCGTCTGGTTGTCGTTGACCTCGACCACACCCATGTCGGCCGTACCTGGGAACACCGACGCGACGACCTGGCCCTGTACCTGCCCGTTGGCGCTCAGCGTCTTCGTGCCCTGTGCGCCGCAGTGGCCGGCCGTGACGAACCCGCCCTCGACCGCGAAACCGATCGAGCAGCGCCCCTGACGGCCGCCCACCTGGATGAAGTAAGGGTCCGCGCCGCGTATGTCGGCAAGCGGCTTCGGCTGCGCCCTCGTCATCTGCACCCTGACGACGTCGTCGGGCAGACCGGCCTTCTCCATCAGCGACTGGGCCATCGGGACCTCGCCGTCGTTCGCGAGGATGACCACCTCATTCGTGGCGGGGTCGACGTACCAGCCGGGCAGCTCCCGGTCGGACAACGTGGCGGCCGCGTCGAGCGCCAGCTTGGCCTGGTCCAGATCGTTCTCGCTGTGGGACACGATCGTCGGCCGGGCGCCCTTGGCGCGTACCACGGCCATCATGTCCTCGTCGGTCACGGCGACGTTCAGTGTCTTGCCATCCGCGCTGAGCCACGAGCCGGCGAACGCGCCGCCCGTCTGCGCCCGCAGGCTCGACGTCACCCCGCTCGCCCAGCTACCGCGCTTCAGCAGCTCGCGCGCCTGGTCACCGTCCACTCCCAGGTCGCGCCGCATCGCCGACAGGAGCTGCGGGGCGACGTCACCGGTGGCCACGCTGGCGACCTCGGGCTTCGTGGTCGTCCGGGCAAAGGACGGCACGGTCAACGCTACCGCCGTACCCGCCGCGGTGATCATAGCTGCGGCCGCGACGATCCGTCTCCGCTGCATCCTGTAACTCCTCCCGCCAGAGCGCGCGCCAACGTGGGCGCCGTGCCGGGAGATACGGATCGGGATGGGTAAAGGTTGAACGGATCGACGAGAAAAACATTCCCGTCGATCCGTTACAGCACGTCAGACCTCGACGACCGTCGGTACGATCATGGGGCGGCGCCGGTACGCGTCGTTGACCCAACGGCCCACCGTCCGGCGCATCAGCTGTTGCAGCTGGTGCGGATCGGTGATGCCGTCGTCGGCGGCCCGGTCCAGCGCCGCCGTGATCAACGGGATCACCGGGCTGAACGCCTCGGGGTCCTCCGAGAAGCCCTTCGCGGAGATCGTCGGACCGCCCACCACCTTGCCGGTGACCGAGTCGATCACCACGGTGGTGGAGACGAAACCGCCGTCGCCGAGAATCCGCCGCTCGGTGAGCAGCGACTCGCTGACGTCGCCCACGGCGAGGCCGTCGACGAACACGTACCGGCTCTCGACGTGCCCGACCAGCCGGGCGTGACCCTCGATCATGTCCACGACGTCGCCGTCCTCACACAGCACGACGTTCTCGGCCGGTACGCCCGACTCGATGCCCAGCCGCGCGTGCGCCCGCAGGTGCCGCCACTCGCCGTGCACCGGCATCAAATTGCTCGGCCGAACCACGTTCAGCAGGTAGAGCAGCTCGCCCGCGGGCGAGTGCCCGGAGACGTGCACCTTGGCGACGTCCTTGTGGATCACCGTCGCGCCCGCCCTGGACAGCGCATTGATCACCCGGTATACCGAGGTCTCGTTGCCGGGCACCAGCGAACTCGCCAGCACGACCGTGTCACCCGGCTCGATGGTGATATGCCGGTGGTCGCCGTTCGACATCCGGCCCAGCGCACTCATCGGCTCGCCCTGCGAACCCGTCGACATGTACACGATCTCGTCCTGCGGAAGCTGGGTCGCCTCGTCCAGGGTCACCAGCAGGCCCTCGGGAATGCGCAGCAGGCCCAGGTCACGGGCGATGCCCATGTTACGGACCATCGACCGGCCGATCAGGGCCACCTTGCGCTCGTACTCGTTCGCCGAGTCCAAGACCTGCTGGACCCGGTGCACGTGAGAGGCGAAGCTCGCCACGATGATCCGGCCCCTGGCCTTCGAGAAGATCGAGTCGAGCACCGGGCCGATGTCGCGTTCCGGCGTGACGAAGCCGGGGATCTCCGCGTTCGTGGAGTCCGACAGCAGCAGGTCGACACCCTCCGCGCCGAGCCGGCCGAACCCGGCCAGGTCGGTGATCCGGCCGTCCAGCGGTAGCTGGTCCATCTTGAAGTCG
The DNA here is from genome assembly GCA_966211315.1 of uncultured Micromonosporaceae bacterium. GTDB lineage: Bacteria > Actinomycetota > Actinomycetes > Mycobacteriales > Micromonosporaceae > CBIHNN01. The sequence goes on along the minus strand of CBIHNN010000041.1, from coordinate 39,780 downwards.
CCGGTGTGCAGCACGAGACCCGCGGGGGTCCGGATGGCCACCGCGAGCGCGTCCGGGATCGAGTGGTTCACCGCGAAGAACTCACACTCGAACGGCCCGAGCTTCTCCCGCTTACCCTCGCGCACCGTCAGCGTGTACGGGTCCAGCCGCCGCTCGGCCAGCTTCGCCTCGACCAGCGCCAGGGTGAACTGCGACCCGACCAGCGGAATGTCCGGCTTGTGGGCGAGTAGGTACGGCACCGCACCGATGTGGTCCTCGTGCCCGTGCGTCAGCACGATCGCCTGCACGTCGTCGAGCCGATCCAGAATCGGCGCGAAGTCCGGCAGAATCAGGTCCACACCCGGCTGGTCCACATCGGGGAAAAGCACCCCGCAGTCGACGACGAGCAGCTTGCCGTCGTACTCGAAGACCGTCATGTTCCGGCCGATGGCGCCGAGCCCGCCCAGCGGGATGATCCGCAACCCGCCCTCGGGCAACGGCGGCGGCGCCCCCAGCGCTCGATGTGCGTCGCTCACGCGAGCCCCTCGCTTCGCTCCCGGCTGGATCGCTCGCTTCGCTCGCTCACGCGGCTCCTTCTGGTTCGAACTGGAGGCCAGCGGCCCTGAAATCGTCCGCAAGCTGGGCGATCTCGGTGTCCGTCGCGTCCACCAGCGGTGACCGGACGGCACCGCCCGGAAGGCCGCGGGCCGCAAGGCCTGCCTTGACAAGAACGACGCCCTGGCTGCGGAAGATGCCGGTGTACAGCGGAAGTAACCGCCGATGCAGCGCCCGCGCGGTCACCACGTCGCCGCGGTCGAACGCGGCGATCATGTCGGCCGTACCGGCGCCGGTGAAGTGGGTGGACGTGCCGACGACGCCCACCGAGCCGACCGCCAGGTACGGCAGGGTCAGCGCGTCCTCACCGGAGTAGAACGCCAGGTCGGTGCGGCCCGACACCCACGACGTGGCGGAGAGGTCACCCTTGGCGTCCTTCACCGCGACGATCCGCTCGTGGTCGGCGAGCGTACACAGGGTCGCCGAGGTGATCGACGTCCCTGTGCGGTGCGGAATGTCGTAGAGCATGACCGGCAGGCCGGTCGCGTCGGCGACCGTCGTGAAGTGCTTGATCAGACCAGACTGCGGAGGTTTCGAGTAGTACGGGGTCACGACGAGCAGGCCGTGGGCGCCCGCCTTCTCGGCCGTCCTGGCCAGCTCGGCGCTGTGCCGGGTGTCGTTGGTGCCGACGCCCGCGACGACCCTCGCCCGGTCACCGACCGCCTCGACGACGGTACGCAGCACCGTCTCCTTCTCCACGTCGGTGGTCGTCGGCGACTCGCCGGTGGTCCCGTTGATCACGAGGCCGTCGTTGCGCTGCACATCGACCAAGTAGGTGGCGAGGCGTGCAGCCCCCTCCACGTCCAGTTCCCCGGATGCGGTGAACGGAGTCGCCATGGCGGTCAGCACGCGCCCGAAGGGTCTCCGGGGTGCCTCACCGGAGGTGGCGGCGTGGTCGTACGTCATGCACACAACCTAGCGGACGTCCTTTGCCGGGCGCCCCGCCGGAGCATGGTCGCGAACGTGGACCCCCCACCCGGCCACGGCGTACCTGGGCCGGCTCAGACGAAGAACCACGTGAATGGGGCCCACGGCAGGTTCCGCAGAACGCTGAAGGCGCCCCACACGCCGAGGAACACGCCCAGGATCACCGGGCTGAGCCGCAGCGCGGGCAGCCGCCAGCCGAAGAGCTTGCGACCCGCCCAGGCTGCGTACACGTACGCGACGAACGGGACCGCGAACACGAAGACCAGGTGGTGGCGGGCCGCGGCCGGCAGGTCGGCGTGGAGCAGATACCAGAACGCGCGGGTGCCGCCGCAGCCCGGACAGTCGAAGCCGGTCACGTACTTGACCAGACAGGTCGGTGAGGCGCCCGCCTCGGCCCGGGCGGGATCGCTCAGCAGGGTGTAGCCGGTCGCGGCGCCGAGGCAGCCCAGCACGGCCACCGGGGCCAGCCAGAACGGCGACCGGGTCTGCATCCGGGTGACGATGCGGGTCAGCCGGTCCGGCTCGTACGGCACCCCTGCGTACGCCGGATGCTGTGGGGCCTGATCCACGTCCGTCACGGTACACCCGTGCGGGCCAGCTCGGCCGCGAGCGCAGGCGCCAGATCACCCCGCTCCGGGGCGGCGACCTCGTCCAGCCCGAGCCATCCGGCGAGCCGGTGCAGCTCCGCGGCGAGCGCCTGCGCGGTCTCCGGCACGTCGACACCGACCTCGACCCAGGCGGACCGTACGAGCAGCCTCCTCGCCTGCCGGTCGGCCTTGAGGTCGACCCGGGCGACGAACCGGTCGCCGAGCAGGAACGGCAGGACGTAGTAGCCGTAGAGCCGCTGCGCGGCCGGCACGTAAATCTCGATCCGGTACGCGAACCCGAACAGCCTCTCGGTGCGGGCGCGTTCCCAGACGAGCGGATCGAACGGACTGACCAGGGTACGGGCGCGTACCCACCGGGGCAGCCGCGCGTCCCGGTGCAGGTACGCCCGGGCCTTCCAGCCGCGGACCTGCACCGGCAGGAGCGTGCCGTCCTCGACGAGGTCGGCGACGGCCTGCCGGGTTCCGGCCAGCGGGAGGCGGAAGTAGTCGCGCAGCTCCGGCTCGGCGGCCACCCCCAGTGAGCGGGCCGCGATCTCGACGAGCCGCCGCTGTGCGTCAGCAGGCTCCAGCGTGGGCGCGGTGAGCACCCCGGCCGGCAGCACCCGGGACGGCAGGTCGTACCGGCGGGCGAACGACGTGCTGCGCCCGGCCGCCACCACCTCGCCGGACCAGAACAGGAACTCCAGCGCCCGTTTGGCGGCCGACCAGTTCCAGCCCCAGTTGCCCGTCTCCCGCGGCACGTCATGTTCGATCTCGGCGGCGGTCAGCGGGCCCCGGGCCCGCACCTCTTCCAGCACCCACGCCACGAGGTCGGGGTGCTCCTCGGCGATCCGGCGCATGCCGCCCCAGGCGTCGGTGTGCGCGGCAGCCATCCGCCAGCGCAGCGCCGGGTGCAACTCGACCGGCATCAGCGACGCCTCGTGGCCCCAGTACTCGAACAGCTCCCGGGGCTTCGTGTACGCAGCCCGGTCGAGCAGCTCCGTCGGGTACGGTCCCAACCGGCTGTACAACGGCAGGTAGTGCGCCCGCTGGAGCACGTTGACCGAGTCCATCTGCAGCAGCCCGAGCCGGCCCATCGCCCGGCGCAGGTGCCGGCGGCCGACCGGGCCGGCCGGAGCGGGATCGGTGAATCCCTGCGCGGCCAGGGTGATCCGCCTGGCCTGCGCGACGCTCAATTCGTCTGGTACGCCCATCGCCTCAGCACGCTAGTCGACCCCTCCGACACTCCTGCCGGAGTGATGATCAACAGCGTGATGCCGACCCACACGTACGCGTTCGCGAAGACGAGGCCGAGCAGGTCACCGGTGTGCCGCTGGGCACGCCAGACCACCCGGCTCGTCAGCGCCAGGTACGCCAGCCCACCCAGACCGAGCCACCACGTGCGCTGCCGGCTGCCCTCGGCCGCGTCGAGCCCGGCCACGACCACCAGGATCAGCGCCGGCAACAACCAGATCAGGTGGTGTACCCAGGTGACCGGGCTGATCAGGCACCCGAGTACGCCGGTCAACGCCATCGGGGTCTTCTGATCCCCTGCCGCGTACGCGCGGCGGACCTTGACCGCCCAGAGCGCGACGGTCGCGAGAACCAGCACGGCCCACAGCGCCGTGCTCGGATCGGCCTGATGCAGCCGCGCGACCATGCCCTGTAGCGACTGGTTCGACACGAACGCCAGGTTGCCCACCCGGTCCGTGTCGAACAGCGCGGTCGTCCAGAACTCCCGGGTCGCGTCCGGCGCGATCGCGCCCGCCCCGATCGTGACCCCGGCGGCCGTCCCGGCGGCGACCGCGGCGGCCCGCCACTGCTTCGTGACGAGCAAGTAGAGCAGGAACACCCCGGGTGTCAGCTTGATCGCCGTCGCCAGCCCGATACCCACTCCGGCGAACCGGCTGCCGCGCGCACACAACAGCAGCACGTCCGCCACGACCAGCCCGAGCAGCAGCATGTTGACCTGCCCGAACGTGAACGTCTCCCGCACCGGCTCCAGCACGGCCGCCAGCAGCCCGGCGATGGCGATCGCGTACCAGGGGGTCCAGCGGCGCCGGACGATCAGGTCGTCGAGCAGCAACCACAACACCATCACGGTCACGACGACCGTCGCGGCGGCGTTCATGAACGCGACGAGGTTGAACGGCAGGAACGCCATCGGCGCCATCACCAGCGCGGCGAACGGCGGGTACGTGAACCCGTACTTGCTCTGCGGCTTCAGCCAGTCGTAGAGCATCCCGTCACCCTGCAACCAGAACCTGACGGCACCGTGGTAGACCTTCAGGTCGAAGAAGCCGTGCCGCTCCGTGATGAACGGCAGCAGGGCGGCGACCACCGCGGCCAGCCCCAGCAGCACTCCCCACCGGCGCACCGAGTCCCGCCGCGTCATGGTGTCCTCTCCATTTGTACTGTTACGCCTCATGGCCCAAGGATTCGTCCGCCCGGCGCGACCGGCTGACGCCGGCGAGATCGCGCGGCTTCAGCTCGCCACGTGGCGGACCGCCTACCAGCGCATACTTCCGCCCCGAATCCTCGATCAGATCGACCAGGAGTTTCTGGCGCGTGGCTGGCAGGAAGCCATTGATACGCCGCCGTCGCCTCAGCACCGGGTCCTGGTGGCCGTGGAGCAGGCTGAGGCATCGTATCTGGTCGGTTTCGTGGCCTCGGGACCCGCCGATGAGGAGGCGCTGGCCCCCGAAGAGCCCGCCACGTCGCTCGGCGACGGCGTCGCCGCGATCACAGACCTGCTGGTCGAGCCGCGCTGGGGGCGCCGGGGCCACGGCAGCCGGCTCCTGGCGGCGAGCGTCGACCTGTGGCGCGAGGACGGCTACAGCTCCGCGGTGGCGTGGGCGTACGAGCGGGACGCCGCGACCAGGAAGTTCCTCACCTCGTCCGGCTGGGAGCCGGACGGGGCCGGGCGGGCCCTGGATGTCGACGACATGCTGGTCCCGCAGCTGCGCCTGCACGTGCTATTGAAGTAGCGCGTCCAGCCCGACGGTGAGGCCAGGACGGCTCCCGATCGATCGCACGCCCAGCAGCACGCCCGGCATGAAGGACACGCGGTCCAGGGAGTCGTGGCGGATCGTGAGCGTCTCGCCGGTCGTACCGAGGAGTACCTCCTGGTGAGCGACCAGCCCGGCCGCCCGGATCGAGTGGACGCGTACGCCGTCGATCTCGGCGCCACGTGCGCCCGGCAGCTCGTCCTTAGTGGCGTCCGGCATGGCCGCCAGGCCCGCGGCCGCGCGGGCCTCGGCCACCAGCTTCGCGGTGTGGGTCGCGGTGCCGCTCGGGGCGTCCAGCTTGCGCGGGTGGTGCTGCTCGATGATCTCCACCGAGTCGAAGTAGCGGGCGGCGCGCGCGGCGAACTGCATCATCAGCACCGCGCCGATGCCGAAGTTCGGGGCGATCAGCACGCCGACCTCGGGCTTGTGCGACAACCAGGACCGCACCCGGTCGAACCGCTGCTCGGTGAAGCCGGTAGTGCCCACCACAGCGTGAATGCCCTGGTCGACGCACCAGTGCACATTGTCCATCACCACGTCGGGAGTGGTGAAGTCGACGACGACCTGCGCGCCGGCGTCGGAGACGTTGAACAGCCAGTCCCCCTGGTCGACCATCGCGACCAGTTCCAGGTCATCGGCGGCGTCGACGGCCTTGCACACCTCGGTGCCGACCCGGCCCCGTGCCCCCAGCACTCCGACGCGGATCGGCTCACGCTCGTCACTCACGCCGACAACCTATCCCACCGGCCGCGCAGGCCCGGCACCGGACACAACGGACGTGTCAACCGCCTACCGCACCGGGAAACGCCGAAGCCTCGAACGGTCCCACCACGGCCAGCGTCATCGGCCGTGACAGGAGGTCGGCGGCGATCGCGTTCACCTCGTCCAGTGCGACGGCGTCGACCCGGGCGAGCAGGTCGTCGACGGCCATCAGGCCATCGAAGAGCAGCTCCGACTTGGCGAGGCGGCTCATCCGGGAGCCGGTGTCCTCCAGGCCCAGCACGTACGAGCCCTTCACCATGCCCTGGCCGCGGCGCAACTCCTCGGCGGTTATCCCGTCCGCGGCAACGGCGGCGAGCTCGGCCCGGATCAGATCCAGGACCTCGTCGACCTTGCCCGGGGCACAGCCCGCGTAGACGGCGAACAGACCGTTGTCGGCGTACTGGCTCGCGTACGAGTAGACCGAGTACGCCAACCCGCGCTTCTCCCGGATCTCCTGGAACAGCCGGCTCGACATTCCGCCGCCGAGCACGTTGTTGAGTACGCCCAGGGCGAACCGCCGGTCGTCGAGGCGCCCGATGCTGCCGCAGCCGAGGACGACATGCGCCTGTTCGGTGTCCTTGTTGCGGACCAGGCTCTGCGGTTTCACCGTCCTGCGAGCCAGGGTGCCCGGACGGATCGGCGCGGGCTGCGCCGGGCCGGTGTCCAGCGCCGTACCGGCGAGGGCCTTGCGGACCAGCTGGACGACCTGGGCGTGGTCGAGGTTCCCCGCCGCCGTGACGACGATCTTCGACGGCAGGTAGCGCCTGCGGTAGAACGTGTGGATCTGGCGGCGGGTCATCGGGGAGATGGTCTCCTCGGTGCCGGAGATCAACCGGCCCAGCGGGGACTCCGCGCCGAACAGTGCCCGGGTGAGCAGGTCGTGCACCTCGTCGCCGGGCTCGTCGTCGTGCATGGCGATCTCTTCGAGGATCACCCCCCGCTCGATCTCGACATCCGCCGGGTCGATCAGCGAGTCGGCGACGGCGTCGCAGATCACGTCCACGGCCAGCGGCAGGTTCTCATCGAGGACCCGCGCGTAGTAACAGGTGTATTCCTTCGTGGTGAAGGCGTTCGTCTCACCGCCGACAGCCTCGATGTCGGCGGAGATGTCCAGGGCGGTCCGCTTACGGGTGCCCTTGAACAACAGGTGCTCGAGGAAGTGCGACGCACCGGAGAGTGCCGGCGTCTCGTCGCGCGAGCCGACGCTCACCCAGACGCCGACGGAGGCGCTGCGGGTGGTGGGGATGGCCTCGGTGAGGATGCGCAGGCCGCTGGGGAGTCGGGTCCGGCGAACCCCGTCCCCGTGGGCCCTGGTGACGGCGCGGGCCGGCCTCTCGGCCGGCCCGCGGTTGCTGCTCGTCATCTGATCCGTCGCGGCGCTGCCGGCGACGACGCGGCTCGCCGCCGTCACCCTCGCCGCCCTCGCGCGGGGTACGCGGGCCGCGGTCGCCACCACGGTCACCGCGGGGACGATCTCCCTCGCCCGAGGCCGCAGCGGGGGCGTCGGCCGGAGCCTCCGCGCCCTCGGGGCGGACCTTGTCCAGGTAGACCTTGCCGCGCGCGTCGATGTCCGCAATGGACACCTCGACCTTGTCGCCGACGTTGAGGAAGTCCTCGACCTTGTCGACCCGCTTGCCGTCGCCCACCTTGGAGATGTGCAGCAGGCCGTCGCGGCCCGGCAGCAGCGAGATGAAGGCACCGAACGCGGCGGTCTTCACCACGGTACCGAGGTACTTGTCGCCGACCTTCGGCATCGTCGGATTGGCGATGGCGTTGATCCGCTCCACCGCGGCTTCGGCCGACGGGCCGTTGGTCGCGCCGACGTAGATCGTGCCGTCGTCCTCGATGGAGATCTCGGCGCCGGTCTCGTCCTGGATCGCGTTGATGGTCTGACCCTTCGGGCCGATCACCATGCCGATCTTGTCGACGGGGATCTTGACGCTCGTCACGCGCGGGGCGTAGTCCGACATCGACGCCGGGGCGTCGATGGCGGCCTGCATGACCCCGAGGATCGTGGCGCGGGCGTCGTGGGCCTGCTGCAGGGCGGCGGCCAGCACGTCCGACGGAATGCCGTCGAGCTTGGTGTCGAGCTGCAGCGCGGTGACGAAGTCGGGCGTGCCGGCGACCTTGAAGTCCATGTCACCGAACGCGTCCTCGGCACCGAGGATGTCGGTCAGCGTCACGTACTGGGTCTTGCCGTCGACCTCGTCGGAGATGAGGCCCATCGCGATGCCGGCGACCGGCGCCTTCAGCGGAACACCGGCACTGAACAGCGCAAGTGTGGACGCGCAGACCGAACCCATCGACGTCGAGCCGTTCGAGCTCAGCGCCTCGGAGACCTGGCGGATCGCGTACGGGAACTCCTCGCGGGTCGGCAGCACCGGAACGAGGGCCCGCTCGGCGAGCGCACCATGGCCGATCTCGCGCCGCTTCGGCGAACCCACCCGGCCGGTCTCCCCGGTCGAGTACGGCGGGAAGTTGTAGTTGTGCATGTAGCGCTTGGACTTCTCCGGCGCCAGGGTGTCGAGCGCCTGCTCCATGCGCAGCATGTTCAGCGTGGTGACGCCGAGGATCTGCGTCTCACCGCGCTCGAACAGCGCCGACCCGTGCACCCGGGGCAGCACGCCGACCTCGGCGGTCAGCGGCCGGATGTCGCGCGGCCCGCGGCCGTCGATGCGGACCTGCTCGCGCAGAACGCGGGAGCGCACCTCGGACTTGGTCAGGGACCGGAACGCGGCGCTGATCTCCTTCTCGCGACCCTCGAACTGCGGGCCGACGATCTCGACGGCCTTGGCCTTGATCCGGTCGAGGGCCTCCTCGCGGTCGGCCTTGAAGGCGATCTTCAGCGCCTCGGCGAGCTCGCCGCGGACGGCGGTGGCGACAGCGGAGAAGACGTCCTGCTGGTAGTCCAGGAAGACCGGGAACTCCTGTACCGGCTTCGCGGCGACGTCGGCCAGCTCGCTCTGCGCGCGGCACAACTCGCGGATCGCCGGCTTGGCGGCCTCGAGGCCACCGGCGACGATCTCCTCGGTCGGGGCGGTGGCGCCACCCGCGATCAACCTGATCGCGTTCGGGGTGGCCTCGGCCTCGACCATCATGATCGCAACCTCGCCGTCGGGCAGCGTACGCCCGGCGACGACCATGTCGAACGTGGCCCGCTCGAGTTCCTCGAGCGTCGGGAAGGCGACCCACTGGCCGTCGATGTGCGCGACCCTGGTGGCGCCGATCGGGCCGGAGAACGGCAGCCCGGAGAGCTTGGTGCTCATCGAGGCGGCGTTCATGGCGACGACGTCGTACGGGTGCTGCGGGTCGAGCGCGAGGACGGTCTCGACGACCTGGACCTCGTTACGCAGGCCCTTGGTGAACGACGGGCGCAGCGGCCGGTCGATGAGCCGGCAGGTGAGGATGGCGTCCTCGCTGGGGCGGCCCTCACGGCGGAAGAACGAGCCGGGGATGCGTCCCGCGGCGTACATCCGCTCCTCGACGTCGACCGTGAGCGGGAAGAAGTCGAAGTGGTCCTTCGGCTGCTTGCCGGCCGTGGTGGCGGAAAGGACGACGGTCTCGCCCAGCTGGGCGACGACCGAACCGGCGGCCTGGCGGGCCAGCTTGCCGGTGGAGAAGGTGATCTCCCGGGTGCCGAAAGCCCCGTTGTCGATCACTGCGGTACGTGACTCGTTACCGAGTGTCATGTGTTGTGGTGCTCCTTCGATCGTGGAACCGCTGGCGCCCGTCTCATGCGCAGGGCCGCCGGTCTTCGATCGAAGTACCCGGGAATGCCGCTGAGATTCAGCTGGGCCCGGGAACCACTACCGAGGACCGGTGCGCTGACGCCCTGGGTCGCGCGGGTCCGTTCTGTTGTGTGGTGCAGAAGAGGGGAGCGGCCGCAGCCACCCCCCTCTTCTTACGTCATCGACGCAGGCCCAGGCGCTCAATCAGCGCACGGTAGCGGGCGATGTCCTTCTTCTGGACGTAGTTGAGGAGCCGGCGACGGCGACCCACGAGCAGGAGCAGACCACGACGGCTGTGGTGGTCGTGCTTGTGCTGCTTGAGGTGCTCGGTCAGGTCGGCGATCCGCTTGGTGAGCATCGCGACCTGAACCTCGGGGGAACCGGTGTCACCCTCGGCGTTCGCGTACTCGGTCATGATTCTGGTCTTGGTTTCAGCGTCGAGCGCCATGATCTCCCATGCCCTACTGGTGATGAATAATCCCGGCACCTCGCGCCCGCGGCGTCGTGCAGGCAGGCGAGTCCGTCGTCGGTCGAACCGACATCAGAGCAACCCTACCAGTGCCCGCCGTCATTCCCCCGCCAGGCCCGGCTCGGGCAGGCCCGGCTCGGGCAGGCCCAGCACCCCCCGAGTCTGAGCGACGTCCTCGGTGATCTGCGCGACCAGCGGCTCGACGCCGTCGTAGCTGCGCATCTCGCGCAGGTGGGCGACGAAGTCCAGGCGGACGCGCTCGCCGTACAGCGAGCCCGCGAAGTCGAGGATGAACGCCTCGACCCGCCGTTCCCGACCGGAGAAGGTTGGGTTCGTACCGATCGACACCGCCGCGGGCAGCGGCTCGGCGCCGCCGCCGCGGACGAACCAGGCCGCGTACACGCCGTCGTCCGGCACGGCCGCGTAGCGGTGAACCATCACGTTCGCGGTGGGGAAACCGATCTCGCGGCCACGCTGGTCACCACGCACGATCACGCCGGAGAGCCCGTGCGGCCGGCCGAGGGCGGCCGCCGCGGCCCGCACGTCCCCGGCGTCGACACAGGCCCGGATGTACGTCGAGGAGAACACCGTGTCCCCCTCGGCGACCAGGGGTGGTTGCTCCACCGCGAAGCCGAAGGTACGGCCGAGCCGCTCGAGCAGCACGATGTCGCCCGCCGCCCGGTGCCCGAACCGGAAGTTCGACCCGACCACCACCTCGGCCGCGTGCAGCCGCTCGACGAGCACGTCGTGCACGAACGCCTCGGCCGGCAGCCGGGAGAACTCCTGAGTGAACGGGATGACACAGAGCGCGTCCACGTCCAACTGCTCGATGAGCTCCGCCTTGCGCACCGGCTCCGTCAGCACGGCGGGGTGCGACCCGGGCCGGACCACCTCGGACGGATGCGGGTCGAACGTGACCACCACCGACTTCAGGCCGAGCTCCCGGGCGCGCTTCACAGCCTGGCCGATGGTCACCTGGTGCCCGCGGTGCACCCCGTCGAACACGCCGATGGTGACGACGCACCGTCCGAACCCACCCGGCACCGCCTCAAGTCCCCGCCACCGCTCCATGACCGTCAGCCTAGGCGGGAGCGAGAACGATTTCCGCCCGAGCCCTGCCCTCCCGCTCGCTGACGACCGCGAGCAGGTCACCTGCCGGGCCGAGTACGGCGTACGGGCCCGCGATGCCCACCGCCGCCAGGGGACCGCCGTGCGACAGCACCTTCGCCTCGTCCGCGGTGGCATGCCGTACGGGGAACGCCCGCCGGGCCGCCTCGGCCAGCCCCAGGCTCACCACGTCCGGGGCGCGTTGCTCCAGCTCGTCCAGCGTCACGGCCTCGGCCAGCGGGAATCCGCCCACCGCGGTACGCCGCAGCGCCGTCAGATGCCCGCCGACGCCCAGGCCCGCACCCAGATCCCGGGCGATGGCCCGGATGTACGTGCCGGACGAGCAGCTCACGTCCACGTCGACGTCGACGAACGAGCCGCTCCTGCGGACGGCGAGCACGCCGAGCGCGTACACCGTGATTCTGCGGGCCGCGAGCTCGACGGCCTCGCCGTCACGGACGCGCTTGTACGCCCGCTCCCCCTTGATCTTGATCGCGCTGACCAAGCTGGGCACCTGGTCGATCTCGCCGGTCTGCGCCGCAAGCCCCGCGCGGATCTCCTCATCGGTCACGGCGGACGCGTCCACGGTCGCCGTGACGTCACCCTCGGCGTCGTCGGTGATGGTGGTCTGCCCGAGCCGGATCGTGCCGAGGTACCGCTTGCGGGTTCCGATCACGTAGGTGAGCAGCCGCGTCGCCCGGTTGACGCCGATGATCAGAACGCCGGTCGCCATCGGATCGAGCGTGCCGCCGTGCCCGACCCGGCGGGTCCGCGCCAGCCGCCGCACCCGCGCCACGACGTCGTGCGACGTCATGCCGCCCGGCTTGTCCACCACGATGAGCCCGTCCACGCCGCAAGCCTGCCATCAGGCGGGGACGGCGCCGACGACGGCCCACCGCCCCGGCCCCCACCGCCACATCGCGGCGACGAGCCGGATCAGCGTGAGCAGCCCGAGTCGCGCCCACACGCCGCCGGGCCGGTGTGGGTGGCGTACGCCCGCCAGGCGGCGGGCGAGGACGAACAAAGCGGCCCAGGCGAGCACGACGATCCGGGCCGGTGCGGCTCGATCGACGCCCATGGCGTCGTCCTGGCCCGCGCGGTAAGGCCCGCCTAGGGAGGCGATTCATTACGGATGCGATTCCCTACTGGCGGGTGTCCATGGAGGTCTGCAGGGCGCGGCGAGCCTGCTCGCGGGCCTCGTCGGCGTTCTCGGGCTTCGGCTTGGCAGCCATGATCTCAGTCCTTCCAGGGTGCAGACGGATACGCAGATCGAATCGGTTGGCGCTCGCTGCGGCCTGCCCGGGGTTGCCGGGAAACAGTGGCCGAGATGCGCGGCCCGGGTCGGGGTCGGACCCTGGAGGGCGGCAAAACCAAATCACCGTTCACTCAAACTATCGTTCAGTTTTCGGCGATGCTGACTCATCCCGCGTATCGGGATGCTCGCCCGTACAAACGACGGAAGCCCCGGTCCGCACTCGCGGCCGGGGCTTCGTCTTCGACTGTGCAGCTAGCTGCGGTTCAGTTCCGCCCGGATCGTGGCCGCCACGTCGGCCGCCGAGCCGCGACCCGTGAAGCCCGCGGCGAGGCGGTGGCCGCCGCCACCGAGGGCCACCGCGACGGCGCTGACGTCCCGCGCACCCTTGCTGCGCAGCGACACAGCCCACTCGGCGTCACCGGTCTGCTTCAGCACGCAGGCGATCTCCGCCTCCGCCGTGCAGCGCACCGGGTCGATGAGCGCATCCAGTACGTACGCGGGCTGATCGTGGGTGGCCAGGTCGGCGAGGGTGGCGTACGTCCAGACCAGGCCGAGGCCGCCGGCGACATCCGGTTCGAGGACAACCCGGGTCATCACGTCGGCGAAGAGCCGTACCGCGCCGAACGGGCGGGTGTCGAAGATCCGCCGGGAGATGTCCGAGGGGCTGATGCCAGTACGCAGGAGCCGTGCGGCCATCTCATGCACCGCCGGCGTGGTCAGGTCGAATCGAAAGGAACCCGTGTCGGTCGCCAGCGCCACGTACAGGCACTCGGCGATCTCGGCGTCGAGCGGCACGTCCAGGCGCACAAGCAGCTCCTCGACCAGCGCCGACGTGGCCGCTGCCTGCGGGTCGACCAGGTTGACGCCACCGAACCGGGTGTTCGACGCGTGATGGTCGAGCACAACCGACGTTCCGGCCGTGCCGAACCGGTCGATGAGGCCGCCCAGCCGCGACTCCCCAGCCGCGTCGAACGTCATCAGCAGGTCCGGCGCGGGATCCGCCTCAGCCTCCGGTACGAGCAGGTCGATCCCGGGCAGCGTCCGGTAGGGCTGCGGCACGGCGGTCCCGCCCGGAAAAGTGGCCTGCAGCGTACGGACGCCCATCCGGCGCAGCCCCAGCGCGAAGCCGAGCATGCTGCCCAGGGCGTCACCGTCCGGGTTGACGTGGCACACCAGCAGGACGCGGCCGTCCGGCGCGTACCGCCGTACAGCGTCGACGGCCGCGGCCCACTCGTTCTCCGCGGGCCCGAGCGGGCCGACCGCCGTAGGTCGGCCTCCGACGGCCGGTGGGGACAGCTCGGCCACCACCGGGCCGGCGAGGCCATCGGTCACCGCTGGTCCTCGCCCGCGCCCACGGACTCCCCCGCGTCCTCGTCCTCGTCCACCCGGTACGGCTGCGGCTCGCCCGCGTACTGGGCTCCGGCGGCGATCCGCTGCACCTCGGCGTCCCGGTTGCGGGCCACAGCCAGCAGGTCGTCCAGGTGCTTCGCCTGGTCCTGCACGTTGTCCAGGACGAACGTGAGGCTCGGCGAGTGCCGCAGGCCGAGGGCACGCCCGACCGGGCCGCGCAGCATCCCGGTGGCGCTCACCAGGGCGGCGGCGGTACCGGCCTGCGCGGCGGAGTCGCCGAGGACCGTATAGAAGACCGTGGCCTCACGAAGGTCGGCGGTGATCCGGGTGTCGGTGATCGTGACCATCCCCAAACGGGGATCCTTGATCTGACGCACCAACGAAGCGACGAGCTCCCGCACGCGCTCCGCGTGCTTGCGTACCCGTGCAGGGTCCGACATGTCGACCACCTCCGCGACTCATGCGGCCCGGCGACCGTCACCGGTCAGGACCGCTGGAGACCAACTTCTGAAACCCTACCCGTGGACCGCACGGCCGAATCAGCAGCGGTCAGTCGTCGTCCCCGCGCAACCGGCGCTTGACCGAAAGTAGTTCGAGCTCCGGCCGACCCGCGACGAGCCGCTCGCAGTGGTCGAGGACCTCGTTCGCGTGGCCCGGCTCGGCGGCGACCACCGCCACCCCGAGCTGGGCCCGCCCGTGCACGTCCTGGTCACCCACCTCGGCGGCCGACACCTCGAACCGCCGCAGGGCGGCGACGACCGGGCGGACATAGGAACGCTTCGCCTTCAGCGAGCGCGAATCGCCGGGCAGCAGGACGTCGAAGACCGCAGTCGCTGTATACACGACCGACGACAGTACGCGTCCCGAATCGATCCTTCAGCCCGGTTTCCGGGCCACGACGACGTCTCGCTCGACGGTCTGGTCGACGCGGTGCAGCAGCCCGTCGTAGCCCGGCTCCTCCACCACCTCCAGGCCCGAACCGACGAGGATCTCCGTCACCTCCTCGCGCGGTGACACCCGGGTGTTGAACGACAGCCCCAGCGCGCCGCCCGGGCGCAGCAGCCGCTCCCACTGGGGCACCCCGCCCCTCAACAGCTCCGCCGGTCGCCGGGACACTCCGCGCTCACCCCCGTGGCTTCCGTGCGCCACCCCGTACGGCGCATCCGTGACGATCACGTCCACCGTCGCGGCGCGCAGGAACTCGTCGGCGTGCAGGGTGTCGGCGTGCAGCACCACGAGCTGCTGGGTGGCGCCGGCCTTGTGGTCCTCCCTGCTGGCGGCCACCGTGACCTCGAGGCGGCGGGCCACGGTGCGCTTCTCCCGGCGTACCGGGTGGAACGACGTGGTGTGCTTGAGCCGCTTGCGCTTGAGCCAGGTCTTCAGAAACGACGAATAGATCTCGACATCCTTGCCGTCGATCTCGATGCCGACACCGTCGTATCCGTACATCAGCGCCTGGTTGAGGGTTGTACCCCGGCCGCACATAGGGTCGCCGACGACGATCTTGCCGTCGAGCATCCGGGGAGCCGACGCGCTCGCCAGCACGGTGACGTTGAGCAGGAGCCGGGTGAACTGGTCGTTCGTCTTGCCGGCGTACTTCGGGATGGTGATCAGGTCCGTGTCGTACCGGGCCAGCGGGGTCAACGGCACCGGCCGCAGCAGGTCGTCCCCGACCACCTCGAACAGCGCGTACGCCGCCGACAGGTTCGACACGTACGCGATGTCGCGCGGCCCCAGCGCCTCCGGTGCGTCGAAGACGAGGTACCCGACGCCCGCGACGGTGGCCTCGTCGACGTCGCTCAGCGACGCGTCAAGGGCAGTCCCGAAGATCGCCAGCTCGGCGCGGGACAGCGCGCCCGCCTGACCGGCGTAGACGTGATTGGCGGACGGGGCGAGGAGCAGGGCGTACCGGACCATGGGGGGATTCTCCCCTTCCACGCGGAACGGCCCGGAACCGAGGTCCCGGGCCGTCCTTGCTTCGCGGATGCTATGCGCGCGGCTTCTCGCGCATCTCGAACGTCTCGATGATGTCCCCGACCTGCGGGGAACCGAAGCCGCCGAAGGTCAGACCACACTCGAAGCCCTCGCGGACCTCGGTGGCGTCGTCCTTGAACCGCTTCAGCGAGCTGATCGTGACGTTCTCCGCCACCACGGTGCCCTCGCGCAGGATGCGCGCCTTGGCGTTGCGGCGGAGTAGACCCGACCGGACCAGACAGCCGGCGATGAGACCGATCTTCGACGAGCGGAACACCTCGCGGATCTCCGCCGTACCGAGCTCGACCTCTTCGTACTCCGGCTTGAGCAGGCCCTTGAGCGCCGCCTCGATCTCCTCGATGGCCTGATAGATCACGCTGTAGTAGCGGATCTCCACGCCGGCGCGGTCGGCCATCTCCTTGACCTTGTTCGAGGCCCGGACGTTGAAGCCGATGATCGTGGCGATCGAGTCCGAGGAGGCGCTCGCCAGGTTGACGTCGCTCTCGGTGATCGCACCGACGCCGCGGTGGATGACCTTGAGCTGCACCTCGTCCGGAATCTCGATCTTGAACAGCGCGTCCTCGAGGGCCTCGACCGAACCCGATCCGTCACCCTTGAGCACCAGGGTGAGCGAAGCCTTCTCGCCCTCCTTGAGCTGATCCAGGAGCGTCTCGAGCGTCGCCTTGGTGCCCGAGTTGGCGAAGCTGGCCGCCCGGCGGCGGGCCTGCCGCAGCTCGGCGATCTGCCGCACCGTCCGGTCGTCCTCTGCGGCGAGGAACGTGTCCCCCGCGCTCGGGACCGAGGTCAGGCCGAGTACGAGGACCGGACGCGCCGGACCCGCCTCGGGAACCTGGTTGCCGTGCTCGTCGAGCATGGCGCGGACGCGGCCGTGCGCGCCGCCCGCCACGATCGAGTCGCCGGCCCGCAGCGTGCCCTTCTGGACCAGAACGGTCGCGACCGCACCGCGGCCCTTGTCGAGGTGCGCCTCGACCGCGACGCCCTGCGCCGGCCCGTCGACCGGAGCGGTCAGCTCCAGCGATGCGTCGGCGGTCAGCAGGACGGCCTCGAGCAGCTCGTCGATGCCGAGACCCGGCTTGGCCGCCACGTTGACGAACATCGTGTCGCCGCCGTACTCCTCAGCGAGCAGGCCGTAGTCCGTCAGCTGCTGGCGGACCTTGTCCGGGTTGGCGTCCGGCTTGTCGACCTTGTTCACCGCGACCACGATCGGCACGTCGGCCGCCTTGGCGTGGTTCAACGCCTCGACCGTCTGCGGCATGACGCCGTCGTCGGCCGCAACCACGAGGATCACGATGTCCGTCACCTGGGCACCACGGGCACGCATGGCGGTGAACGCCTCGTGGCCCGGGGTGTCGATGAAGGTGATCGCGCGGTCCTCGCCCTGGTGTGGGACGACGACCTGGTAGGCACCGATGTGCTGGGTGATGCCTCCCGCCTCGCCGGCCACCACGTTGGTCTTACGGATCGCGTCGAGCAGCTTCGTCTTACCGTGGTCGACGTGACCCATGACGGTCACGACCGGCGGCCGGGTGACGAGACGATCCTCTGCGACCTCGGCGTCGAGGTCGATGTTGAACCGCGACAGCAGCTCGCGGTCCTCATCCTCCGGACTGACGATTTTGACGTCGAAGCCCAGGTGCTCACCGAGCAACAACAGCGTGTCGTCCGAACACGACTGCGTCGCGGTGACCATCTCGCCCAGTCCGAACATCTCCTGGACGAGCGAGCCGGGGTTAGCGTTGATCTTGTCGGCGAAGTCGGACAGCGACGCACCACGCGACAGCCGGATCTCCTGACCCTGACCGCGCGGCGCGCCCGAACTCATCTGCGGGGCCGACAGGTTGTCGAACTCCTGACGCCTCTGCTTCTTGGATTTGCGGCCACGCGTCGGCCGGCCACCCGGACGCCCGAAGGCACCCGCGGCACCGCCGCCACGACCGCGACCGCCACCACCCGGACGACCCGGGGCACCGCCGCCGGGGGCACCACCGCCTGGACGGAAGCCGCCACCGGCACCAGGGGCACCGCCGCCGCCGCCGCCGGGACCGCCGCGGTAACCACCGCCGCCGCCCGCGCCACCGCCGCCGCCACCGCCGCGGTAACCACCGCCGCCGCCCGCGCCGCCCGGACGGAAGCCACCGCCGCCGCCACCGGGACCGCCACGACCGCCACCCGGACCACCGGGACGACCCGCGCCGCCACCCGGACCAGCCGGACGAGCCTGACGGTTCGGCATGGAGGCGGGACTGGGCCGCGGAGGCATCGACGCCGGGCTCGGCCGCGGCGGCATACCCGCCTGGCTGGGCCGAGGCATGCCGGCCGGCGACGGCCGGGGGCCGGCGCTGCCCTGCGAGATGCCGAACGGGTTGTTGCCCGCACCGCGCGCCGGGGGACGGTTACCGCCGCCACCCGGGCCCGGACGTCCGGGAGTACCCGGAGCACCGGGCGCAGCCGGAGCACCGGGACGACCCGCGGCGGGCGTACCCGGGCGCGGCGGCACCATGCCCGGACCTGGACGTGGACCGGGACGACCGTCGGCAGGGGGCTCCCGGCGCTGGGTCTCGGCCGGGCGGGCGGCCTGAGCGGCCTGAGCCGCCCGCGCCGCCTTGACGGCGTTCTCCTGGTCGACCTTGAGGGCCGCGGCCCGTGCCTCGGCGGCAGCCACCTCGATGTCGTGAGCGCTCGCCGGCTTGGAGATCGGCGCCGGCGGGCCGGGAAGCGGAGCCTTCGGCCGGGCTGAAGGCCCGGGAGTCGGCGCCGCTGGGGACATCGGCGCGGACGGACGCCGCGGGGGCGCCGGCCGTGCGGAGGTCCGAGGTTCAGTCGGGGTCACCGAGGGCGCCGCAGGGGCGGCGGAACCGCCACCCGTCGACGCCGCGAACCCGTCGCGCAGCCGACGGGCGACAGGCGCCTCGACGGTGCTCGATGCGGATTTGACGAACTCGCCCATCTCCTTGAGCTTGGCGAGTACGGTCTTGCTCTCGACCCCGAGCTCTTTTGCAAGCTCGTGTACGCGGGCCTTGCCTGCCACTGCACTCCTCACTCTTGAGGTCGTGCGGGCAGCACCCGCAGCGACCTCACTCGTGCACTAGAAGCCTGGTCATTTCAGGGACTTCATCGTGTGCTCATGTCGGTCGTCCTACCTTGCTCGGTCAGGTCGGGCTCCCACGCCCCACCATCGGTGGCGCCGTACGGCGTTGAGACCGTACGGACGTGCTCGGCCAGCGGGCCGGTGTCGGGGACCCCGGAGAGGCGCAACGCCCGACCGAAGGCCCGACGTCGCTCCGCCAGCGCGAAGCAAGCCGGACCGGGATGCAGATGTGCTCCCCGCCCCGGCAGTCTGCGGCCCGGATCGGGGCGGAGCGTGAGCCCCACCGCGACGAACCGCAGCAACTCGGTGGCCGGCGCGCGCTTGCGACAGCCGACACAGGTGCGTACCGGCGTTGCGCGTCGTACCACCACGGAAGTCTACTCCCCGTCGCGCCGTCACGCGCCGCGCGGTCAGTTCCCGGAATCAGTACCGGCCCGGCCACCCGCGGGTGACGCACTCTGAGCGGGCTCGGTGTCGGACCGGATGTCGATGCGCCAGCCGGTGAGGCGGGCGGCGAGCCGGGCGTTCTGGCCCTCCCGGCCGATCGCCAGGGAGAGCTGGAAGTCCGGCACGGTCACCCGGGCCGTACGGGTCGCCGCGTCGACGACCTCAACCCGGAGCGCCTTGGCGGGCGACAGCGCGTTGCCCACGAAGTGCGCCGGGTCATCGGACCAGTCGATGATGTCGATCTTCTCACCGTGCAGCTCGCTCATCACAGCCCGGACCCGCTGGCCCATCGGCCCGATGCAGGCACCCTTGGCGTTCACCCCGGAGGCCGTCGATCGTACGGCGATCTTCGTACGGTGACCCGACTCGCGGGCGATCGCGGCGATCTCGACCGTCCCGTCGGCGATCTCCGGCACCTCGAGGGCGAACAGCTTCTTCACCAGCGCCGGGTGCGAACGGGACAGCGTGATCTGCGGCCCGCGCATCCCCTTGGCGACGTGCACGACGACACAGCGGATCCGCGACCCGTGGTCGTACGACTCACCCGGGACCTGCTCGGACTGCGGCAGAATCGCCTCGA
This sequence comes from uncultured Micromonosporaceae bacterium, assembly GCA_966211315.1. Classification (GTDB taxonomy): domain Bacteria; phylum Actinomycetota; class Actinomycetes; order Mycobacteriales; family Micromonosporaceae; genus CBIHNN01. The sequence continues at coordinate 19,883 of CBIHNN010000041.1, read as the reverse complement.
GCTTGCCGAGATCGACGATGACGAGGCCCTTCTCGGCCCGCGCCGCGTCCGCCTGCACCACCCCCGTGACGAGGTCGCCGTCACGGCCGGCGTACTCACCGAAGTGAACCTCGTCGGTGGCCTCGCGCAGCCGCTGCAGGATGACCTGCTTGGCGGTCATCGCCGCGATGCGGCCGAAGTCGTGCGGGGTGTCGTCGTACTCGCGGGCCACCGAGTTGTCGTCGTCCAGCTCCTGGGCGTAGACGAGGGCGGCACCTGTCTTGCGGTCGATCTCCACCCGTGCGTGGCTCTGCGCGCCCTCGGTGTGCCGGTACGCGGTCAGCAAGGCGGTCTCGATGGCCGCGAGGATGGTCTCGAACGGGATCTCCCGTTCACGCTCCAGCGCGCGCAGCGCCGCGAGGTCGATGTTCACCGCTCGTCCTCCTCGTCTTCGTCGTCTTCGTCGTCCTCGGACTCGTCCAGCTCGATGTCGTCGACCCGGTTGAACTCGATCTGTACGCGGCCCGGGCCCAGATCGGCGTACCCGGTCTCCTGCTCGGCGCCGTCGATGTCGAGCACGACGCCCTCGTCGTCGGCGCCCACGACGCGGCCGGTGACCGTTGCCCCGGCGACGGTCACGGTGACCAGGCGGCCGACGTTGCGGCGCCAGTGCCGGGGCAGCGTGAGTGGCCGGTCGACGCCGGGCGAACCCACCTCGAGCTGGTACTCGCCGGCGAGCAGTTCACCGCCGGCCTCCTCCGCCGCGTCGAGCGCAGCGGAGATCGCGCGGGACACCTCAGCCACCGCGTCGAGGTTGACGCCGCCCTCGGCGTCGACGAGCACCCGGACCACGTGCCGGCGGCCGGCGCGGGAGACACTCAGATCCTCGAGGTCGTACCCGGCGGCGGTGACCACCGGTTCCACGACCAGGCGCAACCGGTCCCGGCTCGCGGCCAGGTCGACACGCGGCCCCATGGTCTGACGGGGCTGCGCGGCGCCTTCACGCCGCGCGGCGGCGGGCCGGCGCGACGACGGTTTTCCGCCGGCGCGACCACGCTGCGTCATCGGGTCAACCCTTCTGCCCAAGCCCTGCCGATCGAGCGGCCGAGCCCGGACGGGCGGCGACCATGCCAACTCACCGGCGGACATGGCACCCACCGGCTGAGCAGAGCGTAACGCGCCCCTGCCGGGCTTCACTCCCCGCCGCTCCGATTCGGCGCCATGCGCAGCTCACCGCGGGTGTCCGCCGTCCAACCCGTCGGCGAACCGGATCGAGGAGCGCCATGAACGGGCGCGCAGGCGTATGCCGCACTCGCCGGGACGGTCGCCACCACGCGGGCGACGGTCACCACGGCATCACCGTCGCAGGAGTACGCGGCGACCGTGGACACCCGTCACCCGGATGTGCGCGAACCCGGAACCCGCCGGTGGTGTTGACTGGCGCGGTGCGTAGCTCCCGTCGCGGTGTCCTGCTGACCGGCGCCGCCGGACTGACCCTCGCGGGCGCCGGCTGCGGGCTGTTCGACAGCGACCCACCCCCGCCCCCGGCTCCCGACAAGCTCCTCGGCCTCTACGAGAGCGCCCGCGCCCAGGCCGCCGAGTACCGCCGCGTCATCACCGCGCTGCCCGGTCTCGCCGCCTGGCTCACCCCCCTCGCGGACGCCCACCAGGCCCACGCCGACGCCCTCGCCGCGATCCTCGACCCGGCACCAGTCACGTCGGGCGCCCCGCCGTTCAGCGTCCCTCCGTCGGACGGCCCCGGCGGATCGCACACCACCGACCAGAAACAGGCCGTCGAAACCCTCCGCAACGCCGAACTCCAGGGCGCCAAGGAGGCGTCCACCGCCTGCCGCCAGGCCCCCGCCGAACGGGCGACGCTCGTCGGCTCGATCGCCGCCGCCCGCGCCACGCACGCGGAGGTGCTGCGCTGATGGCAGATCAGGTCGGTGCGCTCACCGCCGCGCTCGCCGCCGAGGAGGCGGCCATCTACGCGTACGGACCGATCGGGGTCCGGCTCAGGGACGGCGCCGAACAGGACGAGGCACGAACGGCGGAGGCCACCCACCGGGCCCGGCGGGACGCCCTCGTCCTTCGACTCGCCGCGCTCAAGGTCACCCCGTCCGCGGCGCCACCGGGCTACCAGCTGCCGTACCCGGTCACCGACCGGGCGAGCGCACTGAAACTGGCCGTCACGATCGAGGAGGGGATCGCGGCCACCTGGCGGGCGGCGCTGCCCGCGACCCGGGACTCCGACCGTGGCTCGGCCGTCGACGCCCTCATCGACGCGGCGGTACGCGCCACCCGCTGGCGCCGGATCGCCGGGATGACTCCGGCGACGGTTCCGTTCCCGGGAAGGTCATGACCGTTCCTCTGACCGCGGGCCACCCGGGTGCGCTACCTGGCGACCCTCACCACGGCCTTCTACCGGTTCGGACCGCCCCGCTGCCCGCGTGGCGGGTTCTGCCGTAACCGGCACGGTTTGCATGTGGCGTGACGGGGCGCACAATGACGCCGTGCCGCAGCAGGAGTATCCCGACACCGCCCGGTCGGATCTAGCCGTACGCATCGCCGACGTCCTCAAGCACCGCCACTCCGCCGACATCCTCGCCATCGGCGCGTACGGATCGCTCGCCCACGGCGACGACACCGACAGCAGCGACGTCAACCTCGTCGTGGTGACCTACCGCCGGGACGCCGGACCTCGCCCCGTCCTGCGGCGCGTCGACGGGATCCTCGTCGACCTGACCGTCGTCGCCGCCGACGACCACCTCCGGCAGGCGCGTACCCTCACGGCGTCCTGGCCGCTGATCGCGGACCGTTACGTCACGATACGACCGTTCCACGACCCCCAGGCCTGGCTCCCGGCCCTGCGCGACACCCACCTGGGCCGCCTCGCCGAAGCACGCCCCCCGGAGTTCTCCTTTCTGGCCCGCGAGGCGTGGTGCCGCGCCGCGACCGCCCACGCCCGCGCGTCCCGGCTCGCCCAGTGGTACGACACCGACGCCGCCATGGTGCTGATCGGCGAGGCCAGACTGCATGCGGCGATGGTGATCGGGTTGCTCAGCCGCACCTACTTCCGCAACACCGCCGACGCGGTCCGGCGCACCGGCATGGCCGCCGCCGACATGTCCGATCTCACCGCTGTCCTGAAAGGCCAGGCGGAGGAGCTGACCGGGCGGGGGCAGCCGGTGGACGGGCCGCTCAACAGCCTGTTCGGCTGATCGGGCCCGCGGTCAGGCGACGCCGACGCCGATCGAGGCTCCGACCACATAGGTGATACCCGCGGCGGCCGCTCCGAGCAGCAGCTGGCGAGCGCCGCTGATCCACCACGCCCGGTGCGTGAACCTGGCGACCACGGCGCCCGCGGCGAACAACCCCGCCCCGCCGACGGCGAGCGCGAGCCAGAAATTCGCCCACCCGAACAGGTACGGCAGCAGCGGCAGCAGCGCCCCCAGGGCGAAGCAGACGAACGACGATGTCGCCGCCGTCCACGCGCTGGGCAGTTCCTCCGGTACGACGCCCAGTTCCTCCTGTGCGTGCACCCGCAACGCCTGCTGCGGGTCGCGTTTGACGACGTCGGCCACCTGCCGGGCCAGATCGGCCGGCAGTCCGCGGGCCGTCCACGCCGCGGCCAGTTCGTCGGCCTCCGCGTCCGGGTTGCGGATCAGCTCGCGTAGCTCCTTGGCCAGCTCGGCGGCGATCTGCTCATTCTGTGTCTGGACACTCGTGTACTCGCCGATGCCCATCGACACGGCACCCGCGACGAGCCCGGCCACGCCGGTCAGGACGATCGTGTGCGCGCTGACGCCACCGCCGCCGACCCCGGCGATCAGGGCGATGTTCGTGACGAGGCCGTCCATCGCACCGAACGTGGCAGCCCGCAGCCGGCCACCCGAGACGTCCCCGTGGTGGGGTTCGATGTGCGTCACGGCAGGGTCAGGATCTCGTGCCCGTCCTCGGTGACGAGGACCGTGTGCTCGAACTGCGCCGTCCACTTGCGATCCTTGGTGACGACCGTCCAGCCATCGGACCACAGGTCGTAGTCATAGGTGCCGAGAGTGATCATCGGCTCGATGGTGAACGTCATGCCCGGTTCCATCACCATGTCGAGCTGCGGGTTGTCGTAGTGCGGCACGTACAGGCCGCTGTGGAACGTCTCCCCGATGCCGTGCCCGGTGAAGTCGCGCACCACGCCGTACCCGAACCGCCGCGCGTACGCCTCGATGACCCGCCCGATCGCGTTGATCTGCCGCCCGGGCGCGCAGGCGCGGATGCCCCGCATCATCGCCTCGTGGGTCCGCTCCACCAGCAGGCGCGCCTCCTGTGAGACCTCCCCCACGCAGAACGTGGCGTCGGTGTCGCCGTGCACACCACCGATGAACGCGGTCACGTCGACGTTGACGATGTCGCCGTCCTCGATCACCGTCGAGTCCGGGATGCCGTGACAGATGACCTCGTTGAGCGAGGTGCAGCAGGACTTCGGGAAGCCCTTGTATCCGAGCGTCGACGGGTACGCGTCGTGGTCACAGAGGAACTCGTGCACCACCCGGTCGATCTCGTCGGTCGTGACGCCCGGCTTGCAGTGTTCACCGGCGAGCTGGGTGGCCTGCGCGGCCAGACGCCCGGCGATCCGCATCTTCTCGATGGTCTCCGGGGTCTGCACGTGGGAGCCCCGCCACGGCTTCGGCGACTTCTTGCCGACGTACTCGGGCCGTGGGATATGCGGCGGCACCGGCCGCCAGGCGGTCTGCTTACCGGGGGCGAGCGGGGCGCGAACACTCATGCCGCCACCCTAACTCCGGCGTACCGGCGGAACCGCCGGGGCGGTGGCACCCATGATCCGAAATCGGACGATCGGGCACATGACACCGGTTGTCGCCATGCTCTGGCGGCTGTGCGCCGCGCCTACCGTTTCCCCATGCCCCGCAATGGTGCCGGTTCCGGCGCGGGGGCGACAACGGGTTCTCAGCAGGCGGCGACGAGCGCCTGGAATGTCCGCGGGTCCCCGGCGACCTCGGGATGCCACTGCACGCCGAGGACGAACCGCCTCGCCGGATCCTCCACCGCCTCCGGCAGCCCGTCGTCGGTCCAGCCGGTGACGGTCAGCCCGCCGGGATCGGCGACCCCTTGATGGTGGTACGTGTTGACCTCGGTGTCGTCGCCCATCAGCGCGGCGATCCGGCTGCCGGGCCGCCACCGCACGGCGTGGGTGCCGTAGATCCCGGGGCCCGGCCGGTGTTTGTCGTGCCCCAACGCATCGGGCAGGTGCTGGTGCAGCCGGCCGCCGTACACCGCGGCCATGAGCTGCATTCCGCGGCACACGCCGAGTGTCGGCAGGTCGCGTTCGAGGGCCGCGCGCAGCAGCGTCACCTCGCCGGCGTCCCGGTCGGGACGCAGGTCGGTGAGCGGCTCGGGTGCGGCGCCGTAGAGCGCGGGGTCGATGTCGGCGCCGCCGGCCAGGACCAGGCCGTCGAGCCGCTCCAGCACGTCGGCGTCGAGGTCGTCGGGCGGCAGGACCACGGCCCGGCCGCCCGCTTCTGTCACGGCGTGGACGTAGGAGTGCGGCAACAGCGTGATCGGCACCTCCCGCCACACGCCCCACGAGGCGGGCTCGGTGTACGCGGTGATCCCGATGACCGGTCGCATCCGTCAACCGTAGCCCGGCGTTTCGGCGGCGGACATGAACGCGGGCGGCACCCGGACAGGTCCCGCGGTGTCGCCGCGCTCAGGCCCGTCTGTCCCGCCGGCACCGCGGTGACCGCCCAGCACCGACGAGGATTCGACCCTGTCAACCCGTTCGGGGTGACGGGGGAAACCGTTCCCCGCGACGGCGGGAGGTAAACCTCACAGCGGTGTCACATACGCACCCGTGATGCCGCCGTCGACGACGAACTGCGAGGCCGTCATGAAGCTGGCGTCGTCGCTGGCGAGGAACGCGACCGCGGCCGCGATCTCGGCCGGCTCCGCGAACCGGCCCATGGGCACGTGCACCAGGCGGCGGGCGGCCCGCTCGGGATCCTTGGCGAACAGTTCCATCAGCAGCGGCGTGGCGACCGGCCCGGGGCACAGCGCGTTGATCCGGATGCCCTCCCGGGCGAACTGCACACCGAGTTCGCGGGTCATCGCGAGGACGCCGCCCTTGCTCGCCGTGTACGCGATCTGCGAGGTCGCCGCGCCGAGCAGCGCCACGAACGACGCGGTGTTGATGATCGAGCCCTTGCCCTGCCGCTGCATGTGCGGGATGGCGTACTTGCAGCAGAAGAAGACGCTGGTCGTGTTGACCCTGATGACGCGTTCCCAGGCGTCGATGCCGGTGACGAGGATCGAGTCGTCGTCGGGCGGCGAGATGCCCGCGTTGTTGAACGCGATGTCGACCCGCCCGTGCCGCTCCACGACACCGTCGAAGAGCGCGCGGACCTGGTCCTCGTCGGAGACGTCGGCGGTCACCGCCTCACCACCGACCTCCTTCGCGGCGGCCGCGGCCCCCTCGGCGGAGAGGTCGACGCACACCACCTTCGCCCCCTCGGCCGCGAACCGCCGGGCCGTGGCCAGCCCGATGCCGCTGGCCGCTCCGGTGATCACGGCGACCCTGTCCTGCAACCGCATGAACTGACTCCTAATCGGTGGCGATGAAGACGTTCTTGACATCGGTGAACGAGGCCGGCGCGTCGGGGCCCAGTTCGCGGCCCAGGCCGGACTGTTTCATGCCGCCGAACGGGGTCCAGTAGCGGACCGACGAGTGCGAGTTGACGCTCAGGTTGCCGGAGTCGACCGCTCGGGCGACCCGGATGGCCCGGCCGACGTCCCGGGTCCAGATGCTGCCCGACAGCCCGTACGGGGTGTCGTTGGCGAGCCGGATCGCGTCGGCCTCGTCGTCGAACGGCAGCACCGACAGGACCGGCCCGAAGACCTCCTCGGTCCAGTGCCGGTCGGTGGTGTCGGCGGCAGTCAGGACGGTCGGGGGGTACCAGAACCCGTCCCCGGCCGGCGCCGAGCCGGCGAAGGCGACGTCCGCCTCGTCCACGTAGGAGGCGACGGACGACCGTTGGGCCGCGGAGATGAGCGGACCCATCTGGGCGGTCTCGAGGGCCGGGTCCTCGACCCGGAACGCGCTGACGGCGGGTTCGAGCAGGGACATGAAGCGCTCGTACACCGACCGCTGGACGAGCAGCCGCGAGCGTGCGCAGCAGTCCTGGCCGGCGTTGTCGAAGACCGAGCCCGGGGTGGTCACGGCCGCGTGTTCCAGGTCGGCGTCGGCGAAGACGATGGTGGCGCTCTTGCCGCCCAGTTCGAGGGTCACCCGTTTCACCTGGTCGGCACAGCCGGCCATGATGGCCTTGCCGACCGCGGTCGAACCGGTGAAGCAGACCTTGCGCACCGCCGGGTGGGTGACGAACCGATGCCCGACGACGGACCCCTTTCCGGGTACGACGGTGAGAACCCCCTCGGGCAGTCCGGCCTCGAGCGCGAGCTGGCCCAGCCGGATCGCGGTCAACGGCGTCAGCTCGGCGGGCTTGAGGACGACGGTGTTCCCGGCGGCGAGCGCGGGCGCGAAGCCCCAGCCGGCGATCGGCATGGGAAAGTTCCACGGGACGATGACGCCGACGACGCCGAGCGGTTCATGGAACGTGACGTCGAGCCCCCCGGCGACGGGGATCTGCCGCCCGGTCAGCCGTTCCGGCGCGCCCGCGTAGTAGTCGAGCACGTCACGGACGTTGCCCGCCTCCCATCGTGCGTTGCCGATGGTGTGCCCGGCGTTGCGCACCTCCAGGTGCGCCAGCTCCTCACGATGGTCGTCGACGACGGCGGCGAACCGCCGCAGCAGGCGCGCCCGGTCACCCGGTGCCACCCGCCGCCACGAATCGAACGACGCCGCCGCGTCCGAGATCGCCGCATCGGTGGCGGCGCGATCCGCTCCCGGCACGTCCCCGATCACCCCACCCGTAGCGGGATTAACGACACCCGTCACACCAACCCCCTGCCATTCGCGCCGATCATGCCCGCCGTCAGACGGATCTTGCGCGCCCATCCGCGGAACGTCGGAAAAGACGCACAAGATCGCGGTCACAGGCGTTCGAAGCCTCGGCGTAGTTCCCAGTCCGTCACGGCCGCGTCGAAGGCTGCCAGCTCCACCTTCGCGTTGTTCGCGTAGTGGGCGACGACCTGCTCCCCGAACGCGGCCGCCCCGACCCCGGACGTCTCCCACAGCCCGAGCGCGTCCCGCAGCGACGCCGGAACCCGCGGAGCCGACGCGTCCTCGTACGCGTTGCCGTGGAACTCGTCCTCGAGAGAGAGGCCGGACTCGATCCCGTGCAGCGCGCCCGCGATCAGGGCGGCGATCGCCAGGTACGGGTTCACGTCCCCGCCCGGCACCCGGTTCTCGACGCGCATGCCCTGCCCGTGCCCGGCCATCCGCAGCGCGCACGTACGGTTGTCGACACCCCATCGCAGCGCCGTCGGCGCGAACGATCCAGGCTGGTACCGCTTGTACGAGTTGATGTTCGGCGCGAACAGCACGCTGAACTCCCGCATCGTCGCGAGCAGCCCGGCGATGACCTGCTGCCCGATCGGCGAGAGGTGTGCCGGGCCGTCGCCGAGCATGGCCGAGGATCCGTCGGACGAGCGCAGCGAGAAGTGAATGTGGCACGAGTTGCCCTCGCGGGCGTTCGGCTTGGCCATGAACGTGAGTGCCATGCCCTCCTGGGCGGCGATCTCCTTGGCCCCGTTCTTGTAGATGACGTGGTTGTCGGCGCAGGTCAGGGCGTCGGCATAGCGGAACGCGATCTCGTGCTGGCCGAGGTTGCACTCGCCCTTCGCGCTCTCGGGGATCAGCCCGGCGCCGTACATCTCATTGCGGATGCGGCGCAGCAGCGGCTCGACACGGGCGGTGCCGAGCAGGGAATAGTCCACATTGTACTGGTTCGCCGGGGTGAGGTCGCGATAGCCGCGGTTCCAGGCGTCCTCGTACGAGTTCTTGTAGAGGACGAACTCCAGCTCCGTACCCGCGAAGGCGGTCAGGCCGTGGTCGGCGAGACGGTCGAGCTGGCGGCGCAGGATCTGCCGCGGCGACGCCACCACATCGGGCAGATCGGCGAGGACCAGGGCGGTGCCCGGCTGCCACGGGACGGGCCGCAACGTCGAGAAGTCGGGGACCATCGCCAGGTCGCCGTACCCGCTGGACCAGGACGACGAGGCGTACCCCTGGACCGTGTTCATGTCGACGTCGACCGCCATCAGGTAGTCGCAGCCCTCGCTGCCGTTGGCGACGACCTCGTCCATGAAGTGGCGCGCGTGGAACCGCTTGCCCTGCAACCGCCCCTGCATGTCGACGAGGGCGAGCAGGACGGTGTCGATGCTGCCGTTGCCGACCGCAACGTCGAGGTCTTCGAGGTTCATGGCTGATCTCTACCGACAATCTGCGCGGTGGTCAACGACGTGGGCGCGGCGCCCGGCCGCCCCCACCCCCCCTCACTGGGTTCCCGGACCGGTCCCCCCGGGGGCCACCACGGACGCCCCCCGCCCCCACCGAAAGGTCGTGGTTTTGTTGTTTCTGGGTTGATCTCTACCCACATGGTGGGGGGGGTAAACCGCGGGGGGCGGGGGGCGGGGCGGCGCCCACCCGGCATCAGGGGGTACGCGTCCGTGGCCCCTCGGTCTCCTCCTGGTCCGCCGCCCGCGGCGACGGGATCGTCGGCTCGCCCTGCGCCGCCTTGACCAGGAGGTTCGGCTTCGGCCCGGTGAACCAGTTCCGCGCGCTGACGAACCACCACGTCGTGGCGAACCCGACGACCACCAGCACCGCGACGATCGTGTAGTTGAAGTTCGACGCGGTGATCGGGCCCGCCGTGGGCAGGACGAACAGCACGCAGATGATCGCCACCCAGGCGAGCGCGATCCAGCCCACCGCCGCGCTGGACCGCCCGAGATGCCACGGCCCGTGGCGGAACTCGGCACCGAGTCGCCGCCGCAGGAACACCGGCCCGACGTACGCGATGTACAGGCCGATGACGGCGATGCTGGTCGCGGCGGCGTACGCGGTGGTGTTCCAGAGGCTCGGCAGGACCAGGACGGTGGAGCACGTGACGCAGAGCCAGATCGAGTTGGTCGGGGTGCCGCTGCGCGGGTTGACCTTCTTCCACAGCCGCGAACCGGGCAGTGCCCCATCCCGGGCGAACGCGTACGCCATCCGGGAGTTGGCGGTGACCGAGGCCATGCCGCAGAAGAACTGGGCGACCACGCAGATGAACAGCAGGAACGCGCCGAGGTTGTCGCCGGCCGCGTCGATGAAGATCTGGGCGGGTGGCAGCGCGAGCGGGGACGTGCGTTCGGCCTCGTAGTCCTGGATGGACCAGGTGATCGCGAAGAGCAGGACGAATCCCGCGATCACGGACACGACGACCGACATCACGATCCCGCGGGGTGCGGCCCGCGCGGCGTCGTGCGTCTCCTCCGCCACATGCGCGCTCGCGTCGTATCCGGTGTACGTGTACTGCGCCATCAGCAACCCGATGAGCACCGCGTACGCCACCGCCCCGGTGAAGGTGAACCCGGTCTCGTTACGGACCTCGAAGAACACCTCGGCGATCGGCTTGTGCCGGTCCGGCACGATCGCGAGTACCGCGACGATCACAGCGACGCCGACGATGTGCCACCACGCGCTGATGTCGGAGAGCAATCGGACGAGGTTCACGCCGAACGTGTTGAGCAGCCCGTGCGCCACGATGATCGCAAGGAAGATCAGCAACGTCCGTCCGGCGGTGACCTCCATGTCGAAGACCAGACTGAGGAATGCCGACGTGGTGATCGCCGCCCCGAAGTCGATGGCGGCGGTGACGGCGACCTCGCCGAGGAAGTTGAACCAGCCGATAAACCAGGCCCAGGCGGCCCGGTTGCGTTTGGCCAGCGCCGACGCCCACCAGTAGAGCGCCCCGGCGGTCGGGTACGCCGAGCAGACCTCCGCCATGGCGAGCGCCACGAAGGTGACCATGATCCCGACGAAGAGCCAGCCCAGTGTGATGGCGATCGGCCCGCCCGCGGTCATGGCGATCCCGTACGACGTGATCGCGCCCGCGAGAATGGAGATGATCGAGAATGAGACAGCGAAGTTGGAGAAACCGGAGAGCCGGCGGTGCAACTCTTGCTGGTAGCCGAGTTCCGCCAGGCGTTGTTCGTCGGTGGACATGGTCAGCCTCCTCGACGCGCGTTCTGAGGTGGATGATCGTCCCGCTCTGTCACAAGGTCAATGCGTCACGTGATATCCGCCGGTAAATGCGTTGTTCCCGATCGGCCGTCAACGCACACTCGTCTCCGGACGTCGTGCCGCGCCGACCACGAGTGTGAGCGCGCCGGGCCCTCGGAAGCTCGACGGACGTCCGGCTCGCAGCGGCGCGGGGCGCGGTCACCTCTCTCACATCTGGCGCTCGCCCCGCGTCACTGCGCCGACCTCCTGCCGACGGACCCAGAATCTTCAGCGGCGACTCTAGAAATCTCGGTGTGACCGGCCTAACATCAGAAGTGCCGGTCCGCGCCTGATCGGCATCGTCAAGGGTTGCGAAGGAGGACGAGATACCTCACCACAGCGGAGAGAACCCACGTCCCCTACCCGACAAGAGGTGATCGCAGCTGAGCGCATCCAAGGCTCGACCGCCGGTGCCAGTCCGGTGAGCGGCCATTGAAGGTCGACAACGGTCGACCACCACTGATTGATGCAGGGGCCTCGGCGAGCATCGCCCGAGGCCCCTGTTCGGCTGTTCCCCCTCAGAAAGGACGGAGTTGACCCACCCGCTCGACGATTTCGACTTTCCCGCGTACACCATGGGCCGCGCCACCACCATGATCGGTGTGACACCGGCGTTCCTGCGCAGCCTCGGCACTATCGGCCTGATCGAGCCGCAACGGTCGCTCGGTGGCCACCGCCGATATTCCCGCCACCAGCTCCAGCTCGCCGCGCGCGTCCGCCAACTCCTCGACGAGGGGCTCCCGCTCGTCGCCGCAGGCCGCATCGTCTCCCTCGAGGACCACCTCGCGGCGGCCCACCGGCGCATCGCGGAACTCGGCGGCGAACCACCGTCCGGCGCGTACGACCTCCCGAACCCCCGGCAGGCGACCGCCTGACTCGGGCCGATCCAGGAATCGCGCGGAGCACCGGGTCGCGCACGGCCCACCGGCGTGCCGGAGTCGGGTACACGCCGGTGAACCCGCGTTCTAGTCGGCCTTGATCGCGGCCGGGCCGGTCGTCGAGGCGGAGGCGCCGAGGCGCTCGTACACCATGCCGCCCTGGCGGGCGACCGTGCCGACGACGACCGGGAGGATCGGCAGCAGCCAGTTCGCGACGAACCCGTCAGCGGGCAGGTTCGCGATCAGGACGGCCGCACCCGCGCCGTAGCAGCCCTGCACGATGGCCCGCCACGCGGCGCGACCGCCCTGGCCGAAGGCCGCGCGACGCGCGGCGCGGTTATCGAGGTTGTCGAAGCGGATCAGGGAGCGGGCGTCCCGCCGGCCGAAGTTGACCCCGGTGATCCCGGCCGTGACCGAGGTGCCGACAACGACGGCGAGCAGCAGGTCCCGGGTGAACAGCCACAGCAGGCCGAACGCAAGGGCACCGCCAAGGGTGGAGTACCCCGCCCGCTGCCACTCCTTGCTGTCGCCGGGATACCACACGTAGTGCGTGGTGTTCTCCGTGACCTGCTTGACCATCCGACCCACGGTGGCGCTCCAGTCCTCAGCCCGCTCCCCGCCTCGGATGGTAAGCAGAAAGAAGCCTGGCTGGAGATGAAAATCACATCAGAAAAGGACGGTGGCGAACGTGCCCGCCGGCCGGAACCCGCAGCTCGCGTACGCGCGCCGAGCGGGGACGTTGTAGTCGTTGACATACAGGCTCACGCTGGGCGCGACCCGGCGCAGGGCGTCGTGCACCACGGACGCCATGGCCGCCGAGGCGATCCCACGGCCACGCCACTCCGGGTCCACCCAGACGCCCTGAATCTGGGCGGTGTGCCTCGTGACGATCGCCAGCTCCGCCTTGAACACGACCCGCCCATCGACGATTTTCGCGTACGCGCGGCGGGCCCGCACCAGTTCGGCGACCCGGCGCCGGTAGCCGCGCCCGCCGTCGTCGGCGAGCGGCGAGACACCGACCTCATCGGTGTACATCGCGACAGCCGCCGGGAAAAGCAGGTCGACCTCGTCGGGCCGGACCAGGCGTACGCCCGGGTCGGGCTTGAGAGCGGGATCGTCGTCGGTGACCAGAAGCGGCTGGTTCGGGCGTACGTCCCGGGCCGGCCCCCAGTACCCGCCGAGCCGATCCCACAGGGCGAGGACGGCGTCGGCGCGACCGATGATCGACGAGCAGTTCCGCGCGTTCGAACCGAGCAGATCCGCGTACGCCGACACCGCGGAGGGGGTCGCGCAGACCGGCACGAGGTGGGCGCCGGACCAGCAGATCGACTCGATGCGGCGGCCGCTGCCGTACCCGTAGAGGCGCCCGTCGGCCCGCCACCAGCTGAGTCCGTGCATGGCGACCCGCTCGGCGACCTGGGCACCGGCGTAGGGATCGAGGTCGAGGATCTGCTCGACCGCCGCGCGTTCGGTCTCGCCGAGTGCGCGGACCGGCACTGTCAACACGCGTATCAGCCTGCCAGATCCGGCTCGTCCATGGCGGGTGGGATACGGACTTCGGCACGAGACTTGCCGACGATGTGTTGCCGATATATCGTCAAACTATCGGCAACGAATGGAGGAGTGTCATGCGAGGAGTGTTCCGAGAGTTCCACGAGGCCCGCGGTCGCAACTTCGGCTTCCCGCCCGGCTTCCCGTTCGGTCCCGGCTTCGGGTTCGGCGGCGGCCACGGCGAACGCGGCGGATTCCGTGGCGGCCCAGGGCACGGCCCCGGCCGCGGCCACCGAGGACGCGGCGGCCGGCGCCCCAACGTCCGCAACGCCGTCCTGGCGCTGCTGCACGAGCGTCCCATGCACGGCTACGAAATGATCCAGGAGCTGGAGAGCCGCACCGGCGGCATCTGGCGCCCGAGCCCCGGCAGCGTCTACCCGACACTGCAGCTGCTCGAAGACGAGGGCCTCATCAAGGCCGAGGACGGCACGTCGCGCAAACGGTTCACGCTCACTGACGCGGGCCGCCCCGAGGCGGAGGCCGCCGCGCAGAATCCGCCGTGGCAGGACTACGGCGACGAGACCATGTCGCAGGTGAAGGACTTTCGCGACGCGGCCATCGGCATCATGGGCGCTCTCAAGCAGGTCGGTTTCGACGGCACGCCGGAACAGCGCGCCCAGGCCCTTGAGGTCCTGAACGAGACCAAGCGCAAGCTGTACGCCATCCTCGCCGAGAGCGAGTGAACGCGCGAAGGAGCGGGGCCCGAAGGCCCCGCTCGCTCAGTGGACGGTGATCTGTGGTCCCGGGAGCAGTTCTCGCAGCTCGTCCGGGAGCTCAGCGCCCATCTGGTCGGCCAGCCGCAACGCCTCCTCGACGAGGGTCTCCACGATCTGGGACTCGGGCACGGTCTTGATGACCTCGCCCTTCACGAAGATCTGGCCCTTGCCGTTGCCCGAGGCCACACCCAGGTCGGCCTCCCGCGCCTCTCCCGGGCCGTTCACGACGCAGCCCATGACGGCGACCCGCAGCGGCACCGGGAAACCTTCCAGAGCCGCCGTGACCTGCTCGGCGAGCGTGTAGACGTCCACCTGCGCACGGCCGCAGGACGGGCAGGAGACGATCTCCAGGCCGCGTTCGCGCAGTCCCAGCGCCTCCAGGATCGCCTGGCCGACCTTGATCTCCTCGACCGGCGGCGCTGACAGGGACACCCGAATCGTGTCGCCGATCCCCTCGGCCAGCAACGCACCGAACGCCACCGACGACTTGATCGTCCCCTGGAACGCCGGCCCGGCCTCGGTCACCCCGAGGTGCAGCGGGTAGTCGCACTTCTCGGCGAGCAACCGGTACGCCCGGATCATCACGACCGGGTCGTTGTGCTTCACCGAGATCTTGATGTCCCGGAAGTCGTGCTCCTCGAAGAGGGAGCACTCCCACAGCGCCGACTCGACCAACGCCTCCGCGGTCGGCTTGCCGTACCTGGCGAGCAGCCGCTTGTCGAGGGAGCCCGCGTTGACCCCGATCCGGATCGGGATGCCCGCGCCGGAGGCCGCTCTGGCGATCTCCTTGACCTTGTCGTCGAACTGCCGGATGTTGCCCGGGTTCACCCGGACCGCCGCGCAGCCCGCGTCGATCGCGGCGAACACGTACTTCGGCTGGAAGTGAATGTCCGCGATGACCGGGATCTGCGACTTCTTCGCGATCGCGGGCAGCGCCTCCACGTCGTCCTGCGACGGCACCGCCACCCGGACGATCTGACAGCCGGACGCCGTCAGCTCCGCGATCTGCTGCAGGGTCGCGTTGACGTCGGACGTCAGCGTCGTCGTCATCGACTGCACGCTCACCGGCGCGCCGCCGCCGACGGGTACCGAACCCACCATGAGCCTGCGGCTCTGCCGGCGGGGCGCCAGCGCCGGAGGGGGAACGGCAGGCATGCCCAGACTGATCGCGGTCACGTCAACTCACCTTGCTCGGGTTCATCGGAGGGCCCGCCCGTTCATCAGGTTCACCGGGCGAAGATGGTGATCGGGTTGATGATGTCGGCCGTCACGGTGAGCAGCGTGAACGCCCCACCGATCAGGATCACCGCGTACGTCAGCGGCATCAGTTTGAAGTAGTCCACCCGTCCCGGGTCGGGCTTCTTGAGTCGTGCGTAGAGCCACGAACGGGCCCGCTCGAACCAGATGATCGCGATGTGACCGCCGTCCAGCGGCAGCAGCGGCAGCAGGTTGAAGATGCCGATGAAGACGTTCAGCGCGATGAAGATCATCAGGAACAGCTGCGGTACGCCCGCCGCGATCGCCTCGCCGCCGAGACGGCTCGCGCCGACCACGCTGATCGGCGTCTCCGGATCCCGTTCGCTGCCGGTGATCGAGTTCCACAACGCGGGGACCTTCTCCGGGATCTTCTTGAACGCCGTGAACGTGCCGGCGACCATCGTGCCCGTGTAGTCGGCCGTCGCACCGATCGCGTCCACCGGCCCGTACGTGACCGAGGTGGGCTTGCTCCTCACGTCCCAGCCGATGCCGGCCACGGCGACGGTGGTCACCGGGCCCTTCGGGTCGTCGATCGGCGCCCGCTTGCCGGCGACCAGAGACACCGTCGCCGTACCGGCCCGCCCGTCGCGCGTGTAGCCGAATTCGACCGGGCCGGGCTTCGAGGCGCGGATGACGTCGGTGAGCTGCCCATAGGTCGCAACCGGCGTACCACCCACGGAGGTGATCACATCGCCCGACGTGAGTCCGGCCGCGAACGCCGGTCCCGCCACGTCGGAGTTCGTACCCACGGCACACGGGCGACCGGCGGTGATCTCGATCGGCACGCACTCGCCGACGTCGATCCTGGGGGGCTGAGCGCGCTGCTCCGCCGCGGTGACGGGATAGTCCGGGTTGGGCAGGCCGACGAAGACCGCCGCGAACCACATCGCCACGACGGCCAGCAGGAAGTGGGTGATCGAGCCCGCGGACATGACGATCGTCCGCTTCCACACCGGGAAGCGCCACATCGCCCGCGGCTCGTCCACCGGATCGACGTCGTCGTCCTGCGGGGTCATGCCGACGATCTTGCAGAAGCCGCCGAGCGGGATGGCCTTGAGGCCGTACTCCGTCTCCCCCCGCCGGAACGAGAACACGGTCGGGCCGAACCCGACGAAGTACTTCGTCACCTTCATGCCGAAACGCTTGGCGGTCAGCATGTGACCGGCCTCGTGCAGGCTCACCGAAATCAGGATGGCCAGCGCGAACGCCGCCACTCCGAGCGCGTACAGCATCAAGCTCCTCCCGCCACCACGGCGATCATGCCCCGGGCCTCGGCCCGCGCCCAGGTCTCCGCGGCGAGCACCTCCTCGACGGTACCCGGTTCCGGGTAGTCGGGGGCCGCTGTGAGGACCCGCTCCAGCGTCTCCACGATGCCCAGGAACGGTAGCCGCCCGTCCGCGAATGCGGCGACGCACTCCTCGTTCGCCGCGTTGTAGATCGCGGGCGCGCAATGTCCCCTTTCCCCGGCCGCCTTCGCGAGCCGCACCGCCGGGAACGCCTCGTGGTCGAGCGGCCGAAGCTCCCAGGTGTGGGCGAGTGTCCAGTCGACCGCCGCAGCGGCGTCCGGGACCCGGTCCGGCCAGCCCAGCGCCAGCGCGATCGGCAGCCGCATGTCCGGCGGGCTGGCCTGCGCCACCGTCGAGCCGTCCGTGAACTGGACCAGCGAGTGCAGCACCGACTGCGGATGCACCATGACCTCGATGTCGTCGTACGGCACGTCGAACAACTCGTGGGCCTCGATCACCTCGAGCCCCTTGTTCACCAGCGTCGCCGAGTTGATCGTCACGACGGGCCCCATGTCCCACGTCGGATGCTTCAGCGCCTCCTCGGGTGTGACATTCGCCAACTCCTCACGTCGCCGGTCCCGGAACGCACCTCCGCTCGCCGTCAGCACCAGCCGCCGTACCTGCGCCGCGGCGCTCCCACGAAGGCACTGCGCGATGGCCGAGTGCTCGGAATCGACCGGCACGATCTGCCCGGGCCGCGTCACCGCCGCCTTCACCAGGGGCCCGCCGGCCACCAGCGACTCCTTGTTGGCCAGGGCGAGAGTACGGCCGGCGCGCAGTGCGCCCAGCGTCGGTGCAAGCCCGAGGCTGCCCACGACACCGTTCAGCACGACGTCACAGGGCCATTCGGCGAGCTCGATCATGGCGTCCGGGCCGGCGAGGATCTTCGGGATCCGGAAGCCTCCGGTGGCGTATCCCCGCTGCTGCGCCGCAGCGTAGAACGCAAGCTGAAGATCCTGTACGACCGAGCTGCGAGCCACCCCGACGACGTCGACACCGAGCTCGAGTGCCTGCCTGGCGAGCAGCTCGACGTTCCCGCCACCCGCCCCGAGGCCGACCACCCGGAACCGGTCGGGATGACGCCGCACGATGTCGATCGCCTGCGTACCGATGGAACCCGTCGACCCGAGCAGGACGACGTCACGCGGGGATCCAGTCACAACCGCCATTCTTCCCTGCCCTCGCGGCCCGGGTTCGCCCACCTCACCCCAGCGCTTCCAAGCCGAGGCGAAGCGCCTGGTCGCCGCGATGACGGGAAGCATTCGACGAACCCCCGCGCTATCCTTCCCCGCCATGACCGAACAGAGCCCCGCAGCGCTGCCCGACCGAGCCGACGTGGTGATCATCGGAGCCGGCCACAACGGGCTGGTCTCCGCGGTGCTGCTCGCCCGCACCGGCTTGCGCGTCCTCGTTCTCGAGGCGTCGGCTGCCCTCGGCGGCGCGACCCGCACCGAACACCCGTTCCCCCGCGTCCCCGGCCTCGGCCAGTCCACCGGGTCGTACCTGCTCGGCCTCATGCCACCCGAGCTGCTGCGCACCCTCGACGTGGACATCCCCGTACTGCGCCGCGACCCGCATTACTTCCTCCCCACACCGGCGTCCGGCGGGCCGTACCTGCTCTTCGGCAGTGATCGCGACGACACGCGCGCCCAGATAGAACGCTTCTTCTCCCGCCGGGACGCGGCCGCCGACGAGGCCATGCAGGTCGAGATCGGGGCGCTGCGCGCCGACCTCGCCCCTGCGTGGCTCGACGAGCCCGGCACCGTCGGGGAGATCGCCGACCGGCACATCCGGCCTCAGCTGCAGTCGACCTTCATCGACCTCGTCCACGGCTCGGTCGTGGACTACCTCTCCCGGTTCGGCTTCAAGAGCGAACTTCTCATGAGCATGTACACCGTCACCGACGGCCTGTCCGGCCTCAACGCCGGCCCCGACGACCCGGGTACGGGCCACAACTTCCTCGTGCACAACATGTGCCGCCTGCCCGGCGGCGACGGCACGTGGATGATCGCCGAAGGCGGCATGGGCACCGTGTCCCGGACGTTCGCGCAGGCGGCCCGTAAGGCGGGCGCCCGCATCGTCGACAACGCCCCCGTCGCCTCCGTCATCGTCGACCACGGCCAGGTCGGGGGGGTCGTACTCGCCGACGGGCGGGAGGTACGCGCCCGGGTGGTTCTGGGGGCGTGTGACCCGTACACCCTCATGGATCTGGTGCCCGACGGTGCGCTGCCGACGGCGCTGACCGACCGGATGGCCGCCGTCAAGCGTCCCGGAACGACCCTCAAGGTGAACCTCGCGCTATCCGGCCTGCCGCGGTTCGCGTGCCTGCCCGCGGACGCGCCGAGCCCGTTCGGCTCGACGATCCACCTGCTGCCGGGTACCACCGGCGCCCCGATGGCCGCGCTGCGCGAGATGTGGTCCGACGTCCAGGCGGGCCGTCTGCCCGCGGAACCCACCATCGAGTGGTACGTCCACACCACCCTCGACCCGTCCCTGCAGGACCCCGACGGCCACCACTCGGCGGCCCTGTTCGTCCAGTCCGTGCCCTACGCCCCCACGGGCACGACGTGGGACGCGGCCCTGCCCGGCTACGTCGACGACCTCCTGTCCATCTGCGACCGGTACGCCCCCGGCACGTCCGAGCTGGTCGTCGACGCGATGCCACTGACACCCCCGGGCATCGAGCAGCACTTCGGCATCACCGGCGGGCACATCCACCACGTCGACAACACGGTCTCCTTCACCGACCGCATGCCCTACGCGACCGGCCTGGACGGCCTGTACGCGGGTTCCGCGGGCTGCCACCCGGCGGGCAGCGTGATCGGCGCTGCCGGCCACAACGCGGCCCAGCGGATCCTGCGCGACCTCCACCGGTGACCGTCGGGGCAGGGGGGGGGGGCCCTGCCCCCCCCCCGCGGTGCCGCGGGGCTCGGCGGCCCGGCACCACCGTCAGGGGGTCTCCGCGCCGGTCTTGTGT